>JBAUAN010000097.1:0-1809 GCA_049675725.1 Candidatus Sulfotelmatobacter sp. | reverse complement strand
AGCTTCGAACGATCGTTGGCGTGTTGCCTCAGTTCGAACGCCTTGGTGTAGTACTGGCTGGCGCGTCCTAGTTGATGAGGCTGAAGTAGTCGTCGCCCACGTCGTAATACGCCATTGCAAAACTGGGGTCAAGTTCAATGGCGTGTTGATCAAGTGCGAGAGCTGCCTGGACTCCTTGTTCGTTGTATGCCTTCAACGCGCTCGCATATGTGCTCAGTGCCTCGAGAGAGGAAGTCGCTGCCTCAGACAAAGGCACGTCGAACTTCTGGACCGTTGAGGGTGGCTCTCCGAGTTCAGCGCGCAATTTCTTGGAAGCTCGCCCGATCGTATCGAGGACGTCTGTCTTGCCGGCCGCAGTCATTTCCTCATGGGCTACAGTCTTGCCATTTTGGCAGTTCACAGCGTTCAGGGCTACGACATACTTGCTGTCCGCGCTGCGAATCGAACCTGCGGCGTACATTTTACTTCCCGCTCGTTGGCAAAGCTCGCGGGCTAAACCGGCGGTGAGGGTCGCATTGGACGGCAGACCCATTTGCTTCGATATGGCACTGACTTTGTCACTCGAAAGCACGCTTACGAAGGGTGATTCGGTGAGAGCCACATTCAGCGCAATCTTCAGCGTACCGTCGAACAGCGGATCGCCCGTGTCGTTCGTGAAGTGTGCCAGGAGCACAGTGTCTGCGTCGGTGAGAGTCTGATTTCCGCCCATCCGAGAGTAGAACTCTCGAGCGATCAGTGCAGCCATTAACAGCGCTGCCAACCCGCCGATGGATAGCCACAACTTCGTGGCGGGCATCCGCACGGTCAGCTCTCGCGGTTTCGCAACTGCCACTTTCGTGGCGGATGGTGTGGTTGCCGGCGTATACGCAGCAGGCTTTTGATAACCGCCGCTGTCGGCATCGCGCTTCAGCCTCTGCAGATCGGCCCGCACCTCCGAGGCGTGTTGATAGCGGAGGTTGCAGTCCTTCTCCAGCGCCTTTCGGATGACTGCTTCCAGCCCCGGAACGATTTGCGGATTTACCTGAGACGGTGGTGGAGGTTCATCGCGTAGAATCGCACTGCAAATCTCTCCCGGACTTGATCCCTCGAACGGCAGCTTGCCAGTTGCCATCTCGTAGAGCACGGCGCCGAAGGAGAACAGGTCTGTGCGGGCATCCAGGTCTTTGGCCTTCACCTGTTCCGGCGACATGTAACTAACCGTCCCCAACATCGTTCCGGGACTGGTCAAGTGCAGGGCATCCGAATTTGCGATGGTCTCAGCATCGCTACTGGACGCGGCGGTCTTGCCGGTCACTTTCGCCAGACCGAAGTCGAGTATCTTGGCGTGGCCGCGCCGCGTTACGAAAACATTTCCAGGTTTGATGTCGCGGTGCACGATGCCTTCGCTGTGAGCCGCGTCGAGAGCGTCCGCGATGTCAATCGCGATGGGGAGAAACTTTTCCGTTTCAACTGGACGACCCGCGATGAAGTGGCTCAGCGTTAGACCATCGAGGAACTCCATGACCATAAACGCGCGGCCATCGTGTTCGCCGATGTCGTGAATGGTGCAAATATTGGGATGGTTCAGGGCTGACGCGGCCCGAGCTTCGCGGCGAAAGCGCTCCAGCGCCGCGGCATCGTGAGCCACGCTATCGGGCAGAAATTTGAGGGCGACAAACCGGCCGAGGCGCGTGTCCTCTGCCTTATAGACCACGCCCATGCCACCCGCACCCAGCGGGGATTGGATTTCGTAAGGACCAAGTTTCGCGCCAGGGGTGAGGTCCATCCGTGGGCGTAATTATAGCTTGTGCAGCGCGTTGCACGCCGGAG
>JBAUAN010000096.1:0-8779 GCA_049675725.1 Candidatus Sulfotelmatobacter sp. | reverse complement strand
GACGCAAATGGCAACACCCTCTCCGACGCCAGCGGCAAATCCTATACCTGGGACTTCGAGAACCGCCTGGCCCAGGCCATTGTGCCCGGTACCAACGGCGGCACGACCACCTTCCGTTACGATCCCTTCGGGCGGCGCATCCAGAAGTCCGGACCGCTCGGCACCACCAACTACCTCTATGACGGGAAGAACCTATTGGAAGAGGCAGATCAGAGCGGGAATGTGGTGGCCAGATACACTGACGTGCACCGCGACTTGGACGAGCCGCTGGCGGAACTGCGCTCCGGCACTGCCAGCTTCTACCAAGGAGATGCGCTCGGCACCGTGACGTCCCTCAGCAACACTGTCGGGGCGCTCGCCAGCACTTATGCCTATGATTCGTTTGGTAAGCTCACGGCCTCTACTGGCACAATCACCAACCCGCTCCAGTACACCGCCCGCGAGTTCGACTCCGAGACGGATGAGTACTACTACAGGGCGCGCTACTACGACCCCAACAGCGGGAGGTTCCTGAGTGAAGATCCGCTACGTTTTCGAGCAACGATTGACTTCTACGCATATGCAATCAATGATCCCGTGCGGTGGAGTGATCCTGATGGTAAGGGCATTAGTTGGGGGCCCATCTACGACTGGTATGAGAAATCACGAAATTATGCGGATCTGATTGTCTGCGGCGCAAAGGCTAGGTGGTGTCTAAAGGGGCTAGCCAACACTGTGAGCTCGATCAGGCAGGATCCTACCATTGGGAGTCCAGATAACCCGAATTCGAGTCCATCAACCGGGCTCGATCAAATCCATGCTGCTTGCCACTCAGATCAGAACTGCAAAGATCTTTTCTGCGGTTGCCTAGCTACTATCTATACGAGCTCAATCCCCCTTGCTCCACCGTCTTGGATCGGAGATATGTTTCCAGAGCCGTGCGGCAAATGATGCGCGCAATACAGGACAGAATGCTGGAGAAGTTGTTCTTAGGGGGAAGAGAAGATGACATATCGCCGAACAGCTATCGTCCTTTTTGGAATCGTTCTAGCCTTCCTTTTGGGGGGAGTTCTGGATTATCTCGTGGCCACGCATACCAGAGACGGAAGGCTTGCGATGCAGGTCATTCTACTGGGATCGGGGACAACAATGACCGACGCACAGATCGCTCATGCCATTGGGGATGATCCGGTGCGAGTCATTCGCCGCGCCTCCGAACTGGGAGACGCGGCAATACTCACTGTGGGCCTGATCGTCGGTATCTTCGTGGCGTGCTTCGAGAAGCGATCACCGGGGAGGATGACTGCCCTCACTTTGGCACCCTATTTGTTCTGGAATTTCTGGCACGAAGCGTTCGCGAGAACACTCCCTCCAGCAGAGGCCGCATTCAAAGTTGCAAAAGTGTCCGGTATAAACATCGCCTATCTCGCGTTGGCGATCTTAGTGTCGGTAGCTGTCGCTCGACTTTTTTCGCGCCGCGCTCGGTTGGCGGCCATGGAGCAAAAACGGGCTTAGCAGATGCTGCGGGGTTTCCCTAATACCGGGAACCGAAAGTTGGACTGGGCAATCGTTCTGTTCGGCTTCTTTCTGTTCGTAATGAAGGTGATCTCAGCGTTCCGGGAGAGGGACCCGTAGCTCGGGGTGGGCTCAACAATTTTCCGGTTCCGAAGCGGCCCCGAATCGCCCGCCGATCCGCGCTGTGATCTCGGTCCCTCTTGCCGCGCTTTCCGTCGTCGATTCGAGGCCCTCCATCCCAATCTGATTAGCCGTCCTTTGTATCGATTGTCTGCGCGGAAGTGGGGAGCGGGGGGCGGGCGGATTGGCGCTCCCGGAGGCCGAGCCAGGGCCGGTTTGGGCTGGTTGCTGTGCGGTATCGGGGAAGATCAAAAGCTGCGCTGCCTTCGGCATCGGGAGGAGGGGAGAGACACGTCACCCCCAAATGGGAGCTGCAGAGTAACTTTCGGTTACCGTGGGCGAACCTGTTGAAACGAGAGCAGCTAGAGGAAAATCCTGCCGATCCGGTTGCTGTAGAGCAACCGGAAGTTAGCGCAGGCGAACTTGTTGATTCTTAAGCGCGGCTGCTAGTCTCGGCGGTGAAGGCGAGAGAGGAAGCCGGGACATGGTGAAGCCGCCGCTGCGCACAAAATCCATCGGATTCAAAGTGAGCGAGGAAGAGTACGCGCGGCTGGAGGAGGCGGCGCAGGCGAGCGGTCGGACGCTCGGGGAGTGGTGCCGCGAGGTGGTGTTGGCGAGTGCCAGCGAGGCAGAGAGGCACGATCCGGCGCTGGCGGAGATCGTGGGGGTTCGCCTGCTGCTGGTAAATGTGTTGCGGCCTGTGGCGGCAGGCGAGAAGCTGGCCCCGGAAGCGTTCGACAAAATGCTCGACCAAATCAGCGCAGTGAAGCATGAACTCGCCGCCAAGTTGCAGCAGCAGGCGGCGCGGAAAAAACCGCCGCGAGAGAAACCCAGCGGCGAGGAGAAGCGGTGACTCCCCTTTTTCCGCTGGAGATGATACGGAGCGCGGGAGCCGAGTCAAGGGTCTCTGCGTTCGCTCCGATGAACGCGCAAAAACCGCGCGCCCTTGACACGGCCCCCTCTCCGCTCTGTTTGCTTCCAGCCATCGAAAAAATGTGAGAAAGAAATGGGAGCCGGGGCGCAGCGGAAAGGCAGGATGAACTAAGACACCATCCCTTGCGCCAGCGGCGCAACGAGAGGCGCACTGCCGGAAAGCGCGGCGCGTCCGGTGAGCGTCCGGGCTTTGTTCGGTGCCTGTCCGGTCGTTGTCCGGCTGGGATCTGATCAGGATGCTCTACCGGGAGTGTTCTGCAGGAAGGTGTCGATGGTGGTGAGCAGCGCTTCTTGCTTCCGGCGCGGCAGACGCTCGATCTGTTCCAACCGCCGCAACACGTGACGGCTGTGCTTGCGTGGTGGCTCGACCGGGAGAGGCTCGCTGGTATGCAGCAACTTCTGGATCGGCACATCAAGCGCGGCAGCGAAACGCAAAGCCATCTCTGCGCTGAGGCGCAGCTTGCCCGTCTCGTAATCAGAAACCACAACCTGGACGATGCCGACGCGTTGGGCTAACTCACGCTGGTTATAACCGCGCATCTTGCGGAAATCGGCCAGGCGCTTGCCGAGTGCGCGGCTCACTGCCTTGGAATCCGTGTTGGGTTTACGAGCCATGACAAGGGTGAGTGTAAGAGTCATCTGGAATCCCTCTTGACCTAGAAAGTAATTTACTTTACATTCCTGTGGACAAGTTGAACAGAAGAATCCTCTTGACAGGTTTTTTCGAGGAAGCTGGAAAAACGGGAGGAAGGAGCCGAGAGCCGATGCCCTACGTTCCCCCGGAGTTGAAGGAGCGGATCAAGCGGGAAGTCTCCATCCAGCGACTCGCCGAGGCGCGGGGCATCAAGCTGAGGAGCAGCGGCAAGGAACTGATCGGCCTTTGCCCCTTCCACAGAGACACGCGCCCGAGCCTCAACATCGACCCGGTGAAAAACGTTTGGGACTGCAAGGGCGCGTGCGGCGAAGGAGGCGACGTGATTCTGTGGGTGATGCGGGCCGAAGGCATCAGCTTTACGCACGCCGTGGAACTGCTCAAGCGGGACTATCTGCCTTCCCCGGCCAGCGCAGCCGAGCCGCCACCGAAGCAAAGCTCGGTGCCCAAGCTGCCGCCCTTGTTTCAAGGGAACGTGGACGATCAGAAGTTGCTGGGCATCGTGGTCGATTACTACCACCGCACGCTGAAGCAGTCGCCGGGAGCGCAGCAGTATCTCATCAAGCGCGGCCTGCAATCGGCGGAGATGGTCGAACACTTCAAGCTGGGTTTTTCCAATCGCTCGCTGAATTACCACCTGCAGGACAAGAACCGGGCCGAGGGTTTGCGCCAGCGCGCACGGCTGGAGGAGTTGGGCATCTTGCGGGAGAAGAGCGGGCATGAGCACTTCGTGGGATCGTTGGTGATCCCGATCCTCAATCTCAACGGCGACGTGGTGCAGATGTACGGGCGCAAGATCAACGACCGTCTACGGCCTGGAACCGAATATCACTTGTATCTGCCGGGGCCACGGTGCGGGGTATGGAACGAGCAGGCGTTGATTGCGTCGAAAGACATCATCCTGTGCGAAGCGCTGATCGACGCGCTGACGTTCTGGTGCGCGGGCTATCGCAACGTGACGACGAGCTACGGCGTGAACGGCTTCAACGACTCGCATAGGGAGGCGTTTCGCAAGCACGACACGAAGAGAATTTACATCGCCTACGACCGCGACGAGGCGGGAGAAAAAGCGGCGGCGAAACATGCGGAAGAACTCATGCAGATGGGCATCGAGTGTTTCCGGGTGCAGTTTCCGCGCGGCCAGGACGCCAACGAGTTTGCGCGGAAGCAACAGCCTACGGCGAAGTGGCTGGGGATGTCTCTGACCAGCGCGGCATGGCTGGGCAAAGGCCAGCGGCCCACGGTTGCGGTGATGACGCCGACGCCGGCATCGCCGGCGTCACAGGAGGAGCGAAAGCCAGAGCCGATGAAAAAGCAGGAGCCATCCCCAACAGAAGAAAAACCCAAAAGCACAGCTAAAGAAAAAACAGCAAATGAGAGTCCAACTCCGTCTCCAACTTCCTCGACTGCGGGAGAGAGTGTTTTTCCATTCGCTGCGCCTTTGGAGAGCGTGCAGCGGGAACAACCAGCGCAAGAACAGCGCCCGATGCCGCTGAGCGCGCCCACGGCGCCGCAGATCAAGATCGACAACGGAGAAATCGTAGCGAGCTTCGGGCCGCGCACGTATCGCGTGCTGAATCTGGAGAAATGCACCAGCTTGGGCCGGATGCAGGTCAACGTGAAAGTTTCCGGCACGAACGTGCGCGAGGAGTGGTGCTATCACGGCGACACGTTCGACATGGAGAGCTTTCCGCGCCGCACGGCGTTCATCAAGCAAACGGCGCACGAGCTGGCGGCGAAGGAAGAGACGATCCAGCGCGAGGTCGGCCAACTGTGGGGCGCGCTCGGCGACATGCAGCGGGAGATGCTGCGCAAGACGCTGACGCCAGAGGCGGAAGAAACCATCATGACCGCCGAGGAGAAAACGTCCGCGCTGGAACTCCTGCGCGATCCGCGCCTGCTGAAGCGGGTGCTGGAGGACTTCGAGAAATGCGGCGTGGTAGGTGAAGAGACGAACAAGAAAGTAAGCTATCTCGCCGCGGTGTCACGGTTGCTGGGAAAGCCGCTGGCGATTGTGGTGCAGTCGGCATCCTCGGCGGGCAAGAGTTCGCTGATGGAAGCCGTACTGGACTTCATGCCGGAAGAGCAGCGGGAAAGCTACTCGGCGATGACCGGGCAGGCGTTGTTCTACATGGGACAAAAAAATCTGAAGCACAAAATCCTCGCGGTATCGGAAGAAGAAGGCGCGCAGCGCGCGGCCTATGCGCTGAAGCTCTTGCAGTCGGAAGGCAAGTTGAAAATCGCCTCGACCGGCAAAGACCCGGTGAGCGGCAAGCAGGTGACGCACGAATACACCGTAGAAGGCCCGGTGATGATCTTCCTCACCACCACGGCGCAGCAGGTAGACGAGGAGTTGCTGAATCGCTCGATTGTGCTCACGGTGAACGAGGAGCGGGAACAGACGCGGGCGATTCATCGCAAGCAGCGCGAGGCCCGTACGACGGAAGGACTTTGGGCATGGCGGGAACGCGCCCGCATCGTGAAGTTGCATCGCAACGCGCAGCGTCTCTTGCGGCCCATCGCCGTCGCCAATAACCAGCCCGACGCGGACGAAGACTTTCCCGACCACATGACGCGGACACGGCGCGATCACGCGAAACTGCTGACGCTGATCGACTCGATTGCGCTGCTGCATCAGCATCAGCGGGAGATCAAGCGGGACTCGCGCGGCAGCGACACGCTGGAATACATCGAGGCGACGGCGGAGGACGTGGCGCTGGCGAAACAACTCATGCGCCAGGTCATCATGCCTTCGCTCGACGAACTGCCGCCGCATACGCGCCGCCTGCTCGGGGTGATCGAGCAGATGGTGAAGGAAGAGTGTGAACGCTTGCAGATCGAATCTTCGGAATACCGTTTCACGCGGCGCAGCGTGCGGCAATACAGCCAGTGGGGCGACACGCAACTGCGGGTGCATCTGCGGCGGCTGGAAGAGATGGAATATCTGCGGGTGCGCTACGGTGGGCCGGGACAGACGTTCGTCTACCAGTTGCACTCCGAGGAAGAGGAGACAAATCGTAACCATGCGGGGTCGCGGGGGGTGCGCGGGGACCGCGCGGGGGTGAGTGAAAGCGAACTATCGCCAGCAATGACGCGGGTGCAGACGCCAACTGCGCGGTTTGCCGGAAGTATATTAAGGGGCAACGGGACCGAATCCAGTCACATCGTAGTCGTAGCTAAACCGAACGGTGCGGAAAAACCGAACGGCCACGGGCTGGCGAGACACGCGGCGGTGAAGTGATGGCCCGCGTCAGCAAACGTCGTCATCCGCACCTGGAGCCGCACTCGCCGCTGGGCCAGTTCATGGAAGAACATCTGGAATGGCTGTTAATTAACAACTACTCTCAGGACACTGCCGATCATGCGCGCTGGTCCATCGCCGACTTCATCCGCTGGGCCGAGCAGCGCGGGATCGAGCATCCGATGGAAGTGACGCGCCCCATCCTCGAAAGCTACCAGCGATATCTCTACTACTACCGCAAGGGCAACGGACAGCCACTTACGTTCCGCACGCAGCACTCGCGGCTGACGCCGGTGCGCCGCTGGTTTCGCTGGCTGGTGCGGAACAATCACATCCTGCACAACCCGGCTTCCGACCTCGATCTACCGCGCATGGAGAAGCGTCTTCCGCGTACCATCTTCTCCGCTGACGAGGTTGAGCACATCCTGGTCGTGCCCGACATCGGCACGCCGGTGGGCTTGCGCGACCGCGCGATGCTGGAAACGTTCTACTCGACCGGCGTGCGGCGCAAGGAACTCATGCAACTCAAGCTGTACGATGTGGACCGCGAACGGGCCACGCTGACGATCCGCCAGGGCAAGGGCAAGAAGGACCGCATGATCCCGATCGGCGAGCGGGCGCTGGCCTGGGTCGAAAAATATCTTCGCGAAGCGCGGCCATCGCTGGCCGTGGAGCCGGACGACGCCACGCTGTTTCTAACGCAGTATGGAGAGCCGTTCCATCCCGACGCACTGAGCAACCTGGCGCGGGACTTGATCGCGCAGGCGAACCTTGGAAAATCCGGTTCCTGCCACACGTTCCGGCACACGATGGCAACGCTGATGCTCGAAGGCGGCGCCGATATCCGTTACATCCAGCAGATGCTCGGCCACGCCGATCTGAGCACGACGGAAATCTACACGCACGTGGCCATCCGCAAGCTGCAACAAATCCACGCAGCCACACATCCCGGCGCCAAGCTGGAGCGCAAACCATCGGCAGTCACGAACGACAACGGCCAGGGTGAGGAGGAACAGAAAGCCGCACTGCTGGCCGCATTAGAAGCTGAATCTGACGAGGAAGAATGACGGTATAATCGCGCCATGGCCGACCATGTGATCCACATCTCGGAAGCCGAAGCCGCTAGCAACTTCGCGGACGTGCTGGCGCGCGTGCGCGCCGGTGCGGAAGTGGTGATCGAGAGCGGCAAAGTGCCCGTGGCCGTGCTTCGTCCTGTCGGCGAGGAGTTCCGGCCCCGCCTGCTCTCCGAATCCATCGCTCTGGCGAAGAAGCACGCCGAAGAGCTGGGCTACGAGCCTACGCTCGATCCTGACTTCGCCGCCGACCTGGAAGAGATCATCAAGAGCCGCAAGCCCCGCGAAATCTCTTCATGGGAATAATCCTCGATACCAGCGTACTCATTGCCGGAGAACGCCGGGGCGAAGGTGTACAGGCCATCATCCAACGGGTGCTGACGACGCATGGAGAGCAGGACGCCGCGCTCTCGGTGGTGACCTTGGTGGAACTGACGCACGGCATCTACCGCGCCCGCACCGATGCCGACCGTGAGCGGCGGCGGGCTTTTACCCAGGAACTCCGCCGTGATATGGCGGTGGTTCCGGTGACAGCTGAAATCGCAGAACTGGCGGGACGCATCGAAGGCGAGCAGGCGGCGCGTGGGATCAGCATTGCGTTCGAGGACCTGCTGATCGGCGCTACGGCGCTGCACATGAATTACGCCGTGGTCACGCTCAACCTGCGCCACTTCCAGATGATCCCCAGCCTGTCCGTGGTGCAGGCTCGAAGTTGATCGCATATACATAAAGCGTATATCCCCGCGTACCGAAAAATCTTCGCGAAAATCGAAAAAAGCACTTGACAGGTTTTTTCGGAGTGCCCGGAAACTGGCCTGTAGTACCTGTTCCGCGCGTCTCCAAAGTCACTATCTTTGCGACTGCCTTGCTAACTACAATCAGCGGAGATGGCCGCCACAGCCGACGAACGAATCCCTGCTCTCACGACGAGTGACGAAATTTTTTCTTTAGCTGTGCCTTTCGCTACCTTCGCGTCGGAACCTCGCATCGGCGCAAACGCGGCTAGGGGCAAAAAACCGCATCAGGGGATTTTTTCTAAAAATCGCAGACTTCGTGTCGGCGCAATCTGGCCTAAGTGGCCGGGAACGCATCAGGTTAGCGGGCAGTGGTGGTCGGAAACCGTGTTGGGGATAGTAATAGACGCAAATGGCAACACCCTCTCCGACGCCAGCGGCAAATCCTATACCTGGGACTTCGAGAACCGCCTGGCCCAGGCCATTGTGCCCGGTACCAACGGCGGCACGACCACCTTCCGTTACGATCCCT
>JBAUAN010000095.1:0-2331 GCA_049675725.1 Candidatus Sulfotelmatobacter sp. | reverse complement strand
ACTTCAGCCGTGTCTTCGAAAGAAACGTGCGGTATGCCTCCGCCACGTTTCAAGTTATGGCGGCGGGCGTGTTCCACCAGAATGCGCCGCATCAATTGGGACGAGACCGCGAAAAAATGGGCGCGATTCTGCCACTGCATACTCTTGTAATCGACGAGCCGCATGTAGGCCTCGTTTACAAGGGCTGTGGTTTGCAGGCTGTGACCGGGGCGCTCGCCACGCATGTAGCGGCTGGCGAGGCGGTGGAGTTCGTCATAAACGATGGGGGTCAGCCGGTCGAGCGCGGCGCGATCTCCGTCGCTCCAGGCTCGAAGCAACCCACTCATTTCCGTATTTGTTGGATCCGGCGCGGTTTGGTTAACCGGTCGCTCTGAATCGCCCATGGCCCCTCGCACGGGGAATCATACCTTGCCCGGCGACCCCCTCAAAAATTAAAGAGCGGTCGGGATGATAGTTCCGCGCCACAGATTGCGCCTACCTAGACAAGAGCAAATGAAGCTCAAAGATCACCCGCATACGCGGACAAACATTTAGGAGGCCGTATGAAATCCCAATCTCTGCTGTCGCTTTCGGCGTGGTTACTCGCGGCGCTGGCGGTTCCACTGACCATCGTCGCTCAGGACACTCAGCAACCTACTCTCACGCAATACACGGTGACCGATCTCGGCACTTTGTCGGGCGGCAATTTCAGCCAGCCGTTCTTCATTAACAGGTATGGACTGGTGAGTGGCTCCTCGAGCCTTGCGGACGGCAGCCAGCACGCAACTCTCTGGCTGGATGGGCTGATGGGCGACATCGGAGCACCCGGACTCGGAGGACCGAACAGCATCGCGTTTGGCGACAACGAGAGATTCCAGTCCGCCGGTGAAGCTGAAACCTCTACTCCGGATCCCAACGGTGAAGATTTTTGCGGGTTCGGCACCCACCTCACCTGTTTACCTTTCTTGTGGCAGGAAGGGAAAATGGTTCAGCTCGCTACCCTCGGCGGCGGCAACGGCGGGGCGAATGCGATCAACAATCGGGGGGAAGTGGCCGGATTCGCGGAGAACTCGACGCCCGACCCAGGATGCCCGTCTCCGCAGGTTCTCCAATTCAAGCCCGTCGTCTGGGAAAACGGGGGGATTCACAAACTGCCTACGGTTGCAGGCGATTCAGATGGCGTCGTCTACAACCTCAACGACAACGGGGAGGTTGCCGGCGCATCGGGCACTTGTGCAGCCTTCAATCCGAATTTTCTCAACAACCTGCTGGCGGTTCATGCCTTGCTCTGGGAAAACGGCAAAGCGACGGACCTCGGAAATCTCGGCGGCCAGACCGGACAGGCGGGCGGAAACGCTGCCTATGACGTTAATAACCGAGGTGAGGTCGTCGGTGGCTCGGACCTGATGGGCGACACAACTTTTCACGCTTTTCTCTGGACCAGGAAAACAGGGATGCAGGATTTGGGCACGCTCTCCGGCGACTTGGCCAGCAATGGCATCAGCATCAACGAAGGCGGCTCGGTGGTTGGCGTGTCACTCGACGCCAACTTCAACCCACGGGCGTTTCTGTGGAAGAAGGGTGTGATGACCGACCTCAACACTCTGGTCGCGAGAAATTCTCCCCTGTATCTGCTGACTGCCTGCTCTATCAATTCCAGCGGAGAAATCACTGGCCTCGGCTTGACCAGCGCCGGCGAAATTCACACCTATCTCGCGACCCCGAAACACGATGTTGAGATCGGTGAGACTACTTCGCAAGGAGTGGTAAGCCGGAGGGTTCTGAGCGACGATGCACGTAAGCTGCTCAGCCGATTGGGAGCCCGAATTATGGGGCGGCAATAGTTGCTGCTTGGCCAGTATCGGATGGCCGAGACATGAAGGAAAGGTGCCGTGGTTGAGAGAGCAGGATACGTCCTGCTCTCTCTTCTCATCTCGGGTGAAGATTTTCTGCTCTTATTTTTCTGCGTATTGCGGAGTTCTGGCTCCCAACAAAATTTATTTTGGATGATAGTTCTGCCTCGCCGTCTGCGCCTACTTGGTTGAGAGCGGAGAAGGTTACCCGGCGAAACCGCTCTGCGCCAAACGAGTTTTTCACTTTTCGAGAATCAATAAGTGGAGAGAGGAAGCCATGAGGAAAATCACGACGACACCTACACTGAATGCCAAGAGTGCCAACGCGACTACACAAGCTGTAACAAAGACCGGTCCGCAGCGTGCTGCGACTATCCTGGCACTGGCTTGCTTCCTGATGCTGGCTTCGAGCGCCGGCGCGCAATTCACACCCTTATACAACTTCGGAACCCACGTCGGCGACCCGGCGCACCCCAACTATCCGGGATTCGTCGTTCAG
>JBAUAN010000094.1:0-2099 GCA_049675725.1 Candidatus Sulfotelmatobacter sp. | reverse complement strand
GTACCTGGGCGGCGTAGGCTGCTGATGGATTGGCCGCGATTTTTTGGCTCAGCCGTCACCGCTTGAGAATCGCCGACCCAAAGCACCGTGTTCCGGTCCATCCACGCATTCACCTTGAGCGATTGGAACACCCACCTGCTGTTGCGCTCGGTGCAGAAGTTATACCTGTGCGCGGATTGAAACGGAGGAATGGCTCCGGGGCCTGGACTCGAACCAGGATAACCAGCTCCAAAGGCTGGCGTGCTACCAATTGCACTACCCCGGATTAGCGCAAGAAAGTGTAGCAGAGATTTTAGCGATCTGTTGCCGGCACCGGAGTGCGCGACTTCTGCTGTTTGCCGCGCTGCCGTCAATTTGTTAGGCTGCTGAAGCCTCATCGTGCGGAGAGGTGTCCGAGCGGTTTAAGGAGCACGCTTGGAAAGCGTGTGTTGGGGAAACTCAACCGTGGGTTCGAATCCCACCCTCTCCGCCATCTAGAGACTATTTCGCGACGGATTCAATCTTTTCCACTCTGGAAGCGATGTGCTGAAGGACCTCTGGCAGAGTTGTGAAAAGCCCGTCGTTTCTGCTCAGCTTCAAACGGAGCGCCAGCTTCTCAGGATCTCCTTCGAGATGCCACAGGCAGACCACGATGTGCAGATTCGGTGACTGAATCCGTAATTTCGCGTACAACGCTTGCGCATGGTTTACAGCGAAAGGCGGGAGGGCCGAAATACACACGATTCCCGGATTTAATTTCGCCACCTGCGACAACATCTCCGCTGTTGAATCAATCAGAATGCTCTGCGCTCTGCACCCCTGCCGTTCGAGAAGTCGCACAAGTAGCATCGCCACGACATCATCCGCATCGTCTCGTGCTGGAATGCAGAGCACGTCTATGGAGCCCGCCAATTCGATTTCACGTGGAGAAACCTCAGACGGGTGCTCCGACGCCCTTTCCGAATGCTGATCAGTGGGAGCGTCATTCAGTTCTTCGATGATCTCGCGGGTACTTTGATAGATAAAAGTCTGCATCTCTCCGTCGAGCTCGTTTCGATGCCGATCTTGCTCCGCCAGACTTAAAGCCGGAATTACCACTGAGCTATAGAGCTCTTCGAGAGGTTTTTCTTTCAAGAATTGTTCAAGGATGTGCCGTGCCTCGTTTTGATCCGTAGCGAGAAGGCGCTGGTAATACTGAGCCTGGGGCGAAAGCACAGGCTCGTCTCCCAAGAGGACGTTCAGAAAACTTAGCCTGGGAACATATCGCCCGATGACGACCAGGCAGACCGTCAACGGCGTGGATAGTACGAGGCCCGGGAATCCCCAAATTAATGTCCAAAAGACGGCCGCCACCAGGATGGCCAGGGGCGAGAGACCAACGTGCCCACCATAAAGAAGAGGCTCAACGATATTGGAGACCAGCAACTCTAGAACGAGAAAGAGTCCCGCGGTGACGAGGGCCTGATGCCACCCGGGGAAAACAGCCAGCGCCAAAACGATCGGCATTACCGCCGCCATGGGCGGCCCTGCATAAGGCAGGAACCGAAGAATCGCGGCGCTGATGCCCCAGAGTGCGGCATTCGGAATACCGATGAAATGCAATGCCGTGAATATCACCAGTCCATAGCTAGAGTTGACGGCTAACTGCAGGAATAAATACCGGTTAATCCGCTGAGTCGCGTCATCGAGCGCCTGAGTCATGATATTCAAACGCCCACCGCCCGCCAGGCGAATGAGACGATTGCGCAGATCTTCACGGCCGACGAGGATAAAGATGGTGAATATGATGACCACACCGGCGGTGGCCACTGGACCGAGCAGGTACTCGATGGATTCAAGAGCGTTAGTGGGCGGAACTACCTCCACAGAAAGTGGTCGCGCTGGTGAGGATCCAGGGGCTGGAAGCCTCTTTGCTGTTTCATCGGTCGAAGTTGACCCGGGAGCCGCCGCGCTTATTTCCTTCTCCAATTCATTAACGGTAGCGGCAACCTTGTTGAGGCTCTGACCACCCGACCCCTTCAAAGCGTGGATCTTGTCCTGCAAGGTTTCGGTGTAGGAAGGCAGCTGGTTCGTTAAATCAACGAATTGTTGAGAAGTCTTCCAACCAATTAGGCCCATCA
>JBAUAN010000093.1:0-6113 GCA_049675725.1 Candidatus Sulfotelmatobacter sp. | reverse complement strand
ACACCCGGACCTCTTCTTCTTGTCCTCGCCAGGGATCACTTCGGCGATCGACTCCTCTTTGCGCAGATGCACCGCCTGCTACCCCACCGCCCTTGACGACTCCCGACAACTTCTACAAACCGCTCCTGTTCCATTCAATTTGCATAACTCCCGCGTCCGCCGCGCCAGCGGCTTCCTTCTGACGGCTTTTTCGAACGCGACGCGCCACGCGTTCCTCCAGCCTCAAGCACTCATACCGGCGTCGCGTCCGAAAAAGCACTAGCGTCATCCGCCAAGAATGCCGGAGCAGTGACGATCAGATACAACACTGAACACTGCCTCCCAGACGAGCGGTTTCATCCAATTTACGAGCGTTCGGGAATCGGTTCAGTTGTTCAGTGTGGAAGGCCAGTTCAGGACGACCGACATCGGGGTTATAGCCGACTTCATCTGGGTATTGATGAGGAATTTTTGTCCGTCTCTTGTTACGTCGTAGAAAAACTGTTCCGAGGTAGCGACGAATTCCCGGGGGTAGGCCTGGAAAAGCACGGCCGGCGTCCCCGCATCGAAGTTCGCTCCGGTCTTTACAGGGACGGACATGAGTTTGTTATCGGGCGAAAGATAGAACAATTCTTTGCCATCGCCGCGCCAACGCGGCTGAGTTCCGCCGGCGTTTGAGACCTGCCATTTACCATGCACCTCGGGAAATGAGGTGACGTAGATTTCCCATTTTCCGCTTTCGCTGGAGGCGTATGCGACCCATAAGCCGTCGGGGGAGAAGCGTCCCGTGCGCAGAGTAGAAGTGGCTTTCAGAAACTCCGTCGCTTTGAAGTCTGAGACACTCATATACCACAGGTCGGCACCGCGCTCGTACAAGATGTATTTGCCATCGTGTGACCAGTCGTTGGGGAAACGGTCTGGGCCGTCCTGGGGAATTCGTTTTTCCTCCTGCGAGCCGTCACTGGTTTTCAAGTACAAATCGAACTGGGCCTCGCGGTTGTCGGAAAACACCAACTGCTTTTCATCCGGGCTCCAGGTCGGCATCGAATCGATGGCCGGATCGAAGGTAAGCCGCTTGGTTTCCCCGCTGTTTACGTTGTAAATGTAGACGTCGGTGTTTAAACTGCCCGGGTCGGTTGTGTCGGACGCAACCCATTTCCCTCCGGGAGAAAGCTCGATGTTACCGTAAAAGCCGGGCTTGGTGGCCGCTCCCGCCTCGTGGCCTGCACGGTCGAACCATACCAATTGATCAGCGGCGGATTCTCCCCCCTTTTGCGCCATCAGCAATCCGCTGCTCGAAGCCGAGAAAACCGCTTTGGAAATGCGCGGTGAAAATCCGACGTCAGTGAAGATTGCGACTGGCTCGCCGGTCAGTTTGAAATCTTTGAGGTCAAAATTCTGGGCAAAGAGCGTGCGATCTTTATAGAAGAGCAAATGGCCAGAATCGACGTAGGCGGCGTTGCCCTGAGTTTTCAGGATCAGGTGTCTCTCGGTCGAGTTCAGAGCGCTGACATAAATAGCATAGAGATCTTTTCGCCCGGTGATATTGATTGCCGAATAGAGGTAGTGTATGCCGTCGGGTAGAAAGAACGGCCAACGCAGGCTGTCCTCTTTGAGGTTGCGATCGGGTGAGGCAATCGGCGTCGGAGTCCCACCGGAAGCAGGGATGCGATAAAGCCCTACCCCCAGCATACCGCTGGGCGTGAAGATGATGTCGCCATTCTTGTTCCAGGTACCGCCGCGTCCGGTTGGAGCATCACAGAGCGTTTGCACCGGCCCACCGGCCAAATCCAGCCGCTTGAGTTTTCCATCGGCGAAGAACCCGAGGGACCGTCCATCGGCAGACCAGAAGGGAAAACTCGCGCCTTCGGTGCTGGCAACGCGAGTCGCCTCTTGCGCTCCCGGTTCATAGAGCCACAGCGAATTCATCCGTTCCGATTCCGGGTGACCGACGACCACCACAGTGTGACCGTTGGGCGCGATGGACAGGTCTTGTGCTTCAAAGGGAAAAGGCGCAGCGAAATAGGAAGTTTTCGGCGTAGTCCGGGAACTCAGCCACCACAAACCGAATGCGACCAGCAAAAGGGCAAGTGCCGCTGCAATCAGCCATGCCATGCGCTCGCGGCGGTTGGGCTCTGTGCCAGTCGATTTGGGCGGAGCAGCGCTTGCGACGGTCGAACTCCCGACAATCCAATTCAGTTGCAGAGCGACATCATGAGCGGTCTGAATGCGCTCGTCAGGATTTTTCGCAAGGCAAGCGGTAATGACATATTCCAACGCCGGTGGCGTGAGCGGTTGGATAGCTGAGATTCGTTCCGGATCTTTTTCCAGAATCGCGCTGGCCACGCTGATCTGGCTCTTGCCTTCGAATGGCCGCGTGCCGGTGAGCATTTCGTAGAGAACGGCGCCGAGGGCAAAAATATCGGACCTGGCGTCCGCTTCTTTGCCTTCAATCTGCTCGGGCGACATGTACTGGATGGTGCCGACAAGCGCGCCCGCCGTCGTCAGCGGAGACACAGGGCTGGCGCCGCTCATGGTTCGTGCGGCGGACAAAAGGGGCGCGCTGGATACAACTCCCGAAACGCCTGCGGCTGCTGGCTTGGCGAGGCCGAAGTCCATGAGCTTCGCGCCGCTTCTTGTCAGCATGATATTCCCCGGCTTTAAGTCGCGATGCACAATCCCGCTGCGGTGCGCCATCGCCAGCGCCTCAGCCACGGCAATCCCAATCTTATAAACTTCGGTCAGCGGCATCCCGCCTTTGCGCAATCTCTCGGCCAGCGTTTCACCCTCCAGAAACTCCATCACCAGAAAATCGGTGCCGTTCTGCGATCCGATGTCATAGAGCTGGCAGATGTGGGGATGATTCAACGAAGAAATCGCCCGCGCCTCGCGCTCCATACGCTGTTTCAGCTCCGGCGAAGAAGAAAGATGCGAAGCCAGAACTTTCACCGCCACGGTGCGGTCAAGGCGCGTGTCAAGAGCGCGATAAACCTCTCCCATGCCGCCCGCGCCCAAGGGCGATTGGATTTCGTAGGGACCTAATTTTGTGCCAGAAATTAGCGTCATGCGTGCGCGCAATTATAGTCTTCTGGAAGCCCCTCGCAGCAGATGCAACGATTTCGGGCGGCTGGTCGGGAATTCGGACAAGACAAGTGAGAGACGTTGCCGATGATCCCACCTTCTGGTGGAAACGGAACGAGTGCCTCTTGCTCCCTACTTTTTCGTTGCGCTGTTCGCTTCGCGTGCCTTTGCGACCAAAGCGTCAAATCGTGGGTCACCGTGAAGAGACTTCAATTCAGGATCAGCTGAAAGTTCTCCCGACGAGATAAGGCTGTTTTCGATGGCATGGTTCAGATCAGCAAAGGCTTCGTCCGGCCGAGCCAATCGCGTCTTCGCCCGGGCCACCCCTCAACACAGCAATCGGGTCCGGACGCGGCTGCCCACCGATCGCGGGGATCACGGCCACGCTAGAGTCGATCGAAGCGTTCAAGCAACTCAGGCGGAAGCATGTCCCTCTGGCGGGGCCTTCCGGTACCACCGCTTGTGCTTGGCTTTGGCCAGATCGATCCCACCCAGTAATAAGGAAAGCTCTTCGTGACTCAGGACGACCTTGCCCTGCGCATCACCGGATTGTGGCCAGGTGAAACGCCCTTTCTCTTCTCTAACCTCTTGGCACAGACCCAGAGTCCGCTTCCGTCCCAGACGAGCACCTTCAGCCGGTTGCGCTGGGCGTTGCAGAACAAGAACAGGTGCCCGCTCAGAGGCTCACACGACAATCGGTCTCGGACCAGACCGTACAGCCCCTCGAACCCCTTGCGCATATCGGTGACCCCGGCCGCCAGATATATCCGTGTCGCTGGACCCAGTCCAAACACGGCCTACACCCGCTCCAGCAGACTCACCAGGCGTTCGAACGTACTCGTATCAAAATCAGGATGCACCTCGACCCGGCGCCCGCCCGGCAGCACCACGGTCAGCCCACAACTCGGTTCCTGCTGCGTCGGCGATTTCTCGGCCGCCAACTCCACCGGCACCAAGCAACCGGCCGAGGAAATTGGCTTACGCCTTCTTTTCCGACGCAGTTTCTTTAGATGGCGATCCAGTGTGCTGAAGCTCAAACCTCGACTCTGGCAAAATTCGCTCCGCCGCATACCGCTGCTCACAAACTCGGCCACCAACTGCTGAACTTCGGGGCTGTAAGAGCCCGGCGGACCTGGTGCTGAAAACGAGGTTGCGGCGCATGCTGGGGGAAGGACAAACCATAATAAGGGTGGTTCGGGCGTGTCCGGCGTTTGGCCGGCCGGGCTCTACTCGCCCTCGCGGGATTCACCGAGCCTCGCGTCTAGGCCATCCGGTGACGATCTCTCACGCAGGAAAGGACAGCGTGGCCATGGCCGCCATGGCGATCAGCAGCATGACGACCAGCATGCGGATGACGACGATAACCACGATCACCATCATCACCGCCACCATGGCGATGACAAGCATGACGATGACGAACACCACCACCGCCGCCGCCGACGGCACCGGCACCGACGTGGGAACCGCTGTTCTGACGACTTCTAGGAAAAGCAATAACTTGGGGAGCCTGCGTTTCGCTCGGGCAAAGGTCCAGTACCTCTAAATCGAAGGGGTTTTGATACAGTCGCGTGGGGTGAACCCTTCCGTTGAGACAATCCTCCATTGACACGGCACTTGTTCCCATTGAATGGAGAGGGATATGCCTTTCGGTCGAGCATAGCCGTAAAATTTACTGATGATTTCCTTCGATGCCGCGCACGCGGCAGTGCACTACCCAAAGGACCGCCGCTTCCGCATCTGGGTTCGCCCTTCCATTCTGATCGGAGTCGCGCTGTCGGTACTGGCCGTTGTTCTCGCATCTTGGATAGAGTTTGCGCTGATCGGCCTGCCCGCGGTTCCACTGGTGCCTCAGGTCTATCCCAACAATTTCGCCGGGCCGCACGGGTTTCCGCTTTGGGTCCGTTACTGCCACTTCTTCAATTTCCTTTTTGTGATGATGCTGATTCGCAGCGGTCTGTCCATCCTGGTAGATCATCCTCGTCTGTATTTCAATGATGACTGTATACCGGGGAGCGAATGGATCCGGTTTACGCCGCTCAAGGTTCCTCGCGACCGCATCTGGACGGCGAAAGACGACGCCCGTTACATTTCACCGATAGTTGCCACTCCGGGTTACAGGCACACAATCGGAATTGCGCGGGTCTGGCATTTCATCGACGTTCACGGGTTCATTATCACCGGCATTGTTTTCGTCACCATGCTCTTCGATACCGAGCAATGGCGGCGTATTGTGCCCACTTCGCCGCTCGTGCTATTGCAGGCATGGAATACTTTTGTGCACTACGCAACCTTTCATTTGCCTGCGGAGCCGAACGGGTTTTATGGATACAATGCATTGCAGCAGATTGCGTATTTCACAGTCGTCTTTGTCTTCGGTCCTTTGGCCATTTGTACCGGCATTGCCATGTCGCCGGCCGTGGTGAACCATTTCCCCTCGTACGCGCGAATCTTCGGTGGTAGGCAATCGGCCAGGTCCATCCACTTTCTCACCATGCTCAGTTTCTTTGCATTCCTAGTCGTGCACGTCGCTCTGGTCGTGATGACAGGATTTGCGCGCAACATGAATCACATCGTGCTGGGTACCGATGATCAAGGACATCTTGGCATGTATCTGGGCTTTGTCGGCATAGGGGTGGTGGTCCTCTCGTGGTTTGCGGCACACTACATCTCATGGAATCACCCTCGCGGGCTGCAGCATGCCCTCAAATCCGTGACCTATCCCATGCAGCTCCTGACCCTAAATCGACTCATTCCACAACAGAACTATTCCGAGCAGGATATCTCTCCCTACTTCTGGCCCAATGGAAAGATGCCAGTGAGAGAGGACTGGAGACATCTGGCCGAGCGCGGATTCCAGGATTTCAGACTAACGGTGGGGGGACTGGTCGAAAATCCAGTCGAGCTTTCACTTGCGGACATCGAGAAGCTGGGCCATGTCGAGCACATCACCATGCATCACTGCATCCAGGGGTGGAGTGGTATCGCAAAGTGGGGCGGTATTCCTATGAAGACACTGATCGAATTAGTGCGCCCAAAACCGGAAGCCAAGGTCG
>JBAUAN010000092.1:0-5787 GCA_049675725.1 Candidatus Sulfotelmatobacter sp. | reverse complement strand
CGTGACTGCGCCCAGCGTTGTAAGTCTTCTCTCTGTTCGGGACTCAGTTTGAGCAAGCTTCGATTATCCGTCATACCAAATAGACGGTCGAAGCACGATTACGTTATCACTGGGACACTATACTAGTGGAAGGACTCAAGTAAGCAATTCTCTTCTGAGTTTTCAAGATCACCGCCGCAGCCAAAGGGGTCCCGCAAAGTCCCTTGTCCGGTGCAACCTTAAAGCGGCGAGCCAAAATCAAGTCCGGGTTCGCGAAACCTTCGGTTTGTGATCGCTACGCATTTCGCTCCATCAGGTTTTGGAAGTCGGACTGCTCCCTAGCCGTGCAGAGATAAAAGTGCAAAAGCATGTAGGGCCGGGCTGAGCAGTCCGTTCTCGCCAGTCCGATCTGTCTGGGAATTATCGCGAATACGGCCATGTTTCGCGTATTTCGGGGAGAGAACCGCAGATATTCTCTGCAGTTCAGACTGACTGGCCGGGAGGGAGGGATTCGAATCCGCCTACAAACGTAAATTCAACAACATGCAGGGCGACGGATGGCACCGAAGTTCATGAAAGGCTCTGATAGACCAGCAAACGGATTGCGAAATGGATTGCATTGGCCGGTAAAGTCCTGTGTGGCATAGATCTGGCCGACGACACTGTTTCAGAAGAACTGAAGGCTCTTCATGGTCTCCGCTAGTCTATCCAACTGTTCTGGAGAGTTTGCGGCGAAGGCGAACGACAGGAGCTTTCCCTTGCGGCGGTGGTCCACACGACCGCGCCCTTCTTGACCGTTCCCTCTTGCAACCCGAAGATGGACACAGAGAAACTCTGCTCCGAAATGACCACCGACCTCGGCAACGCGCTCGCGTCTTTGCTGTGAGCGACCCAGGCGCTCATCTGGGCTTCAGCTTTTGCGTCATCTGGCTCCGAAACCGCACTGCGCGGATAGGTCACGATGGTGACCGAACGCCAGAAGGGAACGTCGCTGTCCGGTCCGGAGGACATTGCCAGAAGCATACCGAGCGTTTGTGGCATCCCCGAGGCCAGCAATGGATCTTGAATCTGCAACTGGAATCGCGAAGTCTTATCGCGCATCCCGCCAGGCGGCGTATAGCGGAAAGCAAGGGCGCGGTTCGCGTAGATTGCCTTAGTCGGGGGAGACGCGTTTGGACTCTGGCTTACTAACACGCCCGACACGAGCAACAACGAAAGACCTATTAATCCTCTTGGTTTTGCGCGCCTGGAGCGCCTAGTCATTTTGATTACTCGTACCTGCTACCAACGGCCAAAAAAACATTCCTCAGGATGAAACTCGGCCTGTAGGTTCATCGGTCGGTGAAGCCAATTCTGCATCCAAGCCAGCCTTGATTCGCTGTAGAGTTCTAAATCGATCAAAGCCTTTACTTTGCTGATAGGAAGAAGCGACATGTCGAGCCAAATCGGCGAGCATAATTCCCCAACCGGCCGGATCGTCCCATACTCCGACCCGAATACTCACATGTTGCTGCTCGCCAGCAAGCCACACCCGCAGCACTTCGACGGCCTTCGAATCCCTCGTTGCTGCCTCTGGGATCGACAGTTGTTGATTATCTCCCACGTCAGTTCACCTCATAGTGCTCAATAGTACTCAGCGCCAAGATATGCGCTGCCAAAATCCTCTCGGCGATTCCGTTCTTCTAATCATCTCCTTCATAGACAGCCTCTTTACTCCCATCGCCTGCATTTCCTTCATCAATTCGGCGCCAAAATAGGCCGCGCCAAAATCCTCTCGGCGATGTGAGTAATGGCGACGATTCTGGAACGAAACGCGGGACAAATTCTCCTTAAGACCGATAAGGGGCGAAAGGTCACCGTCGCGAATGTTGGTGGACTCAGCGAACGTTACCCACTCCAGCCTGTTCAGCTTTGCCAGTGGCTTCAAAGATTTGATTTCGCCATCGTTGCTGAGGTGTAGTTTTCGTAATCGCGACAAAGAACTAACCTCATTGATCGAACTAACGCGACTGCACGTGTCTACATTCAACTCCTCAAGGGCCGCCAGACTCTCGACGCCAGCAAGCGATGCAAGTCGCCTCAGATTCCCCAGTCTCAGATATCGAAGGCGTTTCAAAGGGCCGAGTCCAAACAGGTTTCCTACCGGAGCATTGAGGATCGTCAAGGACTCAAGGTTGACTAACGTGGAGAAAGCATCCACATCCTTCTTCTTGTAGCGATTTACAAAGAGTTTCCTTAAAGTCGTACAGGAAAAGAGCGACTCGGATTTGGGGCGCCACTCCAATCCGCAACAATCGAGTCGGGGAAACTCCGAAAACCGAATCGCAGTCTTACAATAGGTCATCAGATCCAACGTCCGAAGCTCATGGAGAAAGTGAATTGGCTCCACGGACGAGATTCCCCAATCGATGATCTGGAGGGCCTTCAATTGAGGTAATTCCTCTAAGAACGATAGGTCGTTGCCACGCCAACCCTTCGCGTAATTCAATTCCAACTCCAGGACCCCGTTGGTGACCAGATATCGCGACATCTCCGGGGTCCACGCCGAAGCAATCACGGCTCGGCGGCCATATTCTCCGTCTTCCAGTTTCACCCTTTCACCGTCCCCTTTTTCAAAATCCCACCATTAGAGCCTTCAAAAGACGCGCCGCACCATTGCCGATTGGGTTTCGGAGGTTCCTCAAATTCCCAATGCCACCCAGCTCATCTATTCTAAGCTGCTCCGCGACTTCTCGCGCGAGCCTGCCGCCGAGCACCTCGGTTTTTTGTACGGTGTTGAGATCCTGCGCTAGAAGATTACCAGAACGTAAATGCTGCGCGATACGGGAGGAAATGTTGCTTGACTGACCCACATAAGTTTCCCCGGTAGACGAGGTAAATTCGTAAATTCCCTCGCTTACCGCCCTCGGGGCTAGCCTTAGCACACTGACTGCTTCAAATACCAGTCCGCCCGCTGCCTGGATGGCCTCACTCTTTGCGAAATCATAAACGTAATCCTGCGATTCCTGCCAGATACTTCCGCAGTTGGGACACCCCGCGGATGCGTGCCAGATATCGATGTAGACGGGCACATCGCCGTTGGGGAGACTGCCGGGACCAGTTCCGGCGCCCTCGCCCCCTGGGCTCGGACCCTGGCTTGATGCTCCGGTGTCCCGCGCGGTGCCTGCTCCCGGCCCTCCCTGACTCGCCGGCGAGTTCGTATTTTGGGAGGTCGTTCCGCTCCCGGCGATGATAAGCGGGTGATGAGGGTCGTCACCAAAATTGATGTATGCCCATACACTATTGTGAGAATGCGTTAACAGCGGAGAATCACTGCCATGTCACTTGAGTTGAGTACGCGTCCGGCACGGTTTCCTTGTCCTCTTTGCGGACAGGGTTTAGACGTGCGGCAGACCAAGAAAAGAAAACCGTATGTAATCTGTGATCCGTGTGGGGTCCAACTGTTCATTCGCAGTAAAGCAGGGATGCACACTTTCGAGCAGCTGGTTTCGGATGCAGAGCAGGGGAACGTCTGGAAACGGCTGGACGATTTGCAGGGCAGGTATCGGCGCAAATGCCCAGAATGCGGCAAGGAGTTCTGGATTGTTCCCGATCAACTCAAAACGAGTTGGGTGGACGGCAAGTTTGCGGGTTATCGCTGCCCGGAGCGCGATTGCGCGGGAGTTGTCACTTGGAACGACAAAGAGAAGAAATGAGAATCACTTTGCTGGGAATTCTTGGCCTTTTGGCAGTTACCGCCTTGCTGGTTTGCGCTGGGTACGAATTGCGCCGAACGGCTCAGGCAAGAACTTCCCAGAAGCCATCGGATCATCCTCCGTCAAATCCATGACTACCGTATCCAACCAATTCGGGGCAATGCCGACCGGCGAATGGCTTACCGTTGCTGAGGCCGCGCAATACCTCAAGGTAAAGGTTCGCACGCTGTTGCTCTGGACCCGACAAGGCAAAGTGAAAGCCTTTGCACTGTCCGGGACAAAGCGTCGGGTCTGGCGCTTTCGGCAGACCGACTTGGACGCAGCCCTTCTGGAACCTGCCGTGCTACCATCCGAAGCGCCATCCGTGCGCCCTGCCGAAAGGATGGATCAATGAAAAGGGCAGCACGGCACAAAACCGGAAGTGTAGTGTTCGACAAACGACGTAAAACGTGGAATTTCCTGTGGTGGAAAGACGGGAAACGGCACTCGAAGTTGATCGGCACCCTAAACCAGTTCCGAACGAAGGGTGCCGCGCAAAGGCAAGTACAGTCTTTCCTGACTGATGTTCTCGGACAGCCATCGGAAGATCTAAAAGTGGTGGAAAGTAAAACACAGACAGTGAACACCTTGGCAGCACGTTACGAACAGGAGCGTTTGCCCTCGCGTCATTCAACGGCGCGAATGTACCGTTCCTGGCTGCGAAACCACATACTGCCGAAGTGGGGCGAGGTTCCAATCAGTGAAGTGCAGCCACGCCCGGTAGAACTATGGTTGCGCCAACTGGAATTGTCACCCAAAAGCAAATCCCACGTGCGGGGTATCTTGCATCTACTCATGGAATTTGCCATGTGGAGTGGGGCGCTGGAGATTTCGCGCAATCCCATTGACCTTGTCGTGGTCAAAGGGGCAACCAAGCGCACGCGCCAACCGCGCAGTTTGACGGTGGACGAGTTCCGAAAGTTTATTCAACATCTTGAGGAACCATTCCGCACGATGGCGCTGCTCTGTGTGTGTTTCGGCCTGCGAATCAGTGAGTGTCTGGCTCTGAAGTGGTGCGACGTTGATTGGCTAAACGGCAAGTTGCGGATTGAACGCGGAATTGTCCGGCAACATGTCGATGATGTGAAAACCGTCTACTCGCATAAACGGATGAGCGCGGATGCAGAGCTGCTGACGACCCTGAAAGCGTGGAAACAAACGACTCAGTTTTCCGCCGACGGCGATTGGCTGTTCGCATCGCCAGTTCAGCTTGGCCGCTTGCCGTGGTCTTATCCGCAGATATTGCGGGTGTTCCACCGAGCGGCAGAGAGTTCGGGAATCGGCAAACTGCCGACCCATACTCTCCGCCACAGTTATCGTTCCTGGTTGGACGCCGTGGGAACCCCGATCGCTGTGCAGCAAAAACTGATGCGGCACACCGATATTCGCACGACGATGAATCTTTACGGTGACGTGGTGACTGATGAAATGGCTCAGGCACATTCCAAAGTGGTAGGGCTGGCGCTGAGTAATTCAGACTAACGGATTGCGCAGCGGATCGCGGGACTCGCAAGTGATTGAAAACATGGCGGAGAGGGAGGGATTCGAACCCTCGGTACAGGTGTTAGCCCGTACAACGGTTTAGCAAACCGCCGCATTCGGCCACTCTGCCACCTCTCCGGCGTGCGGATTTCCAGTTTACCACGTTAGTGAGGGACGACGTTGCCGCTTCATTCACAAGCACTTGCTTCATCTTGACGTGTTCCAAAACGGGGTCAAACGGGTGCTACCGAGTGTGAGGCCGTCCAGCGCGTGCTTGGAACGTTGCGCCGATTTTCTCTGCGATACTTGGCGGCATCCGTGCGTGTCCTGGACAAGTCGCGCTCTAAATGTGAAGGTTCAATAGGTTGTTGTCCATTCGGTCGAGAACTGGGAAGCTGAAGGTGCGAACCAGAGCTTCTCAGGAGACCGAATGGACTATCACCATCATGCTCGACTGACGATGGTTCGTCGAGAGGAGTTGGCGAAGGGTGTTTTAGAGGGCCGGTGGAGCTTGAAGGAGGCCGAGGCCGAGTTCAAGCTCAGCCGGCAGAGCGCGGCCAAGTGGGTCAGGCGCTACCGGGAGCAGGGTGTG
>JBAUAN010000091.1:0-5520 GCA_049675725.1 Candidatus Sulfotelmatobacter sp. | reverse complement strand
AGCTTCGATCCTTGATTGTGATCGGGGCTTGGATTGTTCTCGCCGCTGTGTCTGCGTCTTGTTCACTCGCAGTAGCTGCGGACGTCCCTGCCGGCAAACCTCAAATTCAAGGCGGCAACCTCCGCATCGAGTTTAATAACCGCCTGCGGAGCCGCGTAGTTGCCCGTTTCGACCAGACGGAAACGGTGTTGGGGCCGTTTACCGATTCTGAGACGTTGACATCCGGCGACAAAATCTGGGGCGGATTCGCCCTGGCCTCGCAAAAACACGAGCGAACGAAAGACGCTTTCGGGGAGGGTGATCGGCTCACCATCGAAGGAAAGGCGGGAACACTCACCAAGAGGGTTTCCGTCACCGTATACGATGACTTTCCGGCGATGGCGTTTTTCGATGTCCAGTACACCAACACCGGAACCACCCTGCTCGCGATCAAAAGTTGGACCAACAACGCGTACACGATGAACGCTGAACCCAGCGTTGGCGCGCCAGCTTTCTGGTCGTACCAGAGTGGCTCCTACGAGGAACGTCCGAACTGGGTCTTACCTCTGCACACAAATTCCCAGCAGGAGAATTATCAAGGCATGAACGCCAGCGACTACGGCGGCGGTACGCCGATTGTCGACGTCTGGCGGCGTGACGTTGGAATGGCTGTGGGACACGTCGAGCCGCGGCCGAAGCTGGTTTCCCTGCCCGTCTCCATGCCCGATCCCGCACATGCCAAAATTGCTGTGCGCTTCACCAAAGATATCTCGTTAGGCCCCGGTCAAAGTTTTCATACCTTTCGCACCTTCGTCGCCGTCCACCAGGGAGACTATTTCCGCGCGCTCGTCAATTACCGGCGCTTCATGATGAAGCAAGGTTTCCAAATGGCCACCGCTCCCGATGACGCTTTCGGCGCGATCTGGTGTGCCTGGGGATATGGACGAAAAGTTCAGCCGCAACAGGTGTATGACACACTTCCGACAGCGAAGCGACTGGGATTTAAGTGGGTCACGCTTGACGACGGTTGGCAGAACAATGTGGGCGATTGGCAACTTGATCCCAAGAAATTTCCCAACGGCGACGCTGATATGAAGGCCCTGGTGGACCGCATTCACCAGGAAGGATTCAAGGCCCAGCTCTGGTGGTCGCCGCTCAGCGCGGTGCCCGACTCGCAACTGCTCCGGGATCATCCCGACTACGAGTTACTGAACCAAGATGGTTCCACGAGAAAAGTTTCCTGGTGGGATTCCTATTATCTGTGCCCTGCCGACAAACGCGTGGTGGAGTACCACAAGGCGCTGGTGCGAAAAATTCTGGTGGATTGGGGATTTGACGGACTGAAGCTCGACGGGCAGCACATGAATGGAGTTCCCGCGTGCTACAACCCTGCTCACCATCACGCGCAGCCGGAGGATTCGGTCGAGGCCTTGCCGGATTTCTTCAAGGCGATTTACGACACCGCACAGTCGGTAAAGCCCGGGACACTGGTGGAGTTCTGCCCTTGCGGTACGGCGTTTTCTTTTTTCACCATGCCGCACTTCAACATGTCGGTAGCTTCCGACCCGAGGGGTTCGTTTCAAATTCGTTCCAAGGCGAAAACATTAAAGGCTCTGATGGGGGACGACATTCCATTCTTCGGCGATCACGTCGAACTGAGCGATGGCGCGAACGACTTCGCATCCACTTTGGGCGTGGGCGGTGTTGTAGGGACGCAGTTTGTTCTTCCATCTTTGGTTACAAAGCACGGCAAATCCGATCTGACTCCGGAGCGGGAGAAGGAATTCGAAAAGTGGCTTCGCATCTATCGCGACAAGATGTTGTCAAGAGGACAATATCTCGGGCAGCTGTATGACATCGGCTTCGATGTGCCGGAAACACACGTGATCCGCAAGGACCAGACGATGTACTACGCCTTTTTTGCGAAGCAGTGGAAGGGGCCAGTCGAACTGCGCGGGCTCGAAGACCGCAAATACAGCGTCGTGGACTACGTTGCTGGAAAGAGCCTTGGAACGGTGGCGGGACCGACCGCACGTCTGCCGGTTGAGTTTGATGAACATCTGCTTGTCGAAGTAAAACCGCAATGAGGAACGATAAAGTGAATCTGAAACTCGCAACTCTCTTTGTGCTATTTGCATGCGTCTCCGCGGCCTTTGGCCAGACCAACTCTTCCTTCTACGTGTCGACGACCGGGAATGATTCGAATCCTGGCACCCAATCGGCGCCCTGGCGCACCATTCAACATGCTGCGGACACCGCACGTGCGGGCAGCACCGTCAATGTGCGAGGTGGAGTCTATGAAGAGTTCGTAACCATCAAGGCATCCGGCAACGCGACGGATGGATACATTACGTTTCGCAGCTATCCCGGCGAGACCGCTGTCCTCGACGCAGGACGCCTTGTTCCGGATCGCAGAAGCGCCATACTGACCATTCATGACAAGAGTTACGTGCGGATCGAAGGTTTTGAAATTCGCAACTTCCATACCGCCGAGCATCGGCTTACTCCATTGGGCATAAGCGTTATGGGGTCCGGCTCCCATATCGAGCTGCTGAAGAACAACGTCCATCATATTGAGCAGACTTTTAACGGGCGTGACGCTCCGGGACATGGAGGCAACGGATTTGGTATTGCAGTGTACGGTACCGACGCCAAGACGCCTATCAGTGACTTGGTGATTGACGGTAATGAGGTGCATCATCTTCAAACCGGTTCGAGCGAATCGCTCGTAGTGAATGGAAACGTCACGAACTTCCGCATTACTCACAATGTTGTCCACGACAACAACAACATTGGAATCGACGTCATCGGTTTCGAGCGCACGGCGCCGGACCCTGCCGTCGACCAGGCTCGCGACGGGGTTGTCAGCGGCAATTTGGTTTACAACATTACCTCGAAGGGCAATCCGGCTTACGGCGATGATGTAAATTCCGATGGCATATACGTGGATGGCGGCACCAGAATCCTGATCGAGCAGAACGTCATGCACGATGTGGACTTCGGAATCGAGCTGGCCAGCGAGCACAAGGACCGCGCCACCAGTTACATCACTGCGCGGAATAACCTTATCTATCACTGCCACACCGCGGGTGTTTCCATTGGAGGCTATGCGCCGGAGCGGGGACACACCGAGCACAGCACGGTGGTCAACAACACGCTTTACGAAAACGATACGTCGAACACGGGGTCCGGTGAGTTCCAGATGCAGTGGAACATGGCGGACGATATTTTCGAAAACAACATCGTCTACGCGGGGCCTCGCTGTCTCATAACGCTGAACAGATCGCAGGTGGAAAAGGATCGGCCTCCTGTCACTATCGATCACAATCTTTATTACTGCGCTTCCGGAGCGAACGCGAGCACATGGGCAGGAGCTTCCGCCACTGTGACAGGCTTCGAAAAATATGTTCAGTCAACGGGGAGCGACCGTCATTCGCGTTTTCTGGATCCGCATTTTGTTGACGCTGCCAAGAACGACTTTCACCTGCAATCGGATTCTCCCGCGATCGCTGCCGGCACGATTGACACATTGCCGGTAGGAGAACTGGATCTTGAGAGGTCACCGCGAGTCAAATCTGGACACATAGACATCGGCTGCTACCAGAGAAAATAGGAGTAGGCGATGTTGAAATCAGACGTGAATCGCCGTGAATTCCTGAAGATCACCGCTGGAGCCGGCGCTGCTTTGGCCATGCCAACTTCAGGACATACGGCTGTCTCTTCCAAAATGATCGGCATCCAGGTCGGAGCAGTTTCATTTGTAGATGAAGGTACCGAGAAAGTTCTTGATGTGCTACAGGAACGCGGCTGCGTGAATACCCTGTTTCTTGCGGTATTCACCTACGGTCGAGGTATCGCCGGAAGACAGATTCCGGGCCAGCCGCTGCCCGATCACGGCAAGCAGGAGTACGATCTCAACTTCCACGGCGGAAATTTCGCGACTCCTCATCCGCAGTATTACAAGAACACGGTCCTCAAGGACACTCGGGCGCCCGACCACGGCGACCTGGATATCCTGGCCGAAGTGCTGCCGGCAGCTAAAAAGCGCGGCATGAAAGTCATCTGCTGGCTTGAGGACGTATTTCGCGCTGACCTGCCGAACATCGAGAAGGTCCAGGAGCGAGATCTATACGGGCGAAATGCCGAGACGCTGTGCGTCAACAATCCGGACTACCGGAATTTCCTGACTGGTCTGGTCGAGGACTACGCACGCTCCTATGACATCGATGGAATTATGTGGGGATCGGAGCGGCAGGGCGCGCTCTGCGACGGCTTGGGAGCCACACATGACACACCGCCGATCGATCCCGGCAACGTGACCTGCTTCTGCGAATTTTGTCGCAGCAGAGCGAAACGAGAAGGTATCAATGCGGAGCGAGCCCGGGAGGGCTTTTTGGAGTTGGAAAAATTCGTGCGCTCGGCGCGGAGCGGCAAGCGCCCCATCGATGGCTACTACGTTCAATTCTGGCGGCTTCTGTTGCGGTATCCCGAACTAGCTGCCTGGGAAATGCTCTGGACTGATAGCCTTCGCGAAACCTACGCCGCCATATACAAAACCGTAAAGGCTGCGAAGCCGACGGTGCCGGTGGGCTGGCACATCTGGCACAACAATTCCTTCAATCCCATCTACCGCGCAGAACAGGACCTGCACGAGATCTCGAATTATTCAGATTTCATAAAGGTTGTCATGTACAACAATTGCGGGGGCGAGCGGATGGCGTTATATGCCGACAATATCGGCTCGACACTCTATGGAGATCTCACGAAACAGGGCCTGCTCGATATGAACTACGCGCAGATGGGATTCAAGGAGCGCAGCTACGATCAGATTCCTCACACCGGGCTTTCGGCTGACTACGTTTACCGCGAGACCAGGCGCTCTCTGGACGGTGTCGCAGGCACGAATACTCTGATCTGGCCCGGCATCGATATCGACATCCCCACCGAACCGAACAACAGCAAGTGCACGCCGCAAAGCGTGAAAGAAGCGGTGCAGGCGGCATTCCGTGCCGGCGCGCCCGGCGTAATTCTCTCCCGCAAATATTCCGAGATGCGGCTCGCTGACCTGAGCGGCGCTGGAGACGCGATTCGCGAGCTGAAACTATAGAATTGAGAACCGCAGGCCAGATCGGCCTCGCCATATTATGGAGTGCACGGGGCGATACCACCTCCCCGAAATCCGGTTGATAGCATGGCTCATCATGGGACTGCGTTTACGACCGCAGCGGATTGCAGATTTTTGCGCCAATTCGCTTCTGCCGAGCATGATGAAATTGACTCAACGAGAACGATTCACCACACCCGCGCATAAACAACGAGGGCGGGTGCTCAATCTGGGGCCCGATCGAGCTAGGGACGGATCATGGGCAGGCGAAAGTTATCGATTCGTCTCTCAGATTCGTACCGAGAAACGCGCAACCCGAGTCGAGAAGCCGTCACATTAGTAGTCGCGGCAAACTGGCGCTCAGATGACTTCTGTGCCGTCGTTTGAAGGATTTGGTGGCGGCGCGTGGACTCGAACCACGGACCTACGGATTATGA
>JBAUAN010000090.1:0-4949 GCA_049675725.1 Candidatus Sulfotelmatobacter sp. | reverse complement strand
CTCTCCCTTGCCCACGCGCGCACGAGGCCCAACTCCGCTCGGAGGCCAGGCTCGAAAGACTGTCGTGGAACGCACCATTAAGAATTTGAAAACCACAAAATTATGACGCGGGAGTTTTTTGGTTTTTGCTGGCGGTGCTAAGTGAATGCCGAGTTTTTGGGTCGTGCAAGCCGAGAACCGTGAGTAAACGTCACTGCCGCCGCGCTCACCGCGTGTAAGCATACGAGAATCGAGAACGAAGATGACTCAGCAACGATGGAACTCTATTAATCGGATGCGTTTGGCAGGAGCTAGCGCCGTGCTGGCGTTTGCAGTTGTAATGTTGTCGACAGTCATCACAGCCGAATCGGCGCAAGCGCAGACTTTCACCACACTGCACGGCTTCGACGGCACGGACGGCGACAACGCCACTACTGCCGGGTTGATCCGGGCCACCGATGGAAACTTGTACGGGACAACGAATGGGGGCGGAGCCAACAACGATGGCACGGTCTTCAAAATCACCCCAAGCGGCACGCTGACGACGCTGCACAGCTTCGACGATACGGACGGTGCAGTTCCCTGGGGGAGGCTGGTGCAGGCTACTAATGGGAACTTTTACGGGACAACGACTAACGGCGGCAGCGGAGGCTGCGGTTGTGGGACGGTCTTCAAAATCACCCCAAGCGGCACGCTGACGACACTACACAGCTTCTCCAACGGCACGGATGGCGGATACCCCTACGCGGGGCTGTTTCAAGCCACCAACGGAGACTTCTACGGGACAGTGGAAAACGGCGGGGCCAACGGCTATGGCACGATCTTCAAAATGACCCCAACGGGCACGCTGACGACACTACACAGCTTCGACTCGACGGACGGCGCCAACCCTCAGGCCGCACTCGTTCAGGCCACCGATGGGAACTTTTACGGGACAACGCGCTTCGGCGGGGTCAGCAGCGCCTGCAGCGGTAGCTGTGGCACGGTCTTCAAAATGACCGCAACGGGCACGCTGACGACATTACACAGCTTTGACTCGACGGACGGCGCCAACCCCTTCGGGGGACTGGTCCAGGCCACCGATGGGAACCTCTATGGAACAACTTCGGCTGGCGGAGCCAACAACGATGGCACGGTCTTCAAAATCACCATGGGCGGAACGTTGACAACGCTTCACAGCTTCGATGGTATGGACGGTGAGACGCCCTACGGTGTGCTGGTCCAAGCCACCGACGGGAACTTTTACGGGACAACAAAGAATGGCGGCAGCGCCAACTGCGGGGGCGATTGTGGCACGATCTTTCAAATCACGCCCGGCGGCACGCTGACGACGCTGCACAGCTTCGACGGCACGGATGGAGAATACCCCTTTGCGGGGTTGGTCCAAGACACTAATGGGGCTTTCTACGGGACCACAAATGGGGGCGGAGCCAACAACGATGGCACGGTCTTCAGCCTATCTGTAGGTCTGGGCGCGTTTGTGGAACTGCAGTCTACCTCCGGCAAAGAGGGAGTGAAAATTGGTATCCTCGGCCAGGGGTTTAGCAGTTCTTCGGTGGTCGCATTCGGTGGCACGCAGGGTGCGACCATCGCTCTCACGGGCACGACATTCATTAAGGCTACTGTTCCCGCCGGGGCATTGACCGGCGCCGTCACCGTCACAACTGGGACGACCACGCTGACCAGTTCAAAGACTTTCAGAGTCACGCCGACCATCACCTCGTTCTCTCCGCCGAGCGGTCCGGTGGGGACTCCGGTCACCATCACGGGTACTGGACTTACGCAAGCAACAAAGGTCACGTTCAAAGGCAAGTCGTCATCGTTCACGGTGAACTCGGACACACAGATCTCGACAACGGTTCCGACCGCCGCGACAACGGGAAAGATCGTAGTCACGACGCCGGGAGGCAGCGCCACCAGCAGGGCCAGTTTCACGGTCAACTAGCTTGCCAACAGGACCGGCGGTAAAGGAAGGAAAGTAAGTGAAAGCGGATTTAACATCAACTGACTTTTTGGGACGCATCCAACTTCCACACTTTCATTGCGGCTGGCCTCGCGGGCTGCATTTCTTAACCCGGAAAGACGTGAAGGCCTATTTCAAGTCGGCGTAACCCCTGCGTCGAATCCAGGGTCAATGCGTGTCAACGAGATGTCGGATTGCACTTGGGTCGAGAAGCTGCCACAGACGCTATGACCTACTGCGTGAAGCAATCGCCGGATTCCTGAATCCCTGTGCCGGAGAGCCCGTAAAGGTTTATTCCGTTGTTAGAGATGTTGTTTCCTGTGATCAGGAAATTTGTGCCGGTTGTTCCAGGGTCCGCCCCAACGCCCCACGCGAGATTGTTCGTGATCTCGTTGTTCGTGATCGTGACGTTTGTATTTTGGTTCGCGATTTCGATCCCGTCAGTTTGACCGGCGGCATTGTTCAAGTCGATCTGACCATTGAGGATCTGGTTCGAGTAGATCTGCAAAGAGCTGTTGTTCAGCATGTCGATCTGCCCTCCTGGACACAGGCCATTACATTCGTCAAACAGCGCCACGTGATGATTGTGCTGCAGCGTTTTGCCCCGGATCGTCGTGTTCTGGGTAAAGCTCAAGTAGATTCCATTCGATTCGACATTTTGAATCAGGTTGTTTGTGATGGACACGTTACTCGATACCGAGGATTGATCGGAGCCAGTCCAGATTCCAAAGACGCCGGCAGCCTGAATCGTGCTGTCTTGAATCGTAACGCCCTGTGTACCCGAAACGGCGATTCCATTCATCTTTGAGCTAAGGACGTCCAACTTTTGGGAGCCCAACACTCCGGAGCTTAAATCCAGCCATGCCTGTGCTGACCATGGCCGATTCGTTCTACATTGGAGTGCTGAACATTGAGTCTGCGACCTCTTGGTACATCGTAAACGTCTGACCAACACACCTGTACGAGATCCAGGGGGCTGTGTTGAAGTGTCCGGATGACCGCAAGAACAGAGTTGTCAGCGCCCAAACGCCGTACGCGAGCTGAAGTTCAGGAGTTGGTGGCCGAGTTTGTGAGCAGCGGTATGCGGCAGAGCGAGTTTTGCCCACGTCGAGGTTTGAGTTTCAGCACACTGGATCGCCATCTAAAGAAACTGCGTTGGAAGAAAAGGCGTAAGCCAATTTCCTTTGCCGATCCGGTGCCTTCCAGACCTTACTCCCGCTGTATGGGCTGCCCAGCATTCGTAGACTCAAGCGACCGGTGTATAGGCATGAAGGGATTCTTGCGACTACAAACCGATCGCGGTCACACGTCATTACTTCCTGTTGGCCGACGATTCACCAGCGGCCCCTCAGAGCCGTGTGAAGCGGGCCATGCCCTGCCCTGCACTATAATGACGCGCACACACTTATGGCGCTGCCCGCTGGTGCCAAACTCGGCCCTTACGAAATCCTCTCGCCGCTTGGCGCCGGCGGTATGGGTGAAGTGTACCGGGCACGGGATACGCGGCTGGACCGCACCGTCGCCGTCAAAGTCCTGAATTCGCAACTGGTGGGGAATGTCGAGTTGCGGGGACGCTTTGAGCGCGAAGCAAAGATCATTTCTCAACTGCAGCATCCGAACATTTGCGTTCTGTATGATGTGGGCAGCGAAGGCTCGACCGAATTCCTAGTGATGGAATTTCTGGAAGGCGAGTCACTGGCCGACCGGCTGAAGCGCGGACCGCTCGCGCAAACGGAACTGCTGAAGATTGCCATCCAGATTGCCGACGCGCTCGAAAAAGCGCATCGCGCAGGCGTAGTGCATCGCGACCTGAAACCCGGCAACCCGCGCCACTCAGCTAACCTGGTTCGATATCCACGGGAAGGAGACCGGAAAACTGGGAGGGCTCGATGATTATTACCAGGTCGAACTGTCGCCTGACGGCAAGAAAGCTGCCGCTGCCGTCGGTAACTCCGTCTATGCTATCTGGATTTATGACACGGAGCACAACACCCGTACCCGCTTCACTTTCGGCAACGAAGTTTATCTGAGCCCCATCTGGTCGCGCGATGGGAAACAGATCGCGTATATGGCTGGGGCCTATGGCGGTTTGACTAACGAATCCATTCTGGCCAAAGCGGCCGATGGCTCGGGCGAGGAACAAAAACTGATGGACCTGAGCCGCGCCATCGGATTACAGGAAGGCTTGTGCGACTGGTCGCCCGACGGCCGCTACATTCTCTTTGTCACCGGGACCGCCTCGGTAGGGACGGGAACTGATATTTGGGTTCTTCCTCTGTTTGGAGATCGCAAGCCCTTTCCTTATATCGACGCGCCGGGAAATCAGCAGTATGCACAATTCTCTCCGGATGGCCACTGGGTGGCATACGCTTCTGACGAGTCCGGCCACTCGGAGATTTATGTTGCGCCCTTTCCCCGGACGGGAGCGAAGTGGCAGGTCTCGAACGGCGACGGTGTTCTGCCGCGCTGGCGGCGGGATGGAAAGGAAATCTTCTTTCTGAGAATGGGAAGTTCCGGCGTATTTGGTGCTGATGTCAACGGCCACGGATCGAGTTTTGAAGTGGGAGAAGTGCACAATCTGTTTAACGTCAATAATCTCTCCCCAAGCAGCGCAGGCCAGCAGTACGCAGTCACGGGCGACGGGCAGCGCTTTCTGCAGATCACAACCGGCGATGCGGGCAAGCTGCCGCTGAACGTAATTCAAAACTGGACAGCGCAGCTACAAGGCAAGTAGATGGTCACACTTTTCGGTTTCTAGTGGGGCACCTTTCCAATTCGTTGTGGTTCCGAAATCGTGCCCTCCCCGGAAGGGTACAGCAGACGTTAAGCTGGCATTGCCTTATAGCATAGGTTTGCCGACGACACACCTGGGATGCTCCTCTCCGGCGTGCAACGCGCTGCACAAGCTATAATTACGCCCACGGATGGACCTCACCCCTGGCGCGAAACTTGGTCCTTACGAAATCCAATCCCCGCTGGGTGCGGGTGGCATGGGCGTGGTCTATAA
>JBAUAN010000089.1:0-1527 GCA_049675725.1 Candidatus Sulfotelmatobacter sp. | reverse complement strand
CCATACATCAGTCCCAAGGCCGCGTAGGCGCTGGCGAATTTTGGATCGAGATCAACGGCGCGCTTGAAAAACGGGATGGCTGCACCAGACCCTTTCGACCACGTAACCTGCCATCCTGCGCTGTAGGCTTTCAGGGCTTCCATGGAAGAGGTGGTCGCTTCGGCAAGCGGCGTGTTGTACTTCTGAACCGTGGTCAACGATTCGCCGACCCGAGTCCTGAACTTGCTGGCAATCTCGCCGAGGGCGTTCAGTACATCTTCCTTTTTCGCCGCTTGAACCTGTTCTTCCACCAGGACGTTGCCACTGCGGCAATCCTTCGCCCGCAAGCCTACAACATACCGGCTTCCAAGGCTGCTGATCGTGGCGTCCAATACTGCAGCACTGCCGGTTCGTTCGCAAACGTCGCGCGCTATCGCGGGCGTTAGACGAGCGTCCGATGGCTGACCCATCAGGCGGAGCTCGGCCTGGATGCGCTCTTCTGAGATAAGACTTAGAAACGGCGACTGTTCGAGCTGCACCGCCAGGCCCTGCCGCAAGGTTCCGTCAAACACCGGATCGCCGGTTGTGTTCGCGAAGTCCGCCAGAACGATCGTGTCTTTATCGGTAAGCTTGGGCGGCGGACGATGGAGATACAAATATCCGCCAACACACACGACCAACGCCGCCGAAACTGCAAGAATAACCGATATCCCGCGTTTCTTCTTACGGGCCGAGATTCCAGAGGTGGCTGTCGCCGGGAGTTGCGCTGAATCCGTGTCGCGCCTCAGCCGTCGGAGATCTGCCCGGATTTCCGAGGCGTGCTGGTAGCGAAGATTCAGGTCTTTCTCCAGACATTTGCCAATGATCCTCTCCAGTTCGGCCGGCAGATCAGCATTCAATCGCACAGCAGGAACCGGTGCGCGGTTCAGAATGGCGTCAAAAATCAAGCCTGTAGTCTCGCCACGGAACGGCAGCGTTCCAGTTGCGGCCTCGTAGAGCACGACGCCGAACGAGAACAGATCGGAGCGGGAGTCCAGTTCCTTTCCGCGCACTTGCGCCGGTGACATGTATGAGACTGTGCCGACCGCGGTGCCCGGATCCGTAAGAGATTCCTCCAAAGTCGAGGCGTTCATGTTCATGCCTTCGTCTTTGAGGGAAAGCTTGGCCAACCCAAAATCGAGGACCTTAGCATGTCCGCTCTTGGTCACAAAGATATTCGCGGTCTTGATGTCGCGGTGCACGATTCCGGCGGTGTGAGCGGCGTCAAGAGCGTCCGCAATCTCAACCCCCAGTGAAAGAATTGGCTCAGTCTCCATGGGACGTCCTGCGATGCGGTGCTTCAGAGTCGCACCGTCGAGGAACTCCATGGCGATGAACGAGCGCTCGTCCTGTTTACTGATTTCGTAGATGGTGCAGATATTGGGATGATTGAGAGCCGAGGCCGCGCGGGCCTCACGGCGGAAGCGTTCCAGAGCTTGCGGGTCGTGGGACATTCCCTCAGGAAGAAATTTCAGGGCGACAAAGCGACCCAACTCCGTGTCCTCGGCC
>JBAUAN010000088.1:0-11389 GCA_049675725.1 Candidatus Sulfotelmatobacter sp. | reverse complement strand
CCGTTTGAACGAAGCCTTAGCGGCAGACGCTTTCGCGTGCTCGGTGTCGGCAGTGTGCCGGTGAGGAGATAAGGTGGGGTCATAAGGAGATCACCTATGACCCACCTTCGCAAAATGATGCTCGAAGAACTCGAGCGTCGTAATTATGCTCAGACTACCATCGACTGCTACATCCAGACGATCGAGGATTTTGCGCGTCACTTTCACCGCCCTCCGGATCAGCTCACTCGTGAGCACATTCGCGAGTACCAAGCGTATTTGTTCCGCGAGAGAAAGCTGGCCGCATCCACCGTGACGCAACGACTTGCGGCTCTGCGGTTCTTCTACACGCAGACGATCAAGAAAGCCTGGAGCGTAGCCGATACACCTTACCCGAAGAAGACGCGACCCCTACCCAGCATCTTGAGCCCGGAAGAAGTGGCCCACCTCATCGACTCGTCCCAGACTCGGTTTCATCGCATGGTATTGATGACGCTCTATGGCACGGGGGTACGGCGGGCAGAGTTGGCTCGCTTGCAAATTTCCGATATCGACAGCCGACGCATGGTGATCCACATCCACTGTGGCAAAGGTCGTCAGGACCGCGATGTCATGCTCAGTCCCAGGCTGCTCGAAGCCTTGCGCGACTACTGGCGTAGCCTGAAGCGCAAACCCACGGAATGGTTATTTCCGGGCGGGTCCCGGCACACCTCCAATCGTCCCATCACTCCCAGAGCCGTGTGGTATGCGTGCCAACGTGCTGCCCAGCGGGCGGGACTTCAGAACCGGGTTCATCCCCACACGCTGCGCCATTGTTTCGCTACGCACTTGCTGGAAAACGGAGCTGACCTGCGCACCATTCAACTGCTCCTGGGACATCACGATCTGAAGGAGACCACGATCTATCTCCATCTCTCGCGACGGCATCTCAACGCCACCGCGAGTCCGCTGGACTCGCTCCAGCTGAAAGATAAGTCACCGCAGAACCCGTAGATGAACCGGCCGCCACTTGAGGTGGCCGATCTGGTTCGCGCTGCGGGACGTGTCTTCATCGAACGCAGCCGCCGGTGGATCACCTGGCAACACCTCACGGTGCTGCGAGCCATCGCGCGCTGTCGCACCGCCGCCTTGGGCGGGCATCTCGATGAGTGCATCGCCTGTGGCTACCGGCCGGCTATCTCTTACAACAGCTGCCGCAACCGGCACTGCCCGAAGTGTCAAGCCAACGCTCGATCTCGCTGGCTCCAAGCGCGTCGTCAGGAGCTTCTCCCCACGCGCTATGTCCATGTTGTTTTTACCCTACCTCATGAACTGGCGCCGCTCGCCTTGCAGAACAAGAAACTCCTGTACCATCTCTTGCTGCAGGCCAGTGCCGCAACTCTCCTCGAAGTCGCTCGCGATCCCAAACATCTCGGCGCCGAGATCGGCTTCTTCAGTGTGCTCCACACCTGGAATCAAAAACTCGAACACCACCCGCACGTGCATTGTGTCGTGCCCGCCGGTGGATTATCGCCGTCTCGCGCCCACTGGATCCAGCCACGCTATCCCTTCTTCCTTCCCGTCAAGGTGCTCAGTCGCGTCTTTCGCGGTAAGTTTGTGTCCGCTCTCAAACGCAACTTCCGGCAGGGCAAGCTGGGTTTCCACGGCAACCTGAAACCTCTCGCTCACTCCAAAGTCTTCTCCGCCTGGCTAAGAACCCTGTTCCGAAACGACTGGCACGTCTACTCCAAACGGCCCTTCGGAGGCGCCGAGCATGCGCTCTGTTATTTGGGCCAGTACACCCATCGCGTCGCCATCTCCAACCCCCGACTCGTCTCCTTAGCCGATGGCCAAGTCACCTTTCGCTGGCGCGATTCCGCTCACAACAATGAACACAAGTTGATGACCCTATCGCTCGATGAGTTCCTGCGCCGCTTCCTGTTGCACACGCTGCCCAAAGGCTTCGTCCGCATCCGCCACTTCGGCTTCCTTGCCAACCGCCGCCGCACCACTCTCCTGCCGCTTTGCTTTCGACTACTCGACGCGGAACAACCGTCGCAATCCGAACCAGAAGGCGCGCCATCCAAGGAACTGAACCCGCTGTGGCTCTGTCCCCAATGTGGCGGCCCCATGGTGGTCATCGAGAGACTTACCGCCGCCCAACTCCAACTCCGTTCTCCACCGTCTCTCATCGGAACCGCTGCATGAAACTCCAATCAAAATCTCGCTCCCTCGGTGCTTCCCATCACCTGCAGCCGTGGTGCGCCCTGGTTGCCTCATACCAAGCTCCTGGCTTCGACCTTTCGCTCGCAAACTACAATCGAATCAGTCCGATTCGCGCTCCGATTCGCTCCATCACCGATTCCTCAAGTCTTTCTCATCACCGCAACCCCATTGAATTTGCATAAACGCTTCCTCGCCGGCAGCTTCCTTCAAACAGCTGTATCGGACGCGCCCCGTAGTAAGTAGCAGCTAGATTTCGGGAGTCGGGCGGGGCGCGTCCCCTACAGCACTAGCGTTTCTGGCCAATTAATCTGTCCATTCTGTGGCCTTATTCGTCCACAGTCGTTGTTCGTGCTCCGCTCACAAAACAGCGTGTGACCGTCTGACACTTTCCCAGCCGGACAGCGCGTTTCTGAGCACCACCAGTGTTGAAAGAGGCAAGGAACGGACTACGACGGGACGATATGATTTAATGGGCGGGCGTGGACATTCCGCCTGCCAATATTAATCAAACAGAACCTTCGGGGGCGGAAGACTGCACCGCATCGGTGGCGAAGGGTGCGGCGGTCGAAATGAAGCTCGGGCCGGAGAGCCGACTTCTGCCCGAAATGCTCGGCGAAGAGCTTTGGCAGGCGGCCCGTGCTGAGCTGGTCGAGTTAAGCAAGGCGGAGTTTGCCGAGGTCCTTGAAACGATAGGGGCTAAGGACAATTTCGGTCTTGACCCGGGGAAGCAGGCCAACGAGCGGCAGCGAGGAACGTTCTGGCGGGCTCTGCACCTGGAGGAGCTTGCCATCGCGCGCGGATGCGCGCTGGGGCGCGAGTCCGCGTGGCGGCGCTTTCTTGCGCAATATCGGGAGCAGCTGACCAGAGCCGCGGTGGAGATGACAGGGTCGGTTACGCTGGGCGAGGAGTTGGCGAGCGCGCTTTACTCCGAACTATTCGGGCTGAGGGAACGCGTGGGCAAGCGCTGGTCTCCGCTACTTCGATACTCGGGGCGAGGATCGTTGATGGGTTGGCTGCGCGCGATCCTGGCGCAACGGCGCGTGAACCAGTACAGGAAGATCGGCCGGGAAACCGAGCTAGGTGAGATCGAACCAGCGGCGCGAGCCTCCGAGCAGATTGAGCTCAAACAATTAGAGGATTTGCGGGCGGCGATCAAGATGACGCTGAGCGCGGCTTCCCCGGAAGAGCGCTTCGTGCTTTCCGCCTACTACCTTGACCAGCATACCCTGCACGAGATAAGCCGCGTGCTTCGAGTTCACGAAGCGACGGTCAGCCGCAAACTGAAGCGCGCGACCGAGCATCTGCGAAAAGAGCTGCTGCGGACTCTTAGGGAACGGGGCCTGAGCCGGCGCGCGGCAGAGGAGGCGCTCGGGATCGATCCCAGGGATGTGGATGTCAATCTGCGCAGTTTGCTGCAAGAATCGGAGGGCGGCCCGAACTCTAATAAGGCGGATCTTAATAAGGGCGACCTTCATAAGGAACGACAAGAGTGAACTGGAATTTCCAACTCGGGATACATCCTGACGCTGACCAGCTCAGTGTGTTCGTCGAGGGCGCCGCTACGTCGCGGGAGCACGAGCGGATGCTGGCGCATCTGGCCGAATGCGCAGAGTGCCGGAAGGCGGTGTTTTTCATGAAGCCGCAGGAGGAGAGGCAAGCGGTTGCGCGAGAGCCGGTGAAAGGATGGATCTGGGGGCGGCTGTTGCCGGTCGGGCTGCCCGCGGCGGCGCTGGCGTGTGGACTGGTTGCGGTCATGGTCCATATTTGGAACCGTGACAGCGCTCTTCGGAATCCGCAGCAGGTTGCAAGTTTACGAAAATCTGAGGTTCATCTTCCGCCAACGACGGTCGCGCCTAGCACCGATTCAGAGACGGCTCAGCGATTTGGAACAGCCAGACGCGCTGCGCCGGCGAGCAATCTTTCAGGGCACGCGAACTTGAGTTTGCCTAAATCCTTGAATATGCCTGAATCGAGCTGGCAAGCGGGGCCAAAAGTTGCTGCTCCCGAGACAACTGCCGCTGGACTTTCTGCCAACGCTCCGGTTGGGCGTGCGGGGGGATCCGCGGGCGGTGTGATTGGGGGGATCTCGCCCGAATTGCCATTGAATGGCCGGAATTTCGCGAGGCTGGAGAATTTCGCGAAGCTGCAGCAAATCCCGGCACCCTTAGGCGAACAGGACGCGGCATCACAAAATGACCTAGCCAAGAAGAAAGACCTGGGTGGATTGGCGCTTGAGCAGGCGAGCGGGCAAGATAAAGCGCTTGCCGGAGTTTCCGGCCGCATAACGGATCGAACGGGCGCAGCCGTCTCGGGGGCGAGCGTATCTCTCCGCGATGCAGTCGGCAAGACGCAACAGACGACAACCGCTGCAGACGGCAGCTTCCATCTGGCAGGACTGCCGGCTGGACACTACGAGCTAACCGCGACGGCAATTGGCTTCAAGACAATCGAACAAGCGATCGAGTTGAATCCGAGCCAGCTTGCGATGATGGAGCCGGTGCTTGATGTGGGGAAGGTATCAGAAACGGTGGAGGTGGCGGGCGCCGCGGCGCAGCTCCAAACTGAATCGGCCAACGTGGGCCAGGTCATTACGGGCCAGGTCGTTGCAGAAATGCCTAACGTGGGCCGGGCTGTTGGGGTACCGTCCGGTTTACCGGTTACGGCGTCTGTATTGCACGGCAAGCGGTTTATTTCTCTCGATAACGCGGGCAATCTCTTCCTGAGCCGGAATGGGGGCAAAAAGTGGAAGAAGATCAATGCGCAATGGGCGGGGAAGGCAGTCCGCATCGAGTTGGCGCCAGCTTACTCGAGTGAGGCTCCAGCAAAACCTAAGAACGAGACCTTGGGCAAGGCGAGCGAGGCGGCAGTATTCCTGCTAACCACGGATTCCGGCACCGTTTGGACCAGTAAAGACGGGGCGCACTGGCGCCAGCAGTAACTTTTCAAACTCTCCTCAGATAAGACTCCGCAAAAAATATTCTGCAAAACTGCCGATCAGGAGCGAACTCCGATTGAACGAACGAAGCGCGGCGCGCCCTCCGGTCCTTGACGCAGAGGGGGGACGCGTGATGCCTCGGCTGCTTCAGGCTTTCGCAGGTGTTGGCACTCTAGAAGGGTCTCGGAGGATTCCATGGTTTATGGCAAATGGCACCGGACGGCGATCAGATTCACGCTTGTGCTTGTCGCTGCATTTCTTACCATGCTCGGATTCGTTTTTCAGCAGCCGTTTCAGGCAGCGTCTCCTGTGTCGTCCCCGGTTGCGACCTATTCGCAAGGCATGTTGCGGCTAACCGTTCCTTACGACGCACTGCATGCAGGAGCAGGACGGTTCACGGTGGAGGTTCTGGGTCCTGAAGATCAGGCGATCGGGCACACCGAGCAGCAAGTAAGAATCACCGCCCGAAACGGGCAGTTGCAGAGCGTAGTAGGACTGGAAAAGCCTGTGGCCATTGACGATCTGGTGTGGCATCGAGTTCGCTACCGTTTCGAATATGACGACGCGAAGCAGGCCGATCTCGAAGGGACGGAATCGATCTCCCAGATTCTGAGCCGGCCGGTGCTTCATATTTTGGGGCAAGAGTCATATGTCGCCGGAGGGCAGGCGGCCGTGCGCGTGATTGTCACGGATACCAAGGATGAGGCGATATCCGGACGCGCTTCGGTTGAGATCGAATTGCTGGACGCGGACGACAAACCGGGGGATGCCAAACCGCGCGTCCTTTTCTCGGGCCGTTTGAATCGGAATGGAACTACGGAAGCGCAGTTTCGCTTTCCTGCCGGTGTGATTGGGAGTTACAGGCTGCGTTATGTTGCCGATACGCCGATCGGGTCGACGGAATTCACACAGGACGTCCGCCTGGAGGACAAGGTTTCCATTCTGCTTACTTCGGAGAAGCCGCTCTACCAGCCGGGGCAGACCATTCATGTGCGGGCGCTCGCGCTTGACCGCTCGGGGCATCAGGCAGCGGCGAAGCGCGCGCTCACGTTCGAGATCGAAGATTCCCGCGGTAACAAAGTCTTCAAGGCAGCGACTGCGACCGACGAGTTCGGAGTGGCGTCGGCTGAATTTGGTTTGGCCGATGAGGTCAACATGGGGATGTATCATCTACGCGCGTTGATGGGGGATGCCGATGCGCCGACCAACACGGCTGAAATCGCGCTTAACGTGGAGCGCTATGTTCTGCCGAAATTCAAGGTAGGCGTTGAATTAGCGGACGCCGACTCACATTCAAAGACGGGCAAGAAGCAGAAACGCGGTTATCAACCGGGCGATCATGTTACGGGTACGGTGCGCGCCAACTACTTTTTTGGAAAGCCGGTGGACAAGGCTGAACTCAGCATGAAAGCGTCGGCGATGGATGTCTCGATGTTTGAGGTCGCGTCGGCCACTGGTAAGACTGATTCCGACGGCTCCTATCATTTCGACCTCACATTGCCGAAATACTTTGCCGGGCGGCCGCTTAACCACGGTGCGGCTCGGGTGTTGATTGAGGCGACGGTGAAAGACTCGGCCGGGCATTCGGAGACTCGCGGCCAGCCGATCACGGTGAGTGATTCGCCGCTGCTGATCACGGCGATTCCCGAGGGCGGCACGCTGGTGCCAAATCTTGAGAACGAGGTGTTCATTCTGACTTCGTACCCAGATGGAACTCCGGCGAAGGCGGACGTAATTGTGCGCCCCGTTGGATATTCCGAACAACGCTTGAGCACCGATGAAGGAGGAGTTGGGATTGCTCGCCTCAAGATTCATCGCATCCTGCCGGTGACGTGTTGCGACACTCTGGAGATTGAGGCTACTGATCAGGAGGGAAATCACGCCTCGAGCAAAGTCGACTTGCATGCCCGCGACGGCGAAGACCAGATTCTGCTGCGCACGGAACAAGCGGTTTATCGCGCGGGCGAGCGTATTCAACTGAAAGTATTTTCCACCAAGGCGCGCGGGGCCGCTTACATCGACATCGTGAAAGAAGGCCAGACAGTCCTCACGCGCGACCTCGATCTTGAAAATGGCGAGGCGGAGCTTACGCTAACGGCTACGCCCGAGATGGCGGGAACGGTGGACGTCAGCGCGTATCTCTTCGGTCGAGACGCGCTTCCGATCGGCGATCACCGGTTGCTTTTTGTGCAGCCTGCTAATGAACTAAAAATTGAGACGGTTGCGGATGCAGCCGTTTACAAACCTGGGGGCGACGCACGGATCAAGTTTCGCGTGACCAACTCGCATGGCGAGGGCGTCCATGCTGCGCTTGGATTGCAGGTGGTGGATGAGGCCGTGTTTGCCCTAGCGGAAAAGCAGCCGGGCTTTGCCAAGGTCTTCTTTTATCTGGAACAGGAGGTCATGAAGCCCCGGTATGAGATCCACTCGATCGGCATGCCTGAGATTGTGGAGCCGGCTGAGAAGTCGCAGGCCGAACAGCGAGACCGGGCGGCGCGGGCGCTGTTCTCGGCGACCGAGATCGTCACTCCAAACAAGTTTGAGACGAAATTCGGCAAGGATGTGCCGATGACGAAGTACAACGATTATTGGCAACGCTACCAGCAACAGTTTCAAATGCAGGCCAACCTGTTAGCGAAAGAGCTGAGCGCGGCTTACGAGAGCGATCCAAAGGCGGGCGATCCGACGGACGTTTATGGGAAGCTGGCTCAGTCTGGCGATGCTGAATTTCGTGATCCGTGGGGCCACAGTCTCACATTTGAACGGGCGCGCTGGGCCGGGTCGAAGAAATATTACGTGATGCGGAGCGCTGGCCCAGACGGCCAATTGAACACGTACGACGATCTGCAAGCTCTTTTGTTGTTTCAGCGCAAGTGGATTGCGGGCCCGCCCAGTCCAGAGTCAACCAGCATTAACGTCAACATCGAACATGAGCGAGGCCCGCAGAATGGCCGGGCGGAGATCGTGGGAACCGTCACGGACCAAACGGGCGCCGTTGTGGCTGGAGCCGATGTCGAGTTGCGCAACGTTGCCAGCGGGAAGATCCGTCCCGCGACAGCCGACGCTTCTGGCCGATTCAGCTTTTCTGGCTTGCCCAAGGGTGATTACGTCATTCAAGTGACGCAGCAGGGATTCAAAACGGCCGCGGAGGCGCTTACGCTTGATGCGCGGGACAGGGCCGTGCTCTCCTCAGTGTTATCGGTAGGTTCAGTCAATGAGGCGGTTGAGGTCAGTACGGGGGCGATGCAGGTTCAAACCATGAATGCGCAGGTTGCGGGTGTGCCCGGCGGCGGAGCTGGAGGCGTGATTGGCGGTTTGATTGACGGGCAGCGGGCCGCAAATCTTCCAGTCAATGGGCGCAACTTTGACCGGCTTGAACAATTTGCGGCTTTGAAGAAAGACCGCAACAGCGCCGTTCTCGACAAGGAGAAAACCGGACCGCCCGCCGCGCATGTGCGCTCCTATTTCCCCGAGGCGCTCTACATCAACCCCGAAATCATCACTGACAAGGACGGACGCGCCAGCATCGTGATTCCGATGGCTGACTCCATTACAACGTGGCGCATGGCGATGATTGCCTCGACGCAACAGGGAGCGCTCGGCACGTCAACCTCGAGCCTGAAGGTCTTTCAGGATTTCTTTGTCGATCTCGACCTGCCAGTCACGCTCACGCAGGGCGACCGCGTCTCGATTCCGGTGGCTATTTACAACTATTCGAGTTCTCGCGGCGATGTGAATTTGAAACTTCAATCCGACGATTGGTTTTCGCTGGTCGACGACTCGAGTGAGAAATCTGTCGCGGTGGATGCGGCCCGGGTTGGCAGCTCGCAGTTCACGCTCGAAGCGCGGCGCATCGGGAAGTTCAAACTCACGCTCGCGGCGCGCATGCAAGGCGGAACTGATCGCGGGAACAACGATCGCGCCGACATCGTGGTCCGGGAGATTGAAGTTATTCCCAACGGGCGTGAGCAAAGCCTCGTCTTTAACGGCCGTCTGGAAAATACGGTGCAACACGAACTCGCATTTCCAGCGGCCTCGATTGCTGAAGCCAGCAAGATTTTTGTGCGGCTTTATCCTGGCCCAATGAGCCAGGTTGTCGAAGGGATGGACGCCATCCTGCGCATGCCGGGCGGGTGTTTCGAACAGACCTCGTCGAGCACTTATCCAAATGTGCTGGCGCTTGATTACATGAAGCGCTCGAAAAAGCTGACGCCGGAGGTGCATGCGAAGGCGGAAGGATTTATTGCAAATGGTTACCAGCGCTTGCTCACATTCGAAGTGCCGGGAGGCGGATTCTCGTGGTTCGGAAGCGCACCCGCCAACAAGATCTTAACCGCTTACGGCCTGATGGAGTTCTATGACATGTCGAAGGTCCACGACGTGGATCCGAAGCTCATTTCGCGAACCCAGCAGTGGCTGGCGAGCCAGCAACTCGAAGACGGGAGTTGGAAGCCGGACACGCAATTTATTAACGAGGGCGCAACCAATCGCTATAACTCCGATGTGCTGCGAATTACTGCCTACCTGGCCTGGGCGCTCAGAGACACCGGCTACGAGGGGCCGGTGGTTGAAAAAGCAAAACAGTTTGTCGAAAAACACATGACCGCCAAGGCGGATACCTACACTCTTGCCGTCATCGCCAATTTTGCCGCCGACTACAAGGACGACCGCGAATTTACACGGCAGGGGATTCAGATGCTGCTCGATGCGCGCACGGAGAAAGACGACCAGGTTTGGTGGAGCGCGGAGGAGACCGGCGTCTATGCCACCGGACCGAGCGCCGTCGTGGAGACGACTGGCCTCGCTGTGCAGGCGTTGCTTCGGGCGGACGAGGCATCGGGAACCGCGCGTAAGGCTCTGACTTACATCGCGTCCAAAAAAGATGCTTATGGAACCTGGGGGACGACGCAGGCCACCATCATGGCGCTACGCGCTCTTCTTACAGCCACGGAAAAAGGCGCAGCCGATGTGCGCGGCACGGTGGTCGTGCTGCTGAACGGCAAGCCCGCGGAAAAACTTGAACTGACGCCAGAGAACAACGATCTGCTCCATCAATTCGTATTCAAGAATGTCAGTACAGAGAGTGCCTCGACAGTCTCCCTCCAGTTCGAGGGGAAGGGCGGTCTTGCCTATCAGATCGTGGGAAGCTATTACCTGCCCTGGGATGAAAAAGCGGCGGGCGAGCCACTTTCCATCGATGTCACCTATGACCGCACACGCCTCGCGCAGGACGATATTGCCACGGCGAGCGCCACGGTCAGGAATAACTTGCAGAAGACGGCCAACATGGTGATGGTCGATCTTGGCATTCCTCCCGGTTTTGACCTGCTCAGCGAGGATCTGCAGGATTACCTGGAAAAGAGCGCGCGCCACAAAATCGGTCATCTATCGAAGTTCAGCCTTACGGCGACGCAGGCGCTACTCTACTTCGACTCGTTTGCTCCCGGAGAAGTGGTCACATTGAAGTATCGCCTGCGCGCCAAGTATCCCATTCGAGCTCGAACCTTCAAGTCGCAGGTTTACGAATACTACGATCCCGAAATCGCTTCAGTGGCGCGGCCTGTGCAGTTAGAGGTGCGCAAGCGTTAGCCCAGAAACTGGACCCGGGACGGACCTTACAGGAATGCTGGCCACAAGTCCTCTTCGGGGAAACGTGCTACTGCCGATTGCGAACGTCTTGCAGAGGACCGCGAACCAGAATGGCCGAGGGCGGCGAATTGTGGATTGCTGGGTTCGGAGACTGCCTATAGCTCGAACGAACCCTAAACTACCGGATATTCAATGGATCAGTCCGGCGTAGCGCGCTCAAGCCCTTTGCCTTCTCAGTCATCAGCAAGTTGATTTCGTCGAAATGCCACGGCTGGAAATTGTGAGTGTCAACGCCGACATCCATCGAGAGGGAAGTGGGTGTGTCAGGGAGGTTCCCGTGAGAATGTCCGTACAGGTGCCACGCTCCATGATGGGAGCGATTCCAGACCCGCATGGCGTAGTGACAGATCACGACGGGCTGGCCATGTATAGAGATTTCCGCAAGGTTGCTGAGCCAAGAGAACTCATCGGTCAGCTTGCGAATCTGTTTGTCGTGATTGCCCGGCACGGCAAAGATTTTCTTGCAGCGAATCTGCTTGCGGTGCTCCAGAGCTTTCGCCTTGCTCCCGATGCAGAAATCCCCAAGGAAATAGAGGATGTCATTGGCCTTAACGGAGGCGTTGAGACGGTCGAGGATCGTTTGATCCATTTCCTCGACGCTTCGAAACGGTCGATTACAGT
>JBAUAN010000087.1:0-38459 GCA_049675725.1 Candidatus Sulfotelmatobacter sp. | reverse complement strand
GTTGCCAGCTGGGATGGAAATCACATCCTATAATCATCATCGGCGAAGGCTCCTTTCTTCCCAGCGTCTTTGTCCTCAAACCAAGACTACCGGGTTCAATCGAGCCTTCGCTCTTATCCAATCAATCTTTGCGCGTTCTCTGCGCAAAGGGTGGGATCCCCGACTGTAATCCACTCGGGATTTTGACTTGGTCCAATGTTGGGGTACCCCCAGGTCTCGCCGCTCTTGCGAGACTCTTCGGCTTTGCTCAGGGCAGGCTCTGGGAGCCGCCACCACGACGCACACCCACCACAGTCACAGCGGACAAGCTGGCCCCGCCTTTGCGCCACCACGACCGAGGCTGCCCCACCTTTCGCGGTTTTCGAAAGGTGGGACACCACAAACCCCGACGCCACGGGCTTTCCTTCTCGTACTCCTGGCCCCATATCAGATTGTCCGGGCTCCTGTGGACGAAAGCGCAGGATCGCAGAGTGCCCCGTCCTTTGCGTTTCTTGCAAAGGGTAGGACTCCCGAACCGCCTGCCCTACCAGATCCCCTTATCGCTCCCCGTAATCTTCTGCCCCACGGCCGCCGCCGTGGCCAGGCAAGGCAACAAGCTGAGCCGCACGCTGTTTTTCAACTCCCGATTGAGCAACAGAGTCGTCAGTTGCGAGCCATAGAGCTTGGCGGATTGCGGCATGATCGGAATACGCAGGAAGCCTCGGTTGAAGTGAATCTCGCTGCCGCCGAATCTCGCCGCGATGGTCACAAATGCCGGCAGATCAAGACCCTTGCCGCGGTAGCATTTCACGTAGTCCGAAACAATCGCAAGATAACTCGCTACGCCCTTCCAGATCCCGGCAGACTTGGCCGCAAAGCGCAGGTCCTCATAATCGATGGCGCCTGTCTCCGCCAGCGTGGCCGTGTCGACAATGTCGCATAGCCGAAAATAGAAATGCCGGTACATCCGTTGCAGCGAAGAGATCATCAGGCGGTCCGCGGCCACCGGCACGCGAAACGTGTAGTTTCCGAAACGCGCGAGCCGGGAGCGTCCGGCCAGAGAGCTCGCGATCGCCACCTGCTCTCCGGTTTGCCCCAACCGGCCCATGTGAATCTCCACCGACTCCGGCAATCCGGGAATCGCGAAGTTCCATTTGCGCGCCAGGCGATCTCCCCAACTCCGCGACGAAACTTCTGCCCCGAAACGCGCCTTCATCAACCGGAGCACATCCGCCGAGTCCACAGTCGTGTAGAGATCCAGATCGCTGCCCAGGTCCGGCCAGTGGTCGAGCGACTTAATTACGGCAATGTTCCATCCCTCCGTTTCGAACGCTGCGCAAACTGCCGTCAGGAACGTCATCGCGTTGTCGATGCGCGCGCGCTCCGCCGCGAGCGCGGTTGCCGCCCAGTCTGCCCGGGTCTCGTCTTTCCCCTGCAGCATGATCTGGAGAAAAACTTCCAGCCCCCGCATCACCACGTGATGAGAGCTGGCCAACGCCAGCATCTCGTCAAATTCCCCCCGGCTGATTTCCGCAATGCCCAGTTCTGCAGCCGTGGGCAGAATTGGTGCGCCGCTTTGGCCCGGCGGCAACAGAAGTCGCGAAAGAAGGATCAGGGGTTTACTTGAACCGAAGGGAGAAACGGTTATAGGTGAAACAGTCACAGTGTTCATAGATGTGTTCATAGATCGACGAGGATCGATTGACATGAATTCATATTTGCTACTGCGGCGGCCGCGCCGCTGATGTTTGGGAGTTGGTTGATGGGTCTGCGGTGATTGGGTCAACGGTGGATGACTCTACCCTTGACGGAGCAACCGGCGATTGCGATTCTTCTGGCAACACCGTAGGTTCCACCACCGGCGTATCGTCGCGGTGCTTCAGTTCGATCGGACCTGCACGCCGGCGTCTTGCCTGGTTCTCCTGGATAATCCTGCCGTCCACTTTCCGGTCGCTATCGATGGCCACTGCAGAAAGGTGCTTCCCTTCGGCGGAACTTCGCGTCGCAAGTCCAACACGGACCTTCGCGTCCTCAGCCTTCTGGGCCTTGTCATAGAAGAACTCGGCAGTCTCAAGGTCGCCATCCATTTCCGAGAGATAACCAATGTTGTTCAGTGAAAATGCGCTGTATGGGTCGAGCGAGTAAGACTTGAGGAAGTCTTGCCGCGCAGCCGGCAAATCATTGCGATTCGTGGCCGAAACTCCGCGCACGGCAAGCAAGGCAGCCTGCGCTTCGGAGCCGGCCGCCTTCTGCATGCGTTCTCTCAGCTTTTTCGCGCTGTCCGCGGCCATAATGCTGATCGGTTTGCCTCTCCACGCGCGGTTCAGCGTGACGATGACAGGTTCTGTGGAGTGTGAATCAGCCGCCGCCGCGTAGTAGGTTAGCGCCTCGTCGTAGTCTCCGCGCGCCTCCCTGGCAACGCCTATGTTGTTCAAGGTGAAGATGTTGCGCGGCTCCAGAGCGAGCGCGTTCTGCAGCAAAACATCAGCTTCGGCAGCTCGACCCGCAGACAACAGTCGAATCGCCTCAACATTCATGCGATTTACCTGCATCGACGCGTCCTGCAGCGAGCCGAAAGCATCGCGCATCGGCTTTCCTTCCAGGCGTTTAGCGTTGGCGCGGTCAATTACCGCGTCGGTTGCCTGTTCCGATGACAGCGCGTAAAACTTTTGCGCCCGCTCCAACTGCCCCTGCAGCTCAGAAATGTAGCCCAAGTTGTTCAAAGTAAAGGGGTCGCCGGGATCGAAAAGGTACGCCTTATAGAAGAGTGTTTCAGCTTTTTCGTACTGTTGCTTGCGGATGGCGTCGACGCCTTCACGATTCAGACGCTGCACCAGCGTGAGCTCGCTGTGCCTGGGGAGAGTAAGTTTGAGGTCTCCGGCCCAGGCATTCCGGAGCCCGAAGATCGCGAGGAGGGAAATTATCGCCAGCAAAATCAGTGGTTTACGAAACATATTTCAGTTCCCTATCAGATTGGTCTTGGATGCGCCAAGCAGAAATGCGTTGCCTTGCGGTGCGCGCAACATTTTTGCCGCAGGAAGCACTTTGAGACCACTGCAAGTCAGTTTTCACCATCCAATACGCGGCGAAAATCCAGGTACCAGGCAAAGGTGTCTTAAATGCGTCTTTTCTTAGCTTTAGCCATTCTCAGCAGCGTGGCGCTTGCCCAGTTGTCGACGTCTGCAGGGTCGAAATCAGCACAGGATCAGGGCACAGCTTCGTCTGCATCGGGGCTGATAGGGGCTTCGGCTCGTGCGTCCGGCCTGCCGCCTGCGCCAAACGGAAAGAGCACTGTGATTGGGGGCGCAATTCGTGGAGTAGACCGTGTGCGCGACCAGTTCACGCTGGATGTGTTTGGGGGACGAGCGTGGAAGATTCTTTTTGACGAACGCACCCAGATTTATCGCGATGGAGTAAAAGGCTCGATACGCGATCTGCGCGCGGGCGACCACGTCTCGGTTGAGACCGTGCTGGACGGAACGACCGTGTTTGCACGCAGCATCCGCATGTTGTCGGTATTGCCGGAAGGCGACTGCCAGGGCCAGGTCACTGACTACGATCCCGCCGATCATGAATTAACCGTGCGTGACGCGCAACTGCGCCAACTCGTCAAGTTCCGAGTGCCTGACGGCACGGCTTTTGTGCGCCAGGGTCAGGCTGCGTCCTCTGCCGCGGAGGCTGGGCCCGCGGATCTGGTCGCGGGAACTCTAATCTCCGTCAAATTTCAATCCGATAATAAAGGTCATGGCGTGGCCAGCCAGGTCGCGATCCTCGCGACTCCGGGAACTGCATTTGTGTTTGTTGGAAATGTCGTATCGCTGGACTTGCACTCGGGGCTGCTGGTGGTGGTCGATCCCCGGGACGACAAACGCTATGACGTGTTCTTTGATTCTGCTCGATTCCCGATCAGCCGCGATCTCCACGAAGGTGCGGATGTGATGGTGACTGCAGAGTTCGACGGGGCTCGCTATGTGGCGAATGCGATCACGATCAGACCGGCGGCCGTAGTTCCGGAGAGGTAGATTAACAGGGGTCAGGGGTCAGGGGTCAGTCAGGCCAACCACCCGTGGAATCCCACCCTCCCAGGTCTCGCAAAACCAGCGAGACCTGGGGCACCCCACATTCACGCTACTTCGCGCCGTAGACGTCTAGTTCGCCTTGCGGATTCGATACCGTCGCTAGATCGTGTGCGGTGCCGATGTAGACCTTTCCGTTGGCTACGATCGGGGAGGTGAACTTGATTCCGTATCCTGGGGCATCTCCGGTATTGATTCCGCTGTTGTAGAGCTCAGTGGTCAGATTGTTGGCATCGTAGGCGCGCAGGGTTGCAGTTGTCGGAGTAGTGGCGGTTGGGGCCTGGTTCTGGATCGGATTTCCGTGGTCGACAATCCACAGGACTCCGTCCGTGGTGCCGTTGGCTGAAATGAAGGTCGTAGTGCCATTGCTGCCGCGCTGCATGGGGGGCGAACTCACCAGAGCCGGCGACAAGGTTGTTGAATAGTCAAACTGTACGATTCCGACGGGAATCGTGGTGGCAGTCGGGGTGATTCCGACATAGACCGATTCGTTGAAGTAGGATGCCGTGGAGAAGAACTCGTAGGAATTGACGTCAGTGGTCCATGTTCCCGCTCCAGGGTATCCGGCGACATCGGTACAACTTTGGGAATAGGGAAGGAAACCCTGGTTGGTTAGGACGCCTGGTACGGTTTGCGTCGCTCCCGTGTCACTGGCTGTCTCGTGGCCAAGATTGGTCGTGTTCACCAGATAGAGCTTTCCGGTCTTTCCTGCCGCCAGGGCTTCGGTGCTTCCTGGAATCAGCAACAAACCGCCCGAAGCCAAGTCTGCGTCGTTGCAATTCATGTAGCGATAGTCATCGGGCGTGAAGTAGTCGGTAGGTACACCTGATGCCCCGAGTGTCGCTGGTGTCCCTAGTGTCCCGTCGTTCGGGAACTTCAGAATTGAATCACCCCAGGCCGTCACCCCGTCCCATGGTCCGTTTCCGGTGGTGATGTAGATGTTGCCGTTCGCGTCGGCAGCCGGGCCGCCGCCGCCCATCCAGACCCCTCCGGCGCTGGCGTACGGACCCTCGCCGTTCAGGTTGGGACTCGCATTGAAGACGCCAGTCTGGGCCAGGGACTGGGCACCATAAGCCAACAGCCATCCGCTGTGACAACCGCCGAAACCTATGTAGACCGTGGCGTTGGCCAGAAGCAGAGCCGCGCGCTGCACACAGGATGTTTTCAGAGTGTCCACACCGTTCACCGAATCTGAATTCGTCCCCGCCACCGAAGCCTGAATGGTTACCGGTCCGCCAAACTTCTGCGCTCCGGTGGTGATATTCAGTGCATTCAGGCGGAAAGTTGAGGCGCCCGTGGCGGTGAGGGTTTGCGTCGAAATCACATACATGGTCTTCGACGTCATATCGATCACCGGCGTGGATGTGGTGCCCTGAAACGGCTGAATGGGGCCATCGGTCATCGGTGTTTCGCCCGACTTGAGGAGCGAAATCTGCCACAACGGCGTGCCGGCGTCGTAGTTGTCAGAATCAAAGGCGTACACGCTGTCTTTTTCGGTTGCCGCGAATACCACGTTGTACGGGCTACCGGCGATCATCAGATGCGACACCAGCAGCGGCTGCCCGTACTCGTAACCGTCCAGCAAATAAGAGAAGAGCTTGCCGAAGGTTTGAGGAGTTACGGTGGCTGGCGACAGCAATGCCTCGGTCGGGTTCAACCCGGTGCGTTGAGCGTCGAAGTGCCACATCGCGACATTGGTTCCAGCGATCACGGTAAGCGACGCATTCCCAGTGATCCCGCCTAACGACGCGGTGACCATCGTGGAATCCGCAGTGGCTCCGGTGGCCAGGCCGCTCGAATTTATGGTGGCTGCCGCCGGGGTTGCGGCGCCCCAAGTGGCGGTCGAGCTTACATTGGCCGTCGTGCCGTCGCTGTAGGTGGCCGTGGCGGTGTACTGCTGCATGGTGCCCACTACGATGCTTGCGGTCGCCGGCAACACCGAGATCGAGGTCACCGCTGGGCCCGACGCGGTGACGGTCAGTGGCTCGGACCCGGTGATCCCGCTCAGCGACGCGGTCACCATGGTTGCGCCCACAGCAACTCCGGTTGCCAGGCCACTCGAATTTATGGTCGCGAAGGCTTGCGTCGCAACGGTCCAGGTGGCCGTGGAACTTACGTTGCCCGTCGTGCCATCGCTGTAGGCGGCGGTGGCGGTGAACTGCCGTGTAGCGCCCACTGCAACGCTTGGAGCAGACGAGGTTACTGCCACCGACGCGAGTGTTCTGGGCGGAGGAACGGTACTGGAGCTCCCCGAGCATCCCGTGTTTGCGATCACCAGAGGGACGGAAAAAAGGCAGGCAAGGATGGAAAGCAACGAACGACGATGGATGGGCACGTGTATGAATCTCTCCAATATCAATTTTCCCGAGAAGAGCGAGTAAGCAAAGAGCGCTCGGTACGGCGCCCACAATCGTTGCGAGAGGACCGGGCAACCGCAACGAGATTCTCCGCTCGTCGTGCTGCCCGCGCGGAGACGAGCTTTAGTTGCAAGATCCTAATCGAGGGTTGCCCCGAACCTGCAAAGGATCCCATCCGGCTTGCGGTTCTGCTTGAGCCATTCCGGATTGTTGGCGGAAAACTCGGTATCGGAAGAAATTCAGCGATTCGGCTCGAATCGTTGTGAAAGGACTATGCACTTCCGATTGATTCTTAAGGCGTTTACCGTTGACCCTCCCGGGAACGCTGTATTACTGTTTGGGCAACATTAGTGAAATTTCAGGGTCAGAACATCGCTGATCACTGATCGCTGATCACTGATCGCTGAACATTGATCCGTGAGATCGATCAGGTCGATCAGGGGTGAAATCGATCCGTGAGACCACAGGGGCAACGTCCCGTTCGCGTCGGGGCCTAGTCCATTCATTAGGTAGTGCCACACCTTGTGATTCCACAAGGACGCGTTCCATACCAGATTACCGGGAGACCTGGGAATGAAAACTTTCTACTGCTTCATCATCGTGTTTTTGATGTTGGCGACATCGGCGCTCGCGACTGTCACCGTAAGCAGCCCAAGTAACGGCGCTACCGTTGGCTCGCCGGTGGCTTACGTGGCGACCGCGACGGCGACCACCTGCTCGGCTGGCGTTGCCTCCATGGGCATTTATGTGGATGGCGCGCTGGTCTACGTCGTGAATGCGGCGAGCATGAACACAACCTGGACACTCGCTCCCGGTACTTACAGCACTGTCGTGGAAGAGTGGGACCACTGTGGCGGCGCAACTTACACGACGCTGGGGATTACAGTGGCCGGGCAAACTGGCGTATGGGTGGCTTCGCCCGCGAACAACAGCGACACGATCTCGCCAGTGAATTATGTGGCGTCCGCGACCACGACTACGTGTTCGAAGGGCGTGGCTTCCACTGGAGTCTACGTAGACGGCACACTGACGTTTGTGGCGCAGGGAGCGAGCCTGAACACCGAGCTTTCCATGAGCAAAGGCTCTCACAAAACTGTTGTGGAAGAGTGGGACAATTGTGGTGGAGCCGCTTACTCCACGGTGGATGTCACGGTGACGGGCAACGCGGCTAAGCTTTCGAATCTTCAGGCCAATCAAGGATGGGACAGCTGGGGTCAGCTTCCGCCCGCCTATGTTGACTGCTCACCTTGTACAGGACTCGATTGGTCCACGGCGTATGGAATCACATCGCCGTCAAAAAGCGGAGATGCAACCCAATTCAATACCAGCGGAACGACTGCTTACGGAGTTGTGCTGTGGTACAACCCGGTGATCGGCCAATTCTCAACGCAGGGACTGCCCGACACGGGGCATACGCTTCTGCCGACTCTGCACAACTTTATTTACGATACCGACTTCTATGTAACGAACGTCTCTGTGACTCAGGCATTGGAATTTGACGTCAGCATGTATATGAATTCCATCGGAATGTTCTGGGGTACCCAGTGCAACCATTTAGGCGACGGGGACTGGGATTACTTGAACAACGTGACCCAAAAATGGGTGTCGACCGGCGTTGCTTGTAATCTGGTCAAGGGCTGGAACCACCTTACCCTTCAGGTGCAGAGGGAATCGGGCAATTCGCTTCTGTACCAGTCGATCACGTTCAACGGTTCGACGGCCACCATTAACGCGACGTCTGCCTCTTTCACGGTGCCCTCCAGTTGGTATGGCATTACCGTTAACTACCAGATGGACGGAAACTACAAGCAGTCGTCAAACACCACGTACCTGGACAATTTGAGTCTCACGTATTGGTAGAGGGCACGCGGAGAGGAGCCGGGCATCACGGTGCATCGCCGACGGCGAGATTTTCCGCTGGCGCATTTTGCAGAAGGCCCGGGGCCAGCGATAGCCTCTTCATTACCTGTTGCCGTATTTGCTGTGCAACATCCTGGACTGGCCGCGGAGCGATGATTGTCATCCCGGCCAATTCGCTCAAAGCCAGATAAGACGCGCGACTGCTGTGGAGAAAATCGAGCGGGTACTCAGGCTTTCGCGCGCGCGCCTGAACTGGATCCGCGTCCAGCAGGTAGCTGATATCGGGTTGGGGAACCAGTCGCAGCAGCAGCCGAACATAAGCTCGCGTGATGGGATTGTGCAAGGACAGGTTCGCGAGTTCATCGTAAACATAGCGATCGAAGATCACGACATCGGCATCCGCCCTGAGCCTTTTCGCTACCACCCTACGGAGCGAGAGGGCATCAACGAAATAAAGGCAGAATCGCAGTGGCGTCATATACCAGGACTGGACGTTTTTGTCCTGCCGGTTTACGGGCCTGTCTGGAGTTCCAACCCCTTTGTCTCCCTGGAACAGAGTGTGGCCGCTCACTTCGCGAAGGCGCGTGAGCCTGGCAACATCGTTCCAGAAGGTAATTAGCAAAACGCGAAGGCCGGCTTCGTTCAGGCGACCTTGAAGAGCTTCGATCTGGGTACTTTTCCCGGCACCGTCGATGCCAGAGAAGCTTACTAACGTGGGGGCCCGGGTTTCAGCAGTTTTTTGACTCATGTCTCCGGGGAGTGTCTCTCTGAATTTTCTGCGGGGTTAGTGACCGCCTGCTGGGTGGCTGGGACTGGCAGCGGATAGAGCCACAACCGCTCCAACGGCAACACCAGCGCCCGCGATGGCAGCAACTTTGATCAAAATGGAACGCGCTCGTCTCTGTTTCGCCGGTGCAATGGCCGATCCGGCCGGCTTGGAAGCGGCAACGCCTGTGGTCTTTATGAACTCTGCGGCGGCTGTGCCGACGGGTTGCGGCGTGACATCTTGTTGTTGGTTTGGGGAGGGCTGCGATGCAATCATAAATTGGTTGATGCCGGCGGTTTGCGAACGCACGGTGTCTGGACTGTCGGGAAGGGCCTGAGGCTGGAATGGTCCATAGTTGGCCTTCCTGGCGCCGCTATCGGATTCTTGAGACGATGCTTGCGATTGGGCTGCGGAGGCATCCGTCTGTCGGCTGGAACTAGTCTCCTGCTGCGGTGTGACTGCGGCCGCGAGTGGCGCAATCAGTAAAAGCACGAGGCAACCAGCAATATGCCGCTTCAGCCAGCGCCCTGGAGTGTTGATTGTTTCTTCCGAACGCGGAAGATTTGCATACGAGTCGGACTGAGCGGCTTCAAAGTTGCGATTTCGCACTCTGGGCGCGAGAGGCGACGAATTGTGCCCAAACGCATGCGGGAGTGGCATTATCGGAAACTGATGGAAGCTGTTCACCGCATCCGCCGTGTTGTCAAAAGACTCGAAAAGACGACCAACCCTGGTGAGTTCCAGAATCGCCGCAGCCCCCGGAGGAATGGAAGCCAACTTGACGTCGCCATTGCGCTTCATGGCCTCCTCTAGAACACGTAACAACACGTGGATTCCGGCGCTGTCGAGTTGCCGGACTTTGGAACAGTCGAGCACGACCCGAGGCCGGTCTGACTGCAAGTGAGGCTCGACTTCGCGAAAAAAATTTCGCCCTTGTTTCACGCTCAACTTCTCCGGCAACTGTTTCACCGACACATATCTTGCACTGGTCATATTCGGGAGCCCAGGCTCCAGGAATCCTTTTTAGCTTCCTGCTTTGTGACAAAAATGGCCTGATCCGACAAATTTAGGCTCAACTAACAATCTAAATTGATGACCACGCGGGGTCTATCCTGTCTTGTCGGTAGAAGCCAGATTGGTTTGCGCTAGAGGTGGAAGTGTCAGTTTTTGTCATCAGACATTCGGTCATCATGAGCTTTGCAACAGGCGCGCCAAATCAGCCTCGGGATCGTGCACAACGTGGGTTAGGCGGTTTGTCCCATAGCGGAAGAGCGTGGCCACATTGGTTCGGTACCAGCAGCACTCCGTCATCCTCGGAGAGAGTCCACAGAAGAAGCGGAATCTTGGGACGGTATGCGGGGACTTCAGGATTGCCGCTACCAGGCGGTGATTTCCATCGAGGATCGTAAGGGGCTGACTTTCGGTAAGGCCGATTAGAAGCACAGCGCCCGGGTCAGTGTCGTGGCGAAACGAACCGCCCATATCGGCAACCTTCGATAGGAATGTTTGTTCGCCGAGGTTGCGGCCGCGAAAGGTGCGCAGGCGTTCCACGATGGCAGTGACCGTAAAATTGCCGCGCGCCAGCTTGCGCCATTGCGCCCGCGGAAAAACTCGGATGTGACTCAGGTTCGAGGGGCTCACTTCCACCTCAAACCACTCCGTTTCCTCGGGCAGTTCTCTCCACAAATCGGAGTGCCGAATAAACAATAGAGCGCGGCGCTTGGCATTTTCGCCGGCATCTTCGAGGTGCGGGGCCCGTACCAGTCCATGCAGAACCTGGTGGTAGTCGCCAAACGCGGAATTGTTGAAATCGCTCTTCAGGAATTCGGCGATCACCTCTGCCTCTGAGACCGGCCGGATTACCCGGAGCGCCGGCGGGGCTGGATCTTCTTGCAGATTCTTCGCTTCGCGCGAGTGGAAGAGAAATGGGATGGCGACAACGATGAGTAGAACCACCATCAGGACAAGTTGTATCCAGATCACTTGCTGCAGGGATGAATGGTAACGGCAAATGCCCGCGACGACCGCGCCACTGAAGGCTAATTGTACCCAGCTGGTGTTGGCGATCTTGTAGGACATTTCGTAGGCAATGATCACGACGCTGAGGCAGTAGAAGACAGTGGTGACCGCGTACAACGCCAGCAGATAGGGGAGGCCGTGTTTTCCGGCGATTTCGAATTGAGGCCCGAAGAATGTTGTCCAAATTCCGGCCGGGGCGAGGCGCAGTCCGAGAGCTAACGCGGAACCGATTCCTAACACGAGCAGGAGGGAGGTCAGAAGGATTCGGTGATCTTTTCGTTCCTCGTGGCGAGTGCCCGCGACGAGAGGAAACATGGTGTTCACCACCGCGGACGAAAACGCAAAGATCACTCGACCTACTAATGCGATGGCAGCGTAGAGGCCTGCTACTGTCGGCGGAAAGAAGTGCTTTACCAGCACGATGTCACAGTTGTTAATAAGCACCTGGCCGGCAAAGAAAATAATTGCCTGCAGAGCTTCGCGAAACGCGTCAGGCATGTGGCGTTCGTGAACCCCGGCGGCTAGCGTGGGCGCGGCGGCAAGATAGGCTACAGCAACGGCAGCGCCATTCGCCGCGATGACTCCTGGGACGCCGAAACCTAGCATGATGGCGAGGAGAGATCCGCCGAGTCGAACCAATCCCTCGAGCACCAGGTTGGTGCCGAGGCGGTGGAATCCGTAGGCGCCCTGAATGTAGCCTCGCCGTGTTCCGAGGGGGACGTAGAAAGCTGCACCGATGGCGAGCAAGACGACGAGAATCGGGCTAGGCAGCTTCAGGTAGTCCGCAATGGGCTTCTGAAACAGCAGCAGTAACATCGCGACGACAATGCCGCAGGCCCAGGAGCTTTTGTGGAATCCTCGATAGACGGCGCTCTTCCCTTCCAGAGAGTTCTGCTGTGCAACAACTTTTGCGGAAACGATTTGGAACGAAAGTGTTACGGCCGATATCAGGATGAGGAGAGTGTAGACAGCGGTAGCGTGACCAAAAGCGGTGGGGCCGAGGAATCTGGCAACCGCAATGTTGTAGGCGAAGTTGATTGCGGTGGCAAGTCCGGAGGCCGAGAGCAATACGAAGCTTCCCGACAGAACGCGGGCCTGAAGAGTCTTCGATTCCGGATTCGGACCATTCACAGGGTTCAGAGGGCTCCAGCGAACTAACCGGCGAGAGCGAAAAAGAGAAACAAATCCCGCCTTGAAACTTTGAGCGTTCTAATGCGAACGGAGGGATTCTGCTCGCGAGGCAGCACTTCTGATGCGCAAATCGAGGATCAGGCTGCTTGCAGATCGAGGTATATGGCTTGAATTGCTGGACTTGCTACAACCCAAAGGGTTTGCATCGACTCTAAGACCCAGAACTTCATCATCCTATGATCAATCGTTACTGGGTAATCTCGGCATTAATGCTTCTCGTTCTGCCGCAGGCATGCGTACATCCCGGTTTGCGGCACGAATTGCGAGACGTGCCGACTGCGGAAAATGCGCCACAGATTCTGGCGGTCTATGAGCCGTGGTTTGGGCATCCCAGGCACATTTCCGTGGGCTATTCCTCGCATGATCCGGCGGTAATTCGTAAACAGATGGATCAGGCCAAAGCTTTAGGAATTTCCGGGTTCGTGGTGGACTGGTATGGGGATCGCGAGCCTTTTCTTGATCGCAGCTACGCCCTGATGCAGACCATTGCGTCCGAGAAACACTTTCAGGTTGCGATGATGTACGACGAATCTGACGATGAAGAGGCCGAGGCCACGGACGATGCTTTTGCAGCTTTTAACAAGTTCAACGAGACCTATCTTTCGGCGAATGCGCCTGGGCGTGCGGCCTATCTCACGTATGAGGAACGGCCTGTGATTTTTATTTTTCCAAAAGGCGGGCATACCGACTGGAATCGAGTGCGGGCGGCCACTGACAAATGGGCGCATCCCCCGTTGCTCATCTACGAAGATCATCCAAGTCCCTTCGCCGCCGATTTCGACGGTTTTTATGCGTGGATCAACCCGGGGAAAAAAGGGTGGGCGAAAGACGGCAGCAACTGGGGCGAGGATTACCTGAGCGATTTCTATCGCAAGATGCAGTCGAAATATCCCGACAAGATTGCGGTGGGAGCAGCCTGGACCGGTTTCGACGACAGCAAAGCTTCGTGGGGGCTGGACCGGCACATTTCTCAGCGCTGCGGTGAAACCTTTGCAGACACGATGAAACTGTGGCGGCAGTACTATTCCAGCGATCGTCCCCTGCCCTTCGTGCTGGTTGAAACCTGGAACGATTACGAAGAGGGCACGGCGATTGAGCGCGGGCTGGCCAAGTGCGGGTCCAGCTCGCAACCGCCGGCCGGGCAGTAACGGCTAGAGGCTGTCAGGCTGCCTCATGAACCCCTCGTCGGCGGGACACGAGCGAAACCTCAGAGGCTAAAGCCGGCATCTTTATTGCCTCTTTACGGCACAGCTGGAAGCCGTGCCCTTCCCGAACCCATCTAGATGACGCTAGGCAATGCGAAATGGTTTTCTCCGATCTCCCATTCGGCGGCCGAGGTTTACTTCGGAGGAGAGCAGTTGCGGAGGGCCGTAAACCTTGTTGATGATCGAGAGCGGCCGGCTGCGAACTTCGTCGTAGACGCGTCCAAGATATTCGCCGAGCACGCCCACGCACAGAAGCAGGAAACCTCCTACGAGAAAGATCGCGGCAGCCACACCGTATCCCAACGGATTCACCGCGCTCTTCGAAAAAACGGTGCACAACGCCAGAATGACAGCCACCGAGATGGCAAATCCTGCTAACCCGAAACTGAGACGCAGAGGCTTGTAACTGAAACTCGTAATCGCATCCATGGCGTACTTGATCCGGCTCATGAACGTGAGTTTGCCTTCGCCGCCGGCCCGTTCCTGCCGGTCGTAGAGAACGACGCCGGTCTTGTAGCCCACCCAGGCGCGCAGGCCAGGCAGATAACGGCTGCCCTCGCGCAATGAGTTAATTGAATCCACGGCTTGCCGGTCAAGCAGGCCGAAAATCCCGGCGTTCAGCGGGATGGGAAAGTCGGAGAGCGCTCCCAGCACGCGATAGAAGATCGGGAACAGCTTGGCCAGAATCTTGCGCCGTTCCTGCCGGCTTCTTCGCACAGCGGTTACCACCTGTGCCCCGCCCCGCCAGGCAGCTACTAATTCCGGCACGACTTCTGGAGGGTCCTGGAAATCGCCGTCCATCAGGACGACTGCATCGCCGTGCGCAGTCTGCAGGCCCGCGGAGATCGCCCCCATGTGTCCCCAGTTGCGCGACAGGTCTACCACCACTACGTGCGTGTCTTCCGTTTGCAGTTCGGTCAACAGTTTCAGGGACGAATCCCTGGAGCCGTCGTTTACATAGACGACCTCCCAGGCTTCGCCAATATCCTTCATGGAGTCGACAAGGGCGGTATGAAACTGATTTACGATTTCTTCTTCATTAAAAATTGGTACTACGACTGAGATCATCTAGGAGGCTCCTTGGAGTATGTGCCTAAAAGCAAGAGTGTTTGGTGTTCTTTCTCGGCGTCTTTGCGCCGTTCTTACTTATCCAGTCTTACTGTGTCCATGTTGGTGCTGTACGAGTTCGAGATATGCAAGTCATTCGGGTTCCGCCTGGAACATGCGCACTTTCCACCGCACCTCGGTGGGCGTCAAAACTGCAACGTAGCGCGCGCGGACGTGCTGCGTGGTCAGAACCTTCCCGTGATCCAGGATTTGCACGTCGTATTCAACTGTGTCGACGAGCTGAAGAGACAGGCCTTCCGGCGAGTAAAAGACCAGTTGAATGTCGTGCGCGCCATCTCGATAACGCGTCTGGATGCCGAGCTTCGCTTGCTCGCGGATTGTGTCTTCCAGCTTTTCTCTGGCCACGCCGACGAAATCCGCATCGAGAATGTCTGCCCGGTTTTGTTCAAACGCATGGCTCAAACTGCCCCAGGCTTGGAGATAATCACGAATCACTGCTGCCTTGGTCTGCATTTCCAGAGACCGCGGCCCTACCGAATCTGTGGGTTCTACACGCACTGTCGGTTGGTCTGCGCCCGCGGCAAATATCGCAGCGAAGGCGAAACCGGCGATGAGGATGGGGAGTTTCATCATTCCCTGCTCCAATGAATTTCATTTCCCAGCACAACTCCGGTTGCGACGGAGATTTTTGCTCCCTGGTAGGCGGGCATTTCTGCGCGTGCCACTCCCTGCTTGAGAGGCGCGTCTACTGTGGACTCGCCGCCGTTGTACGTTTCCGTGAAGGTGATAATCGTTCCGTCGGGCACGGCGTTGCCGCTACAATCACGCACCGGCTCAGTTTGCACTGCGAGTCTCTGACCTGATGGCCGGGCGCTCATCCTCAGGCCGCAGGGATCGCCGGGAACTTGCTGGATTACGCGTGTACCGTTCGCGCTCCCAGCCTGCGCTACAAACTGGCCAGAGCCTTCCTTGGCGGCGGAATTCATTTTTGTCCAGGCGGCGCCATTTTGGGTCAGCACCGTCCGCGACTGCGCGGCTCCGGCAATGCCGGATAGTTGAAACGATACTTGTGTGGGCACCAGGACCAGATTCTGAAAAGTGTCGAATACGTACACAACGCCGCTGATGCCGTCGCGCAAATTGACCGCGACGCGAGAAGGCTTCGCGAGAAAGCTCAGTGTCGCGGGCTCGTGTGCGGCGGTGACGTCGAACGCGCCGTTTTCCCTGGAGGAACCTGACACAAGAACCACCACGTAATGGCCAGCGTTGTGGAGATCCCCGGGAGCAAAGAGCGCCGGCTCTCCCAATTGCACGGTGCGTTTGAGTATTTGCCCGGGTCCCACGATGTAGAGGACGGCTTTGCCGCTGCCGGTGCTTTGAATCGAGAACGCGCTGCCTGCTTCAACCGTTCCGGGCAAATGCAGGGCGCCGGATTGCGCCAGGGCCATTGGCATTGCGGCCAGAAGCAGTCCGCCCAGAGCCAATACACCCAGAAAGAATATAAATCGGCGTTTCATTGGAACCGGCCCGAACTGTAGGTGGCAGTGATCGCGCGCTCACTGCTGACTTTGCCGGCGATGTCCGCTGGAATCGACATGGCAAAAGAAACCGGGATCTCGGGTAACAGGGCGCGGTCGACGTATTGGTCCGCGACCCAGACCAGCTGTCCGTTTTTGTCGTAGAACGTGCCGAGGACGTGAGCCACATTCACGACCTGTCCGCTTTGGTTGATGAGCTTTCCGGTGAATGAGGCTCCGGGCGCGGGATTCAGGCGCTGATCTTCGATCTCGATCACCGGGTCCGCCGAGGCCGCGATGAGCGTTGCCGACGGATCCATGCGAACACTGTCTACCTGGGACAGCGCCACATCGTGAAACGCAATGAGAAATGGAGTGACTTGCTTGGGCAAGAGAACGTGAGAAATCTTGTCGAAGCTGTCTTCGCTCGCGATCGCAGAGCCGTCTTTTGCCAGCAGCGTAGCCTTGACCGTCACAAAGGCGGGGACGACATCTTCGTTGAGAAGTTCGCCCATGATAACTACTCCCGCGCTGCGGTCGACGGGATGCATGTCCACGATGCGGACGTGCGGAGCCTCCACGTCTTGAGCTCCCCAGTCATCGCCTGGGCCGCGATAAGTCACATCCCAGCGCAGGTAGTTGACTGGAATCACTTGCGGCGGTACTCGAGGCTCTTTCACGATCGGCCACGACACGGCCCAGCGGTCGTCACTTCGATCATCAGTTCGAACCACCTGCAGGGTGCGCGTGTCCAGGAACGTTCCGACCACGGTCGACCAGCGCAGCTTGAGCTGAATTTGTGCTTCGTCGGCCGACGCGTGAAGCGGTCGCACGTCGGAACTGTCCAGAGTCGCGTAGGTGCGAAGGCTGGGGTAATTTCCCGTCAAGTCGCGGACGAACTCCGTTTCCGTAAACTCGCTTTTGTTGGCGAGACTGGAATACGCCTTCTCCCACTCTTGCCGGCCGATCTCGCCTGCCAGATTCTCGACGGCCTCTTGCGGCGACGAAGAGGAAGACAGCAAACTGGCCCCCGAACCGGCCATTGCGACTGCGGATGGAACAGGCCAGATCGTAGCTACTGCGATCAGCACCACGGTGGTAACTGCAATGAAGAGGGCAAGGAGGCGTCCGGTCACGAGATCAGCCTCCCGAGAACGAGATTTTCATGCGCGGGTGCGGGTTGGACGACGCGCCGGGCGTGCCATCGCCTCTCTGGAATCAGCACAAGGAACATCGCCAGGATGCTGCTGCCGATGGGGAAGATGCCCCACATCAGCCCTTGCCAGCGCGGAGGAATCTGTGGCGCGTTGACGGGGACTGCGGGTGGCACGTCCTCTTTGCTCCACACGGTGATGGTCTTATCTTCAAGGTCATCCACTTTGCGCCAGCCGCCAAAAACCAGAAGAGGCTCGTAGTACGGGTCGCGCAGGAATACCCATTTCAAGCCGTAGCGATCGGCGTGGTGGAGAATCGCAGTCAGCGCGTCGAGGCCGGACTTGCCAAAATACTTGGAACTGGTAAGGGCGCCGGCGCCGTGCTCGGTCAATTCGGGCAACATGCGGCCGGAGTTCCATTCGCCATCAACGCTGCTGGCGTCGGTGAGAACGGCGAGGCGCGCGATCTTGTTGCCGAATCCAAGAGTGACGTAGCGATAGCGGTCGTGGCCGTCACGATTGAGCCATGAGGCAATAGCGTCCACCTTGAAATCCGCGGCATCCGCTGGGCGGTAAGTTGCCCAAGCCACTGCCAAACCGCAGCTCAGAGCTGCTGCCACGGTTAAGCCGGCGACGGCTCGCATTTGAAAGCGGTCGATAAGTTCGGTGGCCAGAAGACCTACGAAAGGCAGCGCCAGCAAAGTTGCCCAATAGCTGAACCGCTCCATGGTGAGCACTTCGAACGCCCGGCCTAGCAGTAGGCGGCCTACGAGTGTGGTGCCTCCCAAGCCCACCAGGAATGCCAGCCAGAAACCCAGGAGCAACGGGCGAAGCCGAGGGATCGAACAACCTCGCAACACGATGAACGGCAAAGCCAGAATTAGAGCCCCGTAAGGAACGATGAAGTAGTTCAGGCCCCACTGCGGACTCAACAGGTAATTCGCGCGACTGGGATGTGGGATGGGTACCTGCGTAACCGGATAATGAATCAGCGCAATCCAGAACGGCAGAAGGACGAGCGCAACTGCGGCACCGACGACCACGATGATGCTCCCGGTGCGAAGCAGGAACGCAGGAGCTGAGATTCGTTCGCCGTCTTTTCCATCGGAATCTTGTTGGTCCGTCTTTTGTCGATCGTTCTTTTGTTGATCAGTAGCTTGTCGATCAAGCAGTACCAGCGCAAGAACAGGCAGTGCGAAGAAAAAGGATCCGAAGAGCAGTGTGGCGTGATGAGCGGCAGCGGCGGCCACGAAGAGAGCTCCGCCTTTCAGAAAAGATCTCCGCTTGCCGTGCCGGACCCACTCGAAGAGGTAAGGTAGCGCGTTCAGATAAAGAGGCGCAGCAAACGTGGTGGACAACTGTCCCGCGGAATAAATGAGAAAGCTCTCAGAGCCGAGAAAAACGCTGGCCAGCGCCGCGAATGCAGCCGACCGCCGGTCGACCCATAGCAGCGAAAACCGGTACACACCTAATGCGAGAAGCAAAATGGCGACAAACTGGACCGCCATGTAAGCCATGTCTAGTCCGATGAGCCGCGACGTCAATGCCAGCCACTGCTGCGGCAAGGGCGGATAGGTCATCTGCGAGAAACCCGCATACCACTTCGGGTTCCAGGGGTCGAACCAGTTGTGCAGGTAATGCGAGGCGAAAAAAATATGGAAGTTCGCGTCGTACGACTTCAGCGGCAACTTCATGAGCAGTAACGGCAAATGAACGACAAGAGCCGCTAGAAAGATCATGCTCAACGGGATTGGCGCTGGTGTAGGCGCGACGGATTCGGTTCGCTGCACAGTTCCCTTTCGGTTGGTTGGGCTTGGATTCGAGGTCTTCATTCTGGGTTGTATCGCCGCGCATCCTCTTTCTAACCTGTTGAGGACTAAAGTCGGCCGCAGTCCAGCCAACGCAGAAGCCCTTTCTCGAATCGAAGAGCCTTGCAATCAACTGATTTGGTGATAACGCTTTGAGTTTCGCGCTGGAATGCCGGAAGACCGCGCTTGTGCTTCTGCTGGTTGTTGCGTTTGCCTGCTCGCTCGGAGCGCAGACGTATAAGGTAGGGTCTGGCTCAGCAGAAACGCCTCAAGCCAATCCCGAGAAAACATCGGCTCAAACATCATCGGCGAATAAATCTCTAGGCTGGGGATCGAATATTGAAAATGCGCGACTTGCGCGGGCCGCCGAATCGGCACTGAAAGACGGCAATTACGCGATGGCGGTTGACTATGCCCAGCGTGCTGCTAAGGCCGCGCCTAACGATGCTCAGCTATGGTTCCTGCTGGGCTATGCTGCGCGCCTCGCCCGAAAGTCGCAGCTGTCGGTGGATTCCTATAGTCGGGGCCTTCGCCTGAATCCGTCGTCGCTCGAGGGAATCTCCGGACTCGCCCAAACCTACGGCGTTATGGGACGCACTGACGAGGCCATTCACCTGCTGAACCGGGTGCTTGCCGCCGATCCTAAGAGAATCAGCGATTCGGTGTTGCTGGGCGAGCTTCTTATGCGGTCCGGAGATTACGACGCGGCGCTCACTGTGCTGGGGCGTGCCGAACAAATCCAGCCCGGCGCGCGCTCGGAATTGCTGATGGCGCTGGCCTATGAACATCAGAAGCAGCCCGATCAGGCAAGCCGTTACCTGGAGTTGGCGAAGCGGCATGCCCCGGACAATCCCGACGTTCAGCGATCGATGGCGGGCTACTACCGGGAGTCTGGAAATTACGCGGCAGCAATCGCCGCTCTTAAGTCAATCCAAAGCCCGAAGCCCGACGTGACCGCCGAACTTGCGTACACCTACCAGCTGAACGGACAGCCAGACGAGGGCGCAAAGCTATACGCACAGGCCGCCAATGCCGTGCCGGGCGATTTGGGTTTGCAGCTTTCCGCGGCGCAGGCCGACGTGGCTCTAGGTTCCGTTGAAGCTGCCCAGCCTTTTCTGCAGCGTGCCGCTGCTCTCGATGCGGAAAATTTTCGGCTGCACGCCATCCGCGGAGAAATTGCGCGGCTCCAGGAGCGCACAGAAGATGCTGTTACGGAATATAACGCCGCCTTAGTTCATCTGCCCCAAAGCCCCGCCGAGGGCCCGCTTTATGGCATTCAGCTGCACATGGATCTGTCGGAACTGTACCAAAGCCTGGGAGACGCGAGTGCTGCGCATCGCCATCTCGAAATTTCGCAGGCGCAGATCGGCGCGCTGGATGACCACGGACCGAGCCGGCCGCAATTTCTGCGCCTGAGAGCTGTGATCAAAATGAACGGCGGCGACCTCGATGGAGCGGGTAGTGACATCAAGGAGTCGCTGGCGATCAATGCGCAGGATCCCAACAGTCTGCAGATGGATGGAGATCTGCTGTTGAAGCTCGGTCGCACCAACGAAGCGACCGTCGTGTACAAAAAGATTCTCGCGAGCGATCCGGTGAACCGATCTGCCCTTATTTCTTTGGGCTATATCTCCCGCAATGCCGGTCACGACCAGGATGCGGAGAAATATTTTCAGCGGCTGGAGGCAGCCGATCCTTCGTTGTACGTGCCCTATCTTGCTCTGGGCGACATGTACGCGGGGCGGCGAGATTTCCCAAAAGCGGAAGCCGCTTACCTTAAAGGTTACGACCTGGCGCCGCACAATAGCCTGATCGTGGCCGGAGGGATGAACGTTGCGATCGAAACGCAGCATTTACCCGTGGCAGCAGAGTGGTTGAACCGCGCCACCAATGAAATGCAGCAGGAACCTCATCTCATGCGGGAAAAAGAAAGGTTTCTGAGTTTCAAGGGCGAGTATCAGAAATCGGCTGACGTGGGCCGCGAAGCCATCAAGAAACTTCCCACCGACAGAGACGTGGTGGTTTATCTCGCGTACGACTTGCTCTACCTCGAGCGCTACGACGAGCTGCTGCAGTTGACTTCTCACTACGGCACCGTGCTGCCTAAAGAACCAGACATTCCGCTGCTGGCGGGCTATGCGCACAAACGCGCCGGACTACTGGAGCAGGCGCAGCAGGACTTCAGTCAGGCTCTGGACCGCGATCCCGAGATGGTGACGGCATACGTGAATCGCGGATACGTTTTGCACGACCTTCACCAGCCGGAAGCCGCTGCTGCGGATTTCGAATCGGCGCTAAGGCGGGAACCCAAGGATGGCGAAGCACATCTGGGCCTGGCGTATGCCAACCTCGATCTGCATCGCCCGCAAGCAGCCCTGCAACAGGTGCAGCTGGCACAGGAAGAAATGGGCGATTCCATGTCCATAAATTCCATGCCGATCAACCTGATCCGTGCAACCGCCTATGGGCAAAACGGGATGTTGACGAAATCCGCCGCCGAGTATCGCACCGCGTTGAAGATTGCGCCCAATGACGGAGGCCTCCATCTGGCATTGGGTGAGACATTGTATGGGCAGCGGTTGTATCACGAAGCGATTGATGAATTGCAGATTGCGCAGACGCTTTCTCCCGACAACAACGCCATCTACGCGCAGCTCGCGCGCTCTTATGCGCAACTGCATGATCGAGAGCAAACGTTGCTCTACGTGCAACGGGCAGAGCAGTCCGCTCAACTGACGCAGCCCACGGCAACCGATCAGTCCGGGGAAAGTCGAGTATTGGTTTCCACGGGACAAGCCTTGAGCTTGCTCGGAGACCAGAAGGGAGCAATGGAGCGCTTCGAACGAGCGCTCGCAATGCTAGGCAGCGACCGCATCCGCGTGCGTTTGGCAATTGCGCAGGTGATGGCAAACGAGGGGCATCTGGAGGATGCGCAGCGGCAGATTGCCTTGGCTCTCATGGAAGGACAAACAGAAGAAGCGTTGCCTGCGACCGGCGAGCAGTTGATGGAAACCGCAGACGTGTTTCTCAGCATGCATGATTATGAACTGGCGCAGACCTACTTACAGCGCGCGCTGGCAGCCGGCGCACCCGAGACCTCCGTGCGGATCGGCATGGCCAACACTTATCTGGCTCTCGGGGACACGGCCAGGGCGCAGGGCGAGCTCACTCTGATCGGCAGCTCGGCCGACAGTGAACCGGGTTACCAATATCTCCTGGCTAAGGCAAACGTGCTTCGCCAGGAACATCAAAACGCCCAGGCGCTAACCGCTTTTGCTCAGGCGGCCAACTCCGCTGGCGAACATCAAACGGCGGAGCAAGACCTGTTGCAGGCGGGAGCGAACGAAGGACTGAGAATCAATCCCAGAGCAAGTTTTCTTTCAGATTTTTCCGTGGCGCCCATCTTCGAAGACACGACGGTTTACGTTCTGGACGCCAAGCTGGACGTTCCAAATCCGGTGCCAGGCAGCCAGGGGCTGCTTCCGCCTCCGCGTTCGTCGCTCGAGACGGAATGGACCGGTGCCTACCATCTCCATTTCGGCGATTTGCCGGAAGCCAGCGGATTCTTTCAGGTGCGCAATGCTCGCGGGCAAATATCGTTGCCCAGTGAGGAATTGATCGTCAATCGCGATACCACCGATTACTCCTTTAACTTTGGGCTCAACCCGACTCTGCACTTGGGCACCAATGTTTTGAATTTCAGCGCTGGTGTTCAGGAAACGGTTCGCCGGGATTCCCTGTCCCCAGTGGATATGAATCAGAATCTTTTTCGACAGTTTGTCTATATGTCGACGAGTTCGTTTTTCAACATGGTCTCGATGAGCGGTTATGCCATTCGTGAGGCTGGACCCTTCACCGAAAGCAGCCAGCATTCGCGGGAGTTGGCGGGTGCGCTCAATTTCCGCGTCGGGCGGCCCTGGGGAAAGACTGCCCTGTTGACCGGATGGGGAGCACGCGACGACCGCTTCTCTCCGGTGATCAGCGAGGATTACTACACTTCCGCTTACCTCGGCATCGAACGCAAGGCGTCTGAGCGGATCAACTTCACTGTTGTGGCAGAGGACTTGCGGACCTGGCGGGTGCAGGGTTACAGCTACGCGATTGCGCAGGCCCTCCGCCCGGCTGGAAGCGTTCAGTTTGCCCCAACACGTCACTGGAGCTTGCAGGCGTCGGTCGCCTACTCCCGGAATATGGGTGCACACGTCTACGACGCGGTCCAAAGTGGTTTCGCCATCTCTTATGCAATGCCAGTCCACCGCTCGTTTAAGGAGGCAGGCAAGGAGCTCGAACTTCAGTATCCGATTCGTTTTTCGGCGGGCATGCAACAGGAGACTTTCTTTAATTTCACGGGTGGGCAGAATCAACAATTTAGACCTTATCTGCGCATCAGTTTGTTCTGAGATCGAGACCTGATGAAAATCTGCTTAGTTGCGACTTTCCCTCCCAGCGCGCGCCAGCTGAACGAATACGCGTTTTACATCGCGCGGGAGCTGCAGCGCAATCCAGAGATCAGTCTGACTATTCTCGCCGACGAGCTGACCGACTATGAATTTGCGACGGACGAGAACGGTAAACCGCTGAACGCTCAGCAACAGGCGGAACTCCCAGGGTTTGACGTGGTCCGCTGCTGGAAGTTCAACAGCCTGAAAACTCCTGTGCGCTTGTTGAACACCATTCGCAAATTGAAGCCAGATGTGGTGTGGTTCAATCTCGTGTTCTCGAGCTTTGGAACTCCGGAGTACCCGATTGCGGCTTTTGCGGGACTGTCTGTGCCGGCTCTGACTCGTGCTCTCGGCCATTACACTCACATCACTCTGCACCACATCCTCGAACACGTCGATTTTGCCAGCGCTGGGGTGCGCCAGAAACGATTGTTCCGTTTGGGCGGTAATATCGCTACTAGAGCCTTACTAAAAGCAAATTCGGTATCGGTGTTGCTGTCCGGCTACCGGCACACCCTGGTTGAGAAATACTCTGCTCAGAACGTTTTATTGGGCACGCACGGGACGTTCGCACCCTCCCCTAGTCCGCCGGATTTTTCGCTGCGCGGTAATCCCGAACATCGCATTCTGGCGATCGGACATTGGGGAACGTACAAGCGGCTGGAAACATTGATCGAAGCTTTTCCGGCTGTCTTGAAAAAAGTACCGAATGCCAGGCTGATCGTGGCGGGAGCGAATCACCATACGAAACCGAAATATTGGGAAGGGATACGCGAGTCGCTCGGCGCCGGCTCACGAATCGAGTTCCGCGGATATATTCCGGAAGAAGACATTCCTGACCTTTTCCGGACATCTACGATCGTGGTGATGCCCTACGATTCCGCAACCGGGTCGAGTGGGCCGGCCCATCAGGCGTGTGAATTCGGAGTTCCGATCGTGTGCGCCGACCTTGCCGATTTTCGTGACATGGCCGCGGACGAAGATATGGCGATCAGTTTCTACCAGGTCGGCAATGCCCTGGATCTCGCCGACAAACTGGTTGCGATATTGCAGTCTCCCGAGCAACAACGGCGAATGGCGGAGCGCAATTTTTCAGCGGCCATGCAGATGACCATGAGCAGCGTCGTCCGCAACTATCTTCGCTGGTTTGAGCTCAAGAGGTGCAAGAAGGCCATCGGTCCCGCGCCGTTGTTTCCGGGTTTGCGCGCCTTCTGGCAGCGCTACGTCTCTTCGCGCTTGGGCACGTCTTCCGCAGAATGGTCGCCGGGCTCAGAGCTCTTAGCTGAGGGAGGGCGCAGGAATGGCCGCAAAGGCCTCGACTCGGCAGATGAGCGATCCCACTCCTTGATTCTCGCGGATGCGCACGACTGGCAGAGTTCGGGAATTACAGACGATCAGCCAGAGCTGGCAGACGATCGTGAGTAGGGGCGCGCCGCGGTCAGGCATCGAACGTCAGCATGAGCCCCAAGCTGCAAATGCCGGAAGTGGATTCAGCGGGGAGGGTTTTTTCGGGCGAGCGGGCGTGCAGCAGTCACGTGGCAGCCTAACTAGGCCACCAGCGGCGCTGGCGGCATAACCACGTTAGGGCCCAGTGGCAGACTCCAGGTCTCACGTTGCTTCTTGGCGCGCTTCTTGGCGTACGGTTCGCCGTTCCCTACTGCCAACTGCGCTGGAGGTGAAGGCGCAAGGAGTTCGCGAAATCGCAGTTTCGCTTTGTATAGCTGGGATTTCGAATTGCCCACGGAGCAACTGAGCATCTCCGCGATTTCCTGGTGCTCATAACCCTCAACTTCGTGCAGCAGGAAAATCGTCCGATAGCCGGGGGGGAGCTCTTTCATAGCGCGGGCCAATGCGACCCGGTCGACGCAACCAGCCAGACCCCGATCTCGGGTTCCGTATTCGCGCCGTATCTTCGAACCCTCACTGTCGCTGTAGGGCTCATCCAGCGAAACCTGGGACAGCGAATTCTTGCGAAAATGCATCAGTACCGTGTTGACCGCAATGCGATGAAGCCAGGTGGAAAACGCTGAGTCTCCGCGAAATTTCGTGATCTTCCGAAAAGCCTGCAAGAACGCATCCTGCGTGAGGTCTTCCGCTTCCGCGGCATTGCTGGTCATGCGCAAACATACCGAGTAGACCCGGGGCCGGTGCACCTCAAACAAAGTGCCGAACGCATTTGAGTCACCTGCTTGCGCGCGCTTGACCAACTCTGGACCCAGAGGAACTGTGCCCGTGATCGCCGAGTCGCTGTTCACCTGTGACCCCCTGGTTTAGGTTTTGCGCCCACTTTGTGAAGGACGGAACGACGTGAGTTAAGCCTTCACTTACCTTTTCAGAGTAGAGTCGGAAAAGAGAATGGTCTATCCTGTGCAGTCGGTAAGGCTTTCTAATTGTTGCTGTACCCGATTCGAGCCAGTACATTTCTGGCACGAATAATTTTTGTGAGATTATTCCGGCGTTTCTCATCAACGAAGTGTTCATCTCTAAGAATTTACGATGACGTTCGCGCCCGCGAAAACGTAATGGAACTCCTCCTGACAAATACCCAGTTGGCACGATAGACCGCGCTGGCTCGACTCGTTTATTCCTTAACTTAGCCCCAACGCGAGGGGCGGGAAGGCAGGCGTTGGCTCGAACCTCCCCGTTTGTCACCAGCGCTTTGCCTCCTTTCGCAACTAGGTCGCCGGGGTCGCCGTGATGCTCCCTACTCCCCGACTTTGACAACTAAGATTTCCACGCCACTCGCGCCCCTTTAGTTCAACGACCGCTAACTCGATTGTTTCTGCGCTTCTTGCCTCGCGGTGACAGGTGCGGAACATGAGCTATTGTGCTCAGACGGCATGGCATGGACCTTGGTAACGTAGCGAGAGTACGGGGAGGTTCTTATGAGTTCATTTCGTATCCTGGTAGTTGACGATCATCCAATATTCCGGTTCGGTTTGTCCTCGCTGCTTCGATCTCACGAAGGTTGGGATGTCTGTGGAGAAGCCGCTGACGGGCGGGATGCAGTTGAAAAGTGCAAGCAATCGAGACCGGATCTGGTTATTTTGGACATTTGTTTGCCAAAACTGAATGGCGTAGATGCGGCACGTCAGATCCTTAAACACAACCCTGCCCAGGCCATACTTATTCTTACCGCGGTGGACTCTGAGCAGGTGATACGCGAGTGTTTGGAGGCGGGCGTGCGCGGGTGGGTTTTCAAATCCGACGAAGCCACGGACCTGATGACAGCGGTCGAAGCGTTGCAGCGCCGCAAGAGCATGTTCAGTTCGCGGGTGTCCGATCTAATCATGGACGGTTACAGGCAGCATCGGGTTGGCCCACCCGTGGCCAAAGTCGCCAAGTTATCCCCTCGGGAGCGCGAAGTTGTGCAGCTGGTGAGTGAGGGCAAGGCTTCCAAAGAGGTCGCCACCATCTTGCGCATGACAGTGGCAACGGCAGAAACGCATCGCAGCAACATCTTGCGCAAGCTCAAGCTTCATTCCGTCGCCGAGTTGGTGCTGTATGCGGTGAGAAACGAAATTGTGCACGTGCAATCTCCGACCGTGTTGCGCTTCCCCAAACCGGGAGAGGGCAGCCGTTCGCTGGCAGCTCCTGTCTATGCTGAGCTTCCCGACCCCAATGACCGGGCAGACATTGTCCGCCGGGAAGCTAACTGAGAATTGCCGTTTTGCATGGCCGTTATAGACCGCCTTTCGGCGGGGCGAGCCTCCATCGCACCGTCCGAAGGAACAAGAAACCGTCATTGTTGTTCGGCCTCGTTCGCTAGTCCTGGTTCGCTAGTCCTCGTTCATCTCGATCTGTAACGGCGGCAGCACCGTCAACTGCGGGTGATCTTTGTCTCGCCAGAAGACTTGAAAACATTCTCCATCTTCTTGCGCATTCCAGGTGCTGCCGTCTTGATAGACAATTGTTCTGGGGACCAACGCCCAGCCCATGATCCGATTCGCGAAGTCCGGAAGATAACCCGGCATCTCAAATGTTCGTTCTTGCCCCGGCTCAATGGGCTGCTCCCATTGCCATTCGTGTACGTAGGGTCGACGGCGGGACTGCGGCGACATCAAGTGATCGAACCCGACCACGAGTTTCGCAATGGTCTTGGTCCCAACATTTTTCACGGTTACGGAAAACTTGTCCGGAGTTTTCCAGAAATCCGCCGACATAAATTGAATGGGGCAGGACGCCGGCTGCGGCTGGTAAATCGTGTACGTTGCCATCATGCCGGCTTCCATGTGGTCGGCCACGTGGCAGTGAAAGAGCCACGTACCCGGATTGTCGGCAATCATATCGACGGTGACCATGCTGCCCGGTAGCAGTTCTACGACATCGGTATGCCGCTTTCCGTACTGCACGGTTTTGCCGTGCCAGTGCGGCGTGTGAACGTCTTTTTCACTCCCCATTCCCAGCAGATACCAGCGCACGCGCTCGCCCTGTTTCATGACCAGCCCAGGCAGGTTTCCGAAAATGAATCCGTTAATGCTGTAAAAAAGGCCCGCGTCCTTTCCTCTTAATTCATCAAAGATCATGAACGACGCGACGAACTCGCGATCCACGTCTTTCGGCGTTCCGTCGGGCCGGGCCTTTCCCTTCGCAGTGATAATGATCGGTCCCAGAAGGCCCGCGTTGGTCTCGGTGGGTTCGTCGGTGTGCGCGTGATACCACCAAACCACGGAACTGGAGTCGTCAGCGCCCGGCCCACTTCCTTCATCCGCGTACCAGCGGTAAGTAAAACGGCCTCCCGGCGGAACCCGGCCACCAGCGCCGGACGGCAGGTACATTGCCCCCTCGTTCGCTTTGTCATAGCGGAGGCCATGGGGGTGAATGCTGTGGGGAATTCGGCTGCGATTCAGGAAGTCGACAATGATCGTGTCGCCGACCTCGGCGCGAATGACAGGCCCCAAAATGCCCAGCCAGTCAGGTTGCGGCTTGCGGACAGAGAATGTAGCGTCGGTATACTCGATGTATCGAATTTTGCTCCACCGCGTCTGAGCAGCCCAGGGCAAAGGAATTTGCCGGCCGTGCAGAACGTCCTGGCCGCCCGGAGCGTAGTCCCAAGTAACATCCTCCGCTGCGATGTAGTAATGCCGGGTCGCGGCCATGCAGATTGGCGTCGCCAGGAACATAAGCAACATCAGAAGCGCAATCCGGGTTTTCACGAAACCATCATCCGTTTGATCTCCGCGATTGTTCTTCGCACCGGCCCACCGCTGTCACTCACCATGCCAATTAGATTGGAGGTGCGTGGTTTACTGAAGACCAGGTCGATCATTATCTCTCATGCTCAATTCTATTGAATGTGCGCCACGTCCAAATGGCCGACTGACTTGTGCAATATTGCACAGTCAGGATTTCAGTTGCCGGATAGCTTGGTACTTCCGTAAAGGGACTTTGCGGCTCAGAGATCCTGATGATGATGAAATTTCTCTTACCAGCACTCATACTGTCCGTCGGCTTGCTTGCCCTACTGTACCGGGCGCTTTGTGCATGGGCGCAAAACAATATGCGCAACGCGATGTACGGAGAAGGACAAAAGCCTGGCAATACGCCTAGATGAGTCATTCGGAACGTACCAACCTTCCGCCCACCACTCTGCTAGACAACGACAATACGCCTTCGCTTGGATAGTCGCTCCTCAGTTCAGCCGCAACCGGACATAATTCTAATCTCCGCAGTCTGAGCAATCTTGCTCAGACTTGCCGCCCTGCGTCTGTCATTCTTGTTGCTGCCGAGAGTGTCGAGCGAGCTCCTTTTTCGACGCGAGCTGCTGCAGACTTCCCCCAAGAACTTCTGCTCCGGTCGACCGCGTTTGGCATGACAGTTTGACGCGGATCACGACGGACGTCGATGCGCCGAGTCGAAGATTTGAGGACATCTGGTTGTATCAGTCGAGAGGTCAAGGTTGCGAAATACACCATTCACGTCGGGAGAAGTCTGGGGAAGATTTAACAACTATCGAGCCAAGGGCCTGGTGGGGTCCGTAGTCGTCCACATTGTCTTGATAGGTCTTGTTCTTGCATGCGCGGCACTTGGGCATCACGTCGTGGAGCAGGCCACACAACGTGAGGTCGTAACCCTCATCGCGCCTTCTCCGGACGCATACGTCCTGCGGGCTTCCAAAAAGATCGTCAGCGGGGGCGGCGGCGGAGGAGATCATGATCCCCTGCCTGCGCCCAAGGGAAGACTGCCTAAGTTGGCGATGGTGCAGATCACGCCGCCGCAGATTGTGGTTCGCAACCAGAGTCCGAAACTCACCGCAGAACCTACGGTGGTCGCGCCGTCGGTGCAGGTTGCGGAGAATCACATGCCAAACCTGGGGATTCCATCGGCGGCGGTTATGCCGGCAGCGCCGCCCTCCAACGGAATTGGCTCTGGCGGCGGGATCGGGTCGGGTTCTGACGGTGGCGCAGGTGTTGGACACGGTCCAGGTACTGGACTTGGGACCGGTGGCGGCATCGGTGGAGGCGTGTTCAAGGTCGGAGGCGGAATATCGTCGCCGCAAGAAATCTCAACTCCCGATCCGGAGTACACCGAGGAAGCCCGCAGAGCGAAAACCCAGGGCACTTGCACTCTATGGCTGATTGTCGACGCCACCGGACGTCCGCGCGACATTCGCGTGGTTCACGGACTCGGGTTCGGTCTGGATGCCAAGGCGATGGAAGCCGTGAAACAGTGGCGCTTCGATCCTGCCATGAAAGACGGCAGACCAGTGAGCGTGCAGATCAGTGTTGAAGTGGAATTTCGGCTTTACTGAGCGGGAGAAGCAGGATCGCCGGTCCGTGGCGCGTCCCGCTCCCTAAGAATCACCAAACAGCCGAGTCCTCAGGCTGCCGCTCCGTTACGCTCGCACGGTTCGTCGGAACGTGACGCGGGCTTGCGCGGGCGCGTCGCTCGTTCGAGGATCGGCACCAGTCGCTCCGACAGTTCGCTCTTCATCACGTACTCATCCACCAGCCACAGAATCCGTTCGGGCATCTCGGAGTACGCGGAAAGCAGGATGATCGGCAGATGAGGAAACCGTTGCTTGATATGACAGGCAACCGCTTCCGCGTCGATGCCTTCCTGTTTGTATTCGAGCAGAACCGCAGCTACCGGCGTTTCCTCCAACATCTTCAACGCGGGGCAGCCGCTCGAAGCGATCTGGACGCGATAACCATGAGATTCCAGCGTCGCTTTGCGATGTTCCAGGGCTTGTGGAAAGTCGTCGATGTACAACACAGTGGGGGAGTCCATAGCCAATTTACCTCTGGATGATTTACACGCTGGCCTAGGCTCGACGTGGAGCGACTTTCATGACACCAATGACAAACTAAAACCCAATCAGGACCAATCGCCCCAGTGAAGCTGAAATAACAACTCCGCCAAACGGGGCCATGATCTAAGAACCTAAGCGGCCGAGGGGCGCCTGTCTGTTCAAAATTGAACACTTTTCTCAAAGCGCCCCGCGGCATTGAGTTGTGTAATCACGCAGGCCCCCTGGCCTTCGCGTTTGCTCTTTAGGAGAATGGGCCGGTGCGTTGATCGCACCGGCCCATTCTCGCTTGTGTTCGCTAACATTTCACGGGCAAGTGCAGCCCGTAATGACGTCGGTGTCCAGCGTGACCGCGCCGTTCCGAGCCAGCGCCCTGCCTTGCAGGTTCACGCCGGTGGCTATCGTGATTGATGTGAGCGCCATGATGTTTCCGTTGAATACGGAGTCTGTTCCCAGGGTCGCTGAGCTGCCGACCTGCCAAAATACGTTGCAGGCCTTGGCGCCGTTGGCCAGGACAATGTGGCTGCCGCTCCCCGTCGTGAGCGTGGACGCGATCTGGAAAATGAACACTGCACTCGAATTACCTTGAGCATCGAGCGTGAGGTCCCCGGAATCGGCAAGCGACGAGGTTGATGTATAAACGCCAGCCGTGAGTGTCTGCCCCACCAAATCTCCGCCCACGGGAGCGCCCCCGGCTCGACCGGCGGCATCGATATACCCGGCAGTCAAGGTCGCCTGCGCCAGAGACGCGACGCCGTCCGCAAGATGAATCGTTCCGCCCGTTGCCCCTGGCGGGAATCCGGTGACGGCCGTACCCGGACAGACTCCAACATCTCCGGACACCACAGTAGAACCAGTGTTCGTGACGGTGGTTCCAGCCAGGACCGAGAAATTCCCTATGTTAGGACATAGAGCTACGGGCTGCGTTCCACCGCCCTGGCACGGACCGGTTGTAAAAGTCTGTTGAAGTGGCGCAACCGGGACTCCGCCCATGTCCGTGGCTCCGGCGGTGATCATAATTGTGTAGGTGGTCTTCGGCGCCAGGCTGGCCGAGGGCGTGAAAGTGGCCTTCTGATTGACCACATCATACGTCACGGTGCCGGCCACGCCTACGATGAAGAATGTGCTCGGATTGATGGTGAGTGAGAGCATCTGCTCGTCAAACGTGGCGACGATCGTCTGGTTCAGCGGCACGCAAGTCGCCCCCGCGACAAGATTGACGGCAATCACATACGGAGCAGAAGTGTCGCTGGTGGCGCGGGTGGTGAAGGCGAAGTTGTAAGGCGCGGCAAGTGGGGCTCCGCTCATGTCCTTGGCGCCAACGGTAATGGTCGCGGTGTACGCGGTGTTGGGGGCGAAGTCAGGCGAAGGTATGAAGCCCGCGATCATGTTGGTTGCGTCGTAACTGACTGTGCCGGTCATACCTGCAATCAGAAAGGTGCTGCTGTTGATGCTTGCCGGATCCATGGGTTGATTAAAGAGCACCGCAACCTCACGGTTAGTGCCAAATCCGTCAGATTCGGGGACCACCATCGAAACCGTGGGACCGCTGGAAGGCGGCGGCGGATTGACCACACCGCCGCAGCTCAGGAAAAAAACCGTTACGAGAAGGGAGATTGCGACTTTGGAAACCTGCCGGATTGACATACAATTCCTTCCCTCACACCTTGACTCGCTCGGCGGAAACAAACCCTGCGGCGAGCTACGCTTGTAATGGCACGTGCGAAGCAAGCGTGAGAACAAAAACTCCGGGGCTCAGTTGAGACATGAGCGTCCTCTAATTCGGAGTCGATTATGGGGCTTGTCGCCGGAGCTGTCTGAGCAGAATCGCTCACGTCGTCGTTTTCTATCAGCAACGAGAATTAGCTGCGGCAGAAAGGTACCTATTTGCAATGCTGTTTTGTGGGGACCTAGTCGTGGAGGACGATGTTTAGAAGTGAACTGTGAACCTGCAGCCCGCTCGCGCCGCTGTAGTCAACGAAGCCTAGTTTTCTGAACCGGTTCATAAAAAAACTCACTCGCGACCGGGTTGTACCGATCATGTCGGCAAGCGTCTCCTGACTGATCTTGGGGATTACAGTCTGGGGCACACCTTCCTTGCCGAAGTGGGCCAGCAAGAGCAGAATCCGAGCCAGCCTCTTTTCGCTGGAGTTGAAGAGTTGGTCAACCAAATCCTCTTCGTAGCGGATGTTGCGGGCCAGCAGATACGCTACAAATAGATCCGCGAACGTTTGCTCGCGGTGAAGTGCCCCCATCATTTCCTTCTTGTCAATGCGCAGAAGTTCGCAGTCCGTCATGGCGGTCGCAGATCCCATACGGAAGGCCTGGCCTGCGAGCGAACCTTCGCCGAAAAATTCTCCGTCACTCAATATGCCCAGCGTTGCTTCCTTGCCAACCTTGGATACGACAGTGAGTTGAACCTTGCCTTTCTGAATGTAAAAGATAGCGTCAGCTGCGGCGCCCTGGGAAAAGGCTGCGCTTTTCTTTTTCAAACTAACAACCGTCTTGCCCACGCCGGCCTTTGCTAGAAAAGCCTCAGCGTCGAAGCCCGCGCCAAACTTCTTGATCGCAACGACAGAAATTCCCGACTTCCGTTTCGGGGGGGAGGCATTCATTACCGGTCTCATCGCCTTGTTCTCCAACCTTTGTTCTCCATTCGCCGATTTGTGCCCCAGGTCCGGGGGAACTTCCGGGAAAGTACACGTTCGCAACCTGTACGTAGTGTGCGGCAAATGGAATCGGGGAAATATCAGGGATGTTCCTGATAATTAGGGGCCTTGTCCGGAAAACCCTGACAAAAGGCTCGAGTGTGCCTGATATCGAGGCGAAAAGGCGGGCCGGAAGCACAATTCCTAGCGAGCCGATTTGCCCGGCTCACTCTGCAGCGCTTCTGCGGTCAATAGACCTATTTGCACCGCAAAACGAATGACATCCCTGCGCGTTCGAAGCCCCAGCTTCTCAGAAAAACGGGAACGGTAGGTCTCAACGGTCTTCACACCTACAAAAATCTCTTTGGCGATCTGCGCACTGGTGTAACCGCGCGCCACGAGTTTTAGCACCTGTAGCTCACGCTCGCTAAGGATGTTTACCGGACGTGTCGGCCCGGTCCCTTTAACTTTCTTCGCGTTATCTTTCTTCGCGAGCACATCCTGGACAAGAATGTCGGCCAAGCGCGGGTCCACATAGGTCCCGCCGCGATGCACCGCCCGGATGGCGGCGAGCAGTTCCGCATCCACCGCCCTTTTCAGCAGGTAGCCGGAGGCTCCGGCAGCCAGTGCTGACCGCAGGTATGCAGGGTCATCGTGCATGGTGAGGACGAGAATTCGGGTTTCGCGGCAGTCCCGCGCCATCTTCTGCAGCGCCTGCATCCCCCCAACCCGCGGCATGGTGAGGTCCAGCAGGGCCACATCCGGCTTGGTTTCCCGGGCCGATTGAACCGCCTTCTCTCCATCAGGAGCTTCCGAGACAACGTCCATATCGGCCTGGGCGTTGACCAGCATTTTCAGCCCGGCGCGGAGGATGGCGTGATCATCCACGATCATGACCCTGATCTTGTGAGTTCGCGCCGGCATTTCAGGTAATCCTTCGCTGCACTGCAAGAGCGATTCCCTGCTTGGCCAGTGGGACTTGCACCAGAATCCTGGTCCCTTTGCGCTGGGATGTGAAACTTACCGATCCGCCGAGCATTGCCGCCCTCTCCCGCATGCTGTGCATTCCGAGGCGATGTGAGGAGGCCAACACGGCCTTGGTGTCAAAACCGCATCCATCGTCGATTACTACTATCTCCAAAGCCGCGGGCAAACGAGCGAATCGAATGCTGACCGTCCTGGCTCCTGAATGTCTGGCAACATTGGTCAGGGCCTCCTGCAGAATGCGATACAACGCGATCTGGACGGCTGGCGGCAGCTTGCTGGAGTCAAGCTCATTCAGCGCAAGCTCCACGGCGATGTTGTGGGTCTTTGTATATTCAGCAACATACCGGCTCAAGGCAACACCCAGCCCATGATCGTCCAGCACCGTGGGGTGAAGGCCGCGGGCCAACCGGCCGACTTCATCAATGGCCTGGGCAGTAATTTTCCGTAACCGGCTTCCCTGTAGCTTCACATCCGAGAGTTTCCGAGCATCTTCCAGGGCACGCAGACCCACCAGAAGCGCGGTTAGCAACTGGCCCGCTTCGTCGTGCAGTTCCCGTGCAATCCGGCGCCGTTCCTCCTCTTGCGCCGAAAGCGTGTGTTCGAGAAGGAGCCGGTGCATGGCGTCGGCCTGTTTGACATCCGCAGCCTGCTTGCGCTTTTGCTCGCTTAGATCGGTGATCACCATGCCCAGGGCCTCGCCCTTGTATCCACGAAACCGGTTCAGAGACAAATAGACCGGAACCACGCTTCCATCTGCGCAACGCAGGTTGAATTCGCCTTTCGCAACCGCTTTCTGAGCCTCGGCGAGCAAGGATTCAAATCTATGCCGCGCTGTGTCGGAGACCAGCGACTGAACCGCAATTCCGATCATTTTTGCAGGCGGCCGGCCGATCAATTCCGCAAACCTGCGATTGCAGTAGAGCACGTCGCCATCCCGGGACAGAGTCGCGGCACCTTCGCTCATGGCTTCCACCAGCATGCGATAGGCGGGTTCGCCGCCTTGCAGAGAAACTACCTGCTCTCCACCGCGGCCGGAAACCATCAACGCATCCACTTCGCCAGACTGGATGGCGCGAAGGGTCTCCTCCGCCGTTTCCAGCCGAGCACGGAGCTGGGTTTGCTGTTCCGCTGGCGATGACGGCAGTTTGCGTCGAGAAGATTCGAGGCTTCCGCGAACTGCTTTCGGCGCACCGACTTTGGCGGGCAAACGCCCTGGGAGGGTTTGACTACGGGAACGGGCTCGACGGTTAGACATCTGCTATTTTGAGCCCTTCCTTCGACCTACCGGGCTTCAGCGTACCGGCTAAGATAAAGGCTGAAGATCCAACCCCACAATGACGTTCTCGGTCTTGGAAAGGTTGCCAATGATCTTTTTTACCGGCGGCGGGAGCCTTCTTACCAACGTTGGAATGGCGATGATCTGATCGCCCTTGGCCAGTTGCGGCTTCTCCAGGAGGTCAACTACTTCGATGCGGTACTTGCCCCGCAGTTTGTCCTCACAAATTTTCTTCAGGTTGGCGATGGCAGCGATCGAATTCGGAGTTTGGCCGGCGATGTAAAGCCGCAGCCGGTAAAAGTCCCCGCGGGGAGTCTTGGCAGCGCGACGCTTCTTTGCTGAACTTTTCTTCATCTCGGTGGTCGGTTTCCGGTCAAGATAGGCGATGGTTCCTACTTACCCCTCGCTGCCACACTGGAACCCGCGACGTTCGTGGCCAGCGGGTGATCCTCCAGCACGCTGCCCAATTCGATGCCTCTCTCACTCACGATCAGCTCACGAACCTGGCGAGAATGGGCCATGCCGCGAGACTTCAGAACGTAAAGCTCGCGTCTCGGTCGTCCGTTGGGTTTGCTGTCGCGCAACACAATCCAGGTGTCCATGAGAGAGGAGACGGCCGCCCCGGCTCCCTCCTGCGGGTCTCCCGACCACGCCAGATTCGTGAACATCGACGTGATCTGTTCCACTTTCAGAAAATCGACCAGGCGCGTGAGCATGGATTTAACGTCATACGCGCCCGACGCCGAAACCAGGTTCGTAATCGGGTCGATGACCACAACCTTGGGTCGACGCCGGGCGATCAATTTGTGGATCGCCGCCAAGTGTCCTTCCAGACCCGTACTGGTCGGCCGCATCGCGTGGAAGTGCAATAAGCCCTTTCTCACCCACCGCTCCAGGTTAAGGCCAACCGAGCGCATGTTACGGAGAATCTGGCTGGGCGACTCTTCAAAGGCGAAATACAGGCATTCTTCGCCACGGGCACAGGCGGCGCTGACGAAGTTTGCTGCCACGCCGGACTTCCCGGTTCCCGCCGTACCCGACACCAGCACACTGCTTCCACGGAAGAATCCCTTACCCTCCATCGTTTCGTCCAAAGCGGGGATTCCGGTTGAAACGCGATCCGTCAATGCTTTATGGGCCAGGGCCAGGGAGGTGAGCGGCACCACCGAAACGCCCTCATGATCGATCAGGAACGGATATTCATCGGTGCCGTGGGAAGTACCACGATATTTAACGATTCGCAGCCGGCGCGTGGAAAGCTGATCCGTAACCCGGTGGTCGAGCGCGATCACGCAATCGGCAATGTATTCCTCCAGACCGTGGCGGGTCAGGGTATTTTCCCCCGCTTCTCCGGTCACGACAGCTGTAAGCTTGTGGTTTTCCAGCCACTGAAACAACCGGCGGAGTTCCGCGCGCAATATCGTTGAGTCAGTTAATCCGGAGAAAAGCGCTTCGATGCTGTCCAGGACGACGCGCTTTGCTTTGATCGCTTTAACCGCGTGGCCCAGACGGATGAACAAACCTTCCAGGTTGTATTCTCCCGACTCGGCAATCTCATGTCGTTCCACGGCAACATAATCCACCAGCAGCTTCTTGCGCCTGGCAAGATCACGCAAATCGAAACCCAGCGATGCCACGTTGGCCCGCAGCTTCTCCTCGGTCTCCTCGAAGTCCATGCAGACGCCCGGTTCGCCATATCGAACCGCGCCGTGCACGAGAAATTCCATCGCCAGCAAACTCTTGCCGCAACCCGCGCCGCCGCAGAGCAGCGTGACTCGGCCTTTCGGCAGGCCTCCGCCTGTGACTTCATCCAGTCCTTGAATCCCTGTCGGGGACTTGGCGAGCGAACGGCGTACGGGTTTTGGCCTGGCGCGAGGCATGGCGAGGGACTCCCCGAAAATCGAGTCCCCTGGCTTGGGTGTCAAACGGACAGAGTATCTTAGCACGAGGTGTTTTGGCTCAGCGTGAAATGGAGAAGGGGCGTTCTCCGTTAGTGTAGATTCCGCCCCTTCGGGGCGGGGATTTTCAAGGCATGGGGGTCTATCGTCCGATGACTCTTGCCTCGCAATGCACAGCGCGAGAGGATTGGCTCCCGCGCTGCTGAGCATCGGCTCGATGAGCCCCACCAGGTTATCCCTCAGCATGGTTGCCTCCCGGCAGAGCCCGCTTCCGTTTCACCCGGCGAGGTGATTGTAGCTGCGGTTGAAGAGTGTGCAAATCTCAAAGACGCCGTCTGCTGCCGACGAAGTTGTCGCTGCCGACGCGCTTCTTCTAACTTGCGATCGCGAGCTGCGTGGATCTCGGTCTCTCGTCCGGCGAGCCTATCCTGCGGCGTCACATAGCCGATCGCGCTGTGCAGTCGCACCGTGTTGTAGTGATCCACGTAGATTTGAATCAAGCGGCGCGCATCTTCCAGCGTCAACGGGGTCAGGGGCCGGATGCACTCCCGTTTGAGCGACTTATGCCAGCGTTCGATCTTCCCGTTCGACTGCGGGTAAAACGGGGACGTGCGCACGTGCGTCATCCCCGAGATGCGAATGAACTCCTTGAAGTCCCGCGCGATGAACTGCGGTCCGTTGTCGGAGATGATCCGCGGCTTAGCCCCCAGGTACTTCTCCTTGGCTCGTTCCAGAATCCTCTCGATGTCCGCTTCCTTCATCGACTCCCGCAGATCCCAATGCACCAGAAAACGACTGCATCCATCCAGCACGCTGCATAAGTAATAGAACGTGCCCGACAGGTTGATATAGGAAACATCGACATGCCAGTGCTGGTGCGGCTGCAGCGGCTGTTCGAAGCCAGTGCCCTTGCGCGACGGCTTGCCTTTCCAGCGCGACAGTAGTCCCGCTTGTTTCAG
>JBAUAN010000086.1:0-16702 GCA_049675725.1 Candidatus Sulfotelmatobacter sp. | reverse complement strand
GCTGCTGAGATGGAATGACCCAGGGGCACGACAGCACACGAGCGTCTTCTATGGTCAGAGGGGCTGGAAGTCGCGAACCAACCCGCGCCTCCGGCGGAGGGAGAAAAATGTTCTTGACATCCCCTTTTATAGACCCGCCATTGTAATAGGAACAAACAGAAAGCCGATGCCAATCACCTGCACCACACGCAACCACATTGCAAACCCGAAACTGATGAATAAATCCATCCGGTAGGCCGAGTAATACAAGCCGATTGCCAGAGCGCACCATCCGGCCGCGATCAGATAGCGAGACTGGACCTTCGTGGTAAGCCTTCCCACGACTGGCATCATAAGAAGCAGCACGAATCCGCTGGCGGAGAGAACGAGCCCGGCTAGCTCCGCCGTATAACCCATCAGCGTTTGAAGGAATTCTGGGATCATGACGAGCGTACTGAACAACATCACTCCCATCATGAACATCATCACGTTCGCCGCCGCGAAGTTGAAATTCTTGAACAACCGCACATCAATGATTGGTTCTTTGCGGAACCATTCCCAGATAACAAGTGCGGTCAAACATACGGCAGCGGTAATCATCAGCGTCACAATGAAGTGGGAACCGAACCAGTCATCTTCCTGCCCTTTGTCCAGCAGCACCTGCAAGGAACCAACTCCGAGAGAGAGCATCGCGATTCCGATGTAGTCCACCCGGACTCCGCCACGTTTCACGCGGTGCAGAAACGGCGGATCACTCACCAGCTTGTAGGTTAAATAAACGGCAAGTACAGCAATCGGTATCTTTATGAAAAAAATCCAGCGCCAGGAGTAGTTGTCCGTAATCCAACCGCCCAGCATCGGTCCGACTGTGGGAGCCAGCACGGCTGTGATTCCGTAGAGCGCAAATGCAAGTCCACGTTTTTCAGGCGGAAAGGTATCGTTGAGGATGGCCTGCGCCATCGGTTGGAGGCCCCCGCCGCCCACACCTTGCACAGCCCGGAAGAGAAGCAGCATGGGCAAGCTCGTCGCAAAGCCACAGAGGAGCGAACTGACCGTGAAGACGAGCAGAGACGCGATGAAATAGCGCTTGCGGCCGATGACTTCGGCCAGCCATCCGCTGATTGGCAGCACGATGGCATTCGCTGCCAAATACGAGGTAAGTACCCACGTGCTGTCGTCGTAGCTGGCACCAAGATTCCCGGCAATGTAAGGCAGAGCGACATTGGCGATGCTCGTGTCTAGCACTTCGAGAAACGCCGCCATCGAGACAGTGATTCCAATGACCCAAGGATTTACCGCGGGTTGCCGGACGACATGTTCTGCCGGCCACGTTTGTGCCGCAGCGCTCATCGCACGTACACCTTGGTTTCGACATTCATGCCGGGACGAAGCTGATGGTCACGGTTCCCACCCGGTTCCAGCACGATCTTGACCGGAACCCGCTGGACGATCTTCACGTAATTCCCGGTCGCGTTTTCCGGAGGCAGCAGGCTGAACACGGGACCAGTGGCGCCCGCGACGCTGTCGACATGCCCTTCGTAGGAACGCCCATTCGAGTCGCAGGTGATCTCCACCCTTTGCCCCGGCCGCATGTGCCGGAGTTGCGTTTCTTTGAAGTTCGCGGTAATCCACACTTGATCCAGCGGAACCACCGTGAGCAGTTCCTCGCCAGGGCTGACATTCAATCCCACAACCACTTTTTTGGTTACCTCGCCGCTAACTGGTGCCAATACCCTGGTGTACCCCAGGTTGAGGTCGGCCTGGTCGAGTTCAGCTTTCATCTGTCTTTCATCGGCAACGGCGGATAGCGCGCGGGCGCGCGTGGACGCCACCCGCTTCGGTCCAGCCTGGGCGGATTCATTCCGCGCCGTCGCTTCGATAAGCCGGCTTCGTGCCTCCTCGACATTTTGTTCAGCGGCCGCCTCTTCTGCTTTGGCGGCTGTTACCGCGGCATTGTTCGTTTTTGACGCGGCTACCGCGTGGTCGTAAGTCTGCTCAGGCACTTCGTCCTTGACCAGCAGAAGGTGGTAGCGCTGGACGTCGTCTTTGGCCTTTACGTCTTCCGCCTCGGCCTCGAGGATCCGCGCCTGTGCGGCAGCAACCTGTTTTTCCCCGGCGGCGATTGCGGCTTTGGCGTTTTCGATGTCCGAAGATGTGAACTTCAGCAGGCTGGTCGTGTCCACCGAGCTAATGGGCACATCGATATTGAGGGCACGAGCGGAGGCCTCCGCGGTCTCGAGGTTCGCCTGCGCCCTCGCCACAGCGACTTGATAGTCTTTTGGGTCAATCTCCACCAGTGTGGCGCCTTCCTGCACATACTGGTTGTCTCCCACGTGCACGGCTTGCACGTATCCTGCGATCCGCGGACTCACCGGATAGAGGTGAACATCCACCTGCGCATCGTCGGTGGTCTCGAAACCCGAGAAGTAGTGCCACAGAAAGACGCCACCGACAAGCACTACCACCACGGAAGCAACAATAATCCAGCGCTTGGGAGAACGCCGGCTCGGATAGATGACGGTAGGCATCGCGGTGGGACCTTCCATTGACGTATTGCGCGTTGAAGACGATGAACTTTCCGGATTCTTGGCCGTCTCTGCATCGGGCATTTTACTTTCCTTTCAAATACTGCGCATAGTTCGACTCCGCAACCCCGATCGCTCGCGCCATAGAGATTTTTGCGATGTTATAGCGATAAAGGCTGGCGATATATGCGTCGTTCGCATCCGCCAGGGATTCCTGCGCCTGAACCACTTCGATGTTGTCTGTTACTCCCGAGGCGAAGCGATCACGTGATTGCTGCAGGGTCTGGGTAGCGAGCTGGACGGCATTGTTTTCAACGGACACTTCCTGGGCGGTGTCTTGCAGATCAAGGAGAACGTTACGAACCTCCTGGTCGATACTGGCACGGAGGTCCTCCAGTCGTTGCTTCGTCCTTGCCAGGACAGAATCTGCGACAAGGTTATCTCCGTGCACCCTGCCTCCCTGGAAAATGGGTAATCGGAGCTCCGCGGTTGCGTTCACTGTGCCATGATTCGACGCAGCAGTGGTGCCAATGGATCCGTAGTCCACAACGGCCGATAGTGTCGGGTAGCGCTCTGCTGAAGCGGCCTTCTTTTGCATCTCAGCCGAACGTACCTGCTCGGTTACGCTTTTATAGTCGGCGCGAGAGTTGTACGCCTCCTGCAATGCATCATCGAGGGTTGAAGTCGTAAGCGGCTGATAAGCCACTTCCGTGGCTATGTCGAACGTCTGACCCGCCGGAAGTCCAATCGCCCGTGCCAGAACCAACTTCTGCTTAGCGAGATTATTCCGCGCGACGATCAACCTCTGTTCGCGTGCCTGAAGCTCAACATTGGACCTCAGTACGTCAACCGCAGCCGCAAGTCCGGCTTTCTTCTGGTCGGTCGTCTGATCGAATAGCGCCTTCGCAGTGTCGCGCTGAGATAACGCGGACTCGACTTGCGACTGGTCTGCGATAACCAGCAGATAATTTGACACAACCACAACCACAATCAGTTCGCGGGCATTCTTGTAACTGTACTTGGCCGATTTCACTTGCGCAGCCGATGATCGTGTACGCTCAATCGACTCCCAATTGAAGACAGATTGGTCAAGGTAACCGCGTGTGTCGAAAACTCCAAAGGGGCCGATGACGTGTGGAACGCCAGGGATGTCGAGGCCGAAGTTCGCCTTCAGATCAATCTCGCGGACGCCGAAACTGGTCTCGGTGGTCAGATTTGGGAGCAGCGCGCTCAGCGCCCGCCACCGTTCGCCTTGTGCGCCGGAGATTGCATCGGAGGAAAGTAGCCCTCCAAGATTTTGCCGCAGGCCACGAGCAACGGCGTCTTCCAGAGAAATCGACAGCGCCGTCGGACTGGCTTTGCCCATGGGAACTCCTCCGAGGTAAGGATTTTGCATCTGAAGACCCGAGGTATCCTGAACAGCAACCGCAGGGGCACCATAGGAGACTGTTCCCTGGCTCGTAGCGGTCAAGTCGGACTGTCCGTAGAGCGGAGCTGCCAGCAGAGCCACGCAGAGCACGGTCAGCTTTGTACAACGCCTCGCACGCTCAGCAGTCAACATTTTTAGAGCTTGGAAATTCACAGTACCCCTGTAAAACCGCTAGATTGAAAAAACAGTAAGCTCCCAATCGCGTGCCTTCTCGAACGAGTATCAGTTTTCTCTTTGATCGAGAGCCCCTGCATACAACGGTGTTGCGGGCTTATCTCCATCACGTCGAATCCGCTGCGCAAATTTGATTGAGGCGCCTTGGAAGATACCGTTGTCAACGGTGACCGTCCCCGAACCGTTCCTAATGTCACCGGCTAGTCGGCGCTTCCATTCCGTGCGGTCATCTTCACCTCCGCTTTCGGTTTTTGTTCTTGGAGTGGTGATCCTTCGCGCAACGCGATTCCAACTCCAACCTGGCTACACAGGTTGCAACGCAAATGCCAATCCTCGTGCGGTCCTGATTGATTGGGGTTGAGACGTCTGCCAGCGGATCCTGCACCCGGTGTTGGCGGGACCTTGGACTATCAAACAAACCCGGCCAGAGCGATTTCTGGCGATGTTTAGGAGTTCTAGCGAAGAGCCAGATATGTGCCTCGGCTGCCAGAAATCCGGCACCTGGGCGAACGGCCCCAGTTTGGCGAGGGTGGTCGGCGATATTCTGCCACCGTCGGAATATGCATGGCGCGCTGGATGGCCGCGTACGGCGTCTTCACATACATCACGTCCAGCAGAACGTGACTATGGATGGACATATGGGCACAGAGTGGTGCGTACCTTATTTCCACGGGGCCCAATACAAAGGTATCGCCAATATCATCGTCCAATTGATTCGCCGCAGCGCCTCGGGTCTAATCGCAGTATCGCAGCTCTGGAGCAGGATCGGTCGGCTTCTGAGGCCAGTGATCCCGACGCGGGAGCAGAATCAATACCAAAGTACAATGGACTTCCTTCGCTCAATGTCGCATTGTTTCGATATGGAGCCCCTTAAGGACGGGAACGGGAACGAGCGTCCGCTTCTATCGGTAGTTGACGATGATGAGTCTATGCGCGAGTCGCTGCCTGACCTGATCAAGGAGTTCGGCTTTGCGGCTCGAGCTTTTGCGTCAGCGGAAGAGTTTCTCTCATCGGATTCTATCGATGAGACTAGCTGTTTGATCCTTGACATCGTCATGCCGGGCATGAGTGGACCGGAACTTCACCAGGAGCTAAACCGCCGCGGAGAAGAGGTCCCGGTCATATTCATCACCGGTCAAAGAAATGAGACGATTCGTGCTCGAGTGCTCGAGCAAGGAGCAGCGGGGTTTCTGCTCAAACCATTCAGCGACGCAGATCTGCTTGCGGTCATCAAGACCGCAATGCAAGGCATTTGAGGGTCCGCCGGTACAATCTCTAGGGGGATACTGGATGCGGCGTGCACACTTAGTTATGAAGTCGCGGCGTTACCAATGCGAGTACCATTGCCGACGAGCAGCGCCAGCCTGGCAGGTCCAGCACGTTCATCGGTATCCATCTGCTTCAGAGCCGACTCGCGCACCAATCTGGCGAATTCTCCTTTGTCGCAGGAGATCCTGCGTGGAGTGGGTGCCGCTGCGCATGCCGATTCCTCATTCTGTTGATTTTTATCCACCTGTCATTCTAAAATTCCCGTAACGGTGGGGCGTCACTGATCGATCGTGCGCGGGAAACTATGAGTTAGCGCACTCGTCTGGGCATAAAATGGGGTGACCGTCCATGTCAGATGCCACACCAATTGTCTTCGTTGTCGACGACGACATCTCGGTGCGCGAATCGTTGGAACTGTTGATTCGCTCCGAGGGCTGGAAGCCAGAGATATTTGAATCCGCACTAGAATTCCTTACCCGTCCACGGGCTCTTGTTCCGAGCTGCCTCGTACTTGATTTTTCTCTTCCAGGGCTCAATGGTCTCGAAGTGCAGAAGCGTGTCGCCGTCGAACGGACGGACATGCCGATCATCTTCATCACGGGCTACGGCGACGTACCTATGACGGTGCAAGCCATGAAGGCGGGCGCTGTCGAATTCTTGACGAAGCCATTCAGTGATGACTTGCTGTTGAGTGCCATCCGGGCGGCGCTCGAACGCAGCCGTGTTGCGCTGAGTCACCAGACGGAGATGCGGGCGCTCCGGGACCGTTACACGTCGCTTTCCCGACGGGAACGGCAGGTTATGGCGCTAGTGGTCTCCGGCCTTCCGAATAAACAGGTCGGTGGCGAGCTCGGTATCAGCGAGATCACGGTGAAGGCACACCGAGGCAAGGTGATGCAAAAAATGAAAGCCGATTCTATTGCCCACCTCGTGAAAATGGCCGCGAAACTCCACCCCACCGACGGGGTAGCTAGGCCGGGGTTGCGGCAATCCTCAGCGTCGTAAATGATTCGCGAACGCGCGGAGCAGGTTCGCTCGCATCCGTCGAGCTAGGTGGTCAACTTTCTCTGGTAAAGACGTGCTCCCTAATCCTGCCACGGAGGTGGGCCGTGTGGCAGTGGACACATTCCGGAGGATCGGCGGCAACGAATTGGAGCGAGCCGGTCAGCATTTTATACAAGCCTGCATTCGCAGTTATTCTAGATAAAGTTCTGCCACGAAGGGAAGGCAACGGCGTGCGCTGCAGCCCACCGCAGCCAAAAACGCCTTTCATGCCCGGAGGCAGTAGGCAGGAGATTGGGAAATCACTAGCGCGGAGAAGGCGCAACGACAGGACATCCCTTACTTGCTTTTCTGATCGCCGGCAATTTCCTCCTGCTGCTCTTCAGCTTTTTGCCAGCTAGAATCGGGGTTGTATTCCTTCATCGCTTTGGCAAGCGTATCGGTCTTCCTGCCGAGATCCTTCTGATACACCACTCCATCCTCGTTAACGATGAATGTCATCACACCGGAAGACCTGTATTCCGCGGGATAGGCTACGAACGCGAAACCGCCTGCCATTTTGCCGCTCACGATGTAACTTCTTGCTCCGCCTGGACCATTTTTTCCCTGACGCGTCAGAATGTGGTAATAGTAACCGCGATAAGGAGTCGAAGCACTTTCTCGGCTGGTGGCGTATGCCTGCGTAACCGCCGCTGCCACAAGCGGCCCCACCGGGCTCTGGGCTTCGCCGTGGGCAGCCTTCCAATACAGTCCATCGTGCTGTCCTTCATCACTAAAGATTTTCTGGGCGTACTCGCTGTGCTGCGCGGAGTATTCCTTTTCTGCCGCTACCAGCTCCTGGCAGACACGGATGGTCGACATTTCGTTCCGGCCAATTCGCCGGTATAAGATTTCCCGTTCGCCCGCCTCGGTGTCGAAATACCACGTGTCGCGTTTGTTCACAAGCGGTATGGGTGTAGGCCAATTCTCTGCGCCAATATATAAGGTGGTGGTTCCATCCGGTTCTTTTACCATGCGGTGCATTTCCTGATACTTCCGTACGAAGTTGGCGCGGCTTTGGGCGTCCTCGGCATCATCTCCCGATGAGACGATGTGTTTACCGTCTGGGCCGAGAACGTCGAGCATGGCCTTTTCATCATTATTCTGCGCTGCCGTCACTAATGCTTTGCTCGCGTCTTCCGCCGATGAAAATGTTTTCTGGCCCGGTTGCTGCGCCATCGAACGCGACGGCAAGCACAGCGTCAAAAACATTGCGACAGCAGCCAATTTTGCGGGATTGGTTTTAGGAAGATTGGCTCCAGGAAACTTGCCGAAGTTCAGCGTCATATGCCTTCTCTCCATTTTGTTAACAGCTAATCGAAAGACCCCCAACATTAGGATTACCGACGCCCACCACCGCCACCGTGAGATCCGCCGCCGCCGTGAAATCCACCACCGCCGTGGAATCCTCCTCCGAAGCTGGCGAACCCGCGCGATGAGAAGCTCCGCGCTTCTCCCCCACGCTGGAAGCCGCTGAAAGCACCCGAGCGGATGCCGCTTTGACCGCGGGGTTCAGCGTATCCCCGAGCGGCTCGATCGTCTCCGCCGAAAGGCCTGGCGGCCGCACCGGGATGATTAAAAAAACCACCGCGTCCCCCATAAGCTCCGCCTCGGGCTCCGAATGCTCCGCCCCGCGCGAGTCCCCCGCGATAGAAATTGTCCCGGTTATAAAACGTCGTGCTGCGGGAGAAATACCTGCCGTGATCAAACAGGGCGTAATGGTTATGCCAATCGAATCCCCAATGCCCCCACCCCCATCCAAAACCACCCCACCACCCGATCCCGAAGCCGACTCCGAACGAGACGTAAGGCCCGCCAAACCAGATTCCGGGGTACGGATACCATCCCGGCCATGCGACGACGGGGTACCCGTAAATCAGCCACGGGTCATATGCGGGAACGTACACCACGTCGGGATCAGCAGGCTCAATGTCGATTGCCGAATCCTGATCAGTGACATTTAGCTGCGGCGTGGTCTTGAGATTGCCCGCGTCTTGCGCTTTGCGGCGCATCACCTGGACCGCATCCATTACATCTTGCTGCTGATTGTAATAAGCATCGCCCAAGGATGACGTCCAGGAAAGGTTCTTGTCCATATTTCCCAAGACGGATGGAAATGCCGTGAGCGCTTTAACACTCGGGTCCCAGGGTTGTGGGTCCACAGCTTGCCCCAAAGCCTCGTCTTTCAAATCAGGATGCTCCTGCACCCACCGGTCGGCTTCGACGACCTGTTCAGGGAACGTGGATGCGGCCAGAATCTGTGCCACCAGCGAGTCCGGATATAGTGCAATCGGCGCCACCAACCGCTGCAGCTGCTCGGGAGTCTGTTGGGTGTAGGCCGGCGCCGGCGCGGCCTGCGCCGGTGTTTGCGGGTCTTGATAGGCCGCCAAAGTCTGAGGGTAAGTCACCAACAATAGGGCGGATGACACCACAAACGCAGATATCCGCTTGCCCAATCGACGCCTTGAGAACTTTGCGGCATGTCCAAGAACGAACATATAAACTCTCCCGTGCCGTTTCTTCATCCAAAGGGCTCCAACATATTCTGAGATGAAAGAAAAACGGTCGAAGTTGCAATCTTCATCGTGCCCCGCAAAGTTCCTGGTCGAAGAACGTGCGGGCCACTTGCATCCAACGCACAAGCGCGACTAGCCAGCCTCTCTAACCCTTCTCGAAAAAGTGGGCGACCTTCTTCCCGGCATCCTTTGTGTAGTAGACAGTGATCTTGGTGCCCTTCTCCATACCCTCACCGATGTCCCTCCCCCCATCCAGGGCGGCGTGGTCGGTTAGCCGGTAGGTTGACACCACACCATCACTGGATTTGACGACAAGTTTTTTCCCACCGCGATCAACGTCCTCGATCATGCCGTCGGACGCTTTCAACCCCTCTTTCCCTACTTTGTCGACCTCCAGAGCGGTGTCTTCGGTTCCATTTTTACTGAAGTGGACCACCACCTCGGTTCCTTCTTTCAACCCATGCCAGGAATCTTTAGCGGCACCCATCGACGCATGTGCGCCATGGACGGCGGCCTTGTCGGTGAAATGCATCGAATGCTCGGTTCCATCGGCTGTTTTAACCACAATGGTTTTGGTGGTGGAATCAACTTTCTCGATTGTGCCGTGAACGGCACTGACGACGTCGTCTGCTGCGTATGCAGCAGAAACAAGAAGTACGGCCAGGAGTATATTCTGAATTGTTTTCATTTCTTGGAATCTCCTTCCCCTGCTTTGTAATTACCGACTGCCACTCACGTTGCGATGTCAAACCACCCTTAACCAACAAGAGTGGCCGTAACCACATAAATACAGACACTTCCTTCGCCGGCTGATCGCCCAGCCCGCGCACTCAATCAGAGGTCAACACCGAAAGCTTCGATCTATACGGTCGCGTGAACGTAAGGCAACCGGAGGACCAAAATGTGGTGACTTGGAAAACCAGCGCGACGCCATTCTATTGGGCAAATGAGCACGTTCGTAAAATTACGAGGTGTCTGAACTTTGCCCTGAAGACAGAAGACTGCCACCGGGCCAGAAGTCTGTCACGACTTTGTCGACAGGCTTACGGTCGTGTCGGAATTGAAAATATCACCGGAACAGAACCTAAGGGTGTTGAACTTTGGCGAGGCGAATCACGGCCCCCTGCTCAACGGCCAACTTGGCAGCTGATGTGCAGGGTGATCGAGAAGACGGGGACTTCTACGGTCGCGTCTGGAGCGTGGTGGTAATGAGATCTGCGGCGCTTGTGGCAATTGCAAATCGTGGTTTCGCACACGATACTCCTGCATCTGCAGATCGTCCGTGGCACGCACCGGCAGAGATGCACATTGAACACAATCGGCGCGAGCTTCACGATTTCAGAATCGATGTTGATCCAGGCAAGACTCATCGTTCTGCGGAGCTGTTGATCGGTGGAATCGCATAAGCCGCGGGTTCGCGGAGGCCGGACTGCGTGCGGCGTTGATCGGAGCCGCGAGCTATGGGTTTGAGAGCCTGGAAAACCAGAAGGGGTAATCGATGAGTGAAAAACCTCCTGTCGTATATTTGGCTCGGCACGGTGAAACAGCCTGGACAATTACGGCGCAGCACACCGGGCTCACCGATCTGCCACTCACAGCGCGCGGTGAGGAGACCGCGCGACGACTAGGGGAGCCTTTAAGCCAGCTGACCTTCGCAAAGGTATTCACCAGTCCGTTGCGGCGTGCCATGCGGACCTGCGATCTGGCCGGATTCCAGGCCGTAGCTGAAATTGACCGTGACCTCGTCGAATGGGATTACGGTGAATATGAAGGCCGTCTCACGGCAGACATTCTTCGCGACCGTCCGGATTGGGTGTTGTTCCGCGACGGCTGCCCCGGCGGCGAATCGCCGCAACAGGTCGCAGCGCGCGCCGATCGTGTAGTAAGCCGCGTGCGGGCGGTGGTGGGCAATGTTCTGCTCTTTTCCAGCGGACATTTTCTGCGCGTGCTCGCCACACGCTGGATCACAATCGAACCCGTCAACGGCCAATTTTTAATGCTCAGTACAGCGAGCCTAAGCGCGCTGAGTTACGAAAACAGTCTCTCGCAGCCGGCGATCCGGTTCTGGAACGACACTCATCATGTGCTCACGTCAAACGGACAAGCTCGATTAGCGGCGCGCGAGCGCTCTATCGCTACTCAGGAGGTAACACGATGAAAGCGACACAATTTTTCACGACGAGGGCCAGAGTAAGACCCGAAAGCTTCGAATATCCTTTATCTTAAGGCCCTTGAAGGCCCTGGCTGTTCATACGGAGTTGAGAGTTGCTGCCAGGTGATGCCTGAAATTGTGCAACTGCAGACTGAGGGGGCCGAGTTTCTTGTGAGGTGGTGGCATGACTTGATGGATGTGATTTCTTCCAAGGGTGCCTCGCTAAACAAAAGCCGCACCCTAAAGCCCACCAGTTAAATCAAAAGCATAAAGCTCATACCAGTTAACGGCCTAACTACAAAGGAGCATGCATATGGCAGCACATGTCGTACCACTCACAAAGCGCCCGAGAACCAGACGGGCAGCATGGAGCGCACTGGCATCACATTACAAGACGGTTTCAAAGCTGCAATTGCGACAACTTTTTGCGGACGATCCGACGCGGGGTAAGCGTTTGGCGATCGAGGCCGTTGGTCTTTACCTCGATTACTCGAAGAACCGCGTCACCGATGAAACGCTCCGGCTACTTCTTCACCTGGCGGAAGAGTCCGGCCTGCGGGCACGAATCGATGCCATGTTCCACGGGGAGAAAATCAACATCACCGAGAAGCGCGCAGTCTTGCACGTTGCCCTGCGTGCGCCGCAAGGCAGTTCCATTGTCGTTGACGGAAAGAACGTTGTGCCTGAGGTCCATGCCGTGCTCGACCAGATGGCGGATTTCTCCAACCGCGTGCGAAGTGGTGAATGGAAGGGACACACCGGCAAACGCATTCGTAATGTGATCAATGTCGGCATCGGCGGCTCCGATTTGGGGCCAGTTATGGCTTACGAGGCACTGAAACACTACAGCGATCGGACTATGACGTTCCGGTTCGTATCAAACATTGATGGCACCGATTTCGCGGAGGCGGTCCGCGACCTCGATCCGTCGGAAACGCTTTTCATTATCTCTTCGAAAACCTTTACCACTCTGGAAACGATGACGAATGCGCACACGGCTCGCGAGTGGTCTCTCGCCAGACTGGGCGGCGACGAAAAGTCGGTGGCCAAGCATTTCGTCGCAGTCTCGACGAATGCGGCCGAGGTTACTAAGTTCGGAATCGATACCGCCAACATGTTCGGGTTCTGGGACTGGGTTGGCGGACGCTACTCGATGGACTCTGCCATTGGCCTGTCGACCATGATCGCCACCGGCCCTGAGAACTTTCGGGCCATGTTGAATGGCTTTCACGAGATGGACGAACACTTCCGGACTGCTCCCCTCCAGCAAAACCTGCCGGTGCTGATGGGTCTTCTGGCGATCTGGTACAACGATTTCTTCGGGGCGCAGACGGTTGCGGTCCTGCCCTACGAACAATATCTGAAACGCTTCCCGGCCTACCTCCAGCAACTGACGATGGAAAGCAACGGCAAGCACGTCACGCTTGAGGGAAAAAAAGTTGCGCACGACACGAGTCCAATTTATTGGGGAGAACCGGGAACCAACGGTCAACACTCTTTCTACCAACTGATTCACCAGGGAACGAGACTCATTCCCTGCGACTTTATCGCTTTTTCGAAACCGCTCAATCCGCTCGGGCAGCACCACGACATGCTGATTGCCAACGTCTGCGCTCAAGCAGAGGCGCTGGCCTTCGGCAAGACACCGGAGCAGGTCGAGGCAGAAGGCACTCCGAAGTGGCTGGTTCCTCACAGGGTGTTCGAGGGCAATCGTCCGTCGAATACGATCCTGGCTGACAAACTCACGCCGGAAACTCTCGGAAAACTGGTGGCGTTATACGAACACTCCGTGTTTACCCAGGGCGCAATCTGGAACATCGATTCCTTCGATCAATGGGGCGTCGAATTGGGCAAGGTTCTTGCGCAACGCATCATCCCTGAACTGGAAAGCACAACCGAGCCGCAGCTTGCGCACGACAGTTCCACGAACAACCTGATCAGGTATTACCGTAAATCGAAATAGTTCATAAAGGAGATTCGAGATGCAACTCGGGATGATCGGTCTGGGACGGATCGGCGCCAACATGGTGCGGCGACTCATCAATAAGGATCACAACTGTGTCGTGTTCGACAGGTCGCCGCAAGCGGTCGGGGAACTAGTCAAGGAAAAGGCGACCGGCACCGCGTCGCTGGACGAGTTAGTGAGCAAGCTTGCGAAGCCGCGCGCCGGCTGCGGTCGTAGATGAAACCATCACTGAACTCGTGCCTCACCTGGAAGCGGGAGACATCCTGATCGACGGCGGCAACTCCTATTACATCGACGACATCCGGCGCGCCAAAGAACTTGCGCCTCAAAAGATCCACTATGTGGACGTCGGTACCAGCGGAGGTGTGTGGGGTCTGGGGCGAGGTTATTGCATGATGATTGGAGGAGAAAACGAGGTGGTCAAGCACCTGGACCCGATTTTCAATGTGCTCGCGCCCGGGATGGGCGATATTCCGCGCACGGTCGGCAGAGAAACGATCGACGGCACTGCCGAACAGGGTTATCTCCACTGCGGATCGAATGGCGCCGGACACTTCGTCAAGATGGTACATAACGGCATCGAGTACGGGGTGATGGCGGCATACGCCGAGGGTTTGGGGATCCTGCGCTCGGCCAACGTTGGCAAACAGACGGGCCGCGCGGCGGATGCTGAGACGACGCCGTTGCGCGATCCCGAGCACTATCGGTTTGATCTGAACCTCCGCGACATTGCCGAGGTATGGCGCCGCGGCAGCGTGATCGCTTCGTGGTTGCTGGATCTGACTGCCGGTGCGTTGTTGCAGGATCCAAGTCTATCCAAATTTGCTGGGAACGTTTCTGATTCCGGCGAAGGACGCTGGACGATCAAAGCCGCAATCGACGAGGCTGTGCCGGCGCCAGTTCTCACTTGCGCCCTTTACGAACGATTCAGCTCGAGGGGTGAAGCTGACTTCGCCGACAAGCTTTTGTCCGCGATGCGTTATCAATTTGGCGGACATCTGGAAAAACCCGACCGCACAACCAAGGCCGCATAAGGAGATAACTGTGGCGAACTCCCATTCCGATGCGTTCGTTTTCTTTGGTGCAACCGGCGACCTCGCTTATAAGAAGATCTTTCCGACTCTGCAGGCGATGGTGAAGCGCGGCCACCTCAATGTGCCGGTGATAGGCGTTGCCAAAGCCGGTTGGACGCTGGCACAGTTCAAGGCCCGTGTTCTCGACAGCCTTGAAAAGCATGGTGGAGTCGATGCCGCGGCCTTCGAGAAACTATCCGGTCTGCTCCGCTATGTTGACGGAGACTATCAAGATCCGACAACCTTCGAGGCGCTCGGCAAGGAGATGAGAACGTCGCAACGGCCGGCGCATTATCTGGCGGTCCCTCCTGACATGTTCGAAACCGTCGTGGAACATTTACCTCGCAGCGGCAACGCTAGCGAAGCTCGGATCATCGTCGAGAAGCCATTCGGTCACGACTTGGAATCGGCGCGACATCTCAATCAGGTCCTGTTGCGGCATTTCGATGAACGCGCAATTTTCCGGATCGACCATTACATGGGGAAGCGGCCGGTGCAGAACATGCTCGTGTTCCGCTTCGCAAACGCGTTCATGGAAGCGTTCTGGAACCGAAACTATGTCGAGAGCGTGCAAATCACTATGGCCGAAGATTTTGGTGTTCAGGGCCGCGGCGGCTTCTACGACGAAACCGGCACAATTCGCGACGTCATCCAGAATCACTTGTTCCAGGTGCTTTGCAATCTCGCGATGGAACCCTCGGTAGCAATGGACAGCGAATCCATTCGCGACGAGAAGGTGAAAGTACTGAAAGCAATTCCGGCGCTGGACGAGAGAAACGTCGTCCGCGGGCAGTTTCGCGGGTATCTCGACGAAAAAAGAGTAGCGCCCAACTCCAAGATGGAGACCTTCGCGGCGATTCGACTCGAAGTCAATTCCTGGCGCTGGCAAGGCGTGCCGTTCTACATCCGCGCGGGGAAATCTTTGCCTGTCACGTGCACAGAAGTAGTCTGCAAGTTGCGAACGCCGCCCACTGAGATCCCGGCGGAGGTTCTGCACTCGAATTACTTGCGGTTTCGGATCAGCCCGGATGTGTCGATCGCCATGGGTATGACGGTGATGGGGCCGGGTGAGAAACTGGTGGGGCGGCCCGCGGAGATGATCGCCAACAAGCCGCCCGACGCCGAGGAAATGGATGCCTACGAACGAGTACTGGGAGATGCCATGGCCGGCAACGCTACCCTGTTCGCGCGCGAAGACTATGTGGAACAGGCCTGGCGAATTGTCGATCCGGTGCTGAAGAAAGTGACTCCCGTCTATCAGTACGACCCCAAAACTTGGGGACCGCATGAGGTTGAGCGAGTAACGCCACCGGGAGGCTGGCAGAACCCGATTGTGGGACACGATCTTCTGGTCGTTTCTGATCGGGCCGCCTGAGAGGAGGCTCGTAACCTAAGAACGTCAACCTCGTTGATGAACAAGCGCGAGAAACTCGTCTCGCATCAGTTTCTCGCGCTCCGATCAAATCGCACCGCTCGCGGTCACTTCTGATACACGAAATGTCCGCGACGGTTCTGCTGCCAGCAAGCTTCGTTGCTCTCGGTGCAGAACGGTCTTTCCTTGCCATAACTGATAGTCGTCATTCGGCTCGCGGCGATACCCTGAGAAATCAGCGCGTTCTTCGCCGCGCTCGCGCGTTTGTCGCCTAGGGCCAGGTTGTAGTCGATTGAGCCGCGCTCGTCACAGTGGCCTTCAATCCTGAGATTGAAGTTCGGATGCTGCATCAGGAACGCCGCGTCAGCTTGTACAGATGTCTGTTGGTCCGCACGAATGTCAGACTTATCGAAATCGAAGTAAACATCCTTAATGTTCTGCTTGAACAAGTCCTCATCGGAGATCGATGGGGCGGCCGGCGGTGGCGGAGGCGGTGGGGGCTGCGTCACGGTCAGTCGCGCCGTCGCTTCCTGCGTTCCGCCCGCGCCCTTTGCGATCAGGTGATAGGTTGTAGATTCAGTTGGAGAGACGCTCTGCGAGCCATTCGGTTGGACCGCGCCAATGCCGTCAATGGAGACGTCGGTCGCGTTCGAAGTCTGCCACGAGAGAGATGCGGTCTCTCCCGATGTAATGCCGTTTGGGGACACGGACAAGGAAGCCGTGGGCGCGGGCGGGGGTGGCGGCGGTGGGGGCGCTGGTGCAACCTTTTTCTTGCACGCGCCTAGCATCATGACTGCGGTCAGGGTTACTGCCATTGCGAACTGTTTCATAGATTGCTGTTTCACGATTGTTCCTCTGTTACGTATCCACGAATGAGTGTTTCCGCTCTAAACTAGAACGAGATAAAGGCCCGAACCGTCGCCGACAGAATATTCTTCGAGTAGAAGAAAATAATCGCCGCAGCGACGCTGTGCTGGAGAACATGACCAATCGCGCTGAGGGTCCACACAAGACCAAACCGGCCTATGGATCGCCGCTTTGCTGCACGAATTTCTTTCGGAGATTGTTCCTTCGTACCGACTAGTACGGCTCCAGGCCTTTTTCGCAAAGCGACGGTAATTGGCGCGCAGGACTCAATGTCCACTACTGCCTGGTCGCGAGAGTCATAGCCTAGCGCGATAATGCTGGGCCCAGCGATAACCGTGT
>JBAUAN010000085.1:0-17430 GCA_049675725.1 Candidatus Sulfotelmatobacter sp. | reverse complement strand
GTAGCCGCTTCCACAATAAAATCGCAGTCCGCCAGCTTTCCGCGTTCGACGACACCCTCAATCCGCGCCAGCGTCGCCGCCTTGTCGTCAGCCGAAATCTTGTTCTTCGCCGCTTCGCGCTCGAGATTCTTGCCGATGGTCTCCAGCCCACGATCCAGAAACCGCTGCTCCACATCGCACAACACCACCGAGAACCCGCTGCGGGCAGACACATGAGCAATCCCGTTGCCCATGGTCCCCGCACCGATCACTCCGACCCGTTTGACCTCCATCAAATCTGCCTCTCTGCCATGCACTCCTAACGCCTTTATGAAAACGTTCGAGTCTATCACCCGCCGTCGGTATGCGCCGAACAACATAAAACGCCGGTAGGGGCTGTCAAAACAGACCTCTATCGAAACGCCCCACCGTTCCGAAACGAAACCACCAGCGCAAGATTCCCGCCGCAAGACGTTTCCGCACCGCCCCGCGGCGTATCCTTACTTCGTACGCACGGTCTCCGCCCAGTCGGTATGCGCCGGTCTCCGCCGGAGCCGCGAAGCGGCGCAAGAATGCAGCCCACGGCGCAAGCCGTGGGAATGCATACGCAAAGCGCAATCAGCTCCGAAGGAGCGAAAGAAACGTGTCTCACACCGCCGGCAACCTCGTCCTTCACCTGATCTTCAGCACCAAGGGTCGCCAGCCTCTCATCACTCCCGAAATCCGCACCGACCTCTTCGCCTACCTCGGCGGCATCATTCGCGAGATGCACGGCACCGCGCTCATCATCAACGGTACCGCCGATCATGTTCATATGCTGATTCGCATTCGTCCCGCGCAAGCTGCGGCGGAGGTCGCCCGCGTCGTCAAAACCAACTCCTCGCGCTGGATGAACGAGAATTGGGTTCACCAGAAGCGGCCGGCTCGTTTTGCCTGGCAGACCGGATATGGTGCGTTCAGCGTCAGCGAATCCAACGTGCTCGCCGTCTCCCGATACATCGCGACCCAAGAGGAACATCACAAGAAATGAACCTTTCAGCAGGAGTACGTCGCCTTCCTGAAAAAAAATCACGTTGCCTACGACGAACGCTACATTTGGGATTAGCCTCTTTGGCCCTTTTGGGGCTTGGCCCGCTCTTTCACGAGACCACCCACGGCTTGCGCCGTGGCTTCATTCTTTCGCCGCTCCGCGGCTTGGCGGCCGATCCTCCCGTCCTGGGGTGTAAAATTATTAAGGCAAGCCCTTATACCTCCCAGCTCCGAAAGGAACTCCCATGGCAACCCTTGAACTCCCCGTCCGGCCGCGCACGTCTTCATCATCGCAATCGCACCAGGGCCCGTTCATCAACGAGCCTTTCTACGATTTCCGCCACGAAGACAACGCGCGCAAGATGCGTTCTGCCATCGAGCGGGTCCGCGGACAGCTGGGGCGCGAGTATGACCTCATCATCGGCGGCAAACGCGTCAAGACTGCTGACAAGATCAAGTCGCTGAATCCCTCGCGCCCATCCGAGCTTGTCGGCCTCCATCAGAAAGCGGGCAAGGAGCACGTGGAACCGGCGATGGCCGCCGCCTTGCAAGCATTCGAGTCCTGGAGCCGCACCACGGTCGAAGACCGCGCCGGCCTCCTGTTCCACACCGCCGACCTTCTCCGCAACCGCAAAATGGATTTCATGGCCTGGCTGGTCTTCGAAGTCAGCAAGAACTGGGCCGAGGCCGACGCCGATATTTCCGAGACCATCGACTTCTGCGAATTCTATGCGCGCGAAGCTCTGCGCCTCGCGAAGGCGGAAACTCCAGTGCAGTTGCCCGGCGAGCGCGATTCCCTCATCTACGTTCCGCTCGGCGTTGGCGCGGTGATTCCTCCGTGGAATTTCCCCTGCGCCATCATGGCCGGCATGACGGTGGCTTCGATCGTCAGCGGCAACACCGTAATTCTGAAGCCGTCGAGCGATTCGCCCACCATCGCAGCGAAGTTCATCGAACTGCTCGAAGAGGCTGGAATTCCAGAGGGTGTAGTCAACTTCTGCCCCGGCGCAGGCGCGAGTTTTGGCGACGCCATCGTCGCTCATCCCAAAACGCGTTACGTCGCCTTCACCGGCTCCCGCGAAGTTGGTCTCCACATCAACAAGACCGCTGCCACGCAAGCTCCCGGCCAGCTCTGGATCAAGCGCACGGTGCTTGAAATGGGCGGCAAAGACGCCATCATCGTCGACGCCGACGCCGACATCGACTCCGCCGTGGAAGGTGTCGCGCAAGCCGCCTTTGGTTTTCAGGGACAAAAGTGCTCAGCCTGCTCGCGCGCCATCGTCGACGAACGCGTCTACGACAAGTTCCTCGAGCAGCTGAAAGCCCGCGTGGAAAAAATCACCCTCGGCGATCCTGCCGAAAACACCAACATGGGCGCAGTCATCAATGAAGGCTCGATGAATACCATTCTCGAATATATCGCCCAGGGCAAAAAAGACGGCCGCGTCATCACCGGCGGCGAACGCGCGACCGCAGCTGGCGAAGGCTACTACATTCAGCCGACCGTGATTGCCGACATTTCCGCCAAATCAAAACTCGAGCAGGAAGAGATTTTCGGCCCCGTGCTGGCCGTGATCAAAGCCCACGGCTTCGACCACGCCATGGAAATCGCCAACGACACTGAATTCGGCCTCACCGGCGCCGTTTACACCAAGTCGCGCGACAAAATCGACCGCGCCGTCCGCGACTTCCACGTCGGCAACCTCTACATCAACCGCAAATGCACTGGAGCGATGGTCGGCGCGCATCCCTTCGGCGGCTTCAATATGTCGGGCACCGATTCCAAATCCGGCGGCCCCGACTACCTCTATCTGTTCACGCAGGCAAAAGTTGTAGGAGAGAAAATCGTCTGAACGGTTGTTGCTTCGTGTGGAGCGGGCACTCTTGCCCGCTTGCATACAGCGGCATGAAGCAAGCGGGCAGGAAAGTGCCCGCCCTACACAACACCTCACTTTCCGCTTGCCGGCAACGGATTCCGCTCCAAAAATTGCCGCTGGTGCCAATAGGGATAGACCGGCGTCACATCGCTGGCCAAATCCAGTTTCGCGATTTGCTCGGCAGACAAGTTCCATCCCACCGCGCCCAGATTCTGCCGCAGCTGTTCTTCGTTGCGCGCACCGAAAATCACGGTCGAAATCGACGGCCGCTGCACCAGCCAGCTGAGCGCAACCTGCGGCACCGTCTTTCCCGTCTCGTTCGCAACTTCTAACAGCGCATCCACCACCTTGAATAAATATTCATCGCCCACCTGCGGGCCCAGATCGGCAGTCTTGTGCAGTCGGCTCACGGCGGGCAGCGGCTGTCCGCGCCGGACTTTTCCCGTCAGCCGGCCCCAGCCCAGCGGACTCCACACCAGCGCCCCCACTCCCTGATCCACAGCCAGCGGCATCAACTCCCATTCATACTCGCGGCCAATCAGCGAGTAATAAACCTGATGGCCCACGTATCGCGCCCACCCATATTTGTCCGCAACGTCCAGCGACTTCATCAAATGCCACCCTGAAAAATTGGAGCACGCAATGTATCGCACCTTCCCGCTGACCACCAGATTGTTCAGCGTGCTGAGAACTTCTTCGATTGGAGTGAGCGCGTCAAATCCGTGCAGATGATAGATGTCGATGTAGTCCGTCCCCAGCCGCCGCAAGCTCGCTTCGCAAGCGCGAATCAGGTGATGTCGCGACGAGCCCAGATCATTCGGCCCCGGCCCCATACGGAATGTTGCCTTCGTCGAGATGAGAACATCGGCGCGGCGGCCAGCAACGGCCTTGCCCAGCACCGTTTCGGAGAGGCCGCCGGAATAAACATCCGCGGTGTCGAAGAGGTTCACGCCCGCTTCCAGGCAGATGTCCACAAGCCGCGTGGCCTCGGCAACGTCCGTCGCGCCCCAGGCGCGAAAGAACTCGGTTCCTCCACCAAACGTTCCCGTGCCAAAGCTCAGCACAGGCACTTTCAATCCAGAGCGTCCCAGCGTTCGAAATTCCATGGAAAGTAGATGCGGCTAACATCATGAACGATGCGCGTGGACGAAGGAGAAAGAGCAGCCGAGCTGCGCTCGGCTGGACGGGCAAGAGTGCCCGTCCCCACACGAGCAATATAAAGGCCGCCTGCGCGGCGGCCTTGAGTCTCCCTGGCCCGATAAATCAAAACCAACACTCTACGGCGTAACCGCCGCCGGGGGTTGCGGCACCGTCCCCGCCGCGGTCGCGGCCGCGGCTTCGTTCAGAATCCTGTGGTGGATGGTGAACAGCGCCAGCTCCAGCCGGTCCGAGACTCCGATCTTGTCATACACGTTGCGCAGATAATTCTTGATGACCTGCTCGGTGGTCCCCAGCTGCGAAGCGATTTCTTTGTTCTTGTAGCCCTGCACGATCAGCGCAACAATCCGCAACTCTTTCGCGGTGAGCCGGTCGCGCACGCGCAACCCGACCATATCGTTTTCGGTGAGCTCGCTCGGCACGGCCACATCCTGCACCCAGGTTTCGTTGCGCGCCACTTTGCGGACGCAATCCACCAGCGCGGCGCTGGTCACGTTACGATAGACCACGCCATGTGCGCCGTTCGCCATGTGCCGTTGCGCGCTCTCGCCAGTATCGGCCAGCACCACCACGCGAGTTTTGGCGCGGTTCGCGGCCTGCACAATCGCCGCAAAATCATTGTGGAATCCCGCCGCCACCACCAGAACCGCGGCCCGGAACTTGTCCAGGGCCATGAACATCTGTTCCGGAGTCTGCGCCTGGGCCACAATGCGCATCTCGTCTTCCACGGCCAGCACCTTGGCGATGCCCGCCCGAAAAATTGCCTGATTATCCGCCAGAATCAGTTTGAGCATGTTGATCAGCGCTCCAAAAATTTAGCTCCGCACAAACTCATACGAGTCAATCACGCAGGCCACGCCGCGGCCTTCTCCGCCTTCTCCAGTTTCGTCGGCGCGCACCACCCGCCCCTTGCACTGGATCTTGACGTTTTCCGTTCCGCCCGTCATTTCGGGCGACAGCGTGATTTCAAATTCCACGGGGGAACCAATGCTCAACGAAGCATCGGCGCGAATAAACACGCCGGCCGCGCTCAGGTTCCCGGTCACTCCCTTTGCGTCTCCGCTGGTCTCCTGGTGAATCTTGATCGGCAATTCCAGGGGAAACCTTTTCCCGGTCCGCGCTTCTTCGGACACAGTTCCTCCTCTGTACGGACTTGGTCTGTATTGTTCAGCGGACGATACCAACGCCGTCAAACCAAGCTCCTGGCGGGCAGAAACCCGCTCTCCTGCTCAGTGGCGGTTATATCACGGATGTTACCCATATAAAAGCCTGATAACGCATTAGTTAACGGTAGCAACTAGATTCCCCCTCGGTCCACCCCCGCTCTCCGCCAAATCCGTTGTCATTCCGACGCGCGAGCGAAGCGAGGCAGGAGGAATCTGCTTTCTGCAGGAAGCCACCACACGCCCTCATTTCACCGTCCCGGCGGACGCCGCTGGCTAACGTGTTTCAGCGTGTCCATTACAAAAGCGCGGGCCAGGCCTTGCACCTCCTGCCGAACCTGGTCCATGTCGATATCGACATTTCGTCGTCCCCGGCTCCCTTTCTTCAAGCCGGAGCGGCGGGTGGGAGCCGGCATGGGCGGCGAGTTTTTCATGGCGTTGACCACCACCCGGGCAGCCTGTTCCGCCGTGATGATGCGCGGGACCGACGCCGGCGGACGCGGCGGCGGCAGCGCCGGGCTGGCGGGAGCTTTGCCTCCAGCGGCAGCGATGTTCCCCTTCGCTGTACTCGGCTGCGCGATGATATTCTTATGAACAGCCGCTGCGCCCGAGCCATTGACAACAACCTTGTTGACGCTGGCGACGGAAGTCGCCGCAGCGCTCGTTACGGTGCTAACCATTGAGCCAGCCCCGGCAACCACGGCACCCTTCTTTTCCGTCACCGCGCTGTTGGCGAGGGCGGCGTTCTTACTCGCCAACGCGTCGTTCGCTTTGCGCGCGGCTTCGATCTGTGCTTCGCGCTGGGCTTCGCGCCGCTCTTCCTCGGCGCCTTCGCGCATCAGCTGCTCGGCTTCCGCCTGGAGCTCAGCGCGGCGGCGGGCTTTTTCCTGTTCCTTAGCTCGCCTCGCGGCGGCTACCCGGGCCTGTTCCTCGGCGGCGGCAGCGGCTTTTTCTTCCTCCGTCAATTCCGGATCGGGGAAATCTTCTTCGTACCACTGCTTGCCGCCAATGCCGGTCTGGTCGACGGTGTCCCGGTCGATGACCACGTGCTGGATGTCAAGCGGCTCGAAGCGCACCCAGCGCAGATTGAAGCTGGCAGTCTGCAGCGCGTAGAGCATCAGCCCGGCGTTCCGCGCATCGATCTGTCCCGCGGCCAGCAGCCGCATGATCTGCATCAGCGACACCTGGATGGAATTGGCGTCCTCCAGCACCGGCAGGATCAGCGTGGCGCGCCCCCGCCGCACGCGATCGCGGCTGATGCTGATGCGCTCCTCCTGAAACCGCTTGTGAAAGAAACAAAACCGGTTGCGTCGCAGCGCAGGCGACCCGCACTGCGTTCCATCGACTTTGAGATGCTGGCACCGTGGCGCATTCGAATACAGCGGCATAGTAAGCTCCTACCCCCTCCCCCCTGGTCTATTGCAATCAGAGAGTTGGCGGGATTTTGTGAAAAAATCCTAGGGCTGCAACAAGTTAGGGGCAAAATCTTGATTCGCAACGAGTTATGGGTGCGGGGGAGCATTTTGTTGGGGCTATGAGACGAGTATTGGATAATGCGGAGCCTCGGTCAAGGTTAGGTGAACATTGAAGGAGCGGAGGCTGTGGAAAAGGCGCTTTGCCCATCTTGCCAGCACCACGGAAGAGGGTGGCCCACTCTTTCGTGTTCTTTGCGAAAGGGTGGGAGGCAGTCAGCGCGGAATTGCTGACCTCTCAAATTAGCCGGTGGGCTGCCCCATCCTTGCGTCTCCACGGCAGAGGCTGCCCCACCCTTCGCGATTTTCGAAGGGTGGGAACCACTGCAGCCCTCAGCTCCGCGCCTTTGCTCGTGTAGGGCGGACACTCTTGTCCGCCGCCTTTGACTTTGCTCTAGCTTCGGCGGCTTCGAAAATCCCAAGCCGGACGCGACCGCGGAATCCCACACTTGCAAAGAACGCAAGGATGGGGCACCCGGCCGTCCGTTTCTGTTCCAGACCTTGCTCCGGGAACGGGTTAAAAAGCCGCGGGTGGCCCATCCTTTGCGTTGTTTGCAAAGGGTGGGCATTCCAGACTGCCGACACAGCTTGGGTTCGCTTACGCCGGCAGTCGGCTCGTCACACTCACCTCTCATCCAGCACCATCGCGTCCCACCCTTGCAAAGAACGCAAGGATGGGCCACGCTCAGGCGGAATGTCGCACACAGAGATCATCGGGGATGGGCATTTCGGACCGTTGAAACAACTTGGATTCGCTTACGCCGCCGGGAGAGCGCGCAACTCTGCCGCCGGCCATTGATTGATTCTCACCGTGCCTTGCTCACTGCAGGCGTAGCTGCGGTAGCTGCTCCAAGGCCATTGCTCGGGGGCTTGCACGAGTCCCTCCTGCACTGGATTGCGATGCATGTAGCGCATTTTCTCCACCCGCTTGCGCTCGCTCCACACGTGGAAATCGTAGAAGCGATGCTGCCACACGTGCTGCGGCTTGTCAGGCCAGAGATTGCCCTGCGCCGGCTTCTTCTTCTTCGCCAACACCCGCCGCGCGTAGCGCTGTTTCAAGACCTGCATCACGGTGGACTGGGTGCCTCGCTCCGGCTCGCTGATCAGCAGATGGATGTGATCGGGCATGACGACATAACCCACTACCACGAAACCGTAGCGCTGACGAACCTGTTCGAGAATTTGCAGAAACAGGTCGCGGCGATGAGGTTGCGCCAGCCACGGCTGGCGATGGTAACAACTGCACGTCAGAAAGTGGAGATAGTCGTGCCCGTAGTAGCGCTTCAGTCCCTTCGGCATGCCTTCAAATGTAGAAGAGGGATCCGTACGTAGGGAGGGAAATCCAAAGTCAAAATCACAAGGCGTTCACAATTGGGAACGCCCACCCTTTGCAAAAAGCGCAAAGGATGGGCCACCCAGGCAAAGAAAATCCACAGGGCCATGTGACAACTAACCTTGCCTCTAGCCGCGAACTCGTCCATCATCTCAAGGCGGAGGCGAGCTGGATGCCGACTGGATACCTTGGGCCTAAGTCCTTTAGAAAACGGGTTTTGCCCGTAAGTGATTGTGGCCCTAGGATTTTTTCGCGTTTTCCCGCCAAGTTGATGATTCCAATAGACCAGGGGGGAGGGGGTATACCCGAATTCTGCAACCGAACCGCGCGTGGTACCGTCTCATGAGTGCTTCTTTTCCCAGGAGAGCGACTCATGTTTTGCCCGATAAAGATACGGTCGATCAAGATACATACGTCCGGTTCATTCTTCTTTCCCGCGAACTTCTTTTCTGCAAAACGTCCGCGTCGTTTCATCGGTCAGATCGCTGTGCTGCTGCTCGCGTCAAGTTCGTGGATGTTGGCTCAGAAGCCGGGCGATTCGAATCCCGCCGCGAATCCCGGTACAACTTCTCTCACCAGGCCTGCGGAGGGAAAGTCAAAGGCGACCGCGGACGACTCGTTCCAGACGCTGGTGCAGCTCAACGATGCGCTGGAGAGCCTGGCGGCGCGGGTTTCTCCCGCGGTGGTGCAGATTCTGGTTACGGGGTATGGTCCGCTGCACGAGGAGGACAGCGCGCAGACGGCGTTGATTGTGCGCCAGCATGCGGTGGGCTCGGGAGTGATTGTCGACCCGAATGGTTACATCATGACCAACGCGCATGTCGTCGAAGGCGCGCAACGGATTCGCGTGGCGCTGCCGCTGCCCATGAGCGATTCCGCCGGCCAGGTGCCGGAGGGCAAGCGGCGCATTCTCGAGGCGCGGCTGCTCGGCATGCACAAGGAAACCGACCTGGCGCTGCTAAAGATCGACGACACGGATTTGCCGACGCTGTCGCTGATGAGCCAGCAGCGTCCGCGGGTAGGGCAGCTGGTGTTTGCTATTGGCAGTCCGGAGGGTTTGCAGAATTCGGTGACCATGGGCGTGATCAGCGCGCTGGCGCGGCAGCCCGATCCGACGAAGCCGATTACTTATATCCAGACCGATGCGCCCATCAATCCGGGCAACAGCGGGGGGCCGCTGGTGGATATGAACGGCGCGGTGGTGGGCATCAATACTTTTATTTTGTCGTCGGGCGGCGGCAGCGAAGGGCTGGGATTTTCGATTCCGGCCCGGGTCGTGGATTTTGTGTATCACAGCCTGCGCAAATATGGGCACGTGCATCGCGTGGAGATCGGCGCGGTGGCGCAGGAGATTACGCCTACGCTGGCCGATGGTCTGCACCTGCCGCGGCGCTGGGGTGTAATGGTGGTCGACGTGAAGCCGGGCGGGCCCGCGGCGTCTGCGGGGCTGAAGATTCAGGACATTGTTCTTTTCGCCGACGACCGGCGGATTGAAACTTTGCCATCGCTGACCTCGGCGCTGTATCTGCATCGCGTGGATCAGGTACTGAAGCTGGAAATTTTGCGAGGCCGCGAGAAGAAGATTCTTTACATCCCTGCGATCGAGCATCACGACCAGATGGACCAACTGCTCGACGCGGCCAATCCGGAGAACAGCCTGATCTCGCGGCTCGGCATTCTCGGCGTTGACCTGACTCCGGAACTCCGCAGCCAGCTAGGCTCGCTGCGGCTGCCCTCGGGAGTGATCGTGGTGGGACGCACCGCCGACTTGATCCTGCCCGACACGGGCTTGCAGGCGGGCGACTTGATTCATCAGCTGAATACTACTTCGATCGATTCCATGGAGGGGCTGCGGGCAGCGGTGCGCGAGCTTAAGACGGGCGACCCGGTGGTGCTGCAGGTAGAGCGCGATGGAGGATTGATGTATTTGAGCTTTGAGATGGAGTAGGGGTGACGAGGAGATGGAGGCAGGTGTGCTCGTGGCGAGAGAGAAGCAGGTTCCCTTCGGCTCCGCTCAGGGCAGGCTCTCGCTTCGCTCGGAATGACAAAGAGTAGGGAGGAGAATGACAGGCGTGAGAAAGTTTTAGAAGGCGCCGCCGCCTCCGCCGCCGAAACCGCCGCCGGAGAAACCTCCTCCACCGCCGAAGCCTCCGCCACCGCCGCCGAAGCCTGAGCCGGTGGAGGCCCCGCGCGGGGCAGAGACGAAGACCTGGTGCATGTCGGTGGTCATGCTCTGCATGGAACTGGAGAAGAAGAGCGGGTTGAAAACCATGCCTGGCGCGTATCCGGGACCGACGTACCAGGTTGGCGGATCTGTCACGATGCCGGCGAAGGCCTGGGCCCAGTGGTGCTCCACGCCGAGGGCCATGGCGTAGGGGAGAAACTTTTCGAATGTGGTGGGCGGCATGACCTTGAGGCGTTCGGCGTCGACGCGATTCATGAATTCCTGGAAGCCGAGGACGGCGATGTGGGTGCGCGCGCCGGCGAGGGTTTTGGCGGACATCACACGGGCAAACAACCACCAGATGAGCACTGCGACGGGCACGCACACAACCAGCAACAGCGCGGAGCTGAAAAAGTTGGCCCACCTGAGGTATTGCAAAATCGCAAACGAGACCAGAATTGCGAACGCGGCACCGATGCTGTAGCCGTTCGCGGAATCCGGATCGAGCAGGTAGATGCCTTTGCGTTTCAGCGCCGACATAATGTCTGCGCGGATGATAGGCACGGCGGTGTAAAAGCGATTCTTCAGGCTGGAGAGGCGAGTCTCAGTTTCTGCGGCGAAAATATTTTCCAGCATCACGCTTTCGTGCGGAGCGAGATCGGTCCATTGCTCGCGCGGCTTGAGCAGATGGAAAACATAGTCTTTGTGGGTGAAGACGAGACCTTTCTCCGCGACTTCTTCAATCTTGATGTAGCCCCGCACGGCTAGATCGACCAGGGTCGATGTAATGTCGCGGGGATGGATTTTGTCGTCGAGCAGGGTTCCGCACTCGGCGGGAGAAACGCCTTTGGGCGGTTCGTACATGGGCGCGACCGACATGCCGGGATTGGGATCGCGGCCTTTGAACCACCACAGCGAGAACATCACGACCAGAGTGACCAGCGGGAAAAAGACGATGGGATTGCCGCCGATGAACCATAAGAACCTGGTCAGCGCGCTGGGCTGGTGGAGAATTCCCTTGGGAATGTAAACGTCGATGGTCATGCCGCCGCGCATGGGCAAACGGCTGGTGGTCTCGAACGTGGCGATGGAGCCTTCTACCGTGGCGGTGGCGTCGTGCCCGGTTGAGCCGTAGACGCCGGTGAAGGCTTGGGCCTGGAGCGAGCCCGCGGCCGTGGAAGGGAAGGTCGCGATGGCGGCGGCGTGATCGATGGGAACGGGCCAGTCGTTTCCCGTCACGTTCCAGTAGAACTCGTCATAGGCGTCGAAGAAGCGCGTGCCGTTGCGGACGGTGTAGACGATTTCGACGCTTCTGGTGGCGTCGACCGCATCGGGGATATAGATCTTCAGGTCGCGATTGCCATTCGCCACGGACGTATCGTATTTGAGGCTGTCGCCAACGCCGTCGGTGACGCTGGTGACGTCGATGAACAGCTCGTAGTTGGTGTGATTCGGGCCGGGATATTCGATGGGCAGAATGCGGTGAACGCCGTGCCACTCGCCCACGAAAGTCATGGTGATGTGTTCGGTGACCACGGCGCTGCCGTCAGGGTTGACGGTGATGGTGTCCTGAAAATCGCTGATGCGCCAGGTTTTGGCGGCGAGCGGAGAGGTGAAAGCGAGAACGATCGCGATGATTCGAAAAATTTGGATTGCCCGATGCGGCAAAAAAGCTGTGACCTTCATGCGGGTGAGGTTATCGGCTGCGTTGAGAATTGGCGGGGCTCCGATTGAGGCTGGAGAACGACGCCACAGGGGCGGGACAGGCCGTCGCGGAAACTCCCCTTGAAGCCGGTGGCGGGGCGGGCGTGCATGAGGTCCCTCGCTTTGCTCGGGATGACAGACTCTTAGAAGTTGGGTCACATTCAGGATTTCCCTTAGAACTTTACGGCTACTGGTTCGCGGTCGGTTTCGGTGGTCTCGAAGAACTGGCGCGCCTGGAAGCCGAACATGCCGGCCAGAATGTTGGTGGGGAAGACCTGAATCTTGGTGTTCAGGTCGCGCACCACGGCGTTGTAGTAGCGGCGCGCGTTCTGGATGGAATCTTCCGTCTCGCTCAGCGAGCCTTGCAGTTGCGTGAACTGCTCGGACGCTTTTAGTTCGGGATAGTTTTCGGCGACGGCGAAGAGCGACTTGAGCGCGCCGGTCAGCTGATTCTCGGCTGCGGCTTTGTCGTTGGGCGACGTAGCCTGCATGGCTTGCGAACGAAACTTGGCGATGTTTTCGAAGGTGCCTTTTTCGTGAGCCGCGTAGCCTTTGACGGTCTCGACGAGATTGGGGATGAGGTCGTGACGGCGCTTCAGCTGCACGTCGATGTCGGACCAGGCCGAATCGCAGCGCACCCGCAGCTGGACCAATCCGTTGTACATGCTGATCAGTACGACGGCGATCACAACCAGGATGACCAGGAAGATGATGCCACTCATGTGTCTCTCCCGGACTTGGAATGGAATTCCATCGGACGTTAACACAGAACGGGTGAATGGCAAAATCGAGGCAGGTGGGGGCTGGTGGTGGTGGAAGAGAAAAACCAAATGCGACGAGGACGCGAACTGCGGGTTGTGGTAGCTCCGGGCCGGAAGCAGATTCCTCCTGTCTCGCTTCGCTCGCGCGTCGGAATGACAAAGGGAAGAGGCTGTCTTGCTTGGCTCGGAATGACAGACTTAAGAGATGAGCTAGCGTTGCGGGGCGAAGTAGCCTTTGCGGGAGCGGACTTGCAGATCTTTTTTCAGAGTGGAAACTTCGATGGAGCGGTAGCGGCCGTCGGTTTCGAAATCGGCGGGCTTGTAGGAGACGACGTATTGGCTGCGGAGTTCGTCTTCAATCGCGGCGAAGGAGTGGGTAACGTCCTTCATCTTGAAAGGGAAAAAGGCGCGGCCGCCGGTGGATGAAGCAAGTTGTTCCAACACGCTATCGCCGCGCAAGACCAACCCGCTATCATCGGTGGAGATGGCGTAGATGATGACCTCGGCGCGTTGCGCCATCTCGATGGCCTGCGCGCGCGTGACTTCGCTCTGGTTATCTTCTCCGTCGCTCACGACTACAATGGCTTTCCGCACGGGATGGTCGGGGCGGTCTTTGAGGAATTTTTCTTTGCTGATGCGATAAATCGCGTCGTAGAGAGCGGTGCCTCCGCCATCGTGCAGCTTGTGCACGCCCACCGAGAGCAATTGCACATTGTCGGTGAAGTCCTGCGCCATCTGGCTCTGACTGTTGAAGCCGACGATGAAGGCGCGGTCAAATCCGGTGCGAATGGTGTGCTGCAGGAAGCTGGTGGCAGCAGTCTGTTCAAAATCGAAGCGGCTGTTGACCGAGCCGCTCACGTCGATCAGCAGGCCGAGATCAAGAGGCAGATCGGTTTCGCGGCGGAAGTTGAAAATGGCCTGGGGCGGTTTGTGGTCGTCGAGAATCTTAAAATCAGACTGTGTGAGGTCGCGCACAAACTTGCCGTGCTTGTCGGTCGCGATGAAGAGAAGGTTCACCTCGTCAACGCGCTTGTGCAGGGTGACGATGCCGGTTTGTGGATCATCCGTGCCCGCGGAGACGGCAGCAAAATAAGAAACCTTTGGCGCGGCGGACGCGTCTGCAGCAGACTGAGCCTGCGAGTAGGTGAACCCGGCGGAAACAGCCAGGAGCAGTGCCCCCAACCGACAGAAGAGATGCGTGTACTTCATGCCCTTAACATCCAATTTTTTCACTCATGCCCGGCCCGAAAGCGTTCATTCGGCAGACAAACAGTCTTTCCCGAGAGAATACGTGCACGTCACGTGCCGAACTCGCCGTCTGGCGGGGCGATATCTCATTGACTTTAGGGGTACGCGGCGCAGAAGCCAAGTTACAAAAGGAGCACACGTTTGGTCATAGCAAAAATATCCGCAAAATCTGCCACTTGCGGGCGCTGCGCACGTGCGATTTTTTGGAACGCCGGGTAGTGTATCAGTTTGAATTTCTCGACTTGGTCAAAGCCAGGAACACGCGAATGACGAACACGAGTGTGATAACGATGACAAGATCGCGTAGGAATGAGAGATGGCCAGACCAGATGTCGAAAGCAAAGCTAATGGCTAGGTAGGCACCGATACCGACCTTGGTCGGTGTATTCATAACTACATTAAGATCAGCCCGCATCGACATCGGTGCGACACCCTTTCTCGTACGGACCGCGCTTTGCTGGCTTCGGAAGGTAATTGTCAGCCATCATCGCGATTTCCTCAAGAGCCGAGACATGCTCACTCAGCCCAGCGGCCATTGCTGGTGTAATCCGAACGCCGGCAGGGTTTAAGATGATGGAGTGTGGGTTGCAATATTTTGCTATTCCTATGAGATTTCCTAGGAGGAAATACATGAAGAAGGTGATGGGATGTTTTCTGGTGCTCTTGCTGGCGGCGTCGGCGCTTGCGGCTGATGAAAATGACCAGCGAGAAGAAGATCGAGTAAGAGACGCGGGCGAGGTGATGAAGGAAGTCCTGAATATTCCGGACGACATTCCGCAAGATTTGCTGGACAAGGCCGAATGCGTGGTGGTGCTGCCTTCCGTGAAAAAGGGAGCGTTCGGAGTGGGAGGCAGCTATGGGCGTGGCGTGATGATTTGCCGCAGTGGTCAGCACTATAAGGGAAAGTGGGGAGCTCCGGCGCTCTACGCGCTGGAAGGCGTGAGCATCGGTTTTCAACTGGGCGGACAGGCTACGGATTTCGTGTTGCTGGTGATGAATCCCAAGGGCGCGGAATCTCTGCTCTACAGCAAGGTGAAACTTGGCGCGGACGCCTCTGCTGCCGCTGGTCCCAAGGGGCGAACGGCTGAGGGCGCGACCGACATTGTGATGAGCGCGGAAATTCTTTCTTACTCCAGAAACAAAGGACTGTTTGCGGGTATTTCTTTGGAGGGATCTACGTTGCGTTCCGATGGCAGCGCGAACGAAAAGCTTTACGGGAAGAAATTGAGCGCCAAAGGAATCATCCGCGAAGGGAAAGTCGGAATTCCCGCGTGCGCGCGGGATCTGGTTTCTCTGCTGGACGCAAAGTCTCCCGTCAACAAGTCGGACCCGAAGTCGCTCGAGTAGAGTGGAGCGCGTGCGCTCGTGAATTCTGCGCAGAAAAAAAGCGCGGTGGAGCCGGTTCGCTGTCGCTGGGCGAGCGGCAGCGAACTCATGCTGCGCTATCACGATGAAGAATGGGGAGTGCCGGCGCATGACGATCGCAAGCTGTTCGAATTCCTCATTCTGGAAGGCGCACAGGCGGGGTTGAGCTGGGACACCATTCTCAACAAACGGGAAAACTATCGCACTGTGTTCGACGAGTTTGATCCGCAGCGGGTTGCCGCTTATGATCGCCGAAAAAAACAGCAGCTGCTGAAAGATGCGGGGATTGTTCGGAACCGGCTGAAAATTGATTCGGCGGTTGCGAATGCGAAGGCCTTTCTTCGCTTGCAGGAAGAGTTTGGCAGTTTCGATCGTTATATTTGGCGCTTTGTAGGAGGCGAGCCGCGGGTAAATTCACGGAAGTCGCCGAGGCAGGTTCCGGCGAGGACTGCGGAATCGGACGCGATGAGCCAAGACCTCAAAGGCCACGGATTTAATTTTGTCGGATCGACGATCTGCTACGCATTCATGCAGGCCGTCGGCATGGTGAACGACCATCTGGTGGGATGCTTTCGATATGGGGCGGTTGGCGAGGGTCGCGGATGAGCGTGAGTTCGCTTACTGCGCGGCGGCTTTAGCGGCGGCTGCTTCCGGAATTGCAACCTTCACCGAATCGGGCTGCGTCCAAATTTCTTTCCCGTTCGTCAGCTCCAGGCGATTCATGGTGACCTTCAACTGCCCGTGGTCGACTTCTACGAGAAGGTAGTGGTAGTTGATTTCCTTGCTCTGGAATGGGTCGTCCGGGGCGCGGTTGATGGGATAGGCATGCGCGCCACCGCCCCCGGAAACGAAGTAGGTGACTCCGCCGTGCTCGTGGCGTTCGTAGTTGTGCACGTGGCCGGAGAACACGATAAAACGCGCGCGGGAGTTGGGCTGACGAGCTTCGAGCATTTTCGCCAGCTGCTTTTCCTGTGCGCGGGCGGAGTGGCCGCCACCAAACATTTTCATGTCGGAGGAACTGGTGTAGGGCGGATGATGCAGCATCAGGAAAACGAAATCTACGTCTGGCGGGATGCTGTCTAGTTTTCCGGCGAGCCAATCGCCCTGCGGGCCGGACGCTTCATCCATTGAGCTGTCGAGCACCAGCAGAAGGATGTTGGCGGCGCGTAACGAGTAGTGGCGGCTGTTCTTCAAGTCGGGAAAGCGTTCAAAATAATTTCCGAGGGCAACGCTTTCATCCCCGTGCAGTTCGTGATTGCCGATGGTTGGGTACACGGGAATATTTTTTTCCCGCCAGATGCCGGTCTCACTGTCCCAGACCTTCCAGTCGTTCTTGTCGTAGCCGTTGTAAACGAGATCGCCGGTGAAGCAGATGAACGCGGGATTGGCCGCGGCGATGGCTTGGACCAGCGCGATGCGCACCGCAGGGTTGGCGGCTTCCGTATCCTTGGGATCGTGGAAACGGCTGTCGCCATAGGCGACGAAGCGAAATGGGACGCTGACTTTAAGCTGCAAATCGATGGTGGAGGTTTGGCCGATTGACTTCTTCGTGCAACTTGTCGTGATCAGGATTGCTGCAACGCTCGCCAGCAATAAAGTACGGGCAAAAGATCTGCTCGGAGTTCTCATAGATAAAGGTTGGTATCGGTCCTGCAGTTTCATTCTCCCACGAGCGGGGCGCCGCTGCATCTCGAGGTGCGGTCGTGGTGGAGATGGCGGTTGGATTTAGGCGGCCGGCATCCGGTAAGATAGCAGCGAGCCGGGATGGCGGAACTGGCAGACGCAGCGGACTCAAAATCCGCCGAGGGCAACCTCGTGGGGGTTCGACCCCCCCTCCCGGCACCAAGATAATAAATGGCTTATGTGGAAAACGGCTACTCCGAGCGAGTGGCCGTTTTTGTTTGGTGGCTGTTTTGGTGGCTGTTGGTTTTCAACTTTTCGTACTATTCGCTTCTGTGGTGGCTGCCGCAGCGATGCGATCAATCACTGACAAACGGTGCTCGGGTGAAAGGTGGCTGTATCGCGCGGACATGGTGATCGTCTTATGACCGGCGAGTTCCTGGATTTCTTTGATGGTTGCCCCGGCCATAGCCAGCCACGAACAAAAGGTATGCCGATTCGAGTGCCAGACGTAGCCGTCGATTCCGGCGTCAACAAGACACGGCACAAACCAGGAG
>JBAUAN010000084.1:0-4280 GCA_049675725.1 Candidatus Sulfotelmatobacter sp. | reverse complement strand
GAGCTGGCAAGCCGACTGTCGTGGTTCCATCCGAAGTCTTGGATGATCCCTGCAGCGTTTGGTACTGATCCACCATGGATTGCAGGTAGACGCGCTGTTGCTTGGCGGTGTTGAGAGCGTCCTCCTCGTTCTGCAACTGGGACTGCAGCCCGCTCAGAATCTGCAGGTTGGTCGCCAGCTGGCCTGGCATCTCGCCCACGTGCTGCGCCTTGAACAGGCGGACTTTCTCTTCCTGTTCGGACAGGCTTTCCCGCGCGGTTTCCAGCTGGCCTTCGAGAAACTTCGTAGTGTCTTTCGATTGATTCTGGCTCTGTTCCACGTTCTCGTTGATGAACAGATTCGTCAACTCGCTGGTCACCGCTTGGGCCAGGTGCGGATCGCGCGACGTGTAGGAAACGTTGAATGCGGTGATTTGATGGCGCTCGTCACGCACAAGATCGATGTCGATGTCTTTGCGCATTCTGTCCACTTGTTGGTCGGGGGACGGCTTAGAATGCGGGCCGGCATACAGATTGAATTGATCGATGATATGCAAAAGCCGTGTCCGGCTGAGAATCTGCTGCGTGATACTCTGCATCCGTTCCTGTAGGTCGTCGTTAACATTGGGCGTGACGTAATCCTTAGGCATGGTGGGCTGTTCCACCAGAATCAACGTGCTCGATACGTAGCGCGGCGGAAGCACCCAGCTGGCTCCCCACACCACCGCCCAGCCCACGAAAAGCGGGATCAGGAAGTAAAGGTGGCGTCGGCGCACGACGCCCAAGTAATGCTGAAGGTCAAGACCTTCACTTTTCTCTTCTAAATCGTCAACCATAGATTATCTTCCCAGCGGTCTCGAAAACTGATACGACAGCGAAACGAATTCGCGATTAGTGTCGGGAGTGGTGGCCAGGACGGCCACTCCACTGTAAACCTGGTGCAGACGCGTGTATCCCAGCTGCACATTCAGATGCTGGCCAACTTGCTGCTGCAACGACGCAGTTCCCGAAACTGTGTGGCCGTTGTTGGAGCCCAAAATCGGAGCACCCAAAACGTCATTCTGTGCATACCCGCCCGACACCGCCGCGTTGAGCGTTTTCGAAAGTTGTTGGCCGATCGAAATGCTTGCGATGTCCTGTCGCACCGCTCCGATCAATCCGCCTCCGCTTGAAATCATGTGCGCGTAGCTGACCGCCAGGTTGCTCACGCGTCCCTGCCAGTTCAAACTCCCGCCAGCCTCTGGATTCCAACTGGTGGACCCGGGCGAGGGGGTCGATGCGGTCGTGGAAAACTGAGGCCCGAGATCTGCGTATTGCGGCCCTCCAAAAATGGAGATGGAGAACCTCTTCGAGGGTCGGAGTGTGTAGAACAAAAGCATCGCGTGGGTCTGCGTCTCATTCGTTCCGAGGGTCGGAAACGATTGCAAGCGCTGGTACTGGTAGGCCGCGCCGAGGTAGTTCACCTTCGAAATCCGCAGCGCATAGAATGCCGATCCGCCCTGCGACTCCGAATCAAACAATCCCGGAACCTCCGCCTGATTGGGGTAGTGCAGGTTAGTGAACGTTCCGCTGGCGCCGATCATGGCGTTGAGAGCGAATTGATAGGTGAGGCCGACATTCCCGCTATTGCTGAGATGGTCGGCAATCGGCGCGATCACCGAAAAATTACCACCTTCCGTTCCGCCCGATACTCCCGCCGATCCCAGATCCGGCTGATTGAATACGCTGGAGCTTTTCTGAAAGCCGTCGTGCGCGGCGAACGTCACATGTGGACTTAGTCGGTACGTAAAATCGATCGCCGCATTCTGGTCGGTCTCGTTCCTCGAACTAAAGCGCTGATAGAAAGTGAACCCAGGCGCGTAGGTCATGACGAAGTGGGTTCGCGACGTGGTCTCGTCGATCGCCAGCGTGGGCGCCACCGAATAGCTCACATCGCTTTCCGCATGCCCGTTCACCGGACCCACCGCGTTGTCGCTATATGCGCTGGTGAACAACACGCCGCCGCGCAGATAGTTGGAACGCTCCTGCGAGACGGAGGCGGTGGGATAAGACTGACCGCTGACCGGCGGAGGAGTCACCATGCGGTCTTCGTTACTTACCGGAGCACTGTCGGAGCCCGTGCCAGAATTCGGGGCCGAGTTCGCAGGCGGGACCGTGGTCTGGTCCGGCGTGCCCGCCGGCTGCTGACACCACATGGGCATCGCCACCAGCAACGCCGGACCTAACCAGAAGGGATTGAGTTTCGTTGACTTCACAGAATCAGATTTCACAGAACCAGACTGCAGGGGAATCAAAGCACCGACGAAATTTTACGGAACGAAAATGGTGTCGCGGGGCTGCAGCTTCACGTTCTGCTCGGGGTTCTTGCCTTTGACCACATCTTTGTAGTTGAAGGGCAGCCGGACCTGGGTTCCATCCGGATTCTGCCGCAGCACGTACACGTTTTTCTGTTTGGCGAAATCGCGAAAGCCCCCGGCCAGTGCGATGGCATCCAGTACGGTTGCGGAATTCGAAATCACGTACGAGCCCGGCTTGTTCACCATGCCCAGGATGTTGAACTTCTGGCTGTTGATTTGCTGGACGATCACCGTAACTTCCGGCTCGGAGATGAAGCTCTTCAGCTTGGTTGAGATTTCCCCTTCGAGCTGCAGAGGAGTGCGACCGGCGGCCATCACCTCGCCGACCAGCGGCAACGAGATTCTTCCATCGGAACGCACCGGAACCGACCGTGAAATTTCTTTTTCATTCCACACGCTGATCGCCAGCACGTCGTCATTGCCGATCACAAACGTGTCGTCGTGGGCCTTTCCGGACGCGTCGGCGGCGTGGCTCATGGCATCCGTTTTTGCCGGCACGTTCGCCGTAGGGGTTCCGCTAGTCGTTGCCGTCTGTGCTCCCAGCCCGCTCGGCAAAACCGCGCACACCAGCAGCACTCCAATCCGTTCCATCCACAACGTGTATGACTTCCTAGTCATCGCTGCTCCCTGGTTTCTTCCGTGGAGAATTCTCTGGCGCATCGCATCTCGCGTGGCCGCGGTCAACTTACCTTCCCGTTCTTAGCTCCCTGGCCCTGCAGCAACAACCTTTCTCCCGGGAGTGGAGAAAGAAACCGCTCCGCAGCCGTCATGTGGTATTGCTCGATCTTGTACAGCAAGGTGCGATAACTCACTTCGAGCAAGCGCGCCGCAGCTTTGCGGTTCCAGCCCGTGCGCTCCAGAGCCGCTCCAATGGCGTTTTTCTCCGCTTCGCATTTTACGCTTTGCACTAGGGATTTCAGCGACTTTCGGCCGGGCTGGTTCTCGCCATTGCCGTCATGTGCCGCCGGAGTGGCCGCGAACTTCAAAGTCAGCGGAAGATGCACCTTGCCGTTCCCATTAACCGAGGTTGCATCACCTTCGTTGAACGACAACTCCTGGTCGCCGGCAACCAGATAGCGCTTCACGAAGGTTTCGAGTTCATTCACGTTTCCCGGCCAGGCATAGTCCTGGCAGGCGTCGAGCACGTTTGGCGAGAATTCCCGCGGCGGAAGACCGTAATGCCTGGCCAGCTTGTGCATCAGGTGCCGTAACAGGACCGCAATTTCGTCCCGGCGCTGGCGCAGCGGCGGAACGTGCACGGTGAATGCGCTCAGCCGGTAGTAAAGATCCTCGCGCAGTTTCTTTTCTGCCAGCGCGCGATCAACATTCATGCTGGTGGCCGCCAGAATATGCACATCGACCGGGACCGGCCGATCGCTTCCCGCCCTGACGAAGGCCTTGTCATGCAGAACCTGCAACAACCTACCTTGCAGACTGAGCGGCATCTCCGTGATCTCATCCAGGAAGATCGTGCCCTTCTCCCCCAGCTCGAATTTTCCCGGGTTCGCCCGCTGGCCATTCGACGGGAAAGGTCGGTCGCTTCCGAACAGCTCCTCTTCGAGCATATCTCCCGGCACCGCGCCGCAGTCCACTTTCAGAAAACGGAAACCGGAGCGCACCGAAAGTTTATGAATCAGCCGCGCCACCGTCGACCGGCCGCTTCCACCTTCGCCCAGAATCAGTACCGGTACATCCGCTTGCGCCAGCAGTTCTGCCTGGGCGCGCAGCCGTTGCATGATCGGGCTGGAGCTTACGAAAAACGCTTCCTGCCCGAGCTGCTCAATGTCTTCGCTGACCATCCCGGTGGCCCCGTTCCCAGGCTCGAAAAGATGCTTACGGATCAGCCGTTCCAGTTGTTCGTCTGTGAAGGGACGGACGAGAACGTCTTCGGCGCCCAGTCGGGTCGCTTCTTTCTTCCGGCCGCCATCTTCCGGATGGCACAACA
>JBAUAN010000083.1:0-1861 GCA_049675725.1 Candidatus Sulfotelmatobacter sp. | reverse complement strand
CAGAGCACAGTTCTTCTTCGAGCGCATGCTGGACTACTTCTTCAATGAAGACGATGTGATCTTTCTCAGGAAGGCCGGCGCCAGCGTCGTCAGGATACCTCTTAATTATCGACACTTCGAGGACGATGCCGCTCCTTTCAAATACATAGAGGCAGGTTTTGCTCGTCTCGATAAGGTGTTAAGCCACTGCGAAAGGCATGGTATTTACGTCATTCTGGACCTTCATTCGGTGCAGGGGTGGCAGAATGTCCATTGGCATTCTGACAACGCATCGCGCATCAGCCTTTTCTGGGAGGTTGCGTTCTATCAGGATCGCTTCGTTGCCCTTTGGCAGGAGTTTGCGCGGCGCTACAAGAACAGGGCTGTAATCGCCGGCTACGATGTGCTGAACGAGCCTTGTGCGAATAACGCCCTAGGAGACTATCCATGGAACGTGGGTTCCAATTACAAGCCCAATTTTGGCCGTATGAATGCGGTCTACCGGCGCCTGGTTACAGAGATTCGCAAGATCGATTCCAGACACATTATCTTCCTTGAAGGTGATGAATACGCAAGGAGCTTCTCGGGGCTAGAGAAACCCTTCGACGATAACCTCGCCTACAGTTCACATAACTACACTGTGCCTGGGTTTGGACCTGGCCAATACCCTGGCACAATCCATCCGCGATCGGCTACGGCGGGCAGTGCTCAGGACTGGGATCTGGCAAAACAGGAACGCAACTTCCTAGATGCCGAGGGAACGAAGTTCACCCAGCAGCATAACGTTCCGCTGTGGGTTGGCGAGTTTGGGTCTGTCTTTAACGGGCCTGCCAATGAGAGTGGTGACCGGCTTCGCGCGTTAGATGATCAGATTGGCATCTTTGAAAGTCACGAAACGCACTGGACAACGTGGAATTACAAAGATGTTGGCGTGATGGGTATGCTGGCGCTCAACCCTGCATCTCCGTACATGGAACGCATCAGCGACCTTCTTCGTAAGAAGGTTGCTCTTGGCACCGACGATTGGATGAAGTGGCTACCACCAACGCCGGTAAAGGACGCAACAGCTCAGCTTGCTGACCAGATACGTCAAGTGGTTGGTGATCCGCAGTTGGATGCGCGACTCAATGTACGGTGCATGAGTCAAACCCTGTTGTGCTTCTACACGGGAACCCTGATGCAGCCCCTCTACGCCAGCCTCTTCAAAGGCCTGTCCGAGATTGAGCTGGATCACATCCTATCTTCCTTTTCGGCAAAGCAGTGCGTGCCGAACCAAGGTCTGGTGGACGTCCTCAATAAATACATGGCCACGCCAGCTCAGGTGCCGAGTACTGGCGGATGATTCCCGGCCGCTGCAATGCCGAGATCACGATATTCAATCGTGAGTCGCTTAGCTTTGCTGTGCCAAGAAGCACTCGGTGATAACCTCCGACGCTTTAAATTCCCTGTGCTACTATTTGCCCGCTGAAGTTTCGAAAAAGGGGAGGGCCTCGTGAAAACTGTGAACGCAATTCTGCTGATGCTGGTGGCATTGCCGGTGTTCGCTCAGACCCAACCGGCGCCGTTAATTCCATTCGATACCGTAGTGGATTATCTGAAAACTCCGGCGGGCATGAATTTCGGTGAAGTGCTTGGCGTAGCCGTCAATTCGAAGGGCCACATTGTTGTTCTGAACCATCCCGGAACCTACGGCGGGCCATTGTATGGTGCGTCCTCAACCCAGATTCTCGAATTTAATGAGAAGGGCGAATTCGTTAAGGAAATCGGGCGCGGTGTATATGGGTTGGGTTACTCTCACTCGGTCCGTTTTGACCGGCATGACAACATGTGGGTGGTGGATAAAGGGACCAACTCCATCATGCGCTTCAACCCGGCAGGCCGC
>JBAUAN010000082.1:0-59205 GCA_049675725.1 Candidatus Sulfotelmatobacter sp. | reverse complement strand
AAGATCGATCAATTCGTGGAGCATGACAACCAGAACGCCCGACCCTTCGTCTGGACGGCGACGGCGGACTCGATCTTCGCGAAAGTCCAGCGACTATGTGAACGTATTTCTGGGACAGCACACTAGCTGGATATTCAAATTAAACCTTCAGGATGCTGCGAGCGCGGCCATCGCCTGCTCGGTGTTGATCAGCCTGGCTCCGAGTCGCTGCAGTTCGGCGATGGCTTTATCGCCTTCTTCACGCTTGAGAGTTTCAATGGCATCGCGCACCACGGCGACCCGGCGGCCGCGCTGCAGCAAGCCTTTGGCGGCGAAGCCTACGCAGTATTCCGTGACCACGCCGAAGACCACAAACTCCGCGCAGTTGCCCAGCCGGTGGACGAGAGCGTCGGCGTGGCAGCTCTCGAAAATGTTCAATGTCTGCTTCTCAAGCAGAATTTGCTGATACACGGAAAAGTCGCTGGGCAGCTTCGCGTGCTCGTCGTTGGGAACGCGGACGACTTTGTCGGTAAGCGCCTCCGGCACGAATTCTGATCCCGCAGTTCCCTGCATGCAATGCGGCGGGAAAATTTTAAATTCCGGATCGTCCGAAGTATGAAAGCAGCCGTGCGAGACAAGGAAGACGCTTCCCTGGCGCGCCGCATCGGTGAGGCGGCGGATGTTGGGCAGAAGTTTCTCCGCTCCCGGCACGTAGAGCTTGCCCCCGGGGAGCATGAAATCGGCCTGCGTGTCCACTTCCCAAAGAATGATTTTTTCTGAAACCATGGCACTCCCTGAACCTTTTGCCGAGCCTACCATCTCGCTTCCACGGTGACAAACCGCAGAGCGCAGCCTCACCGCAGAAGCGCCGTCGGGTATGATGGGCGGTTCGAGGCACAGCGAAAAGAACAGCATGAGTCACGGCGCTCAAGAGAAATCGGCAAAGCAAGCCAAGCTGGTGATTCGCAACATCGGATTACTGCTCAGCGGGGACCTCGACCATCCAATTCTTGACGCGGATACGGTGGTGGCCGTTGACGGTGTGATCCAAGACGTGGGCAAGGGGAAAGAGATGGACACTGCCGGCGCTTCGACAACGATCGATGCCAAAGGCACCGCACTTGCGCCTGGGTTGATCGATAGCCACGTGCATCCCGTGTGCGGCGATTGGACGCCGCGCCAGAATCAGCTGGGGTGGATCGACAGCTGCCTGCACGGCGGCGTCACTACGATGATTTCAGCGGGAGAAGTGCATACCCCGGGGCGTCCTAAAGATATTGTTGGGCTGAAGGCGATGGCGATCTTTGCCCAGCGGGCTTTTCAAGCTTTCCGGCCGGGTGGCGCGAAGGTCTACGCTGGCGCGCCGGTGCTCGAGCAAGGAATGTTGGAAGACGATTTCAAGGAACTCGCCGCCGCAGGAGTAAAACTGCTGGGCGAAGTCGGACTGGGAAGCGTGAAGGATGGGACCACGGGGCGGCGCATGGTGGAGTGGGCGCGCAAATACGGTATCCAGAGCACGATTCACACGGGCGGGCCGTCGATCCCAGGATCGAGCTTGATTGACAAAGACATGGTGCTCGAAACAGATGCCGACGTGATTGGGCACGTGAACGGCGGGCACACGGCGCTGCCGGACGACCAGATTGTGGCGCTGTGCGAACGCTCGCCGCGCGCGCTTGAGATTGTGCACAACGGCAATGAGCGCGCGGGATTGCTGGCGTTGCGAACGGCTCGAGAACTCAAACAACTTCACCGCGTGATTCTCGGAACAGATTCGCCGGCAGGCTCGGGCGTGCAGCCGCTGGGGATTCTGCGCATGATTGCGATGCTTTCGTCTTTGGGAGAGATTCCAGCGGAAGTGGCAGTGTGCCTGGCTACGGGCAACACGGCGAAGACGCGGAATCTAAATTGCGGATTAGTCGCATCGGGACGCGAGGCGAGTTTCGTATTGCTCGACACGGCGCAGCACTCCTCGGGCAAGAATCTGCTCGACAGCATTCAGAAGGGTGACCTTCCCGGCATCGGCATGGTGATTACCGACGGCGCTGTCAGCGTGCAGCGCAGCCGGAACACGCCGCCTGCAACCCGGGTGCCGGAGGTGGTTCATGCATAGGATCGCCATGCGCAGAATCGTTGCGGTTCTCTTATTTTGTTTTTGTCTCGCGTTCTGCTTATTGCTGCCGTCTGCGCTGGTGGCTCAGAGGCCCATTCCGAACTGGTGCCGCGCGCTGCCGCGCCCGGAATACAAAACTCTCGAACGTGTTCCAGTCAGTGATGCGTGGTTTGAAGTTTACAAAGTTGTGCCCGGCGTTTTCGCAATCTACGAGCCACATCAGGCGGAAGAAACGATCGGCTATCTGATCGTCGGCGAGAAGCGGGCGTTGCTGTTCGACACCGGCATGGGAATCAGCGACATCAAGGAAGTTACTGCTGAGCTCACCAAGCTGCCGGTCGTTGTGCTGAATTCGCACACCCACGACGATCACGTCGGCGGCAATTGGGAATTTTCCACGATCTACGGAATGGACACCGACTTCACGAGGGCAAACGCGCGAGGCTCTCGCGTGGATGCGCAGGCCGAGATCACGCCCGACCAGATTTGCGGCGCGCTGCCAAAGGGCTTTGACTCGGAGACTTACTCGACCCGGCCCTGGAAGATCACGGCTTACGCGCATGACGGCGATCGCTTTGATCTGGGCGGTCGCGCTCTGGAGGTGATCGCAACTCCCGGCCACACGCCCGATGCCATCTCTCTGTTCGATCGTGCGAATGGTCTGCTGTTTACGGGCGACACGTACTATCCCGCACCCATCTGGCTGTTTCGCCCGGAGACGGATCTTGACGCGTACGCCGCATCGATTCGCCGCCTCGCCGCGCTCGCGCCCCAGGTTAAAGTTGTGATCGGCGCGCATAACATTCCGGTCGCGTCGCCCACGGTGCTTCCGCGACTGGTCGCCGCGTTCGATGCGGTGCGCGCCGGCAAGATTCAGCCCTCGCCTGACTCTCCCGGCAAAGTGCTCTACAAAATCGACGATATTTCTTTTCTGATGCGCGATCCCGCCACGCACTGATTAGGCACCGAGAGCGCACTGATCGCGAATTCGATCGCAACTTTGATTGCGAATTTGGTCGCTAGGTTCAGAAGTGAGGCCCGCTAGCGCAGTCCGTCTTCGCCCTTGATCTGATCCTTCGTCAAGCCGCCGACACGAGCTAGAGGCCTGCCGCTATCGGTTACGGCGATCGCCACCATGATTTCGTTGGCGCGCGGCGCGTCGTTGAGACGAACTTCCATGCCATCAAAATGACTGCGGACATAAGCGGCATCTTTGTGTCCCAGAGGGATGTCGAGCACCACACCCATGCCTCCGCGCTTCTTGGAGGAAGGAATCAGAGCGGCGCCCTTTCCAAGCACGCGGCGAACGGGAGTGCCGAGTTTGGGATGCAGGATTGCCGCCGCGTGTTCGATCTCGCCGTCCTCGCCAACGACGGCAGCTTTGCCGTAACTTTCGCACGAGGCTCCGGGAATACCGAGAGCGGCGACGGCTCGTTGCGCGAGCAGCTCGCCCAGCTCTTCACCGATCGCCATCAATTCCGAAAGATCTTCCACGTATTTTCCAGCGCAGGGGTTTTCGATTACGGCGACTGAAGCCGCGCGGCGCGTCGGCGGAGAGATCGCGCGATCCATTTCACGGTGAGTTTCTTCGACGAAGGTTGCGACCTTGCGTATTTTGGCTTTTGTCGGAGTGGTTGCGTTCATCGTAGTCCGTCTTCCCCTTTGATCTCGGATGCTTTGAGGCCGCCGACGCGGGCATGGATACGCGGTCCGGTCGTCATCACCAAGGCCAGCAGAATTTCGTCGGCGCGCGGAGCGTCGTTCACGCCGACTTCCATGGCGTCGAAATGGCTGCGCACGTAGGAAGCATTGATGTGTGTGATTGGAATATCGAGGCGCGTGCCGGGTCCGCCAACTTTCTTGGTGGACGCAACAATCGCTTTCGCCCCGCCGAGAACCTCGCGCATGCCATAACCGCCCGGCACGTGCCACAGAGCGCCATGCTCCAGTTCTCCGGCTGCGCCCACGATCGCACCTTTTCCGTAGCCCTGCACTACTTTTGCATCGCCACCCAGCGCGGCTATCAGGGTGCGAGCCATTTCCAATCCGAGCGGCTTGAGGTCGTCCATGAAGCCTTCGATGTTTTCGACGTAGGAGCCTGCATACGGATTGCGGATGACCGCGATTGCCGCGGCTCGGCGTAGTGGCTGCGTGGCGATTGGTCCGCCTTCGTGAAAGATTTCCTCGACGCAGGTCACCATCTTCCGGATTACGACCTCAGGCATGAACCAGACTCCCTTCGCGGGTCGGAACAATTTTTGGCAATTCGGAAACGCTGCCAATCACCCGTGTCTCATCCTGCAAGCACAGTGCGGCTGCATGGATCAATTTCCGTTGCAGTAGGGACTCTGCAGCGGTTGCTCCCCTCGCCAACGCTTCGCTGATTTCGCTGGGCGTCAATTCCCCGACCGCCTGCGTCACCGGAATTTCGCCGAGGTCACTGTCGGGAGCAAGTTCACGAGCGGGCACGCGGAGAATTTGCGGATGCCTCGGCAAGTCTACTGCATTGGCGACGATGGTCGCGGCGGCGTCAGCGCTTGCGGCGCGGTCGGCGAGTACGGTAACTGCGTCGGCAATACCCAGAGAGAAGCTGCGACCGCGCCAGCCACTGGTGGCGATGCCGCGCACGGGTTGCGAAAATTCCAGCGTTGTAGTCCCGAAGAGTGATGGACGATCGGGGCGCTGTACCATTCCGATCACGAATTTCTGGCCCGCGCTCAAGTGCAGAGCGATATCGCCGCCGTCGTTCACATAGGCACGGGCGAGTTGAGCGGCTGTGGTCATTGTGGCGAGAATTTCGTCCGCAACTGCTCCGGCCACTGCGGCCATGGGAGTAATGAAATGTTGTGCTGCGTAAGGGAGTGTGGCCGCGGTCATGCGTCGCGCGACCGCACCGCGAGGATAGTAACCCTCTTCGACGGCGGATCTTTGCAAGACACTCGGCAGGGCGGTTCTCAAGAACGGCAACTCGGCGCATAGCTCATCGAGCACCGTGGTGAATCGCTCGCATGCCGCGCGATATGCCGTGCCCACTTCGGCCTCCGCGCCGAACGCTTCCACGATCAAATCGATCGGACCGTCCTGCAGGTGCAGACGGTGTCCGTCGAGGAGCCTTCGAATTTGGGCGCGGGGGTTCATTTCTTCTTCCTCGTATTCGCCACGTCGTCATTGTGCGGTCGCGCTGTGACCTGGCGCGGGCCGTCGTCGCGACCCGCGCGCTGGTCACGAAGAAGTGAACTCAGCGGACGCACATTCTCAACGTAGCCTCCGAGCGCGGCGTAATCGGCCAGCTTCAGCGTAAACTCAATTGGCGCCACTAGCGCGGGCGTGGGCACATAGCCGAACGCGTTGCGCGGCATGCGCGTGACGTCTGCCATGAATGTGATCCCACCACCCGGCCATACGTAAACCGGAGATCCTCCGCAGGTGACGCGGGTCAAGGCATCACGCACAGAATGGGTAAGCTTCACGGGATTTTCGGTGACGCCGGCGCGCAGGGATCCGCCGGCGCCGCCCATGAAAAGCACAGTGCACAGCGCCGGCTCGCAGTTTTCCTTGATGCGTGCGACTGATTCGCGAAGATGCGCAGGCAATTCCTTTTCGTCCGGCTTGAGATCGTCGTCGAGTTCGAAATAGGCGTGCTGTTCGCCGGTGGTGCTCACCATGAGCAGGCGCAATCCGGGCCACGCTTTTTTCGAATTGAATTTTCCCAGAATCGTGAGCGGATCGTCGATATCGGTGCCGCCCCACGATGTTCCCGGCTCGGCAACCTGAAAATATCGTCCGGGAGTGGAGCGTCTTCCTTTCAGCTTGATCCCGGTCTCGCGCACGCCCAGCAACTTCCCGGCCTGATGCTCGGAGAGCACGCCGGTGATGTGATCGTCGACGACCACGACTTCATCGACCTTGCAAAACCATTGTTTGGCAAACATGCCGATGGTGGCCGAACCGCAGCCCACGCGCATGCGTTCCTCTTTCGCGCCGTCTACGATGGGCGATTCGCCGGCCTGCACCACGACGTTGGCGCCGCCATCGATTTTGAGGTCGACCGCTTTGCCGTTGCACAGATCCAGCAGAGTCTCGCAGGTTGTGGTTCCCTCATGGCGGCTGCCGCCGGTCAGGTGCCGGACACCGCCAAGGGAAAGCATTTGCGATCCATATTCGCTGGTGGTGACGTGGCCAACCGCTTCGCCTTGCGCGCGCACCGTGCTGCATTCGGCGCCTAAATGGCGGTCCGTATCGATCTTCACCTTCACGCCGCAGTAGCTGAAAATTCCTTCCGTCACCACGGTGACCATGTCGACGCCTTCGACTTGCGACGAAATAATAAAAGGCGCCGGCTTGTAATCAGGATAGGTCGTGCCCGCGCCAATTGCGGTCACAAAAGTTTCGCCATGACTTACCAGCGTGCCGTCCCAGTCGCGGCTGCGATCGAGAAACGGCACTACCGACTCCCCGCGTTCCACGGCGCGATTGAGGATCACATGCGGATCGAGTCGCACTAGCTTTCCCGCGTGATTGCCGTAGCGGTCGCAGGATCCGGTTCGTCCTGGTTTGATGTAGCAGAGCACGGGGCAAGCATCGCAGCGGATGGCGTCCTCCGCCGCTGCAACTTTCGATTCATCTTGGGGGGCCTTGTTAGCCACGCTGCGCTCCACCTGCCGCGAGGATAGCTGCGCGCAATCGGTCTGGAGTGGCAGGAGTTTTGCGCACGCGCACTCCAGTCGCATCGTGAATCGCATTGAGGATCGCGGGCGCCGTCGGGATCACGGCCTGCTCGCCGATTCCCTTCGCGCCAAACGGGCCGATCGGTGACGCATCCTCGATCAGGATTGACTCTATCGGAGGAACGTCGCCGGCCGACGGAATCAGATAGTCGTGCAGATTCTCTCCCTTGCCGGGGAAAAACTCCTCCATCAGAGCCATGCCCAGGCCCTGTGCTATGCCACCTTCGATCTGGCCCTCGATCAACGTGGGATTGATGGCGCGTCCGACATCGTGCGCGGCAGTGACCTTCAGAACGCGCACGGTACCCAACTCCGTGTCGACTTCAACCTCCGCCATGTGGGCGCCGAAGCCGAATACAGCGTAGGGGATTCCCTGGCCGTTTTCGTCGAGCGGGCTGGTCGGCGGATCGAACGTGGCTTCGCGGGTGATTACGTAGCCGAGTGAATCGAGTGGCAGATTTTCGAGAGCGAGAGAAACTTTCTTCACATCCTTCTGAACTTCTTTCGCGTTTTTCTTCGCTTCTTCGCAGACGATCACGTCGCCGTCGCCAAACTGGATGGTGGCGCAATCGCACGCGCCGGCCATTTTCAAAATCTCGCCGCGCAGTTGCCTTCCCGCCAGGTACGCGGCCTTGCCGGTTACGAGAGTCTGGCGCGAGGCGGAGGTTTTTCCGCAATCTGGAGTGATCGCGGTGTCGGCGGAGACAAGGTCGACGTGCGAAATCGGCGCGCCGATCGCGTCGGCGCAAATCTGAGCCACGATCGTATTCGACCCCTGGCCGATGTCCACCGCGCCCTGATGCAGCGCGATGCGGCCGTCTTTCTTCAAACCGATGCGAACGGTCGACGGATTGGGCAGCGAAGTGTTGCCGCATCCGTACCACATTCCAGCCACGCCCACGCCGCGGCGCAGTGGTCCGTTTGCTTTCGCATTGAACTCCGCCGTCTGTGCGCGGGCGGTTTGCCACCTCGGGCGCAGAGCTTCGAAGCAGGCGCGAATACCGACGCCTTCGCCGAGCACTTGCCCGGTGACGGTCGGAGAGTGATTATCGAGCGCGTTCAAGATGCGAAACTCGAGCCGGTCTATGCCAACGCGATCGGCAAGATCGTCGTAGAGTTGCTCCTGCGCGATCGCGGTCTGCGGCACGCCAAAGCCACGGAATGCTCCGGCAGGAACCAAGTTGGTGTGCACGGCACGAGTGACCGCGCGGTAGTTGGAAACTCGATACGGCCCGGAGGCATGCACGGGAACGCGCGCCGCCACGGTTGGACCCCAGGAAGAATACGCTCCGGTGTTGAAGTCGGCGGCAAAATCAAGAGCGGTCAGCTTGCCGTCGCGCGTAGCTCCCGCGCGCAGGCGCATGTGTGCGGGATGGCGCTTGGTAGTGGAAACGATCGACTCCGTCCGGGAATAAACGAGGCGCACGGGACGGTTCAGTTCCCACGCAGCCAGCGCTAAGAATGGCTGCACCGAAAGATCGAGCTTTGTGCCGAAGCCTCCGCCGACAGCGGTGGGGATGATGCGGACTTTCTCCGGCGAGATCCCCAGGATTTTTGCGATGTCGTCGCGATCCAGATACGGCGATTGGGTGCAGGCCTGAATCTCGACCGTGTCGCCCACGCGCCGCGCGAAACCGGCTTCCGGTTCGATGCAGGCATGCTCGACAAAGCCCGTCTCATACTCGCCCTCGACGACAAAGTCAGCCGTAGCCAGCGCCTTCTCGACGTCGCCACGAGCAACTTTACCGCCCACGAGAACATTGTTCCGGCGATGGGCATGGATTTGAGGCGCCTCGGCGGCGAGCGCGTCGGTTAAAGTTTTCAGCGGCGGCAACTCCTCCCACTGGACCGGAACGCTTGCCAGGTCAAGAGCTTCGAGCGCGCCGGCCTCGCCGGCGATCGCGGCAACGGCCTCGCCTCGAAAACGCGCTTCCGCGTGCGCAAACACTGGTTGATCTGCGAACCTGGCGATAACTCCGTAACAGTCTTTCCCGGGCACATCTTTCGCGGTGAACACAGCGCACACACCGGGATTGTTCCGCACAAACGCGTCGAGATCGCCGAATTGAAACCGCGCGCGATGGTGCGGACTACGAATCACGCGCAGCCCCAGCGCGCCTGCCGGAGTTTCGTCGGCACCGAATATTTCCGTGCCTTCGACTTTCTTTTTGCCGTCCAGGCGAATCAGGCGCCGCCCGACTGCCGACCCAACTTCCGGTAACCAGGCGGCTGAGACCTCCCGACCCGCATCGAGAATTGCATTAATAATTTTTCGATATCCCGTGCAGCGGCAGAGCACACCGCCAATCGCGTCGATGACCTCGGCTTCGCTGGGAGCGCGATTCTTGTCCAAGAGAGCCGTTGCCGCGACCAGCATTCCGGGCGTGCAGGCGCCGCACTGCGCGGCTCCGTGCGCCAGGAACGATTTCTGCAGCCGGTCATAAAGCGGTGGACGCTGGGCCAATCCCTCGACCGTTACAACTTCGCATCCTGCAGCCTGCCCCACCGCCACCAGACACGAACACACGGGATCACCATCGAGCAAGACCGTACAGGCGCCGCAATCGCCGGCATCGCAGCCAACTTTGGTTCCAGTCAACCCCAACTGATCGCGGAGCACGCGGGAAAGTCGCGTCGACGGCGACGCCTGCACTTCCACCTTACGATCGTTCACGGAGAACGCAATCAACGCAGCCGATGCGTCGGCGGATGCCTCGACGGGGAGATTCTGCGAAGTCGCCATTAATGTTGCCCTACACAAGCTTCCAGTGCGCGCCGCACGAGGACACGCGACGCGTCACGGCGATATTCCGCGGTAGCCCGCACGTCGTCAATCGGCGAAAGCGGCGACAGGTGAGCCTTTGTGACCGCATCGCCGATTCCAGGGCCGCATGGAAGGCCCACCAAGTTTTTCTCCAGATCGCCCAGCCGGCGCGCGCTAACGGAACAGGAACCGACCGCCACGCGCGCTGCGGCAACGCGGCCCGCGGCGTCTCGCTGAATCACCGCCGCAACCATCGAGATGGAAATCACCAGATAACGCCGCGCGCCCAACTTCAAGAAAGCCGAACTAGCATTCTCCATGGTTCGGGGAATCAAAATTCCCGAGAGAACTTCGTCCGGCCGCCGCAGCGTCTTGCGATTTCCCACGATGAACTCAGCCAGCGGCATCTGCCTCTGGCCCGCGGCAGAAACCAATTCCAGCACTGCATTCAGCGCCAGCAAAGGCGGCACTCCATCGGCAGCCGGGGAGGCATTACACAGATTCCCGGCCACAGTGCCGCGGTTCTGGATTTGCACTGAACCCACTTCTCGCGCCGCGGCTTTCAGAGCATCGAAGCAACGCGGCAGGGGTGCATGGATGATTTCCGTCCAGGTCGTCAATCCGCCAATACGAATGTGATCCGATCCAATCGAAACGCCGCGAATCTCCCGCAGAGCGGAAACATCCACGATCGTGCCTTGCGGCAGCTTCTCTCCCAAGGCCGGATAAAAATCTGTCCCGCCAGCTAGAATCTGCGCGTCACTCCTCGCCCCCAGCAGCAATACGGCCTCGTCGAGCGTTCTGGGCTTCAGATAGAGAGACATTGTTTCCGGCATTGTGTGCGAGATCCGGCTTTCCGCCGCACTTGCAGCGTTTGTATACGAACGTTGTCCATTTGTACAGCCACGCTCGCCACCGCAATTTTACGAGTAATGCCGTCACTGTGCTCTAATGCTATGGCTTACAGGGAAAGGCAGATGGAAATGATAAATAAACATCACGCGCGAAATCTTCTCTTGGCGGCAATCGTCCCGCTGCTCGCTGCCGTTGCGCTCGCTCAAACAACTCCACCAGCAGACATGGACACCTACGCTGCAATTGCGATGAAGACGTTCGACGTTCCGGGCATTGCGGTGGCCATCGTGAAAGATGGCAAGGTAGTGCTGGCCAAAGGTTACGGCGTGCGTAAGATGGGCGACCCCACACCGGTCGACGAGTACACCGCCTTCGCCATCGGTTCCAACACCAAAGCCTTCACCACCGCCGCTTTGGCCACGCTCGTGGACGAAGGCAAGCTCGCATGGGACGATCCCGTTTACCAGCGCCTGCCCGGCTTTGTGATGTATGACCCTTACGTTTCGCACGAGATGACCATCCGCGACCTGCTCACTCATCGCAGCGGCATGGGCCTGGGCGAAGGCGATCTGCTGTTCTGGCCGCAGTCCACCTATACGCGCGACGAGATCGTTTACAAATTGCGATTCATGAAACCGGCTTCCAGTTTCCGCAGCAAATTTGCCTACGATAATTTGCTCTACATGACGGCCGGGCAAATTATTCCCGCGGTCACCGGCATCTCATGGGACGACTACATCCGACAGCACATCTTCGCGCCGCTGGGCATGACCCACTCGAATGTAACTAATGCCGTATATAAACCCGGCGACGACTACGCATTCCCGCATTCCCGCGTCGACGGCAAGCTGCAGGTCATCCACTTCGGAGCTCTGGAGAACGTGGGACCGGCCGGGTCGATCAACTCCTGCGCTGCTGACATGGCGAAATGGGTGCAGGTGCAATTGAACCACGGCAAGTTTGCGGATCGCGATGGACGCCTGTTCAGCGAAACACGATCTCATGAGATGTGGACCGCGCAGACGATTCTGCCGATTGGAAATCCACCGCCGCCGCTGGCTGCGCTCAAGGCGCATTTTTTCGATTACGCCCTAGGATGGTTTCTGCGCGACTATCACGGTCGCGAGTTGGTTGGGCACACGGGCGGCGTAGGCGGATTCGTTTCGCAGGTCATGCTGGTGCCGGAAGAGAACCTTGGCGTGGTCGTGCTCACCAACGCAGAAGAGGGCGGCGCCTTCCTGTCCATTCTGTATCACGTGCTCGATCACTATTTCAGTCTTCCGCCCACCGATTGGAACGCCAACTTCAAAGCAGTCCGCGACACACAGGAGAAGGACGCTGCGGAAGCAATGAAGCAAGCGGAAGGCGCGCGCGCCGCCGGTTCCAGGCCTTCCCTACCGCTCGAAAAATATGCGGGCGTTTTTAACGACGCCTGGTATGGCCCCATCACCATTCGCGTTGAGAATGGCGGCTTGGTCGTCACCTTCGATCACACTCCATCCATGATCGGCGACTTGCAACACTGGCAATATGACACTTTCAAAGCGCACTGGCGCGACCGCACCATCGAGGACGCCTTTGTGACGTTCTCCTTGAAGGCGGACGGCAGCATCGACAGCGCAAAGATGGCCGCAGTCTCTCCGCTGGCCGACTTCAGCTTCGACTATCAGGATTTGCTGTTGAAACCCGCAGAGAAAAAGTAAGCGCGGCGAAAAGAAGCGGTGCACATTTGCCATCTCCGGACGTCACCGGCCTGACGACGGCTGAATCCCAAGTCGCGGCGCAGAGCACCGTCCTGCGCAGAGAGCTGAGCCTGGCCGACCTGGCGCTGGCCCAGATCCTGATCGTGATCGTCCCCGAATTCTTCGGCACAGCAGTAAAGGCGGGACCTTCCCACGTTGTGCTGTGGCTGCTCGCCATTCTCTTATTCTTCGTTCCGCAGGCTCTGGTGGTAGCTCATCTCAACCGATTGATGCCGCTGGAGGGCGGCCTTTATGAATGGGCACGTCTCGCCTTCGGCGACCGCCTGGGATTTCTTGTGGCATGGAACATGTGGCTCAACACTACGGTGCAGGTGTCACAGATCGCGCTGGTGACTACCACCTATATCGCATACGCCGCCGGGCCGAGCGGAGAATGGATTGCATCGAGCCCGCTCCTGCTCGTAGGCGGATCCATCGCCTTGATCGCCGGAATGATGGTGGTTGCGCGACTCGGCCTCAGCGTTGGTAAGTGGGTGAGCAACACCGGAAGCATTTTCACGGTTCTCATTCTCGGAGTCCTGATCGCGTTGCCATTTTTTCACGTGCACCACGGAAGCTTGCCTCCCTACAATCCGCTCCCGCTGGTTCTGCCGCCCTTTACATTTTTCAGTCTCAGCGTTTTCAGCAAGATGACTTTCGGGGCTTTGTCCGGATTCGAACTTATCGCGATCTTCGCCGGAGAATCACGCAACCCGGGACGAAATCTGGCCCGCTCCATACTTTTCACTGCCCCGCTCATCGCACTTCTCTACATTCTTGGCACCAGCGCGATTCTCGCGTTTGTTTCCCCCGACGCGATCGATGTGATCGGCCCCATCCCACAGGCGCTCAGCCGCGGACTCGGCGTCTTTGGTTTCGCCGGTCCGCTGGTTTCGATCGCGATTCTTCTCCTCTTGTTGAATTACATTTGCAGCTACACTCTGTATTTTTCCAGCAACACGCGGCTGCCGCTCGTAGCTGGGTGGGACCACCTCTTGCCGCGGTGGTTCACCGTTTTGCATTCGAAGTACCGCACGCCGGTCAATTCGATTTTGTTTATGGGTGGCGTGGCGCTCGCCGCCAGCACCGCGGTCCTGATCGGCGCCCGTAACCAGGAAGCTTTTTCTCTTCTGCAGATCTGGGCCTGGACCTTCTATGGCATGGCCTACCTGGCCTTGTTCGCGATTCCGCTTTTTTCACCGAAAGCCAAGGGGCTGCGTCCCGGTCTGTGGCTCCGGATAGGCGCGGCTGCGGCGTTCGCCGTGACTCTGCTGTTTGTTCTGCTCTCGGTATCACCGGTGATTGAGGTCGCCAGCGTCTGGAAATATTCTCTGAAGATTGCGCTGGTGGTGCTGGGAGCAAACTCAGTTGGTTGGATGATTTACCGCGCCGGGCCGAGCAAGAGCACACTCCAGGAAAACGGGCGACTAACGTAGGGACAGCCGCCGCGGCTGTCCGCCGAGCGCGGCTCGGCGATTGGGGCCACTTACCGCAGAAACACGAGTGCCGCGTCTTCGACGCGAATGTTCGACTTGCGCCGAACTCCGGTGCTCATGTTATAGGCAACCAACAGATGCGCCTCAACCACGAGAATTTCTTTATCACTGATCCAGCCGACCAGCGTGGCGTGAGCAAGATAGGCTATCCGCTTGGGTGAGTCCTCAAGGTTTTTCACTTCGACTGCAGGCAGTTCGGCCAGCGCCTTATGAATGCGTTGAGCTTCCTCCAGGCTCGCTTGCCCCTGCTCAGCCAGTTCAATCGGCTTGTTGGCTTCCGCAGTCGCGACCAGGGTGATCGCAGCCGCGCCTACGCTGGGCTGCACGCGCGCATTCGAAGTATAGAAGCTGACGTCGTAGTCGGGATTCTTGAACGTGGCCAGTTCATCGAATAACACGAGAGTCTTGTCCCGGATTCGCAGCAGGGTCTGGTCGTCAGTCTGATTGAACCATCCGCAGCACGCGGTGTCGGGAATCGCCTCGACAATCACATCCCCGTCGGAAGCCGCGTCCAGCACCCGTTGCAGCGGCAACGCTAAAGCATTCGCAGTCCACTTCCCCGCGTCTTGCTGGTAACGGACGCTCGCCTTGTAGGTCGGCCCGGTCGCTCCCGCAATCAACTGAGTCACCAGGAAGAATTTCTCGACACCGTCATCGGGAACCCAAACCACACTGTAAGGGCAGGTTTCCTCACAACTCCCCGTCGTGCAGCGGCAATCCGGCAACGCAGACGAAGCCACATCCTGCCGCGAGTTGCCCTCCATATCCGTTTGCCAGGCTTGCCATGTGGTTGTGGTGGAAAGGTCCATCTCTTCGCGTTGCAGCCGCCGCGCCTGGTTGGCGAACCAGAACAGATGCTGTCCGTCCGCGGAAAGATAAACGCTTGCGGCCGCCTCCGTGATGGCCACATTCGATCCCGTCGCCGCGGTCTTTCTGCTTACACCCATGTCGAGCGAGGTTGCCGCTCGCCCGTTCCACAACCACGCCTTGTGCGGAGCCTTGGCATCGTCCTCCGCGAGCGGCAGCGAAACCGTGGGCGCGAACAAAATCTGTCCCTGATGATTGACCGAAATGCTCTGCGGAGATTTCAGCGCCTCGGGCGGAAGTTTGATCAGTGGATTTGTGGCCGACTGTTTGGCTGCAAACGTGGCGGGATCGTATTCCACCATCTCACCGGGCGCGCGCAAAACCCACAGCCGCTTCTCCTGCCCCACGAGCGGGATCGCGCACAGCAGGGCGAAGAGCAAAACGAGGCCGAGTCTCCGCAAGCTTCTTCGCATGCACTTAGTTATATCGTAGAGCCGTTGCATCTCCCGGTACAATGGAACTTACCTAGGAAAAGGAAACCATCGACCCTGGAAACCATGACAACCACTCACCACCCCACTCCGAAGATTGCAACCGAGATTCCCGCCGTCCCGCTCACCACGGAAGGCTACAGCGTTCTGCACCAGATGATGCGCCTCCGCCGCGCAGCCTGGCGCGCGCTGCCGGACGCTGAAAAGTCGGCCATCGCGAACGAGGCTGCTACCGCGCTCGGCGCCATGGAGAAACATGAGCAGCACTCGCCCGGCCAATCGGCAATTTATTCGCTGCTTGGACACAAGGGCGATCTCATGTTCATCCACTTCCGCGAATCGTTCGCCGACTTGAATCAGGCCGAACTCCAGCTCGCCAACCTGCGCCTCAGCGACTATCTCGAGCCGACAACTTCGTATCTTTCCATCATTGAGCTCGGACTCTACGAATCCACCGTAAAAGTTTATAAGGCGCTGGTCGACCGCGGCATCGAGCCGCACTCCGACGAATGGAAGCGCGAAATCGCCGACACGCTCGCGCGCCAGAAAGAAGCCATGCGCCCGCGCCTCTATCCGGAGATTCCTCCACACCGCTACGCCTGCTTCTATCCTATGGACCGCCGCCGCGGCGAAGACCAGAACTGGTACACACTGCCCATCGAAGAACGCGCCCGCCAGATGAACGAGCACGGCCTCGTGGGCCGCCGCTACGCCGGCGAGGTCAAACAAATCATCACCGGTTCGATCGGCTTCGACGACTGGGAGTGGGGCGTCGATCTCTTCGCCGAAGATCCGCTGGTCTTCAAAAAGCTGATCTACGAAATGCGCTTCGACCACGTCAGCGCCGTGTATGCCCTCTTCGGCCAGTTCTACGTAGGCATCCGCGTACCGGCGGCGGAAGTCGGTAAGCTGCTAAACGGAGAACTACCAAAATAAGATCACCACGGAGCCACGGGGAAACCCCTTTTTAGGGTTGCCTTTCTCCGCGACTCCGTGCCTCCGTGGTGAATGAACTCCATACAGGAGCACGAATGTCCACTCTAGGCCTAATCGAATACAAAGACGCCAGCCCCGAAGTCCGCGCCATCTACGACGACATCATGACCACCCGCAAGACCGACTGGATCAACAATTTCTGGAAGGCCATCGCCCACGATCCCCCCACGCTGAAGCGCACCTGGGAAGACATCAAGCAGATCATGGCGCCCGGCGCGCTCGACCCGCTGACCAAGGAATTGATCTACGTCGCGGTCAGCGTGACCAACCAGTGCGGCTACTGCATCGCCTCGCACACCGTCTCGGCGCAGAAAAAAGGCATGACCGACGCCATGTTCAAAGAACTGATGGCGGTAGTCGGCATGGCCAACGAAACGAACCGCTTAGTTGCAGGCTACCAGGTAGAAATCGACGACCAATTCAAAAAGTAGATGAACTATGTGGGGACAGCCGCCCTCGGCTGTCCGCCGGGCGCAGCCCGGTGATCGTCAGCGATCCTTTTTCTCGTAGTGAGCAAGCTGCTCGCGGGTTACACGAAGAAGTTCCGAGAGATCCACCGCCTCGTCTCGTTCGACTCGCTTGGAGATCATCGTGAGCGCGTTGATCTGCAAGCTTGTCTCCTTAAACCGCAACGTCGGATCAGTTCCGTACTCGTCTGTGACCATTACCCATCGCAAAGGTAGCTCGCTCGCCAGGACATCCCCGAAGGCGACGCCCAGGCACTGCAACTCGTACGTCTGGGACTTCTTGAACGCCCGTTCGTCAATTATTCTTTGAAGCATGGGCAGGTCCCTCCTGGTCTTAGTGAGTATCATGCCCAACTGGTGCTTGGCGGCGGTCGCAACGACTGCTCTTTGCTGTTCGAGTCGTGCACGTTCCTCGCTGGAGAGCTCGGCGAATTTAGGCTCGGGCGTAGTTGGCAGGCCAAAAAGAACTCCCAGAAATCCCATTGTCGCGAACGTGGTTATGATTACGCTACGAATGGTCAAGGTGAGAATCCGCACCAAGCTTACCTCATAAGGGGATCGGCCTGGCAACGTCCCATTTCCACACCATTAATCAAATGCGATGGGCGGGTTCCTGAGTTCCTACTTCCGCCGCCCCGCCCGCCCAAACTTCCATTCGTGCGCCTTCATATCCACCTTCCGGCCGCGCAAGCGCACGCCCTCAGCTTCCAGCCGCAGCCGCTGCTCGATCGCGGAATCCCCGCGCAGCTTGATCTCCCCACCTGAGCCCAGCACCCGCTGCCACGGCGATCCGCATCCACGATTCAAAACCCGCGCCACCAGCCGCGCCGCCCCGGGGAATCCTGCTGCTCGGGCAACAGCGCCGTAAGTTGAAACCTTGCCCCTTGGAATCGAACGGATCGTGGCCTCGATCCGCATACGGATTCTTGCCGAATGATCTTCGCTCGCTTTTGCCGATCCACGGCGAAGCGGCGGAGAAATATCATTCAATGATCTGGTTTTCTCCGTGATGGAGCCTGCCCTGAACGAAACCGAAGGGTGACTCCGTGGTGAAATGTCTCTCTTCACAGTCCAATCCACCCCACGCGAATCAGCCACAGCGATCCCACCGAAACCAGCAGCCACAAAACGATCCCCAACAGCATCGGGCGATGCCCTGTTTGTTTCACCGTCGCCACGGAGATTCCGCTGCCAATCAAAAACAAAGTCGCGGTAAGCCCAATCTTCGCGATTTTCACCACGATCGCATACACATGCGCTCCGCCCGGCAAATACGTATTGCAAACCGCCGCCAGGCAGAACAGCGCAATGAACCACGGCCACGGAATCTTCGCCTTGGCATGCCGCGCCACCGCCGTCGCCAGCGCCAGCGGGACAATCCACAACGCCCGCGCCAGCTTCACCGTGGTCGCCACGGCCAGCGCTTCCACTCCGTACTTGGCGGCCGCGCCCACCACCGAACTGGTGTCATGAATCGCCAGCGCCGCCCACAATCCAAACTGCGATTGCGTCAGCTTCAGCGCCGCTCCAATCGTCGGAAAAATGAGCAGCGCCACCGAATTCAACACAAACACCGTTCCCAGCGACACCGCCATTTCTTCGTCGCTGGCATGCGTGATGGGCCCGACCGCGGCGATAGCGCTGCCTCCGCAAATCGCCGTCCCCGTCGAAATCAAAAACGCCGGAATTCTCCGTACGCCCAGCAGCGCGCCCAGGCCCATCCCCGCCAGCAACGCGAAGCTGATTCCCATCACGGTGTAGAGAAACCCGCTGCGCCCGGCCCGAACCACCTGGTGCAGGTTCATGCCGAAGCCCAGCCCCACGACCGAGGCCTGCAACAGAAATTTGGAGAGCTTCCGGGATTCGCCGCCGTAAGGATGCGAAAACAGCAGACCGAAGACAAGTCCCACCGCCAGAGCCACGGGCGGGGAGACGTAGCCGCTTGCGCTAATCAGCAGACAGAGAAGGAAAACAACTTTCGAGAGCATTTGCAGGAAAAGTCGCCGCCGCCGCCTGCGGCATCGTGGCCAGGCCCCCCATCCCTTCGACTCCCCGAGCGGCGAGTCCAGCGGGGAGACTTCCAGCTACGCCGCTTTGCGGAACGATTCGATGGCCTCGCCTTCCGAGCCGCACACGTCAAACACCGTCAGCAGCTTGGTCACCTGCAGAAGATCGCCGACACGTTTCGTCAGGTTCGCCAGCTTGATGGTAGTGCCGGCATTGAGCGCAGTCGTGTGTAGCGCCACGAGCGTACCCAGCCCGCCGGAATCAATGTAATTGACCTCACCCAGATTGAGCACAATGCGCTTGTTGTCCGGGATGGCCTGCTTCACCTGCTCTCGCACCAGCGACGACTCCTCGCCAAAAACAATGCGGCCGCTGCACTCGATCACCAGAATTCCGTCGACCGTCTTGCTCGTAATTTTCAGCTGCATGATAACGCTCCTTTAAGCCAGCCGCAGCCGGACCCGCCCGGCCGCGTGGAAACTGCACCCATCGTTGACGCACTAGCCTATCGCTTGCGACGCGGCATAGCAAGCCCGAAAGCCGCGTCCGCGCCTCCCTCCATCACGTATAATCGTATCTTCTCACCCATGAGCTACACCGTCCTGGCCCGCAAGTATCGTCCGCAGAAGTTCTCCGAGGTCATCGGACAAGAGCACGTCACCCGCACCCTGCAAAACGCTATCGAACAGGGACGCACCGCCCACGGCTACATTTTCAGCGGACATCGCGGCATCGGTAAAACCACGGTCGCCCGCATTCTGGCCGCTGCGCTGAACTGCCGATCGAAAGACACGCCTGTTCCTGAGCCCTGCGGCGTCTGCGAATCCTGCACCGAGATTCGCGCCGGCAACGCCGTCGACGTGATCGAAATCGACGCGGCCACCAATCGCGGTATTGACGAAATCCGCGAACTCCGCGAGGCGGCGCGCTATCGTCCCGCCCGCGACCGTTTCAAGATTTACATTCTCGACGAAGCTCACCAGATCACCGACGCGGCGTTCAACGCCCTGCTCAAAACTCTCGAAGAACCGCCCGACCACATCGTCTTCATGCTGGCGACCACGCAGCCAGAGGACATTCCGCAGACCATCCGCTCGCGTTGCCAGCATTTCAGTTTCCGCGCCGTAAAGTTCGACGCCATCGGGGCCCAGCTTCGCGACCTCGTAACCCGCGAAAATATAGAGGCTGATAACGACGCTCTCGCCCTGCTGGCCGAGGCCGGCGACGGTTCCATGCGCGACGCGCTTTCCATTCTCGACCAGGCCATCGCTTCCTCGAGCGGGAAGATCACTGCTGACTCGGTACGCAACCTGGTCGGTGCCGCGCCGGCTCACATTCTCGAAGAAGTCATGCAGGCCATCGCCCGCGGCGCGAGCGACGAAGTTCTTCGCCAGGTCGACCATCTCATCAGCGAGGGCCACAGTCCTACACACTTCGCCCGCCAGATGGTGCGCTTCCTTCGCAATGCCACCGTCGCGAAGATCGCCGGGAAGGACTCTTCCCTGCTGCAAATCTCCAGCGAAGAACGCGAGCGCGTGGCCCGCGTGGCTGAATTGTTCGGCGAAGAGGATCTCACGCGCCATCTGCAAATCATGCTGCGTACCCACGGCGAGCTCGGATACAAACAGGAGCAACGTTTCCATCTTGAACTCGGCCTGCTCAAGATGGCCCATGCCCAGCGCCTGTTGCCGATCGAGCAACTGTTGAGCGACGTGGCCGCCGCGCCCAATGCAACTACGGCGTCCCGAGCTCCGGCGAGGCCGGCCATAGTCGGCAGCCATACTGCGAGCGCCGAAACCCGCCGCCCAGAGCCTTCTTCCGCCGCTCGGCCGAATTTTGTTTCGCCGTTCGCAGCCGATTCCGCGCGTAAAGGCACTCCGCGGCAAGAGGATTCTTCCGAGAGCGCGCCTGCGCCGGGCCCACGCATCGTTGCTGCTTCATCTCCGGCCGCAGCCAGCGCATCGCAACCGGTGATCATGGGCTCCGCCGCTCCTCTGCGCGATCCCGCGCCTGAGCCAGAAACGGATCGTGCCGATTTAGAGGTTGGAGAACTGAATCGCGGAGAAACCAATCGTAGAGACGTTGCTGGCTACGTCTCTGCCGGCGCCACCAAAACGCCAGCTCTCGAACCGCGGCCGTATTCCGAATCGCAAATTCAGCCGTTGCCATCGCCGCCGCCGTCGGAACCACCGCCGACACAATCCCAACCAGCCCAATCACAAATCGACCGCCTGCAAGCCGCCGTCCTGCGCGCGCTCACCGACGGCAACCAGCGCATTCTGGTCTCCATGCTCGAGGCCGGCGAGTGGAGCGTGCAGGCCAACGAACTGGTCATCAAAATCGCCGAATCACAAACTGTCATCGATATGTCTGTCGGCCCCGAGGCGCGGCGTCTCGCGATCGCCTCGGCCAGTGGAGTTCTGGGCCGCGCCGTCAAGCTGAAAATCGTTCCCGGCGCAGCGGTCGCGTCCGAGGAGGGGAACGACGGCAATGGAGCCAAACGCAATGGCGCAGCCGTGCGATCGAATGGCCCGGCCGTCGGCGGCCGCGGCCGCGCCGAGCAAGAGCCCGTGGTGCAGCGCATGCGAGAAAAATTCGGCGCAGAAATTCGCACCGTGATTGATTACAAAGAAAAACGGTAGAAAAGATCGGACGTCGGACCGCGGACCTCAGACATCTGCCGCCTGGAATAGAAACCGTTTGAGCTGAGGTCCGAAGCCTGAGGTCTGAGATCCAAAATGCCGGAAGCTGGGAGCCGAGTTCATGGGTGGATTCAACCTGCAAGACTTGATGTCGAAAGCGCAAGCGCAGTACGCGACCCTGCAGAAAAAAATGCAGGAAACCGTGGTCGAAGCATCTTCGGGCGGCGGCACGGTCACCGCCAAAATGGACGGCCGCAAACAGCTGCTTAGCCTGCGCATCGATCCCGAAGCCGTAAAGGCCGGCGACGTCGAGATGCTGCAGGACTTGATCCTCGCCGCCGTCAACGAAGCCGCGCGCAAGATCGACGGCGCCATGCAGTCCACGGTCGGCGGCCTGCTCGGCGGCCTCGGCATCGGCGGAATGTAATTCCCTTGTCATCCTGAGCGGCTTCATCGCGAAGGACCTATGCAATTTTCCTGGCGCGAGCAAATTGCACAGGTCCTTTCGCTTCGCTCAGAATGACAAATCAGAGCTTGTAACTCGAATCAAAGATCGAAATCATCAGGATCAAACTACACAATGTCCAAATTTGCCGAACCGATGTCGCGGTTGATTGACGAACTGAAGAAGCTTCCCGGAGTCGGCGCCAAGAGCGCGCAGCGCCTGGCTTTCCACATTCTTCGCTCCAGCGAAGAAGATGCCGAAGCCCTGGCCGCCGCCGTGATCGACGTCAAGTCCAAACTGCGCCTGTGCTCGGTCTGCAACAACATCACCGACGTTGACCCTTGCGTCTACTGCACCAGCGCCACCCGTAACCAGCGCATGGTCTGCGTGGTCGAAGAGCCCACCAACATCGCCGCCATCGAAAAAACGAAGCACTTCAATGGAGTCTTCCACGTTCTGCACGGTGCGATTTCTCCTCTCCATGGCATTGGACCCGAGCAGTTGCGCATCTCGAACCTAATCACCCGCGTCGACGCCGGCAACGTGGACGAAGTCATCATCGCCACCAATCCCACGGTTGAAGGCGAAGCCACTGCAACTTATCTCTCGCAGCAGCTGAAGCGTGTGGGCGTGAAAGTAACGCGCATCGCGATGGGCATTCCCGTGGGCAGCGACATCGAATACACCGACGAAATCACCATGCTGAAAGCCATGGAAGGCCGCAGAGATATGTGAGCTGGAAATCGCAAAGAGAATGCCGGAAGTGCCGCCGGAGTTCCAACAGTTGCAACGCCTGTGGTGCAACTTGTGCAAGATTTTGCCCACGCTCTGCAGCGGCTTGTTCTTGAGGACGCCGACGCGTCGATCGATGAATCCGTAAGCAACCTGTAATCAGCAATTTAACTGAGACACGGCAATAGGCACTTGAAGTATGTGCTTGGCAGCCGATTTGCATCTCTCGGGCTGTCTGTTTCCTCGCTCCTCGATCGCTTCAAGATTGGCCTGAGGAAGCACTTTCCGGGCGACCGGACTGGCCCTAACCCAGCCAGAGGCAGACTCAGCGCCAGTCGCGCCGCGCTGCGATGTAACCGCATCCAACTCGACGCAAGAAGAAACCGGGCGAACCAGCCCGGCTTTCTTTTTGGGCTTCAGTGCCGTAATACTCGCCTAGCCCGCCGCTAAAACTCTACAGAATGCGGTGCGGAGCTGTAGCTTTTTTACCGGCCGAGCCAATGAATGACTAAAGCCAAGAAGCCTCCCAACGAACAAATGGTAGTTGGCGCCGTTAGCTTTCCGATTCCTACGAATACAGTGAGAATTCCCGCAAGGGCCGTGAAGAAAGTGACTCGCAGGGCGAGTGAACCCAGCGGCGTGTCGGGTATATATGCGTGGCTGAAATATCCACTACCCATTAACAGCATGATCATTAGAAGCGAAACATTGCTGGCTGCAAATCCACCCACCGCGATCCAGCTTCGCCATTTCGGCACCGAATGATCCGGATTCCGCTGTGCCCATCGCATCCACGCCCGAACAACTAAAAAGCCGACCGCCAAACAAAACACAACAACGGTCGACACGGAAAGCAAGTACATTTGCATGCCCGAACCTCACTTCAATCGCAAATCAGGATGACGGCTAAAAACTACCGAACAGACTCCCCGTGCGGTTCCGGCTCGAGGAATACGTTGGCTTCGTCTTCGGCGGCGGCCAGGCCTTCAGGGAGCGTGCCGCGGTTGTATTCGGCCATGCGGTTTTTCCACTTGAGAAAATCAGTGATGCTCTGGGGCTCGATTCGCACTTCAACGCGGCGTAAGCTGGCGAGCAGAAGGTTCATTTCGTAGCGGAATCCGGTGGCGCTACGCAGATTCTTGACGGAAGCATGCACCATCTCGACTCCGCGCTCGCGGATTTCCAGTAGTCCCCAGCCTGCGGGCAATTCCTCCGGCTTCACTAGTCCGGCCGGCGTCAGATAAAAGCGTTCACTACCGACTCCCTGCTCGGGCTTGAGACGAAAGGGCTTAGCGCGGTCGGCCAGAAAATCGCCACGCGTGACTTTGCATTCCACCAGCACGGAATCGCTGGCGCGCTTCCAGCCGATAGCGTCCGGCATCTCGCTGCTGGCGCAGGCTTGTTCGGACAGCACCACGCCGCAGCGATAATGACGCAGCCAGCGGACGGCTTTTTCGACTAGTTGGTTGTGGGTCATAGGCTCGGCTTCGGGCTTCGGGCTTTCGGCTTCGGGTTCAGCTAATCGAGCGGCCGGAACCTGCGCGCGAGAAGCAACAACATTTGTATCTGGAGACGCCGAAGCGGGGAAGTGACTGGAAAGACACTAGCTTCTCGCCCTTGGCTCTTCATTTAATGCGGTCCCTGAAGCAGTGCGCGCCGAATTCTTCATCGCCTTCACCATCACCGGCCTACGCAGCACGGTTTCCAGCAGATGGCGTTCGGCGGCGATGGTTTGGGCGGTGGGGCTGTTGGGGATGTAGCCTTCGGCGGCGATTACCAAGGCTTCGTTCTTCGCTAGGACGAGAGCGGGTTTTTGCAGGAATCCGTCGGTGCGACTGGGCTGCCTGGCTACGCCTCCGGGCTTGCCGCTTCGGATCCTGCCGCTTTCACTCTGACCGTTCTCAATCTGCAGGCGGCGGATGTGGCCATCGTGGGATGAGTCGAATGCATTGGCCAGGCGAAGGATGGCCGCCAGCTGAATGGTCGTCTTTTGTTCGTCCGGCAGGAGATCGCGCAGGGCTTTGTGGTTGCCCGTGGGCAATGCGCCGCTGTGAAAACGAGCGACGATGGCGGCGCGCTGCATGTCTTGCGCGTTCCATCCCAGGGGCGTGCTGTGGGCTTTGATCAACTCCAGCGACGTTTTGTGGTGCCCCTTGTTTCCCTTTGATTTGCCGACATCGTGGAGGAGAGCGGCCATCAGCAAGCTGGACCGCGCTCCGGAGCCATTGGCCGGATTCATTCTTGGACTCAATAATCGCCTGGCCGCGAGGCCGTCGTAGAGTTCGAGAGCCAGCCGGGCGACGCGCTCAGAGTGCGCGAAATCGGGATCGAGGGCCTTCGCCCATAACTTCATTCGTTGCGTGGCAAGTGACTGAATCTGCTTGCCTTGTGGCAATCCTGCGCGCCATATATTCCATAACGAATTGGGGCCGACCATCTTTTTGTGATAACGCTCGATGCGCTTGGCGCGTTCATCGGCGATCTGGCGATGCCAGCGCTCTCGCAATTCGGCGCCGGAAGGCGTCTGCCGCTTCGAAAGGCTCTCGTCCGGCAAAGTCTGGCCAGGCGAAATCTCGCTCGAAAAAGTCCCGGTTGAAAATATCTGGCTGGTAAGTGCAGTCGCCCAAAGCACATCCAGGTCGTGTACTTCACCGAGAAGATCCTGCACGGATTTCAAGTCGTTGCTCCAGGCCTTGTGCTCCTCGGGCAGGAAATTTTCGACGATGTAGCGGAAACGCTTGATGCCGATGCGCAAACTGTGGAAAGCAATTTTCGAACGGTTGCGCAGGGCGCGGTTGTGGAGGTCGCGAGCGGCGGTCCAACGCTCCAGGGCAAGGTGCTTGAAGACTCCGCTGCCGGGGCGGATGTGCGCCGCACGCTGCGGCAGAGACCGGCTCCATTGGCGCCACTGCTTGCGGTCGAATTCTCCGAGGGCGGCGCGGGCCTCGCGCTTTTGCTCGGCTTCGCGGCGGGTGAGGATTTGGAGGAGGGCTTGGGCTGCGGGGTCGCGGGAGAGGTGAGGCTGGCTGCCTGATGAGAATTTCGGTTCTGACCGGGATCCTTTGGTTGAGACGTCCCCGATAGCCACAGAATTCTGTTCCGATGGAGGCGATGCGGGCAAGAGTGCCCGCACCACATGTTCAACTGCCTCGGATTCAGCCGCGGGGTGGAGCTTTTCGATCCATTCCATCATGACCTGGAGGTCGCGCAGGTCGCCGAGTCTCTGGAACAGGCGCTTGCCCGCCTTCTTCATCGCTTTCCAGTCGGGGTCGGGATCGATGGCGATGAGGCCGTCGGCCATGGAGCGGCAGCGACGCAGGCAGACGCGAAGATCGTGCACGGGATCGACGCTGAAGTCGGCGGAGACGCGGTCACACTCGTCGAGGACGCGCAGCATCCAGTAGCGCAGGCCTGTCGTCTTCTTGACGGTTTTTTTCTTGACGGTCCTCTTGACGATCGTCGTTTCGAAAGTGTTCTGAGTGACCGTTTGCTTGGCGATCTTCTTGTTGGCGTTCTTCTGCCTGGCGATTTTGGCTACGGCGATTTTCGCGATGTTGGTAGAAGCCAAAGTAATTTCTTCGGAACGAACCGACTGTATCATTTTCGCTTGCGGATGGCTGGGAGCGCCAGCGTTGGGTAGTGGATCAGTTTGGCGGCGATGACGAGCAAAACCGTCGAGCTTCGCTCGACCGGACAGCCGAGGGCGGCTGTCCCCACATGAGCATCTCCCAAGCCCCAGCGTTGGGAGGTTTGCTTTCTGCGCCAACCGGTTGCCGCGCTTGCGGGTCATGCCCTTGCGAGTGCATGACGGTCACGTTCCCGTTACCTCGGTAATCTGCCAGTACTTACCGATTGGTCTTACCCTTGGTGTGCGCTACTGCGGGTTAGAGGAGCTTCTTATCACCGCCCAGAGCACATCTCAAGAGAACCGGTCCGCTTCGGCGCGCGCGTTTGTTCACAGCCTGAACATTCTGATCAAGTACGCGCGCATGTATGGCTACGAACACAAGCGCACCGAAGCGCAGTTCGAGACTACATGGAACGAACTGCAGAACGGCCTGCCGACAGCGGGCGACAGCGGATTCTTGCTGGGCGTCTCCGACAACAAGCTGTTGCTCGACGGAATTCCGCTGGAAACGGGGAACGCGGAGCGCAGCTTTGCGAATCTGTTGAACGCGGCCGGGCTGGCCAGTCTGCACTTTTCCAAAGACGTTACCATCGAAGATTTCACGCGCCTGGTGCGCGCGTTCACCATCGGGGGCTCGAAGGCTCAGGATGTCTCGAAGCAAATCAAAGAAGCCCTGGGTGTGGGCAACAACAACAGCACGATCCGGATTAACGAGGTCAAGTTTGTCGCCGCCGATCCGCTGACGGGAGACGTGAGTATCGCGGCGCAAATCGCGGCGCAGACGCTCGGTCCTGAATTCAAGCAATGGCTGAATGATCCGCAGAAACTGTTGCAGTTGATTGCGGCCGCGGAAGGGGCAAACTCCAAGGGCGAAGGCCCGGTTGGCGGAGCAACCGCACCGCTGGGCAGCGTGCCGAACGTTCCCATCGGCGGGGGTGGCGGTGGCGGAGGTACGGGGATTGGCGTTGCTCCGGCCTGGACCGGCGGGATTGTGCCTTTGCAAGAAGCTGAAGTGGTGCAGGCCATCCGCCTGCTCACTCGCTTCGGGCAAGCGCAGGGCGATCCCAGTATTGGTACGGAAGATCTGCAGAAGGACTTGGCCGAGGTAAATCCTAATACGCGGCTGAACCTGCAACAACTGCTGGGGAGCCTTTCCGCGAAGGCGGCTACCTCCGAGGAGGAGGATGCGCCGCTGCTGATGAAAGCGGCCGAGCATATGGCGATTCGTTTCGCCCTGGAGCGCTACCAGAAGGGCGAAGTGAAAGTAAATGCCGTGCACCAGATGATGGAGCACATGAGCCGGCAGATGGATTCGCTGCGCAAGATCCTGCGCACGCAAGAAGACAAAATGAGCAAGGCCGGCATTCTGATCGATTCGCATGCCGACATTCTCGACCGCATGTTCTGGGCGGAAGTGCCGGAGTCGGGAAAGAAAAGTGTGCTGCTCTCGCATGAGGCAGCCTGCGTGCCGCCGCGCAACGTGCGCCAGTTTGTGGAAGTTCTGCTGGAGCGGGACGACAAGCAGACCGCGGAAGACATTCTGAAGAACTACTCCAGCTGCATGAACGCGCGAGAAATCGAGCCGCGCCGCAAGATAGCCATCGGGTTGAGCCAGTTGGCCGATCTTTACTCCCGCCTGGGCGGTGAGGCCATGGGCGATGCCATCCACAAGTTGAGCGATCAGCTGATCACGGAGAAAGATCCTGAGCTGCAAAGCCTGATCAGCGCGGCTTTCGTGCGACTCAGCCAGGAAGCCAGCTCCTCGAGAAACTACGCCGCCGTGAATCAGGTCTGCGCCAGCATGGAAGCGGTTTTCACGCAACGCCCGGTGATGGGGAACGACTTGCGGCCGCGTGTGGGAGTCGAAAACCGGCTGCCTGAGTTCATTGAAGAAGCCTTGCACAGCGATCCGGTCCCCAAAGATCTGATCGCCGTTTTGCGGCGGACTGCCGGCTCCGGAGCCGAGCATCTGGCAGACCGCTTCTTCCGCTGCATGCGGCGCGATGAATGCGACCGCATGATCGAACTGGTCAAGGAAGTCGGCGCGCCCGCGATGGCCCAGTTGCGCGAGATTCTGCGCACTGGACAATTGCGGCAAGCGTCTGCCGCGGTGGGGATTCTGAGCCGCCTGGACACGGCCACGCTGCTGGAATTACTGCCCATGCGGTTGCCGGAGTGGAACCGCTTTTATCATGACATTACGGTTCGGCAAATTGCTTACGGAGCGGCAATTGACCGCGGCCGGACGCTGCTGGAGCTGGCCGAGATTCTTGATCCGCTGGTGTTGCCCGAGGCAGTCGACGAGATTGGCATGAGCGGTGACATCACTGCCGCTCAACCGTTGATCGCCATGGCGCGCCCGGGAGAGGCTGCTTCGCGTTCGCCCTTCATCCAGTTAAAGGCGATTGAGTCGTTGGGACGGCTGCGGGATCCCGAAGCTGTAGCCACGCTGCGCGAGATCCTGGAAGCCAAGAAAACCTTTGGCTGGGTTCACCACCGCGAGTTGCGGATTGCGGCGGCGCAGGCGTTGTCCAAAACCGATCCGCGCTACGGGCCGCAGGTGTTATCCGATAGTGGTCTGGAGCCGGCAGAGTTGGCGATCGCGCCGCTGGATATGGCTCCAGCATGCCCGTGGGTACGGCAACGCCGCTACGAACGCATGGTGCTGTCGCGCACGGTGAGCGCGACCATTGGCAGTTCGTGGGGAAAATCGCGAATCATGATCCGCGAACTCAGCCTGGGCGGCGGCATGGGAACGAAGGAAGATAACCTCCGCATTGGCAGCGAAGCCGACCTGGAAATTTCTCTGGGCATGCGGACCAAGGTCCGCGCTCATGTGTTGCTGCGCCGCGCCCGCGTGAACGAAGTGGGCTTCGAGATTGTGAACACCGACCTGGAAAGCCGTTATCGTCTGCGCCGCGTGCTGGTGGAAGCCATGAACCACGCTGCCCAGAACAAGGGCCAGGAGTGGAGCGGCGAGCGCAAGGGATAGAGAACGCTCTTGGCTCTTGGCTCTTGGCTTTAGCTTTCGACCCTCAAACAAAAAGCCTCCTCCCAGCGACCGGGCGGAGGCTTTTGACTTTCCGGAGATTCCGTCTACTTCACCTTCAAGAAGATAATCGCGAGCGTGTAGAGGGCCAGCGATTCGATGAGCACCAGTCCCAGCAGGAGGGCGAACTGGATGCCGGGTCTTGCGGCAGGATTGCGTGCCAGAGCCTCGGTTGCGGCCGCTGTGGCCTTGCCTTGGGCCAGGCCGCAAACCGCGGAGGCGATGGCCATGGAGAATCCGGCGGTGATAGCGACCCAGCTGGCGTCACTCATGGTCCCGCCCTGCGCATATGCAGGCATGGCGAAGCAAAGAGCAGAGAGAGTCATGAACAGATAACTTAACTTACGCATTGTTTTTCTCCTCGTATTAAATTTCCGCCAGTGGGTGGTTGACGTCATTCCGTGCAGACGCCCTCACGCTTGCGGACAGTTCCAAGATCATAATTCCCGGTTCTCAGAAAAACTCAGACGTCTGCACGATACTTACTGATCCTGATCTCTGACCTCCAGCCCCTACTCCTCAATGCTCTTCAGCAACTGCGCCGGAGACGTAGATGATCGATAACAGCATGAACACGTAAGCCTGCAGCAGCGCCACGAAGATGTGCAGGCCGCCAAAAATGATCGGCACGCCGATCGGGATCATGGAAAAGAAGACAAGAGTGACCAGCTCACCGGCAAAAATGTTGGCCCACAGGCGAACCGTGAGTGAGAGCAATCTTGCGGTGTGGCTGACCAGCTCAATCGGCAACATCAGGATCGCCAGCAGAATCCGTGCGATCATCGGCATGCCATCCATCGGCGGGCCGAAGAAATGCAGCAAATATTTCGCCCCCGAGTGCTTGAAACCCTGCCTGTGGTAATACAAGAACGAACAGATCGCGCAGCCCAGCGGCACCACCGGAACTCCGGTGGGCGATACGAACCCTGGAACCATGCCGATGAGGTTACAGGCGAGAATGAAAATGAATAGGATGGCAAAAAACGCAATGTAAGGCTCGCAGTGATGGCCGATGATCTCGCGGCTCTGGCTGACGACGAATTCTTCAGTGCCTTCAAAAATGTGCTGCAGGGCGCCGGGTGAGTCCACCGACAAACGCGAACGCAGCAGCAGAAAAACGACGGCCAACAAAATGGCCACCAGAAGCTCCATGGCGAAGGCGTTGGTGATGGGAGCCTGCGGGTGCTTCGGCACAATATGGAGCAGTCCGAGCAACGCCTTGACCGGGCCGGCCAGAAGGCGGTTCAGGAGATTGGTGAACCAGAGTTGTTCAGGCATAAGGCACAGCTTCTAGTTTCTAGCTCCTAGGCTTCTAGCTCCCAGCTTCTAACGCTTTTAGCTTTCCTGCGGCTGAGCTGAATTCTGGCTAAACCCCACGAAACAGAGCTACATACAGCTCATACACTGCTTCGCAGGCTATTGCCCCTACGGGCAAACACAAGCCCGCAAAGAGTCCTCGGAGGCTCGCGGGAAAACTGGTTAATATAACATACGCAGCCGCGCCCAGCAAAACATAACGCAGCAGGAAGCGGGCCACGATCCCCTTGCCGGACTGGGATTTACCGGCGTTGGTGACGCGGTCGGCAAGGCCGCTGACACCGCGCTTCAGCCAATGAAAGTTGAGGTAGGCGATCGCGCACCCTAAGGCGAACCCCAGCGCAGACCCGCGTCCGAACCTCCACCAGGCTCCCGCTGAGAGTACCAGCGCGAGACCGGCCATGAATCCGCGAATCCGCCCAACCGCTCCAGAATAGAAATCGTCCACCTGAGGGACCGCCGGGCTCAGGTTGTGATTCGTTCGTCCGTGATTCGTTGGCGCACGATCCGTTGGCGCGCGATTATCCGATGCTGGCATTGCTGAATCCATCTTGCTCGAGACTCCTCAATGCATATCGCGGGAGACGGTTCGCAGCAGCTCAATCAAACCCGCGACAATCCCCAGCAGCAAACCGACCACGCTGATCCACGAAGTGTGCAGCCAGCGGTCCAGCGCGGAGCCCAGAAGCCAGCCCGCAATCGTTCCCGCCGGCAAGGCGAAAGCCAACTGGCTGTAGCGGCCAAACTGCAGCCAGAGGCTCCGCTTCTGCTCTTCGGGGCTTTCCGGGTCGGGTGGTTTTGACATAGTTGCGTCTGGCACTTTTCAGGGCTGGCTTCGCCCGGATCTGAGTATAGCCTTCTAGACCTCTTTGGCCATGCGCACGATGGCCAGCGATTCCCCGTTCGCCAACGGGACGGCTACATGTTCGAGCTCGACATAACCCTTGACGCGGTAGAAAGGGACGCCGGTCAGGGTCGCGCCCATCTCCATACGGGTGAAGCCGGCAGCTTTGGCAGCGGATTCGCAAGCGCCCAGAATCAAGGTGCCAATTCCGCGGCGCGCCCATGCTGGATGGACGAAGAAGGCGCGAATTTTGGCGGCATCGCGGCGCGGATCGAGCAGATCATCCTGACGGCTGGTCCAGTGGTCTCCGCCGTAAAGCGTTTTGCGCTTGCTCCAGCCGCCGCAGCCGACCAGCGTCGCGTCTGACTCCGCGGCAAAGTATGTGCCATCCGCGATCAGCTGGCTATCGACGCCGTAAACCGTACCCAGCGCCGCCTCCAGTTGGCTAGGAGTATAATCCCCGGCCTGCAGCTGGCGGACGGACGCGTCAATCAGCACGCGCAAGGCAGGAACGTCTGCGGGAACGGCTTGGCGGATGAGGACAGGCACGCGGGTTTCCGGCTCGCGACAAATTCTATCGCAGCTAGCGGATTACTTTTGCGATCGCAGGGTTCTGCGCGATGCCGAGAGCCCAGTTCACCACCTGGATGAAGCGGTCGGGAAGGATGCCGATAAACAGTGTGGCAAAAGCAGTCACGGTCAGCCCAGCGCGCATCGCGATGCTGACGGGCAGCAACCCTTCACCCGCCTCGGCTTTGCCCATGAACATCGCGTTGGCCATCTTCAAGTAGTAGTAGAGGCCGAAGACGGAGTACAGCACACCCAACGCGGCCAGGGCGTAATGTCCCGACTCAATCAGGCTCAGGAAGATGAAATACTTGCCCCAGAAGCCGGCCAGCGGCGGAATGCCCGCCAGCGACAGGAGGAACACCAGCATGAGTACGGCCTCGATGGGAGCACGGGAGTAAAGGCCGTTGAGATCGTCGAGTTCGTCGCCGATGACCTGGCGGTGGCGCAGCGATGTGATCACTCCGAATGCGCCCAGGTTCATGAAGGTGTAGACCAGCAGGTAAATCAGGATGCCCTTGATGCCGTCGATGCTGATCTGGGTCAAGGTCCCGGCGACCACGCCAAGCAGCATGTAGCCGACGTGCGCAATCGAGGAGTAGGCCAGCAGACGCTTGCTGTTGGTCTGTGTGAGCGCGGCGAAGTTCGCCCCGGTCATGGTCGCGATGGAGACGAAGACCAGAAGCGGGACATAAATCGGCCGCATGGCAATCAGCCCGCCCGGAAGGATCGGGCTGCCCATGAGAATACGGAAGAGCATGGCAAAGCCCGCAGCTTTGACGGCGACAGACATGAATCCAGTGATGCTGGTTGGAGCACCTTCGTAGGCATCCGGCGCCCACTGGTGAAATGGCACGGCGGCAATCTTGAACAGAAGTCCGGTGACGGTAGTCAGCAGGGCGACGATGGCGATCGGCTTCTGGGCTCCCAACAGGATCGGAGGCAACCGGCGGCCGATCTCGTAAAGATTGGTGCTGCCGGTAAGCCCGTAAATCAGCGACAAACCGTACGCAAAAATGCCCGAGGAAAACGCGCCCAGCAGTAAATACTTCAGGGCAGCTTCGTTAGAGCGCCGGTCGCGGCGCAGGAAACCGACCAGCACATAGGTGGAAATCGCCATCAGTTCCAGACCGATGAAGATCAGTACGATGTCGAAACCGGCGGCCATGCACATCATGCCCGCGACCGAGAGCAGCATCAGTGCGTAATACTCGCCGTGATTTTCCTCCTCAATTTCCAAGTAACGGCTGGACATCAAAATCGCAACCGCGGTAGCCGCAAGGAATAAATAGAAAAAATAAATGGCGAAGTGATCCACCAGCACGGTGTTCATGAAACCAGTAGCGCCCGGGACGTTCACGCTGTGCATCCAGAGCTGAATCTTGATGACACCGGCAATCGAGAAGAGCACTCCGATGAACGCGGTGAAGGCGTTGGCCCACTTCATCTCTTTGGGAAGCATGAAGTCGATGAGCAGGATGCCGAGCGCGAACAATGCGAGCAGAGTGATGGGCAGCGCCAGCAGGTAATCCGTCCACGAAAATTGGGAGAACGCGCCCACTAGTTGTTCCCCTTGAGGGGTGCCTTCACGGGTTTTGGACCGTGATACGGATGAGCTGGGTCATCAATAATCACCGAAATTTTTGCTGGTATTTCGGTAGGTTTCGCCGAGGCATTCATCATCCCTTGCGGTTGCGCGTCGTTCTGGTGCACGGTCGCCACCAGATGATTGACGGGCTGCTCCAGAATCTGGAAGAACGGCTTGGGGTACAGGCCGATCCAGAACGCGGCGATGATGAGCGGAGCGAAGGTGAGAACTTCGCGCGGCGTCAGGTCGTGCAGCTTTTCGTTTTTCGGGTTCGTAACCGTGCCAAAGAAAACGCGCTGGTAGAGCCACAGCAGATATGCGGCGGCGAGAACCACGCCCGGCACTGCCCACGCGCCCCACTTCCAGTTCTCCATGAACGTTCCCTGCAGGATGGTGAACTCGCCGACGAAACCGTTGAGCAGCGGCAGTCCCATGGAAGAGAGGAACATGATCATGGTGATGGTGGCGTAAACCGGCATCACGTTCGAGATGCCGCCGTATTCGGAAATCTCGCGGGTGTGGCGGCGCTCATAGAGGATGCCAACGATCAGGAAGAGTGCTCCGGTAGAGATGCCGTGATTGATTTGCTGCAAGACTGAGCCACTCAAGCCTGCCGAGTTGAGCGCAAAAATTCCCAGCGTGCAAAAGCCAAGATGGCTGACTGAAGAATAAGCCACCAGCTTCTTCATATCCTTCTGCATCAGCGAAACCAGCGCGCCGTAAATGATAGCGACGATGGAAAGGCCGATCATCCAGCCGCGGACGGTCACATTGAGAAACGTTGCCGGATTCAACAGCACCTGCGGAAAAAACGGCAGAGAAAAGCGAACGAAGCCGTAGGTCCCCATCTTCAGCAGAACACCAGCCAGTATGACCGAGCCTGCCGTGGGCGCTTCCACGTGGGCGTCGGGCAGCCACGTGTGAAACGGGAACATCGGAACCTTGATGGCGAATGCGACGAAAAACGCGAAGAACAGCCACACGGCGAAGTGGAATGGAATCTGAGGCGCGGTGGTATACAGCTGCTCGATGCTGAAGGTGTAAACGCCCTTCAGAGTGTGGTGATTGAAGTAAAGATATAGAATGCCGAGCAGCATCAGCACCGAACCGGCCAGCGTATAGAGGAAGAACTTGATGGCGGCGTAGAGCTTGCGCGGGCCGCCCCAGATGCCGATCAGCAAATACATCGGAACCAGCATGGCTTCCCAGAAAACGAAGAATAGAAAGAAATCGAGCGCCATGAAGACGCCCAGCATGCCGGTCTGCAGCACGAGAAACCAGATGTAATATTCCTTCACCCGATTCTCAATCGCCGTCCAGGAAGAGAGAATCGAGATCCAGCCCAGCAGCGTGGTGAGCATGATGAGCAGGAAAGAAATGCCGTCAATGCCCAACATGTAGCTCGCGCCGATCGAGGGAATCCAGTTATTGAGAGCGCCCTCGGTGAACTTGAATCCGGGCTCGAAGCGCAGCGCCCAGAACCAGGGCACCAGCGGAATCGAGATCAGGAGGCCCACGAGCGAAAATAAATTCGCGATCCAGCGGATGGCGTCCTTGTTCTCCTTAGGAACGAACAGGAGCACAAGCGCGCCCACGAGCGGCGTGAAGAGGATGATCGAGAGTATGTGGTTGTACATAGTCAGCTTCTAGCTTCTAGCTACGAGCTTCTAGCCTTGCCGCCTAGCTCTCAGCGTTCTGCCAGAAGCTAGGAGCTGGAAGCTAGAAGCTGCCGTTCAGTGATACACGTAATAAAACACAAACCCTACCAGGCCCGCGGTCATCACCAGCGCATACCACTGCACCTGGCCCCATTCGAACAGGCGCGCGGGATAACTCAGCATGCGCGCCAGAATTGCGGGGCCGTTCACGCCGACGCCGTCGATGATCCACTTGTCCCACCAACTGGAAACGGTTGCGAGAATGCGCGTGGTCCAGCCGGCGCCGTTGACAGCACCATCGATCACATTCGCGTCGAACCATGAACTTGCTTCGCCGAGACCCATTACGCCGAGGCGCACATCTCCGATCTTGCGGCGTCCGGTGAATACGTAATCGTAGGCTTCATCCACGTCATACTTGTTGAGCAGCACGTTGTAGAGAGGCGGGGCAGCAGCGGCAATCGGCTCGATGTAACCTTTGTCGGCGTGGCGATAACTTCTCCACGCCATGCCCCATCCGAGGCCGGCGGCGCCCAGAGATAAGCCCATCAACAGCCACTCCGTGCCAGTGTTGCTTTCTTCCTCTTTCGCGCCGGAGTACAACTGGCCGGTTTGTCCTTCAATCTGGAGTGCGCGGGCTTCGGGCGCGAAGACCGGCTCCAGGAATTTGGTGAAGTGGTCCGAGCCTCCAAGGCTGTGCGGCCAGCCCAGCCATCCCGCGACGATGGCGCAGAGAGCGAGGGCAACCAGCGGCGCCGTCATCGAAACTGGCGACTCGTGAATGTGATGTTCCACCTCGTGGCTCATGCGCGGGCGGCCGTGAAACGTCAGGTACATCAGACGGAACATATAGAAGGCGGTCATGAACGCAGTCGCGTAGCCGATATACCACAGAAAGCGATACGCTCCACCTTCGCGTGACCACGTCTCCCAGAGGATTGCGTCTTTCGAGAAGAAACCCGCGAACGGGAAGATGCCCGCGATGGCTAAGGTGGCGATGAACATGGTCCAGTGCGTGACCGGGATGCGACGATGCAAGTCGCCCATGTTGCGCATATCCTGTTCGCCGCTCATGGCGTGAATCACCGAACCGGAGCCGAGAAACAGCAGCGCTTTGAAGAATGCGTGTGTGAATACATGGAACACGCCCGCCGCAAAGGCTCCGACGCCGAGCGCGAGAAACATGTAGCCGAGCTGCGAGACCGTGGAATAAGCGAGCACGCGCTTGATGTCGTTCTGCACCAGGCCGATGGAAGCGGCGAAAATTGCGGTGAGCGCGCCGACGATGGCAACCGTCTTCATCGAGGTGGGCGCCAGCACAAATAGCGCATTCGAACGCGCCACCATGTAGACGCCGGCTGTGACCATGGTCGCCGCATGGATAAGCGCGGAAACCGGCGTGGGGCCCTCCATGGCGTCGGGCAGCCAGATGTAGAGTGGAAGCTGTGCCGATTTTCCGCAGGCTCCAACAAAAAGAAGAAGAGTTGCGGCAGTGATGTAGGTTAGCGTTTCCGGCGAAAAATGTCCGGCACGCGCGAGGTCAGTAACCTTGGTGAACTGGAGCGATCCAAAGATCCAGGCGACGAAGAACATCCCCAGCAGAAATCCGGCATCGCCGATGCGGTTGACGATAAATGCTTTGTTCGCCGCGTCACTGGCCGACTTTCGCTGGAAATAAAAACCAATCAAAAGATACGAACACAGGCCCACGCCTTCCCAGCCGACGAACAGCAGCACATAGTTGTTGGCCAGGATCAGCGTCAGCATGGAAAACATGAAGAGGTTGAGGTAGCCAAAGAAGCGGTAGTAGCCGCCTTCATGCGCCATGTAACCGGTGGAGTAAATATGAATCAGCAAGCCCACGCCAGTGACGAACAGCAACCAGATGCTGGAGAGTGGGTCGAGCAGGAACCCGGCGTCGGCGCGGAACTCGGCAGGCGTGCCCGATTGCGTCTTATAGGTGAGATGGCCGGTGTCACTGCCGAGCCAGGTGTAGAGCGTCTTCTCGAAAGGCTGATGAAAGTGTTCCGGCGTGGACGACCACGCGGAGTACTGCCACACCGCGCCGCAGGCCATAAGAAAGGCCAGCGCAATCGTTCCTACGCAGACCGCGCTGACGGTAGTCTTCTGCAGCTTGCGTCCGAAAAAAAACATGACGATGGCCCCGAAGGCCGGCAGCAGCGGGATGAGCCAGATGTGGGATAAGAACATTTTCGCTCTTGGCTCTTGGCTCTTAGCCCTTGGCTAAAAGCCAAGAGCAAAAGCCAACAGCGGTCTTCTACCACTTCAGCAAATTCACTTCGTCCACGTTGATCGTCTCCTTATTACGGAAGAAGGCGATCAGGATTCCCAGGCCGACCGCGGCTTCTGCGGCGGCGTCGGTGATTACGAAAATCGCGAACACCTGGCCGTGCAGGGCGTTTGGTCCCTGAATGCCCTGCCAATAATGCGAGAAGGCGACCAGATTCAAGTTCACCGCGTTCAGAATCAACTCGATCGACATCAAGACGATCACCACGTTGCGGCGTGTGAGAACACCGATCACTCCCAAAAGAAATAAGGCTGCGCTGAGCACCATGTAATGCAACGTCGAGATATGCAGCATGGATTCCATATCAGTTTCCAGCTTTCAAATCCTCTTCTTCGCCATCACCACCGCTCCGATAATCGCCACCAGCAGCAACAGCGACGCGATCTCGAAGGCGAACATGTACTGGCCATACAGAAGCACGCCCACCTTTTGAGTGTTCTGCGCTTCCAGGCCCGAGGGCATCGCGTGGTCGGGGAAAAGTCCCTTCCCTTTCGTGTAGATCGTGATGAACAGGCCGCCCAGCGCCCCGGCGGCCACGACCCCTACCAGCCACTGCTTGTTGAACTGGCGCTCTTTCTGCACGCGCTCGAGGTTCACCAGCATGATCACGAACAGGAACAGCACCATGATTCCGCCGGCGTAGAGAATAATCTGAACGCCAGCCACAAACGGCGCGTAGAGCATCAGGTAAAGGCCGGCCTGGGCCAGTAGGGCCGCGATCAGCGCCAGCGCCGAGTGCACCGCGTTCCGGCGCGTGATCACCAGGATGCCGCCAATGAGCATGGTCCCGGAGAGCAGGTAAAAGAAAAACGGTGTCGCGACTGGAGGATTCATAGAACGCCCGCCACCCAGTGCCACAGCGGCACGACCACGCCCATCCACAGTTCTGAGCGCATCCCCATGCCCGCGGTCAGGATCAACAATCCTAATCCCATGGGCAGCAGGACTTTCCATCCCACTTTCATCAACTGGTCAAAACGGTAACGCGGGAACGTGCCACGATACCAGATATACAGGTACATGAACGCGGCAACTTTGATCGCGAACCAATAAATATCCTGCACACGAGTGAAAACTGCCGGAACGAACAGGACGAGACCGATCAAGCCAAGCAGCGCGCCGAATCCGGCGAGACCTAATGTCTGAATTTTGAAATAGGGATGCTTCGGCATGCGCGCGGTGCTATAGAAGCAGATCGCAGCCAGAAACAGAAACGTGATTCCCGGAAACAGATTAAAAACCAAATCCCAGGTCGAGCCGTGCAGGAGGTTCGGGAACGGACGCAGCCAGCCTCCGAGCCACAACGTAACTGCGATAGACGAAACCGCGATCATCGCCGAATACTCGGCGAGGAAAAACAGCGACCAGCGAAAGCCGCTGTATTCGGTGTGGAACCCGGCGGTCAACTCCGATTCAGCCTCGGGCAGATCGAACGGGGCCCGGTTAGTTTCCGCAACCATGGCGATGGCAAAGATGAAAAACGCGATCAAGCCCAGCGGAAAAAACTTGAAGACGAACCAGACGCCCTGCTCCTGTTGCGCCAGCACAATCCCAATCATGCTCAGGGTGCCCGTGTCCCCCGCACCAAGCCCACCGACGCCGTAGAGGCCCAGCCCGTGCAGGCTGGTCATCAGGATGGCCGAGACCACCGCCAGCCCCATCGCCACCTCGTAAGAAACCATCTGCGCGCTCGAGCGCAGCGCGCCAATCAGCGGATAGTGCGAGTTCGAGGCCCAGCCAGCCATCACAATTCCCAGCACGCTCAACGACGACACGCCCAGCATAAAGAGGATGCCGATATTCATGTCCGTAATGGCGTGCGTGGGACCGAACGGAACCACCACGAAGACCGTGAACGCCGCCAGCACGACGATGAACGGCGCGATCCAGAACACGAAGCCGTCCGCTTCGGCCGGCATGATGTCTTCCTTCAGCAACAGCTTGATCGCGTCGGCAATGGGCTGCAGCAAGCCGTGCGGGCCCACTCGCATGGGACCGAGGCGCACCTGCATGTGAGCGAGAATTTTGCGCTCCAGCCAGTTCATCGCAATCACTGCGACGGAGAGACCGACGAACACAAGCAGAATGTAGACGAACGCCCAAAAGAAATTCCCGGCCGCGCCGGGCGTCTGGGTACTGCTGAGGTAGGACTTTATGTAGTCGATGATGGGCTGCATCAGCGGTCCACCTCGCCGAGAACAATGTCGAGGGTGCCGATCACGGCGATCACGTCGGCCACCATGGCTCCGCGGCACATTACCTCGAGCGCCTGCAGGTTCACGAGAGACGGAGGACGAACGCGCACGCGGTAAGGTTGCGTGGAACCGTCGCTCACGATGAAATATCCCAGTTCGCCTTTCGGCGCTTCGATCGAGTGATAAACCTCGCCCACTGGCGGCTTTATCACTTTCGGGACTTTCGCCATGACGGGGCCCTCGGGCAGCCCGTCCACCGCCTGCTGAATAATGCGCAGCGATTGCCGGAACTCCGCCATGCGCACCAGATACCGGTCGTAGGTGTCACCATTCGTCCCCGTGGGAATTTCGAAATCGAAATTTTTGTAGTTGGCGTAGGGCTGAGCTTTGCGCAAATCCCACTTCACGCCGCTGGCTCGCAACACCGGACCGGTCACACCCAGCGCGATCGCGTCCTTGGCGGAGATGACGCCGACACCCTTGGTGCGCTCCACCCAAATGCGATTGGTGGTAAGCAGTTCTTCGTATTCGTCAATCTTCGGCGCGACGAACGAAACGAAGTTCTTTACGTCTTTCTCGAAGCCGTCGTAAGCCTCGTATTGCAATCCGCCGATCCGAAACGCATGCGTGGTGAGCCGCGCACCACAATATTTTTCAAAAATCTTGAGAATTTCTTCGCGGTCGCGAAAGGTATAGAAGAGCGGAGTGATGGCGCCGATATCCAGTGCATGCGTTCCCAACCAGAGCTGATGGCTGGCCATGCGATTCAGTTCGGTCAAGATGACGCGAATGTACTGCGCGCGCGGCGGAGCTTCCACGCCCAGCAACTTCTCCACAGTTTCGCAGTATCCCAGGCCATTCGAGACCGCAGCCACATAATCCATGCGGTCGACGTAGGGATTGAACATCGTATACGTGCGGTTCTCGGCAATTTTTTCGACGCCGCGATGCAGATAGCCGATCACGCACTCCAGACCCATCACCTTCTCGCCATCCAGCCGCAGAATTACGCGCAGCACCCCGTGGGTCGCAGGATGCTGCGGGCCCATGTTGATGACCAACTCGTTCGAGTCGAGAAACGTTTTGTCCGGCGTTTCCAGATCGAGCGGCGAGAGTGTGTTCGGGTCGGTCATTGATTCTGTGGCTCTGAATTCTGTAGCCTTGTTCTACTGCCCGCTCTCAATCCCCAGGTTGATCTGCACCCATTCCTTATCCTGTTGCAGGATGCCGTAATCCTTGCGCAGTGGATGTCCCTTCCAGCCGTCGGGCAGCAAGATGCGCTTCATGTCCGGATGTCCGTCAAACTTGATGCCGAACATGTCGAACACTTCGCGCTCCAGCCAGTTGGTCGTTGCCCAGATGGGGACGGAGCTCGGCAGACTCTCGCCATCGGCGATACGCGTGGTTACACGAATGCGTTCGTTGCGAGAAAACGAATAAAGCACCCAGACCACATCAAACTGCTTCTCGCGCTGGGGATAGTGCACCGCAGTGACATCCACGCAGTAATCGAACTGCTCTTCGTTGTGCAGGATCTGCAAAAGTTCGGGGATAAGCGAACGATCCGCCACCATGTAGTTCTGTCCGAAGTGCGTTAGCGGCTCGACGCCCGAACCGTATTGGCGCTTGAACCGCGCCACCATCGGCGAGTCCCATGGCGTGGGCACCGGCCCGGCCGGCTTCGCCGGAGCAGCATGCGCCGCGGCAGGAGCGGCAGGTTTCGCGGCAGCGGGCGCCGCAGCCGCCGGTTTCGGAGGAGTTGGGGGCGCGACAGCAGGATCCGCCGTCGGTTTCAGCGCACCTTCCGGCGACGGTGGAGCGGGGGATTTTGTTTCGTCCGGCATAGCTGGCGAACGCGCAGACCTCGGCGCAGTCTGCGTTCAAAAAGAACGTTAACTTTTATCAGCTTGGAGAAACGGTGTCAACGAGGTTGATCGGACACAGGCATCAGCACGAATATATGCACGAATGTCACTGAGCGAACTGTTTGCTTCGCGAAGCGGGGCGAACGCGCAGTCGAAGAATCCCTTGCAGAACCCGACTGCCGCGTACCTTAAGATTCGAGCCAGGAAGTCGTGAAGAGGATGGGATCTTTCGACTGCGTTGTCGTTCGCTCGCGAACGACAACTTCGCTCAAGATGACAACGGATGAGAAGCTGACCAGGGCACGGAACCAGTGATGAAAACATCCCGAGAATTCGCTACGTGCGCAACTGCGCCTGATACGCCTCAATCAGCTCGCGGATGCGTTGCGCATGCGCCTTCCGGTGCCCGTGGCTGGTGATGGGGTCAGTGCCGCCGGTGGATTCGATGCGAATCTCCGACCAGAAGACGCCCGTGGCGATATGCACCGACGCCACCTTCGACATAGCGATGCTCTCTTCATTACTGCCGAAGAAACGCGGCTTCACTCTGCTCACGCGCTGCGGACTGATGACCAGCCGCGTGGGAAACAGAAAGTTGCCGTGCGTCCAGCGACTGGCGGCAAACGACTCCGTTGGAACGCTGCCTGCGGGAGTGGCTGTTACACCCATTCCAGCGCGCCTTTTTTCCACACCCAGATGTAGCCCACGATCAGGATGGTCAGGAAGATCAGCATCTCGATCAGGCCAAATAGTCCGAAAGCTTTAAACTTCACGGCCCAGGGAAACAGGAAGATGGTTTCCACATCGAAAACCACAAAAAGAATCGCGATGATGTAATAGCGAACCGTATAGCGTCCGCGAGCACTGTCGATAGGGTCAATGCCGCATTCGTATGGCATAAGCTTGGTTTTGCCGGGATTATCCGGACGCACCAGTTTGGCGGCCAGCAACGTAACCGGCAACAGGACGCCGACCAGCGCAATGAAAATAAAAATGGGAACGTAATTCTGCGGCATAAGCCTCGCGTTCGCTCCTTCCAACCCTTAGCAGATTACGGAGCAAGCCATACTAGCGCTGTTGGAGCGCCTGTTCAAGGAAGAAGGCGTTTGAACTCCACTTCCGGCTTTCGGCTTCTAGTCACGCGTACCTGTGACGGACGTCACTGACATAAAAATGCATGCGGGATTAGATAAAAACAATTGAATCAGGCCTTCTAGTCATAAGATCGCCCGGCCCCAACCCACAGAACCCCACAAGCCGTTTCCCCAGACGGCGGGGCCGGGCGCCTGAAGGCCGTTGGACTTCCTCGGGAAGAACTTTCAGCACATTCTTCTCACCACAAAGGGTACGAAGCCTTACGAAGGAAACTTTAGCGTTTCTGCTTCGTGGTCTCTCGTTTCTATAACTCCACAATCTCCATGTAATCGCACCCAAGATCGGTTTTGTGTGTCAGGCGGGACACACCGTCTTCATGCGGACACTGAAACCCGCCGCTCACCCCTCCATAACCCATGTATTTTCAACGAGATAGTGTTCGGCAACCGTCCTGCCATCTCTGATAGCGAAACGTAGCCACAGACGGAGGGCGGGCATGAAACGGGCAAGGGGATGGTTTCTGGCAGCAATCATTCTGGTGCTAGTAAATCCTCTGGTCGCGCAGACGGCGAAATCCGTCGATGCTGGGCGCGTTCCGCGCACGGTGTTAGTTAGCATTCCGGATCGCAAGCTCGCAGTGCTCGAGAACGGAGCCGTGGTCGCGGGGTTTGCGATTTCGGTGGGGGCCGACTCGAGCCCAAGCCCTACGGGCGAGTTCACGATCATCAACCGCGTTTCCAATCCCACTTACTATCACGCAGGCGCGGTGATCCCCGCGGGCAAGGGGAATCCGGTTGGCACGCGTTGGGTAGGACTCAGCCAGAAGGGCTACGGGATACACGGGACGAATGCGCCGAAGTCGATTGGGCGAGCGGCGTCGCATGGGTGCATCCGGTTGCGGAATCGAGATATGGAGAAGTTGTTTGGCATGTTGCGCGTCGGCGATGTGGTGGAGATTCGCGGCGAACGGGACCAGCAGACCGCGGAGATTTTCGGTGGAGAAAGAGATCGGGAATCCGAGGCCGTGGCCGAGGTTACGGTTGAGGCTGCGGGAGCGCGGACAGTTTCCAGTTTCTAGTTTCTGGCATGGACGCCGGCCCTCAAAACGCCGGCAAATCATAAGGAGGAAATTATGCAGATGGCAATCACATTCATGGCCGTGGTGGCGGGACTGATCTTTTCAGTGGCGGTCGCGCTGTTGGCGGAAGAGCTGATCTTTGGACAGGTGTTCCGGCTGTTCTTTACCCGGCAGGCGGTTCCGGTGAAACCAGGGCAGAAGCGCTGAATGCCATGACACGCAGCGGCGTGCTCGCCTGTCTTCATTGTTATTGAGAAGATCGGGTGAGCTGCCGCGTCCGATCTTTCGATCTGAGGATCTCGATCCTTGGCGGTGTCCAAAGTAGTACAGGCGAGGGAGCCGGCGAAATGCGCGCTGCGGTTTATAATTCGGTTATCCCGAAGGTCATCCTGAACACGGTGAAGCGTGCCTCACGCCTTGCATTCCGCCTCCGCCTCGGTCCGTGCTTTTTTCTTCTGATTCCGGGCTTTGTGGCCGGCGCTCCGGCGGCGGACTGGAGTGTACCTGAGCAACAACTGGCGCAGAAGCTTGTTGCAGTGACCGGGCCGGGCGCCGTGGCATTGACGGTGGAAAACCGGTCTTCGCTGAGCAGGCGGGAAAGCGAGATTGTCAGCAATGGGCTGCACTCTGTTCTTGAGACGCTGGGTTTGCGTTTCGTGAAACCCGAACAAGCCGCGGCCAATGTTGTGATTTCGCTTTCCGAAAATCCGAATGCATACGTGTGGGTGGCTGAGATTCGGCAGGGAGACGGGAAGGCCGTGATCGTAATGGTTTCCTCACCGCACCTGGAGGGTGTGGTTTCGGCGCACGACTCGGTGCCGCTGAGTATCCGCAAGATTCCTGTTTGGGCGCAAGAGGAGCGGATTCTCGACGTGCTGGTCCTGGAGGAAAACGCAACGCCCACCCGCATCGCGGTGCTTAGTCCCGATGACGTTTCGCTCTACCGGTTGCAGGGAGGAAAATGGCAGCGGGAACAAGCGCTGGCTGTGGCACATTCGCGTCCGTGGCCAAGAGATCTGCGCGGACGGTTGACTCCGGGCAAGGATCACGTGCTGGATGCTTATTTGCCCGGGGTGATTTGCCGCAGCACGAATGGGATGCCGCTGGCGCTGAACTGCCAGGAGAGTGACGATCCCTGGCCGCTGGTGGCGGGAGCGTTGAGCAGCGGGACGTCATCCAATTTTCCCAGCTTTGGGGCAAGTACCGTGCCTGCAATTCCGCAGGTGGGAGCTTTTTTTTCCTCGGCGCGGAATTTCTTTACAGGTGCGCTGGCGCCCGGGGTGGGAAAGTTTGCGACTGTCCCGAAGTTTTACTCGGCCGCGTTTTTGCCGCGCGGAAAATACGTGCTTTGGCTCTTCGCGGCTGTGGATGGGCAAATTCATATGGTGGACGGCGTGAGTGATCAGCCGGCGAGGCTCAATTGGGGGAGTGACGTCGCGAGCCTGAGAACTGCGTGTGGCGCGGGTTGGCAGGTGCTGGCTACTAGCTCTGCGGCGAATGGGAGCGACTCGATGCGGGCATACGAGTTTCCGGATCGCGACGCGGTGCCGGTGAGTGCGGCCGTGGATTTTCCCGGCATAGTGACGGCGCTATGGGTAGAGGCCAAAGGTGATACTGCGATAGTCGTGTCTTTGAATGGTGAAACGGGAAGCTATGAAGCGTTTCGCGTGGCAGTGGCTTGTAATCAGTAGCCTGGTTGCGGCAGGGGCGGCGGTAACGCCAGTGGCCGGCGCGGAGACGCGTCCGCAATACGGAGGCACGCTGCGAGTTGCGATGCACGCCGCGCCGGCGTCGCTCGATCCGGCCGATGGCAAGGCGGCGGATTCGTTGGCGCGGCGCAATCTGACGTTTCTGATTTTTGAAACACTGGTCTCGGCGGACACAGGCGGGCGGTTGCATCCTGGATTGGCAGTGTCATGGCAGGCGTCTTCCGGACAGGCGCCGGGAAATCAGCGCTGGGAATTTCGGCTTCGGCGTGGAATTGAGTTTCACGACGGAACGGCGCTCACCGCGGAGGTTGTGGCCGCTTCGCTGCGGATCGCAAACCCGGATTGGAAGGTAACCTCAGAGAACGGCTCAGTGATCATCGAGCTCGAGACTGCCGATTCTGACTTGCCGGCAGAGCTGGCCTTGCCGCGCAATGCAATCGTCAAAAGGGAGCCAGCTGGCAAGCTCAGCGGAACCGGACCGTTTCACATCAAAGATTGGCAGCCGGAAAAGAAGTTAGTTCTAGCTGCCGAAGAAGACTATTGGAACGGGCGTCCGTATCTGGACACGATCGAGATCGAGCTGGGCAGAAGCTTTCACGATCAAATGATCGCTCTGGAACTTGGTAGAACGGATTTGGTCGAAGTGCCGGCCGAACAATCGCATCGGGTGGCGATGGAGGGAGGTCCCGTGTCAACTTCGCAGCCAGTGGAGCTGATTGCACTTCTGTTTGCTCACGATGCGCAGACTTCCGCCGAGAAATCTTTGCGTGACGCTTTGGCGTTGAGCGTCGACCGGGGATCGATCCGCTCGGTGTTGCTGCAAGGAACGGGACAGTCCGCGGGCAGCATTCTTCCGGACTGGATGACGGGATACGGGTTTGTATTTCCGATCGACGCAGACTTGGCGCGGGCGCGTCATGAGCGCGTGGACGTAAAAGTCGCTCCCGCCTGGACGGTAGGATACGACGCCGAGGATTCGTTCGCGCATCTTCTGGCGGAACGGATCGCATTGAATGCGAGCGACGCGGGATTGAAGTTGCAGCCGACCACGGCGGCAACCGCCGATCTGCGAGTGGCGCGGATTCCACTGGTGTCCAGCGATCCGTGGATTGCTCTTGATGAAGTGGCCGCGGCTGCTGGGCTGGCTCGGCCTGCCGCGGGCGGACGGTCATTGGAGGAGCTCTACGCAGCAGAACAAACCATGCTGGCGACGCAGCGCTTGATTCCTCTTTTTCACTTGCCCACTGCGTATGCTGGGAGTGCCAATCTTCGGGACTGGAAGCCGCGTCCCGACGGGAGATGGGACCTGGGCGACGTCTGGCTGGGGCCGGGGAACGGGAAGCCATGATTTTTCGCCGCAAATTGCTCGCAGTATTCGCACTCACGGTTTTCCTGGTGGTGGCTGCAGTGGCTCTTTTGGTGTCGGCACTGACACGGCGGGCGTTTGAGCGGACGGAAGACGTGCGAACGACGGCTCTGGTCACGCAGTTTCAGCGCGAATTTGAGCGGCAAGGCGACGAGGTGGCACGACGCGTGGAGGCCGTTGCCATGGCAGAGCCGGTCACGCGGATGGCGATGGTGTTGAATCAGGGCTCGGCTGATACCGGAGGATACCTTGAGCTGGCCAAAGTGATGGCGGAGAACTATCAACTCGATTTTCTGGAGCTCGTGGATAAACGCGGGATCATTATTTCGTCCGCGCAGTGGCCGGCGAAGTTCGGATATCCCGACAGCGCATTTGAAACTCTTGCAGCATCCGCAGAACAGCCAGCGTTTCTGAAGCAGGAGGAGCTGCAAGATTCGACTGCGCTGGGGCTCTTTGCCGTGCGCGTGTCGAGTGTGGGAGACCGTCCGGTATATGTGATCGGAGGCCGGCGGCTGGACAAGACTTTTCTAGCGGGCCTGAATCTATCTTCGGACATGCGCACGTTGCTCTACCAGAACCGTGGAGAACATTTTGTCCCCGCATTGCTGATCGATCCGGGGAGCAACGCGGGAACGGGCGCGGCGCGGCCTGCGGACAAGCTTGCTCCGCTGATCAAGGCGGTGCGGCAGGCAAATCAGGAAATGACTCTAGTGGTGCACTGGTCCGCGGATCAGGCTGATGATGAGGTGTTCCACGCGATCCCCCTGCGCGGTGCCGGCAAGGACAGGCCGCTGCTGGGAATTCTTCTGGTAGGAAATTCGCTGCGTTCGTATGTGGACCTGAAGCGGCATATTCGATCGTCTGCATTGCTGGTCGGAAGCGGGGGAATCGTGCTGGCGATCCTGCTGAGCAGTTGGGCAGCGGCGCGAGCGACCCGCCCCGTAGTGGAACTGGCTCGGGCGGCTCGCGAGGTAGCGGCAGGAAACTGGAACACGACAGTTGATGTTTCCGGCAACGACGAGATGGCCGAACTCGCCGCGTCCTTCAATCGCATGACGGCGGAGCTGCTCACGCAAAAAGAGCGCCTGGTGCAAGCGGAGCGGGTCGCGGCCTGGCGCGAATTGGCGCGACGGCTGGCCCATGAATTGAAAAATCCGTTGTTCCCTCTGCAACTCACCGTGGAGAATCTGGTACGCGCCCGTGAACAAAGCCCGGAACAATTCGACGAGGTCTTCCGGGAGAGTGCGACGACGCTGCTGAGCGAACTGTCGAATCTGAAGGGGATCGTCGGACGCTTCAGCGAGTTTTCCAAAATGCCTCACCCGCATTTGCAACCGGTGCAGGTGAACGAAGTGGTGCGTGGGGTAGCGCAGCTTTTTCAGGCGCAGTTGCAGGCGCCCGGACGCGTGCCCATTGACTGCAAGCTGGAACTGGAAGAAAGCCTGGCACCGATTGCGGCCGATGCAGAACTTTTGCATCGCGCGGTTTCGAATCTGGTGCTCAACGCCATGGACGCCATGCCCCAGGGCGGCACGATGACACTGCGCACGCGAAGCGGCGGTGCGAAAGCTATTATCGAAGTTTCGGACACGGGTTCGGGATTGACGCCGGAGGAGTGCGAGCGGATTTTCACCCCCTATTACACCAGCAAGCGCCACGGAACGGGGCTGGGCCTGGCCATTGTGCAATCGGTGGTGAGTGATCACGGCGGCAGAATCAGCGTTCACAGCGAACCTGGACGCGGTGCGACATTCGTGATTGAGTTGCCGCAGAATGGAAACGGCATTCCAGGCCTGTCTGCGACGAGGCACGCCGGCGAACTTGACCAGTGAACGGAACTTCTTCTGCAAACGTTGAAGAGGAGGGCGGTTGGCTACAAAAGCGCATCTGCTGATTGTGGACGACGAAGCCAACACACTGGCGTCGTTGTCGCGTGCCTTCCGTCTGGCTGGACACGAGGCTATCGTTTGTGACAATCCGGCCAAAGCGCTGGAGTTGGCGAAAACGCAGCATTTCGATTTGATTTTTTCAGACGTCGTGATGCCCGGCAAAGATGGCCTCACTCTGCTCGAAGAATTGAAAGCTCAGGGCGTGACGGCGCCAGTGGTCATGATGTCCGGGCAGGCGCATATCGAAATGGCGGTACGCGCCACGAGGCTGGGGGCGCTGGACTTTCTGGAAAAGCCGATCTCCAGTGACAAGCTGCTCCTTACGGTGGGGAATGCGCTGAAGCTGCAACGGCTGGAGAGCGAAAACCGGCAACTCAAGCAGAGGCTCGGCAAACACGAAATCGTATGGAAGGGCGAAGCCATCCGGCGGGTGATGGCACAACTGGAGCGCGTGGCCGCCAGCGAAACGCGGGTGTGCATCCTGGGAGAAACGGGGACTGGGAAAGAGTTGGTGGCACGAACCATCCATGAAAAAAGCGCTCGTGCCGGTGGACCGTTTGTAACTTTGAATTGCGCGGCAGTACCGGCGGAGCTGATTGAGTCAGAACTCTTTGGGCACGAAAAAGGTTCGTTCACTGGCGCGGCGGGACGGCACATCGGCAAGTTTGAGCAAGCCGATCGCGGGACGATTTTTCTGGATGAGATCGGCGACATGCCACTGCACATGCAGGCCAAGCTGTTGCGAGTTCTGGAAGAAGGAGAAGTGGAGCGCATCGGCGGCGATAAGCCGGTGGCCGTGGATGTTCGAGTTTTAGTGGCGACCCATCGCGACCTGGAAGCAAGAGTGCGCGAGGACAAGTTCCGGCAGGATTTGTTTCATCGGGTTTACGTTTTCCCGCTGGTTCTGCCGCCATTGCGAGAACGACGGGACGACATTCCAGCGCTGGTCGAACATTTTGCAGGGCAAGTGAGCGTGCAGAACGGGTGGAAGCCGATTCCGTTTGTTCCCGAGGCTATGCAAGCCCTGCAGGCCTATTCCTGGCCGGGCAACGTGCGTGAACTGCGCAATATGGTGGAGCGGCTGATGTTGCTCTCGACTGATGGCGAAGTGGATCTGGCCACGGTGCAACTGGCTCTTCCCAAGACTGGTGGCAGCGCATTGCCCGGCGTCATGGCTTCTTCTGGCCCGCTTGCCGGTCGCGTGCAGTCCTTTGAGCGCGAAGTGATTCTGGCAGAGTTGAAGCGCAGTCAGCATAACGTGAGTGAGGCGGCGAAATCGCTTGGCCTGGAACGCAGCCACCTGTATAAGAAGGCGGAACAGCTGGGAATCGATCTGCGCGCGCTGCGCCGCGAGCAGGACCCGCAGAATGATTTGTGATTAGTGGACCCTGCACTTTTCTGGAGATCTCTTTGGCAAGAACAATGGCCGCCTGGTTTCGCCGGCTCGTGTTGTACATTTCTCCTCTTTGCGGTTTTCTTCTGTGTGTTTCTGCGTACGAAGTTTCTGCAAGCGAGCCGCCCACACCGCCAACTTACGGCGTGCGCATGGAGCAGGCGTGGATTCCCATGAAGGATGGCGTCCGTTTGGCCGCGACCCTCTACATGCCCGACGGCGCAAAGCCGACGGAGAAGTTCCCCGCTCTGCTCGAATACCTGCCCTATCGCAAAGATGATGGCACTGCGGCGGGCGATTACCCCAAACATACATATTTCGCGCGGCGCGGATACGTCAGCGTGCGTGTGGATATTCGCGGCTTCGGCGCAAGCGAAGGAGTGCCACCGGAGCGCGAATATTCCGAACAAGAGCAAGTTGACGGCGAGCAGATCATCGACTGGCTGGCCCACCAGAGTTGGTCGAACGGGAACGTGGGCATGTTCGGCATATCCTGGGGCGGGTTCACGGCGCTGCAGATGGCGATGCGGCATCCTCCGGCATTGAAAGCGATTATTGCAATCCACGCAACCGCCGAACTTTTTCACGACGATGTTCACTACGTGGATGGCATCGCGCACATCGACGAATTCGAGTTGAACATGGATATGGCCGAAGGCTGGGTGGGCGCTCCCGATTACTCGCTCGACGAGAAAACTCTTGGGCCGCGCTTTGATTCGCCGCCGTGGTCGTTACTTTATCTCAATCACCAACACGATGGGCCGTTTTGGCGGGGCCGTGTGCGGCCGCTGAGCGAGATTACGATTCCGAGTTTTCTGATTGGCGGCCTGCAAGACGGCTACCGCGACAACGTCCCCGATATGCTCACGAAGTCCAAAGCTCCGATCAAAGCCATCGTCGGCCCCTGGAATCACTCTTTCCCGAACGAACCGGACTTCGGTCCGCAAATCGAGTGGCGCGACCAGGCGGTGCGCTGGTTCGATCACTGGCTCAAAGGCCGCGACACCGGCGTGGAGCGCGACCCCAGGCTTGTCATCTATATGCAACACTGGCACCCGCCGAATCCAAACTTGCAGACCGTTCCCGGGGAGTGGCGCCGTGAGGACGCATGGCCGCCGCCGGATGCAACAAGCACGACATTGTTTATGCAAGCGAATCACACGCTCGCGGAGTCTGCGGCCACTCCAGATAAGCACGAGTTGAAGTATATTCCGTCGGTTGGCGTAGAAGCTGGATTCTGGTGGGGAGAACTGTTGAGCGACCCGCGACCGGTAGACGCATTCAGCCTGGTCTATGATTCCGCTCCGCTGCAGGATGAGGTCGCGATTCTGGGACGTCCGCGGGCGCGCTTGCGAGCCTCCGCCAGCGCTCCACTGGCCGACTGGTTTGCACGGCTTTCGGATGTTGCGCCCGACGGTACGGTCACGCAAATCACCGGCGCGGGACTGAATGGCGCACAACGCGATTCGATGAGTGAACCGCGCGATCTGGAACCTGGGAAAGTCTATCCACTCGATATTGAGATGCATTTGACGTCGTGGATTTTTCCCAAGGGTCACCGCATCCGCGTCGCGATTTCGAATGCCCTGTGGCCGATGATGCTGCCGACACCGTATGCCATGACCACTTCTCTGGAACTTGGAGGGAATGACGGTTCCAGGCTGACGCTGCCTGTGGTCCCGGTGCATGGTGCAATTCCGCCAGCATTCTCGCCGCCGGAACCTTCCGAAGAGCGCACCGACATCAAGAGTGAAGGCTTCCCCTGGCCCGGCGAATGGACCGTGGAGCGCGACGAAGCTCGCCAGAAATCTACCGTGCACTGGAAGGGCAAGGATGGATACGAATATCCCTGGGGAAAACAGGATGACTTTGAGAACCTGACTTACGACGCGGATGACGCGCATCCCGAGGCTTGCTCGGTCCGCGGTGAGGCGGAAAGCATCTTCACTTTGAAGGGACGCACGCTGATTTGGCGCGGACATCTTCTGGTTACGACCGATCAGAAGAATTTCTATTACAAATACACGCGAGAACTATTGAAGGATGGCCAAATGATCAAGTCGAAAACGTGGCAGGAAACGATTCCGCGGGATCATCAGTAGTTTTCGACCGAGACGTTGGAAGCAGCGCCCTATGGTTATTGCTTATATACTTTGCCGTCTTTCATTACGAACTGTACGTTCTCCAGCAGATGGATGTCCGTCAGCGGATCGCCGGTCACGGCGATGATGTCGGCATGTTTCCCCGGCTTGATCGAGCCGAACTCATCGGCGTGGCCCAAAAGATCGGCGGCGTTGTGAGTTGCGGCCTGAATGGCCTGCATCGGCGTCATGCCGTACTTCACCATAAAGGCAAATTGCTTGCCGCTGGTACCGTAAGCACAGACACCGGCATCAGTGCCGAACGACATTTTCGCGCCGGCGTCCACGGCCTTACGGAAATTGTCGCGCTGAATCTGGCCAAGCTGGGCGTCGTGCTCGAGAAAATCTTTGGGAACCTTTCCCGCCTTCCCGTCTTCCTGAATGCATTCTTCGTCGTAAATATCCATGTCAAGATATGTGCCGTGCTGCTTGGCTAACGCGATCCCCTCGTCGTCGATCATGCTGGCATGCTCCACCGAAGCCACGCCTGCGCGAATGGCGTTCTTGATTCCCTCGGGTGAGTGAGCGTGAGCTTCCACACGCAGCCCAAAGTGGCTCGCCTCGTCAACAGCGGCCTGCAACTCTTCCGGAGTGAACTCCTGCGAGTGGGGATTGCTGCCGTGGGTAAGCACCGCCCCGCTGGACAGAAGTTTGATGTGATCCACACCGTCGTGCGCAAGCTTGCGAACCACTTTTCGCACCTCCCATGGACTGTCAGCTTCTCCGTAGTGAAGGTCCCAGGGCAGCGTGATGTCGGGCGCAAGGCCGGTCGCGGCCCCGGCGCCGCCAGTGATGGTCAGGTAAGCGCCGGCGACAAACATGTGCGGACCGATGATGTCACCGCGGTTGATGGCATCTCGCAAGGCAATATCGCCGAGAGCACGGTAGGTTCCCACATCGCGCACCGTGGTGAATCCCGATTCCAGCATGGCTCGCGCATTCGGCACCGACTCGAGCGCAACTTGCGCCGCCGTTTTTGCGAACACGCCCATCGGTTCGCCGCTGCGGGCTCCATCGGCCAGATGGGTATGGCAATCGATAAGGCCGGGCAGGACCATCATTTTGCTGAGGTCGATGATTTGCGCATCGGAGGGAATCTGAATCTCTTTCTCCTTCCCGACCTTCTCGATCTTGCCCTCACGCACCAGGATGACTTGATCGGTGAGGACTGCGCCGGTGTCAGTGTCGATCAGCTTTCCTGTTCGAATGGCTGTGACCTGCGCCGCGGCAGCTGCAGCCAGAAAAAACACAGCAGCATTGAAAAGAAGAATTTTCTTCATGTTTTTCTGGGTCAGTCGGCGGCCAGTGTCGACGGGGTCGAGTTGCTTCTTAAATCGGCTGCCAACAAACGGTGAAACAGCTGTTCGCCGGCTTCGCGGCGAACCGAGAGACGTCCCGCGCCGTAGGCTCGAGACTTCAATCCACGCTGCACGTCTTCGCAAATACCTAGATCCTCCTCCTGTACGCGGTTCCCCACATCGACCGACGCCGTGTTGTACGCGCGGCTCGAATCGCTCACATCGCCGAAGTAGAAGTCAAAAATGACGCTGCAATGATCAGCGTCAACTGGGATCACATAGTTTGTGTCCATGTATCCCTCGTAGCAGTTGATCATCAGGTTGGGATATTGCCAGAAATACCAGGCGCGGTCACCCTTGCGCGTGGCACCGGTGGCGGCGTCTTCGTCCGAGGAAACCATTGGACTCGACTGCAAACAGTAACGGTCTTCGTTCTCGATCGTGTATTGCTTGTAATCGAGCACGGAATTCAGGCCTTTATGCAGGTGCGGCACGTGGTAGCCACCGTCGAGATAGTTATCGACAAATACCTTCCAGTTGCAATGGATGTTGAATGTGCGGCGATCGAAGAAGTGAAGCTTGCTGATGGCGAGAGGAGCGACTCGCGTGACTAGCCCCCCTAGGAACTGCTCCAACGGCGCGGCCTGAGGATCGAGGTTCACGAACACAAAACATTCCCAAGTCTCAACCCGGATGGGAACGAGGCTATTCCGGGCACGGTCAAAATTCTGGACGCCATCGAATTCGGGCATGCCTTTCAGCGATCCATCCAGACCGTACTTCCAGCCATGATATGGACATTGCAAGATCGCAGCCTGCCCGCACGGCTGAGTCACGACGGCAGCCGCATGATGACGACAAACGTTATAGAACCCGCGTAGTTCACCATCACTGCCGCGAACGATCAAGATGGGCTCTCCCGCCAGTGTGGTCGCGACAAACCTGCCATCCACCGCAACCTGCTCGGTTCGCGCTACAAGTTGCCACGTCTTGCTGAATACCTGCAGACGTTCAAGTTCCGCAATGCGTGGATCGATATACCAGGGCGCCGGAATGGTGGACGCCTCGGAGAGAGGCGCGCGGTCGTCGTACCTGGCGAGAATGTTCTCGACTGAAACTGGCATGGTCTATGCTCGATTCGTTCTTGCTATCACTTTTCCAACGTGCTTTTGCCGGAGTCGTCGAGCAGACGGCACTTTGGCCGAGGCGTCCGTGACGGCCTCGACGCGTGAAGCGTTAGCCGGCACCACGCCCATCGCACGTTGCAACACGGACAGAAACTGCTGAATTCTAGCTTCTTTCTTCTCGGCAAGGTCCCCTTGACGGCGAAATAATCCCGGATCTAGTTCGGCGGTCAACAGCGCATCCTGAAAGCGTTCCATGGTCCAATCCAATATTGAAACAATCATTTCCACATCCATGTCTTTACGCAGTTCGCGGCGATCCAAACCGAAGCGCACAAATGAGACCGTGCCGTAAGGATCTTCTGTGATCAGGAAGCGATTAATTTCGCGCCGCAGATTCAGATCGGTCCCATAGTTTCCCAACAAGGCGATGCGGTAAGGAATCCAATCCTCGCGCAAAAGGTGCTCAGTGCGCGTGAGCCAATAATGCAACACAGTAAAGAAGCCACCGGCGCGAACTTCCGGGGGCGCATCCAGATACTTAGGAAAGGAGCGGACCGCCCGTTTGTAGACCTCGAAGAACAAACCATCCTTGCTACCAAAATGTTGGAAAACCGAACCCTTGGCGATTCCAAGACCCGCAGCGATATCGCCCACGCGTGCCGCGTGATAGCCGTGCTCGGCGAAATGCTGCATCGCAGCTTCGACGATGCGGCCTCGCTTGGCGTCGGAGCGTGGGCGGGCTGGTGTGGCAGCCTGGTAGAGCGGCGGGGTTACTCGATTGCTGGCGATTCCTGACATAAAGGTGACTTTAAGTCATAGAAGCATATCGAAGACAGTAACAAACTTCAACTTCATTTTCATTGACGCTTCCAGTAATGTGATCAAGTTCACGAGTACACGCAGTGACCATAGGTCATAACACAATTCGAACCACAAATCAGCTCTACAATGCGATCGTAGTCGGCGCCGGACACAACGGATTGACCGCCGCGGCTTATCTCGCGCGCGCTGGACTTTCCGTGCTCGTGCTCGAGCGCCGGGAAATCGTCGGCGGATGCTGCGTCACCGAAGAGATCGCGCCGGGCTGCCGCGTCTCCACCACATCTTACATTGCCAGCATGATGCGTCCGGAGGTGATTTCCGAACTGCGCCTGGCCGATCACGGGCTGCGCATGATTCCGTGTGACCCTGCAATCCAGGTTCCCTTCCCCGATGGTCATGTCGTTCCCTGGTGGGCGGAGCGGGAACGGGCTCGGCAAGAGTTCGCTAAGATTTCCCCGAAAGATGCTGCCCGCTTCGTGCAGGTGGATGATCAGCTCAAGAAACTGGCGCGCTATTTGCAGCCGTTCTTCATGGAACCTCCGCCCGAGCTCGACGCCTCTTCTCTGAAAGGCTGGATGAGTTTGTTTCGCACCGGCCGGCGCTTCCGCGGAATCTCGAATGCGGAGGTTGCGCAACTCGTCTCATTCCTGACTGGAAGCCTGGGAGAATTCCTCGACAATAACTACGACTCGGAAAAAATAAAGACCATGTTTCTTGCCAACAACGTTTATGGCAAGCATGGCGGACCTTACCAGCCGGGCACTGCGATCGGATTGCTTTTTCATCTGCTCAGCGGCGGAGAGCATGAGTTGCAAGGCTTCTACGGACATGTGATGGGCGGCATGGGGTCGATCACACAAGCGCTGGCTGCGGCCGGACGCAGGCTTGGGGCCGAGATTCGAACGTCCGCCTCAGTCTCGCGAATTGACGTCCGCAACGGCCGCGCTCACGCCGTGGTGCTGGAGGACGGCACTGAGTTACGCGCACGCATGGTTCTATCAAATGCTGACCCCAAGCGAACTTTTCTGGGTCTAGTGGCGGCGGCGGACCTGCCCGGCGATTTCCGGTCGGCGATTCAAGGCATCAAGATGCAAGGCCCGTGCGCGAAAGTGAACATGGTGCTGGCCGAGGAACCTCGCTTCACCGGGACTTCCCCGCAAGCCACGCCTCTGGAGCGCACGTTCTACACGCTGGTGCCTTCGCTTGAGTTTGCCGAGCGATGTTATGACATCGCCAAGTTTGGCGAGGTCCCCGAAGAACTTTGGGTGGATTGCGTGGTTTCATCCAATGCCGACGATTCGCTGGCGCCGGCGGGAAAGCACATCCTGACCTGCTTTGTGCAGTACGTTCCTTATCATCTGCGCGAGGGTAATTGGGACGATAAGCGGGAATTGCTGGGTGACCGAGTGGTCAAGAAGATTGCTGAATACGCTCCCAACGTTCCGGGCGCAATTGTGGCGCGGCAGGTGTTAACCCCGCTTGACTTGGAACGCACTTATGGCTTGACCGAAGGAAATATTTTCCACGGCGATCTGCGCCTGGAACAACTCTTCTTCATGCGTCCTGTGCCGGGCTGGGCGCAGTATCGGACGCCCGTCGATGGGCTTTATCTATGCGGTGCAGGGGCGCATCCCGGCGGCGGCGTAACGGGAGCACCGGGACGAAATGCGGCGCACCAGGCCCTGCGCGATTGGAAAAAAGGGAGATTCAATTAGGTCCGACATCGCCGGGAGAATTAGCGGCTGAGACTTTACGAGCAACCATTCGGAAATGGAATTGTCAGGAGCAAACGACATGAAAACAAAAGGCATTCTCGAACGGCTGAAGGAAGGCCCCGTTCTCGGCGACGGTGGATATCTGTTGGAGCTGGAAAAACGCGGCTGGGTACGCGCCGGACCGTTCACTCCGGAAGTTGTGCTGACGCATCCTGAGGCCCTGCGCGAACTGCACGTGGAATTTCGCGAGGCGGGAGCGGAAGTGCTGCAGGCGCTTACGTTCTATGCCAGCCGCGATAAGTTGGCGACAGTCGGCCTGGAGAACCGCATCGATGAGCTGAATCGAACTGCGGTTCGCATTGCGCGCGAGGTTGCCGGCGAACGCTGCCTGGTCGCAGGAAACCTTAGCCTGACGTGGATGTACGAACCTGACAGCCCGTCGTCCGCCGATCGAGTCCGCAAGACTTTCGACGAACAACTTGCCGTGCAGGTCGACGAAGGCGTGGACTTCATTATCGGTGAGACGTTTTCCTGGTTGGGAGAAGCACTCATCGCCGTGGAGCGCGCCAAGAAAACTGGCTTGCCCGCAATGGTCACGATCTGCTTTGAAAATAAAGATGAGACTGCCGAGGGCAAGACTGCAGCCGATGCTGCCAAAGCTCTGTTCGACGCCGGCGCCGACATTGTCGGCATGAATTGCCTGCGTCCACCGCAGCACATTCTGGGCCCGATGGAACAGATGCGCAAAGCGGTGCCAGGATACTTGGCGTGTCAGCCGGTCGCGTATCGCACTCCGGTGGACAAACCTGATTTCACCAGTCTGCCCGAGTTTCCCTACGCGCTCGATCCTTTGCAACTCACGCGCAAGGAGATGGCGGATTACGCGCTGCAGGCGCACGATATGGGAATCAACTTCATCGGCGCATGTTGCGGAACCGTGGCCATGCACATCCGGGAGATGGCCCGGGTATTGGGTAAACTTCCGGAAGATTCGCGCGTCTGGAAAAAAGGTGGCGAGAAACCGATGTCTGCGTATGAATATTACGACCACGACAACATCAAGGCCAGCTCCCCGAAGTAAGCCGCTGCCCAGATTGTTTGGTGGCGATTTTAAACTGACTGGCCTTCAGAAAAGAAGGGCCCGGATTCGCCGGGCCCTTTTTGTGTCGTCGCGGTGTTCGCGCGCGTGTGTTACCCGACGTTCCGGAGTCGCGGATCTTCCGCCCGCACCAGAGGAGCATCGACAAGATGCTCGCTCAGGAACCAGGATTGCAGTTCGTTGGGTCGCAGCACGTTGCTCACGACCAGGTCATTAGTGCCGTCATCGCCGAGTTGAGATGCAAGACGCGCCAGCGTGCGGCTATGGCGAATCAGAATCTGATGCGCGTCCAGCAGTCGTGAAATCTGAACGGGAACCTCTTCCCTGCCTCGCGGGGGACGCTCGATACGAGTCGTCTCGGCCACATCCGGAGCCATGGCCAACGAGACGCCGCCCAGTAATTGGATGCGTTCCGCAATCGCGTCCACGATCTCGACTTGCTCTTCATAATGCTTGTCGAAGAGAAGATGGAGTTGGTAAAACGTGGCGCCCGACACTTGCCAGTGCGATTTCTTATACAAATCACGCAAGGTCATGGTGTCAGCGAGCAACAGGTTGAGTTGCTCAGTCATTTCCAGCCGCACCGGTTCTTCGAGTTCCAGCGGTTGCATGTGAGAAACCGTGCCGTACGCCTGCAGCTCTGCGCCGCGTTGATGAAAACGCGGTTCAGCGCTGATTACACTTTGACGCGTCGAAGCTTTCCTCTCGGTCATGTTTATTCCTCCGTAGTCTTCCTTGAATTCTAGACCCAGTACGCAATCCGCAAGCAGGGGTATCTGAGCTTTTTCGCCAGATTGGCCGAAACTACTGCTTCGGCTGGAGCACATCTGCACGAATCGCGGTCACGCGACACCGCCCGAAAGTCTTCGCTCGTTTATCCGGCTCGTGTACTTTACCCGGCTGGCCTACTGTGCCGTTGGATGCCCCGAGGCGACGAGAGGGTGCGCCGCTCTTCGATGCAATCGCAGCGACGCGAATGGGAGCCCGAAGCCGTCTGCAACGTTCTCTTGATCGGCCAACAAACGCCGATGCTGTCCGGCACGGTCCGCCAGTTTTTCATCGGCAGGTTGTTCCAGTTTGACGATGTTCGTAGCCGTTGCTATGATCGAAGTGCGGGGTGGAGCAGTCTGGTAGCTCGTTGGGCTCATAACCCAAAGGTCGGTGGTTCAAATCCACCCCCCGCAACCA
>JBAUAN010000081.1:0-5041 GCA_049675725.1 Candidatus Sulfotelmatobacter sp. | reverse complement strand
GCCTTATGGTCGATAGCTAAAGGCCGTCCACGCTGAGATTGATCCATCAGAGTCTCCCTTCTGCAAGCCATTGCCCGACTTCTGCCTGAACCGAAAATGTTCGACGTGGGTCACGCCGAAAGCGGTCTTCCAGCGTGTACGCATTCACTTCCAATGGAATCGCCTCGTAGCTGCCGCCATTCAGGAATCCGCGAACGTAAAGCTCGGAGAAGCGCGGAATGCCAAGCTGCCGATACTGCTCTACGTGCACGAGTTCGTGAAATAAAAGACCAGCCGTGAATCGCTCGTGTGAAACTACAACATCGCAGAAAGTAACTGCGCCCATCGCGGATTGGTCAGGCAGGTTGTTGAATCCCAGATCGCGCAGCATCGGATAAAAGTCCGGGTTTGGCACTCGCTCGCCTTCGAGCACAAGCACGTGGACACTGTCGATAACCTCTCGCGCAAAGAATGGTTCCAAAGGCGTTCGATGTTGTGCGGACAGCGGGACAGCGCGAGGCGCATATTTCTCGCGCTGTGCCGAAATGTACCCGGCGACAAGTTCAGAGACTTGAGCAATTTGGTCAGGCGTTAGTTTTGGGGTTGCCATTTTGCTCCTCAAAGTCTGGGATCAACGGGTTCGCTTTCCAAAGCCAACACGCCGAACACGCATTCGTGGACACGTCGGAGCGGTTCACGCTCGACGAAACGATGCAACGCTTCTAACCCTAAAGCAAACTCGCGTAGAGCCAATGAACGCTTGGTGCCGAGACCTCTGGCTCGGAGCCGTTCGAGATGCTCAGGAGCGGTGTATTCCGGCCCATAGATGATACGCAGGTATTCCCGCCCACGGCATTTTATGGCTGGCTGGATCAATCCCCGTCGATTTCTACCAACGAACTGAGATGGCTTTACGACCATCCCCTCGCCTCCTGAAGCGGTCAGTTCTTCCCACCACGCAATGCCTTCCTGTAGACTGCGGTCGTCGCTCAAATTAAGAACTTTGTAAGGTGTCGCCAGAAGGAGCCCCGCGTCAGCAGCACACAGGCGAGCCAGCGTCGTCATGTGCCACACGTGGTTTTTATCCGAGTGCACCGCGCCTTCGCTTGCCAACAGATGAAAGGGCGCAAGCTCAAGGTCTTCCAACGAGTGAACCGACCAGCAGTAGCGGCGGTAAGCATCGATGTAGTGTTCCGCCATCGTCTGGCGTTCTTCGAATCGTCCAACTAGTTCGGAGGCTTCTGGCACATGCTTGCTGGTTGTCCGCAATGCAGCTATCGAGGCTGCGAGACCAGCGCGAGCCGCCGCGCCAGCCGGAGCGTACTGCTGGCGAAGCAAGTCCTGCGCCTTCGACGACCACGGCATCAGTTCGCAGTCGAGGCACAGCCAATCGGTTGCAAGCTCATCCCACAGTCCGGATGTGGAAACCGCCGTTTGAACACGACTGAGGAATTCCTTCTCCAAAGCACGGTCATTGAAGAACCGCCTGCCCGTCCTCGTATAGCAGACGCCAATCTCGTCCTGTTCGACCCCGAATCGACGCAACGCCGCATCCCGGTCGCGGCAGACGATCACAACAGCCCTCGAACCCATGTGTTTCTGCTCGCAGACGACCTCCACGGCGTGCTCTTTCTGGTAGTACGCAAACGCCTCAGCAGCGTGCTCCAACAAGCCTGCCTGCTTGGTAGTCTCACTCGGAGACATTGTTGGCGGCAGGTAGATCAGCCACTTTGGATTCGTGGCGAATCGGCTCATCACTTCCAGTGCAGCGATGGCATTTTCTTCTCGGACGGTAAGATTCCCGTGGAGCCGCGTTTCGACAATCCGTTTTCCGATGACATCGTCGATGTCGAGGACATCATCTTGCTGGTGCTGCTGCGACAGAGCAGTCGTCGTTTGGGCGGACGGCAAGGGCTTCACGGGTTCGTAATACGTCCGATGCGCTGCTACCGAAACGAATTCCTTTTCAGGGTAACGAAGCGCGGTTAATTTGCCTCCGAACACACATCCGGTGTCGATGTTCACCGTTTTGTTCAACCACTGTGGCTCGGCGATTGGAGTGTGCCCGTACACAACGGACGCTTTCCCGCGATAATCCGCCGCCCAGTTGTAGCGAACCGGGAGCCCGAATTCATCCGTTTCTCCTGTGGTTTCACCGAAAAGAGCGAACGAGCGAATAGCTCCAGAACCGCGCCCCTGCATCTCTTCCTTCATCCCAGCGTGGGCTACGACCAGCTTTCCCTCATCGAGGACATAATGACTAATGAGGCCATCGAGGAAATCAGACACACCGCGTTTGAATTCGGGAGTCTCAACCTCAAGCTGAGCAATCGAGTCGGCAAGTCCATGGGCGATCTTTACATCCTTGCCGCGTAACTTCTGGAGCAGCTTCATGTCATGGTTGCCGGGCAAACAGAGTGCCGTCCCCGCTTCAACCATACTCATCACGAGTTTCAAAACTTCAGGAATTTTCGGCCCACGATCAACGAGATCACCGAGGAAGATCGCCTTGCGGCCTTCGGGCGCTGTAACCCGGCACCCGTCGCCATTCTTATCGACGGAATAGCCGAGCATCAGGAGCAATTCCTGTAGCTCGTCGAGACATCCGTGCACGTCGCCGATGATGTCGAACGGGCCATGTTCGCTCCGTCGATTTGTCCACATCGGCTGCCGTTCGATTTCGAGTCCCTCCAGTTCCTCAGGAGTCTTGAAAACATGAACGCCCCTAAATCCCTCCCGCTCCAGCCCTCGAATTGAACGGCGTAGCTGCTGCGACTGATTGCGAACAACGTGTGGGCCGAAGTCGCGGTTGGGGCGATTCCGGTTCCGCTCATGGCAGAGCTTTTCCGAGAAATCAAAGACGATGGCAATCGGCATTACATGGAACTCGCGGGCCAGAGCCACGAGGGGCTTCCGCGAGTCTGGCTGAACGTTCGTGGCGTCGATGACGGTCAATCGTCCGGCTGCCAAACGCTTCCGCGCAATGAAATGGAGAACTTCAAAAGCCTCTTTCGTCGCCGTTTGGTCGTTCTCATTGTCAGAGACGAGGCCGCGACAGTAGTCGGAGGACAAGACCTCTGTGGGTTTGAAATGCTGGCGGGCAAACGTGGATTTCCCACAGCCGGAAGGCCCGACGAGCAAGACTAGAGAGAGTTCGGGCACAGTGATCTTCATAGCCGGAAGACCCCCATCTGCGTCGGTGCTCCGACCCCCTGATCCTCGTCACCCACGGGCTTGAACTCTACCTTGTACCCGAATCTCTTGCTGATTCCTGTTGCCCAGCTTTGGAACTGCTCGCGTGTCCACTCGAAGCGATGATCGCGATGGCGAAACTGTCCAGCGGGCAGAGTATCGAACTTCACGTTGTACTCGGCATTTGGGGTCGTCAGCACCGCCGTTTGCGGATGGGCAAACTCGAACAGCACTCGCTCGAACGCCGTCAGCCGGGGCTCATCAAGGTGCTCGATGACCTCGACAATGGCAGCGGCGTCGAATCCTGCCAGTCTTTTGTCCCGATACATGAGCGACCCCTGAATCAGCTTTATTCGTTCCTTCTGCTTCGGCGGCAGGGTCTCTAGGTGGAGCCGTTCGGCGGCTACTTCGAGGCTCCGGTATGACACATCCATTCCGACGATCTCCTCGAACTGTTTGTCCTTCAGCAATTCGCGGATTAGCTTTCCCTCACCACAGCCGAGATCGAGGACGCGCTTAGCCCCGTTCGTCTTGAGTTCCGAAGCGACCTGCTGGAGTCGGGCATCGTGGAGACGAATGGGAGCTTCAATTGCTTGTTCCTGTTCCTCCTTCGTTTCCTGCTCCGCATCGGGGTCGAGGGATTCATCCTCAGTGAGTCGCGCCAGTGCTTCCCTTGTCAGTTTTCGGAATCCGCGTAGGTAGCGGCTTACGATTGCCTCGCGCTCAGGGTGCGACTGTAGCCATCCCTCGCCGTGCCGAAGCAGTTTTTCAACCTCGTCTTTTCCAACCCAGTAGTGCTTGTCCGCATCTAGTACTGGAATCAGAACGTAGAGATGTGTGAGCAAATCCTGCAAAGAAACCTGCTTGGTGATCTCGACGGTGTAGTAGGAGCTTTCACCCCACTCAGGAAACTTCTCATCGAGCGGGTGATGCTCAGCCTTGACCTGATAACCAAGTGGCTCAAACAAACGGCGCAAGAAAACCTCACCGCCACGGCAGGGCAATACCGCGATACGCGCCGAGAGCGGCAACGGCGTGTTTGCGAGTTCCGGACGACCCTTGCTAGTGCCTGCCAGAGCGGAATTGAATATCCGAGCGATGGCGACGCTCATGAAAGACGAAGCCACGTAGGGGCGGTCGTTGACGTACTGATCCAGCATCCCGCCTTCGCCCGAAGGCCCTCGGCGTGTTCGAACCAGCCCGACCGGATCAACATCGAGCAGGAGCGCAGCCGTACAGCGATCATTGGTCGCTTCGGGATAAAAGACGTGCGCTTTCCCGAAAGATAGCTCGAACGATTGCAGGCGATTTGGGTTCTTATGAAGTAGGTAACCCAAATCGGTTGCCGGAGCCTTCGTATTAGTAATTGTCAGGAGCATGGCCGAACAGCCATTATGCCTGACAGACCACTGAAACGCGGACTAGAGGGCGTGGGAACGAGGGCGTAACACGCCGAATCACTTCGAATACCAATTCGAATGCAACGACCATCGACTGCACGAGAGACACTGGGTTTCAGTCCACTGGTGGAGGCAAGCCGGGCAGATGCCTCCCGTATCAAAGGTATTCCAAGAATGACCGCACTCGCAGAACCAGTGGTCTTCCTTGCGGGGTGACCAGCCGCGCGGAGCGGACAGCGAATGCGCGGATCAGTTGGCTCCCGGCTCTTCTCTTCGTCGAGTTCGCGACCCAAAACAACTGACGATTTGGCAACGAGAGTAGAAGTCTCTGCTAGCAGTCCGGGGTGTAAGTCCGGATGCGTAAGCAAAAGAGTTTGAAGGATCCACAGGTAGGATTCGTAGAATGCGCGTATGGCGATGGGGACACGCAAGAAGCGGGAAAAGCAAGAAGACATTTGGATTGCTCATAC
>JBAUAN010000080.1:0-34696 GCA_049675725.1 Candidatus Sulfotelmatobacter sp. | reverse complement strand
CAGGACAACAATGCAGCTGTATGCGCAGTCGGATCAGGAATCGAGGCTCGAAGCACAAGGCAAGTTCCTGGCATTGCTGCTCGGAGACAAGGCTCACCTGCTCACGGAGGCGATTCAGTGAGGTGTCTTGGGCTGAACCTTGGGCTGAAGAAAATGAGCAAGAACGCCGAAGTTCTTTGGAATGATGGTGGCCAGGGACGGAGTTGAACCGCCGACGCCAGCCTTTTCAGGGCTGCGCTCTACCACCTGAGCTACCTGGCCACGTTTCGAAACCCGCTCTGCGCGCTGCGGGCTGCGAGGATTGTTCTCTTCACGCTGGCTGTAGGCGGGATAGATGCAACAGGTCCGATGCCGGGCGCGTGCGGAACGTTTTCGATTATAGCAACGCTGGGGGATTCCCTCAACGGGGCTTCGGGGTGAATTACGCTCAAGCAGAAAGTCATTCACCACGGAGACACGGAAGCACGGAGAAAAGCTTCAAATTTGTAAAGGCCTAAAATGCGCGCTCGTACGGGATTGTTTCAGGATGTTGGATTCCTCTGCGGCCCTGTCACTGTGACTCCGTGGTGAAATGATTGTGTGGTGCGGTGGTGCGGATGACCGCTTGCTAGAATGAAAATGGCCCGGGAGGAATCCCGGGCCTTATTGTTGATTTGTTTGTCGAACTGCATTCGCGCCGTCGATTAGTGTGCCCCGGCGGCGCCGTGCTCTCCCAGCCAAGACGACAACAGGGGTTGCTCCCGGGATTTCAGGTCGACGCAATTGTTGATGCGTTCGATCGATTGCCGGAAGGTGCGCTCGGCGGCGGCGATCTTGTGAGCGGCGAAGAAATCCGTCACTTGATCGCGCATTCCGGCATCGCAGAAAACGCCGGTTGCGCCTACAACCTGCGCGCTCGCAAAGGGGCCGCCGGCTTTCGCGACCGCATCCCAATGCGACTGGATGAAGTCCCAGGCCAGTTTCTCACCCGCCGGATTCTGCATCACCCCGGAGATAAGTCGCAGTGCGTCCTGAGACCGAACATCGGGAGAGACGGCGAAATCCAAAGTCCGCTGCAGCAGCTTGGTATCGGCGAACTGGGGCAGGGTAAAGAGGTAGCCGTAATAATCTTCCGGCGCCTTGGCGTTTTTGAGCGCGACCATGATTCTGTCGTAGAACTCTTCATCGCCGTTCAGAGCGGCCAGCATTAAGGCTCCGCCGGCAAGTTGCCGGTCAACCGAAGTGGGGTCGGCCAGGAATTTGTCGGAAATGATGCGGGCCTGGGCGAGCACTTGCGAATCGCGAGCGTCGTAGCCCAGCGCGTTGAACAGCCGGCCGCGCAGGGTTTTCTGCTCATCGCTTTCACCCGGCTTGGGCTCCCAGCCGACTTCCATGAAGGCCGGGGTCAAAAGCTGGCGCAGCCAGGCGCGGAAGGATTCGCGGTCGCTGTCGGTGACCAGGTATTGGCCGATATAGTTCAGCCGTCCCAACTCGCCCTCCAGAACCGCGCGATTACGGTCGGCCTGCAGTCCTTGCGCGAGAGCCAGGTAGTCGCCAATCGGCTCACGGCCTACGCGCACCGACGCCCAGATGTCGGCTTGCAGGGAAATTCGTTCCGCGGGGGTGAGTTTGGTTTCGGCGTCAGTGGCCAGGTCCTTCACCATTTCGGGCTGATAGCCGGCGCGATAGTATCCTTTGGCATTCGCGTTGGCCAAGACCCATGTGGAGCAGCCAGGCAGGCTGACGGTTTCTTCTCTCTTGGAGATGACTTCGCATTTCTCCGCGCTCGCTCCAGCCGAACCCTTCAGGCATACGGGAATCTCCCACAGCTGATCGTTCGGCGACTCAAACTTGGTGCGGTCGCTGAAGTAGCGTTGCTGGTGCAGTGTGACTTTGGTGGCTCCGCCGGAGCATTGCGCCTTCACGTCGAGAATGGGCACCCCCGGTTGTTTCACGAAGGTAGGCATGATGCGGTCCACGGGCTTCTTCGAGGTTTTGGCTTGCGCTTCCCAGAAGTCGTCCGCAGTCGCATTGGCGTATTGATGCTGGCTGATATACGAATTCACTCCGGCGCGGAATGTGTCTTCGCCGAGGTAGGATTCCAGCATGCTGAGCACTGCCGCGGCTTTGCCGTAGGCGATGCCGTCAAACAGTTCCAGAATTTCCGCAGGAGTTTCGGCGGCCTGGTGAATGGGACGCGTATTGGCCAGCGAATCCACATTCATGGTGTTGCCAGCCTGGTTGACGTCGTCGAGATTGAAATTCCACTCCGGCCGCCAAGCCTCGATGGGTTTGCTCGACATCCATGTGGCAAAGCCTTCGTTGAGCCAGATATCGTCCCACCACTTCATGGTGACCAGGTCGCCGAACCACTGGTGAGCCATTTCGTGAGCGATGACGGAAGCGATCGTCTTTTTCAAGTCAATGGAGCCGTGCTGCTCGTCGATCAGCAGAATCACTTCGCGGAACGTGATGCAGCCCGTGTTCTCCATGGCGCCGGCGGAGAAGTCCGGCAGGCCGATCAGGTCTAGCTTGCCATAGGGATACTTGATGCCGAAATATTTGTCGTAGTAGCCGAGGACGTGCTCGGCGGTTTCGAGCGCGAATTTGCCCATCTCCTTTTTGCCGGGAGTGCTGTAAATGCGAATGGGAATGCCGTCGGCTTCGCCCTCGATATATTCGAAGTTGCCCACCACCAACGCCGCCAGGTACGAGGACATCTTTGCCGTGGTGGCGAAGGTCACGGCGTGCTTGTCGCCAGGACCGGGAGTGTCGGAGAGCACTTTCTGGTTGGAAATTGCGACCAGGTCCTTGTCGGCGACGGCTGTGATATCGAACGTAGCCTTGTATTCGGGTTCGTCGAACGACGGAAACGCGCGCCGAGCATCCGTGGCTTCAAACTGAGAGGCGGCATACTTGCGTCCCTGATCATCCTTGCCCAGATACAGGCCACGCATCTCGCTGTTCAGGATGCCGGTGTAGCTGATGTGGATGGACGCGGGGCCGGCGCGAAGCGGCTTACCTACCGCGAGCACGACCATTTCTTTTTCTTTCAGCGGTGTGACTTTGGCCTTCTGCGTGGCGCCGCCGCTGGTGATGGCGACGTCCTGGAAGTCGATGTCGATCGCGTTCAGCGTGATCTCCGAGGTCGGCTTCAGCACCCGGAGCGAGATGGTTTCATCGCCCTGAAACGTAGCCTTCTCCAGATCGGGGGTGAAGGTCAGTTTGTAGTTTTCCGGACGTGCGACTTCGGGCAGCCGCTGCGCGCTTGCGAGCGAAAATGCCGTCAAGGCGAACAGCATTGACGTAAGAATTCTCTTCATAGATAGATTTTCCTTGAGTGAATTGTCTCTGATTCGAGTCCTTCGGGAAATTCAGTTCGATTGATTGCAAGCTAATGTGGCCCACAAACTTTAAACAAATACGCACACAACAACTAACACCAAAACCTTGTATACGGACTGGTTGCCGCAAAAGTTCATTGCGCGATCAGTCCGGTGCAATCAGGCCTGTGCGATCAGACCGTCCCAGACACTGTGCCGTTCAGCACAATAGCGGCGCAATGGTTGGTGCCGAACCAATAGGAAATCTCGCGATAGTCATCGACTGCGAATATCGCCAAATCAGCGTCTTTGCCGGGCTCGATGCTGCCTTTCTTCTCCGCTACACGCAACGCCCATGCCCCATTGATTGTAGCCGCGGCGACGGCCTCTGCCGGCGTCATCTTCATGTGCGTGCAGGCCAGCGACATTGCCATCGGCATACTGACGGTCGGCGACGTGCCGGGATTGTAGTCCGTGGCCAAGGCCACGGGCACGCCCGCGTCAATCAGACGGCGTGCGTTAGGATAGTCTTTCAATCCCAGAAAATAATTTGCTCCGGGCACCAGCGTGACGATCGTGCCGCTGTTTGCGAGTTGAGCAATGTCGTCTTCGTTAACGTGATCCATGTGGTCGAACGACGCGGGACTGAAGCGTAAGAACGGCGAAAGCCGCGTCTCGGAAAGCTGGCCCACGTGCGCCCTCACCCGTAACCCGTGCTGCACCGCGGCCGCAAAAATCTGCTCGGTTTCGTCGGCCGAAAACGCTCCCTGGTCGCAGAACACATCCACAAACTGGGCGAGCTTCCGCCGCGCTGCCCCGGGGATCATCTCTACACAGACGGTCTCAACATATTTTTGTGAGCAACCCTGAAACTCTTTTGGGACGACATGGGCGCCAAGCAGGGTCGAAATCACAGTTCCCGGCCACTGGGAGGCTGCGAGGCGGATTGCCTCCAGCGACTTGATTTCGGATGCGACAGTCAGTCCGTAGCCAGATTTGGCTTCGACCGTGGTCGTGCCGCAAGCCTGCATGTCGCGCAGCGCGGCTAAAACTTTTTCCGCGAGGGTGCTCTTTCCTGCAGCGCGAACGTCCTCCAGGCTCGACCGAATGCCGCCTCCGGCAGAGGCGATCTCTTCGTAACTCGCACCTTCGATGCGCTTCTCGAAATCAACCAGACGGGGGCTGACGAAAACCGGGTGCGTGTGCGAATCCACGAATCCGGGCAGGACAACTTTGCCTTTGCAGTCGATCTCATTAATCTCTTTGCGATGTTTCTTCAGCCAGGGATCGCGCAGCGCATCCTTCATCTTGCCGACACAAGTGATTTTCCTGCCGAGGCACAGGACGGCGCCGTCCTCGATGATGCCGAGATCTCTGAGTTCCGCGCCGCGGCGGGGACCGGACTTGCCGGAGCCCGGGCCGGCCGACTTACTCGAAGATGAACGGAGGGTGAGAAGCTGTCCGATATTGGTCAGCAGAGTTGCCTGCGGTTGCGAAGGTTTGCGGTGAGTGGGAGCCAAGCTTTGTGAATAGTCTAGCAGCAGTGGCTTGTCTGAAAGAAATTGCACCACGATGCTATGATTTCCAGTCCCCATGAGCATCCACAACTTGCGTTCGCGCAAAGTCGTCTCCGTCTTGCATGTGTTCTCTGCGTCAGCCGCGGCCCTTGCATTTGTGTGCGCGTTTATTCTGCAAGGCTACGGCGGTTCTCCGGCGTCGCAGCCCGCGCCGCAGGCTTCCGCGACGCTGCGCCAGGCTGGCGCGGCTCATAACGTGATCGTCGGGGCTGCGGCTGCTTCTCCGCATCTCAGCGATCCAGAGTATGCGGCTATCCTGGGTTCGGAATTCAGCCAGCTTCAGTCGGAGAACGAAATGAAGTTTGGGTCGATCCATCCGCGACCCAACACTGATCCGAACCCCTACAGCTTCACCGGCGGCGACGCGCTGGTCGCGTTTGCAGTGAGTCACAACATGCTGGTGCGCGGACACACGCTGCTGTGGCATAACAATGTTCCGCACTGGCTGACCAGCGGCGGTTACACTCCGGCACAGATGGCTAGCATTCTTCAGGACCACATCAATACCGTGCTGCGGCACTACGCGTCGGAAGTTTACGCGTGGGATGTGGTCAACGAGGCCTTCAACGATGACGGCTCCATGCGCTCCACGCTCTGGTACGATCAGCCGGGCATCGGCGCTGGGTCGGGCACTGGATATATTGAGCAGGCGCTGCGCTGGGCGCGGGCTGCCGATCCGAACGCGAAACTGTTTTACAACGACTACGACGCGGAGGAAATAAACGCGAAGTCGGACGCTATCTATGCCATGGCTAAAGATTTCAAAAAGCGTGGCGTGCCTCTGGACGGAATCGGCTTCCAAACGCACGTCACTTTGAAGGTCGACGAGCCGAAAAAGCTGGCATCCTACGCGAAGAATATGGAGCGCTTCGCCAAACTTGGCCTCGACCTGCACATCACGGAAATGGACGTGCGCCTCACCGACTCGAGCCCCGCGTCACTTCAGGCGCAAGCTCACCTCTATGGCGAGATCACCAGTCTCTGTCTACAACAGCCCAGCTGCAAGCTGATCCAGACCTGGGGATTCACCGACAAGTACTCGTGGATTCCAGGTTTCTTCAAAGGATATGGATGGGCCTTGCTCTGGGATGCGGATTTCCGGAAGAAACCGGCGTATGAAGCCGTGCACGCCGCGCTGACGAAGTAGGGGATTGTCCCACCACTGCTCATGTGGAGACGGCCGCCTCGGCTGTCCAAGCCTGGGCGAGGCCCGGCGCAAACGCGACACTGGCAAGAATGGAGTTCGTGGATTGTTTGGATTTGCCTGAATGTCAGGCATCATATATAATCAAACAGCCTGATATTTAGACATTCGGAGAAAGTTAGTATGCAATCGGCAAGAGTCGGAAAACGCGGCGCGATCGTTGTACCTGCAAAACTGCGCAAACGCTTTGGCATCGAAGAGGGCAGTATCGTGATCGCCGAAGAGACGGATGATGGCATTCTCATCCGCCCCGCCATGCTCGTTCCTGTAGAGCGATACTCTTCGGAACGCAAAGCGGAGTTCCTGCTCTCGAACTCTACCGACGAGACCGACTACCGCAAAGCACGACGAGCAGTGCGGAGGCTCGGTCTCAATCCGGATGCGATCGCACACCGGCGACCCGTCTAGAAATGGATCGGCTGTTTCTCGACGCCAACGTCTTTTTTTCTGCGGCGTATCGACTCAACGCCAGGCTCCTCCAGCTGTGGGAACTTAAAGACACCATATTGTGCAGCTCCCACTACGCGGTGGAAGAGGCAGGGATCAATCTTACCGACGAGGGTCAGCGGAGGCGGCTCAGCGAACTCTCTGCTGCGCTCCATTTGTTCGAGGCGGTCGCGCGTCAACTCCCACCCGGTGTTTCTCTTCCCGAGAAGGATGTGCCGATCATACTGGCGGCCATCGAAGCTCGGGCAACTCATTTGCTGACGGGTGATATTCGACACTTCGGCCCGTATTTCGGCAAAAAGATCGAAAGCATTCAGATTTTGCTTCCAGGCGAGTATCTAAGGCGGCGCGTCGGCAAGACCTTGATCGCGGACGGCAAGTCCGGGCGGCGGCGGCCGGTCGACGGCTAGTTTAGCCCTCCATCGGCACCTTCACGTCCGTCTTCTTCGCGAATTCCTTCGCTTCATCATACCCAGCATCCGCGTGGCGAATGATTCCCATGCCTGGGTCCGTGGTCAGTACGCGCTCGATGCGTTTGGCCATTTCGTCGCTGCCGTCGGCCACCGTGACTTGCCCCGCGTGGAGCGAATAGCCAATGCCCACGCCGCCTCCGTTGTGAATTGAGACCCACGACGCGCCCGCAGCCGTGTTGAGCAGGGCGTTCAGCAGCGGCCAGTCAGCCACGGCATCAGAGCCATCTTTCATACTTTCGGTTTCTCGAAACGGAGACGCCACCGATCCGCAATCGAGATGGTCGCGCCCAATCACGATGGGCGCCCTGATCTTTCCTTTTTTCACCAGATCATTCATCGCCAGCCCAAACTGCGCCCGCTCGCCATATCCCAGCCAGCAGATGCGCGCGGGCAGTCCTTGAAATTTGATGCGCTTGCGCGCCAGGTCAATCCAGCGGCGCAGAATGCGATTTTCGGGAAATAGTTCCAGGACCAGCTCGTCAGTCACATGAATGTCCGACGCTTCGCCCGACAACGCCACCCACCGAAACGGCCCGCGGCCTTCGCAAAACAGCGGACGAATATACGCCGGCACAAATCCCGGAAAATCGTAAGCATTCTTCACGCCGCGCTGAAAGGCAAACGTCCGGATGTTATTTCCGTAGTCGAACGTGATCGATCCCATCCTCTGCAGCTGCAGCATGCCTTCCACATGCCGCGCCATGGCAGCGAGCGATTTTTCCTGATACGTCTGCGGGTCCTTTGCCCGTAACTCGACCGCTTCCGAGAAACTCATGCCGTTCGGCACATATCCGTTCAGCGGATCGTGCGCCGAAGTCTGGTCCGTCAGAATGTCCGGCACCACGCCGCGCTCGGCAAGCTCCGGAATAATATCGGCGCAATTTCCGACCAGGCCGACCGAAACATTTTCTTTCTTGCGCACGGCATTCTTCAGAATGCGCAACGCCTCATCGAGCGTGGTCACCATGAAATCGCAATAGCCGGTCTTCAGCCGCTTCTTGATGCGCTCGGGATCCACGTCAATCCCCAGAAAAGCCGCGCCAGTCATGGTCGCGGCCAGCGGCTGCGCGCCGCCCATGCCGCCCATGCCGCCGCTCACGATCAACTTGCCTGCTAGATCGCCGCCAAAATGTTTTTCCCCCGCCGCCGAAAATGTTTCGAATGTGCCCTGCACAATTCCTTGCGAACCGATGTAGATCCACGACCCGGCGGTCATCTGGCCGTACATCATCAGCCCGGCGCGTTCCAGTTCGTTGAACTTTTCCCAGTTTGACCAGTGGCCCACGAGATTCGAATTCGCGATCAGAACCCGCGGCGCGTGGTCGTGCGTTTTGAACACTCCCACCGGCTTGCCCGATTGCACCAGCAGAGTCTCGTCGTTTTCCAGCGTCTTGAGCGTCGCGACGATGGCGTGGTATGCCTCCCAACTCCGCGCGGCGCGCCCGGTTCCGCCATACACGACCAAATCCTTGGGCCGCTCCGCCACTTCCTCGTCGAGATTGTTCATGAGCATGCGCATGGCGGCTTCCTGCTGCCAGCTCTTGCAGGTGATCGCATTGCCGCGCGGCGCGCGAATCGGCGTGTAAGTGGACGGTGTAATTTCCGTTTCTACGGGCATGGGTAGATGGTAATTGCTGGGTGCGGAAGGTTCAATCCAAGAAGATCAGTCGAAGGATGAAGGATGATGGATGATGGAAGTGGCGGCGTTATCGCGTGGGCGCTCGCAGTTCGAACCTCACCACGTGCTGTAGGCCGTTCCGTCGCTGGAGATCTGATTCGATGCCGACTTCACGTCGCTGATGCCGGGCTCCGTCTGGTCCACGGCCAGCAGCACATCTTCCTGCACGACTTCCCAGTTCGCCTCGTTGGTCATGGGATCTTTGGGAATCTCGCGGATGTAGCCCGCCGTCTTCAGGTCTTCCAGGCCCTGCGGGGCTTTGGCCTTGTCGAGGGTGTATTGCGAAATCACGGAACGCAGGGTAAACAGGTCCTGCCGCAAAACCGATTCGCGTGCCCGTATCACTGACTGGGTATACATGGGGACGGCAATCGACATCAGGATCAGGATCATGCTGATGACGATCATCAGTTCGAGCAGCGTGAAACCGCGCTGGCGGCGCGTTGTGGAGAAGAGTTGCGGGCACGTTCTGTTGCCGCTTGCATGCCAGGCGCCCAACCAGTCATTCGCCGATTTTTTTACGCCCCTTGGCATCTACCCAGTTCCTTGTTTATAAAACCGATTTACCGGATCGCTTCTCAGTCTTTGCTGTTTCCAGTCCTGATCGCTTTCAATCTGCGTTGCTTCCCAGTCTCTACCGTTTACCAGTCTTTGTATTTCGTTCCGTCCAGCGCCTCGCCCTGTGACTTGGTGTAAACGTCGAACACGCTCTGCCCGCCCCAGGAATCGGAATCGGGATCGTCCTGCATCGATCGCAGCCCCCAATCCGTATTGTTCGTCATCGGATCAATCGGAATCCGGCGCAAAAACTTTAGCTTTTTCCCGCCGACGTCCTCGCCCTTTACCAACGTGTCCAGATCCGGCGGATAGTTCCCAGAATCCAGCTTGGTGCGAAACGCGCCCTTGTCGGCGGCATCTTTGTAGCGGTCAATGGCGTCGCGCATGTCCCACAAGTCGTGGCGCAACTCGCGTTCCTTTTCCCGTTTGATGGACAACTGCGCCAGCGGAATCGCCATCACGGCGAGTACCGACAGGATGGTGACGGCCGCGATCAGCTCGATCATCGTGAATCCCAGATCGAGCCTCGCGCTGCGCTTGTTATAGAATCTGTGCCGCTTCATCCTGGTCGCCTTCGCTCTCGTCTTTTTTCCTCCGCATCCTCGCTCGGATCTTCGCGGGTAGATCCGCCCGGACATTCGCTCACGCCCGCAGAGTGCGAGACTCTACTGCACGGTCACCGACGCCTGCGCCCCGTTCACCACGATCGATTGCAGGCCCGGGTCGCGCGCTCCCCCTCGCGTGATGGTCAAAGGAGTTTGTCCAGCCGCCTTCGCCATAAAGGTCAGGGTAAGCACCGTGCCCTGGCCACTGACTCCGCCCGCTCCCGGTGGACGCGTCGCGGTTACTTGCAATGTTCCGGTATTTTCGTCCTCGCGGTGCACCAGAGCCACGGTCTGGCCATCCTGCGAAAGGAAACTGCCGTTCGACACGTTGAGCAACTGCATGCGCGCCGGGTCGTAATTCATCTGCACCGGAACCGAATAAACGTTCTGTGCGCCGGAAATCAGCAGATTCACCGCAAAAGTATTGCCCTTGGCCGCCGTGATCGTAGGCGGATCAAACAGAAAGCTGGGCATGCCGTTGGCGGCCTGGGTGGCCGGCTGGACTACCGGAACACCAGAAGGATTTGCGGATTGCTGCGGGGCCGCGCCGCCGGCAATTGGCCCAGCGGCGGCCTGATTGGCGGGCGGTTGACTCGGCGGGTTCGACGGATTCGGCTGAGGCGCGGGCGGATTGGCCGGAACTGGAGCGGCCACCGGCTGGCTGACATGCCGCAGAGAGATCGTCGTCGCCGTGCCGATATCAATCGCACGCTGGTTGATCTCGTCCAATTCGGTCCCGCGAATGATGTGCGGCACAATGGCAAACACCAACTCATCGGTTGAGTGATCCTGGGTAGTCTGGCCGAACAAATACTTCAGAATTGGAATCGACGCCAGGCCTGGAATTCCAGTCAGCGATTTGGTTTCTGACTCGGTAAAGATTCCGCCTTGCAAGTTGGCTTCGCCATCTTTCAAACGAATTTCGTGTTCGATCTTGCGCTGCCCGATGATGGGCTGGCTGATGCCGCCGATGCTGGCCTGGCCCGTCACCGAAGAAATTTCCATGACCAGCTTGAGCGTGACCTCGCCGCCCTGGTGCACGTGCGGCGTGATTTCAATATTGACGCCGACGTCCAGGTATTGGAACTGGGTATTAACCAGCGGGTTAATGCCCACGCCGCCAATACCCGGCTGGAACGATCCGGTCGCTACCGGCACGCGTTCGCCGATCTTGAGCGTCGCCTTCTGGCCGTCGAGCGCCCGCACCTGCGGATTCTGAATCAGCTTGGTGCTGCTGTCTCCCATGAGCGTCGACAAATTGGCCGACGGAATGGTCACCTGAAAGTTGGTCGCATTGATGTTGGCCAGCGAGTTTAAATTGATCCCCGGAGTGGACGACGAAGTGCCGGTGGTGCCGGTGGTGCTGGTCGAAGTGGTCGAGGTGTTCAGATTTTCTTGCAACGCCACCGAGACGCTGGTCGGCGGACTCAAGCCCAGCGTGCGCGATTTGTCTTTGCTGACTTCCATGACCGCGATATCCACGAGAACTTCCGGACGCGCCTTGTCCAGATCTTCCACCAGCTTCTGCGCCAGCGCGATCTGGTCGGGCGTGCCGCGCACCACCACCGCGTTCTGCGAGAGCAGTTGCTGCACCCGCTGCACGTCGAGCACGGAACGGATCGCGTTCACCACGTCCTGCAATTCAGAAGCCTGGGAAAGATTCGATAGATAAAAAGTCTTCAGGACACTCTGATCGAGTTCCTTGTGCTTGGCCACATTATCCTGAGCGACAAAAATCGTATTCGACGTGACGGGCCGCCAGAAGGTCTTCGACTCCAGCGCCGTAATTTCCAGCGCTTCTTCCAGGGTCACGCCATTCAGGTCAACGTTGATCACTCGCGGGGTGTAATCGGGGTCCAACAGCACATTAATTCCGGCCAGCTGTCCAACGGTGCGGTAGACCACATCGGACTTGGTTGCCAGCATCTTGACTGTAATAGGAGTGTTCGAAATCGGGGCCAGCTCGACGGGACCGGCTGCATCCCTTACTTCTTGTTCCAGATTGCTGGGAGGGCCGGCGGACTGGGGCTTCGGGTTCCGCAGGTTCTCGATCATCCTCTGGGTGCGGGCCAACTCCTGCTGCGCGATGAACAGCGAGGGATCGATCATCACCGCTTTTTGAAACGTGGCCAAGGCGTCGTCCAGCTTGCCCTCTTCGCGCAGCTTCTGCCCGCGATGAACAACTGCGGCGGCCGCTTCAAAGCGCGCCCGCGCCAACGAAGTCCGGTAGCGCAGGTCTTTCGGCTTGAGATCGTAGGCCTGTTTGTAGAAGTCGTAGGCGCCCTCGTAGTTCTGGCGAGCCTCGGCGTCCTGGCCCTGCTCATAGAGAGACTTCGCTTTGTCGGCGGTCGCAGGCAGGGTGATGGCCGCAACCAGCAGCAGCACAAGCGCCGGGCGCATAAGGCTTCTCATTCGTAAGTCCTCACGTCAATCCTCACAGAGTCAATCCTCGGGAAAGAGCTTCTTCAACCCTTGCCGAACCCGTCTCTCACTTAAACCATCCCACAGCCCGACTTAAACCATCCCGCAGGCCCGTCACGAACGTGCATTCGTCAGTTTTCTTGTTTCTTGGCTCCGAACCGCACGTTTCTGAAGCCCACGCCAGGGAAAACACACCCCAGCAGGGAAGCGCTGCTCGCACTCCCACGAACCCGGATGGGGCGATTATAACATCGGCCTCCCGGCCTTCCGAACTGCTTGCATGCACGGCCTTTACACTAATGGGCTTAGACCCGCGGGCTTCGGGCTTCAGCTATCGGGCGTCGGCCCCCAAGTTGCCGGGTTTCGGCCGGCGCTGACCCTTCGCACTCCAATTGCCTAGCCGTGTGAGGCTTTGAGTTGAAGCCCGAAAGCCGTCGCCCGAAAGCCCTGTTAATATTGAAAACGAAGCCCGAACCCGACCCCATGCCCCGCCAACCCACGCACCAGACCAAACCGACCCCGGAGAAATCCCCACGCCGCGAACCCACCGCGGCTGGGCAGAAAGATGCTGCCGTTAATAGGATCGCTTCACACAACTACTTCTTGCTGGAAAAATTTGAGGCCGGCGTTGCCCTCACCGGCACCGAGGTCAAATCCATCCGCACAGGCCTGGCCAACCTCAAGGACGCCTACGGCTTGGTCAAAGACAACGAAGTCTGGCTCCTCAACGCCCACATCGGCCCCTACGAGCACGGCAACATTCACAACCACGCTCCGCTCCGCACCCGCAAGCTGCTCATGCACCGCGAAGAGATTCGCAAGCTGATCGGCAAGACCCAACAAAAGGGGTTAACCCTTATCCCCACCCGCCTGTACTTCAAGAACGGTAAAGTAAAGATTGAACTAGCTCTAGCCAAAGGCAAGCAGCTCTGGGACAAACGCGAGACGGAGAGGCGAAGAACCGCGGATCAGGAGGCTAGGGAAGCCATTAACCGCGGACGCAAGCGGGACTAGGACGGGCGTCGGGCTTCAGCTGTCAGGTTCCGGCTTCCGTGGTGCGGAGGCTCTTATAAAAACCGTCAACCTCAAGTCGGATATGCCTCAGGTGCACGAGGCTCTCGCGCGTCTCGATCGCGAGCTGGCCGTCGCCCGCCAGCAGGGAGAGGCCCTGCTCAAGCTGATCCACGGCTACGGTTCGACCGGAGCCGGAGGAGACATTCGCATTGCAGTGCAAAAACGGCTGCGCGAGCTGGCCGACAACGGCCAGATTCGCAGCTGCATTTTTGGGGAGAGCTGGTCGAAATCCGATGACGAAACCTGGCGGCTTCTGCAATCCCATCCCGTGTCGAAGAGCGACTCCGATCTAGGACGACGCAATCAAGGGATCACAATTGTGGTTTTGTAACAGGGAAGCTTTTCGCGGCGGGGTTCGCGCCCACCACGATTGCAAGCTTATCCAGCTTTATCCGTGAATATTCGTGAAAATCCGTGGCCGGTGTTTTCCTGGTTTAAACCGTCGCGCTCGAGGCCGCGATCCCAGAGGGAGCCGTCACTGGCGCAGACGCCAACGGCGGCAACGCGTGCACCATCATTTCCCGCTGCCAGTAGGCGACCGCGATGCCGCGTTGCCAGAAACGCGGAATCAGCAGCAGGAACAGCGTCACCTGAGTCACCAGAAACGCCCGGCCCAGGCGGTCCGGCGCCACGCCGTGTCGCCACAGCCAAATCCCCGCCAGCAGAATGATCCCAGCCACGATCGCAGTCACCACATAGCCGGTCAGCAGCCGTCCCAAATGCCGAAACGTGTGCCGGAAAGCCGCGCCAATCGACCTGCGCACCGCCTTCTGGTCGCTCAATACGATATCCGCCTCGGCTAGGTCGAACCAGATGCGCAGCGTGGTCATCACCAGAAAAATCACAAGCAGGCAGGCCATTGACACTTCAAACCCCAGCACCTCATTGGTGCTTTCACCCGCGGCTTTCACCAGCGCGCCCCGACCGGCGAACAAAATTCCCGCCACGACTCCCATCACGATGCCGGCCACAATCAGCAGCCGGATAAACCGCCACAGGTTTCGCCCGCAAGCACGGAAGAATTCGTCCCGCGGCAGCCGGTAGTTCGAGGCATATCCCAGAAACACGCCCGGCAGAAACAGAACCGTGAATACGAAAAAGAGACACGCGAAGAAGACTGCCGGCATTGTCGAAGCCGTTGTCGGCCCGAACTCCGGCCGAGCCAGCATCTCGATGAAGACCCCAAGGTCAAACCCGTGCACCAACCCGCCAGAGTATAGGCTGTTGTCCAAAATCGCGTGCGCCTGATTGCGAAACGCCGCCACGCCAAACTCCGCGAGCGTCAGGTTCAACAACCAGAACCAGAAGATGTAGCGCTTGTTGCGTACTACTTTCTCGTAGCCGCCGCTCAATAAACCCTTGTTGTCATTCATACGTTCTCGCTCATATCGTCACTATCCTCAATGTCTTGTCACGCACTCTAGAGTGACTTCCCGCGCTCGCCTCTAAAACGTTTAAGCCGAAGCCCGACCGCTGAAGCCTGAAGCCTGCCCCTCAAACCGCCCACCACGCCACCGCCTGCCCCAGCCACTGGGTAAGAAAGAGCCAGTAGTTAGAAAGCTTGCGCGTCGGCTTCGGGTTTGGCTCGGCCGTTTTGCTGTTATTGAAATCGTTGCGGTCGATCAGGATCTTATGGTCCGGATCAATCTCCGCCGACTCGACCTTCGCCTTTTTCTCGTACTGGAACTTCACCCAGCGGTTCTGTCCGTCCCAATGTTCGCGGACCTTTTCGCCATTGGTGAACTTCACCTCCAGTTCGACCGGAAACACAAAATCCTCTTTGCGGTGCAGCCACACCGTGGAAAGGTACACCGTGTCTTTGTCGTCTTTTTTCTTCTTGCCCGCGCTCTTCTTCTCGTCCTCGTACCAGTTCACCGGGAACGAATCGATCTTCGACACCTCGTAGTCCAGCACCTGCGTGCCATAAATCGCCGGATTGAAATACCAGCGCAGGTCTTTTCCGGAAACTTCTTCAATCGTCTTCAAAAAATCTTCTTTGGTAGGGTGCGTGAACCGGAACCTCATGAAATAGGTGCGCATGGCCTTCGCCATGGTGTCTTCGCCGATGATGCCTTCGAGAGTCAGCAGCACGCTCGCCGTCTTGCCATACGTGATCCCGCCGTACGAGTTGGAATTGTAGTAGTTGTACGCGTTCTCCGCGATCGCATCCATGTCAGCCGCGCTGGCATAGCTGAGCCTCTGCTCCTCGCGTTCGCCGAGCGTCACCCCCGCCTGTTGGATCATCGACCGGTCTTGACCGAAAATCGAATCCAGCACTTTCACTTCGGTGTAACTATTAATGCCTTCGTCCATCCAGGCATCCTCGAATTCGTTGGTCGCCACCATGCCATACCAATACTGATGGCCGAATTCGTGCTCTACCACAACCTCCGGCAGCAACACTCCCTTCGGCATGAACCAGCTGGTGTCCCCGGTAATGAACGTGGGATATTCCATTCCACCCGCCGCCGAATCCGGCTCCGGATCCACCAGCGTCAACATCTTGTAAGGATAGGGTCCATACCATTTCTCGAAACGCTCCAGCGTTTCCATCAGAATCTTTTCGTGCCGCGCCGCCTGGCTCCAGTGTGCAGGCTGCATCAGGATGCGCAGCTTCACCGGGCCCATCTGTCCCTGGAAAACGCCATCTTCTTTCACCTTGTAGCGTGGGCTGGCCGTCCAGGCGAAATCATGAATGTCGTCGCCGTGGTAAGTGTGGGTTTTCGTGCCGTCAGAGTTTGCGGCGTCGCCCACCAGCACGCCGCTGGCGCCCACCACTTCATACTGCGGCACTGTCAGCTTCACATCGTAGACTCCGAAGTCAGCGAAGAATTCTGTGGTGTTGTGATACTGGTGGCAGTTCCACGCCCCGTGCCACCACACTCCCACCTTCGGAAACCATTGCCCGCCCAGCACAAAATCGCGTTTCCATCCCGACCGCGCCTGGGTCTCGGGAAACTTCGTCTGAAACGCAATCTTGAACTGCACGTACGCTAACGGCGGAATCGGCTGGGGGACGCGCAGGTCGACCACCGTCTTGTCGTCCTTGTTCCCGTCATCGGGCTGCATGTACTGTAACTGCGACGTCAGATCGCCCTGCCCCACCACTTCAATACTCTTGATGTCCTCCGAGCCGTAGTCCTTGTCTTCCCATTTCGCATAAGCCGTATCGCGGCTGCCCACCAGCTTGGCCTCGCGCACGAACGTAGCCTTCGGCTGAAACGCGTTCTGATAAAGATGAAACGGAAAATGGTCGAGCGCCTGCCCGGTCAGGTTGTGATAGGTCAGCACTTCGGTCGCATCCACCGTATGCGTGGCCGCGTCATATTTCGCGTTGATCTCGTAGTGCACCACACGCTCCGACATGGGCTTGTCGGAGTTGATGGCCAGGGTGGTGTCGGGGATCGAAAGCATTTCTCCACCCGCCGCCATCGAACTCATGGCCGTCATTTTCGCCGGTGTCTTCGCCGGTGTCTTCGCTGGGGCAGCCGCTGTCATTGTCATTGCCTGCGCCGGCGCCCCCGCCTTCGCTCCGTGGCCCATCACAAGGAGAGAAAGCACAACCACCGATACTGCCGGAAAAATCAAAATCACGCGCTCAATCTTCATGAAGCTAACCTCTGCTTTCACTGTGGGATGGAATCATACCCCAGCCGGATGAACGCCGTCATGCCTGTTTGAGATGGGGCCAAATGTGGGGCGGGCCGCTCCGTTCGGCTTCGCTCAGAGCCCGCCCTGAGCCTGCCGAAGGGCAGGCTTTGCCCGCCAATCTATCCACCAAGCCGAAACGCCAACCACTCCTCAATCTCTCACCACGCAACTACTACGATTCCACTATAGAAGTCCATCCCCGGCTCCCGTATAATCTCCCGACTTCTTACGCGCCGAATGACCGCAAACAAACTAATCGTAATCAAGCAAATCGCAACCAACCCGGCGGTCATCAAAACCGCGATCACCACCTGTGTCCTGCTCGCCGCGCTCTGGGTGGCCGGTTGCGGAGCGCTCTACCGCATCATGCAGCGGCCGCCCGAGGCCTTTGCCGGATTCATGGCTAAGCTGCCCGGCCCCGTCCCGTTTTTGCTTTTTCCCTTTGAAACTCTGTGGATGCGCGCCCGTGCCGGTACTTTGCATCCCGGCGACGCCGCTCCCGATTTTTCCCTGGCCAAGCTCGACAAAACCGCGCACGTGCAGCTCTCCACCTTCTCCTCGCAGCAGCGGCCCGTGGTGCTCATTTTCGGCAGTTACACTTGACCGCCGTTCCGGCGGGAGGTTCCCGCTCTCAACAAGCTCTACGATCAATACGGAAATCAGGTGGAGTTTCTGGTGGTCTATATCACCGAGGCTCACCCCAGCGACGTCTGGCAGATGAAAGACAACCTTGACGAGAAAGTAATTTTTGCGACTCCGAAGAACGAAGGTGAACGCGCCGCTGTCGCCGGTTCCTGCGTGCGCAAGCTGGGCATCAAGATTCCCGCAGTGCTCGACGAGTTCGGCAACTCCACCGAGTCGGCCTACACCGGCTGGCCCGACCGCATGTACTTGATCGATGCCGCCGGCCGCGTCGCCTACAAAAGCAAGCCCGGCCCTTTCGGCTTCAAATCCGAAGAGCTGAAGGCCGCAATCGAACGCATCGCCCCAACTCGCAGAGCCGCGAATTAGCCAGGATCAGTAGGAATAGACCGGAACGCGAAAATTCACGCTCGCAAAAACAGTCCACGGCCGCTTTGCACAATTTGCGCCGGTTTCCCCTCTAAAGGTTTTAATCCGTGAAGATCCGCGCAAATCCGTGGCGTATTTTTCTTGGGCGGATTCCTGGTAAGTTCAGCGGGGATCAGCCTGATTGTTCAGCGCCGCCCCGGCGATCTCCTCCAAAGGCATGACCATATTCACCGCACCTCGGGAAATTGCTTCTCTGGGCATTCCAAACACCACGCAGCTGGCTTCGTCCTGCGCGATGGTGGTCGCCCCGGCAGCCTTCATCTCACACAGGCCCTGCGCGCCGTCGTCGCCCATCCCCGTCATAATCACGCCCACGGCCCGGGCGCCAACCGAAGCGGCAATCGAACGGAACAGCACATCCACACTCGGACGGTGGCGCGATACCTGCGGCCCGTCGGCGACCTGCACTACCAGTTCTTCTCCGCTGCGATTCACCAGCATATGCCGGTTGCCCGGAGCAATCAGCGCCAGGCCAGTTTGCAACCGGTCGCCGTCCTGCGCCTCCCGTACTTCTATGCTGCATTCCTGATTCAATCGATCTGCAAAAGCCCGCGTAAACACTTCCGGCATATGCTGCACGATCACAACCGGCGGACAATCCGAGGGCAGGGCTGCAAGAAAAACACGCAGAGCCTCGGTTCCGCCCGTGGAAGCACCCACGGCAATCACCTTGGTTTGCGCATGAACGTTCTGCGCATGCATGTTCTGCGCATGAATGTTGTGTGCCCTCGCACCGTTAGGCTTGCCGTTACGCGGCACAACAGGATCCGCCGCTTTGCGCAGAGTTGGCACCGGAACCAGCCGCGGCCGCGGTTTGACCTGCGCCTGCGCTGCGCTCCACACTGCATCCAGCAGCGTTACGGCCGATTCGTGCAGAAAATCGCGGACGCCAACTTTGGGCTTGGTGATCACTTCAACCGCGCCTTCTTCAAGCGCCCGAAGCGCAAGTTCCGTGCCGCGAGCAGCCAGCCCGGAACACACCACCACCGGCGTCGGCATTTCCGCCATGATTTTTCGAATGAAGGTCAGCCCGTCCATGCGCGGCATTTCCAGGTCCGTGATCACTACATCGGGAGCCTCTTTCTGCATCTTTCCCCACGCAATCAGTGGGTCGGCCGCGGCCCGCACGATGATCCTGCGGTCGGTCCCCAGGATCGCCTGCATCACCTGGCGCACCATCGCGGAGTCGTCCACGACTAGGACTTGCAGATCGTTTTCATTCATGGGTGGCAAACTCTTTCGCTCTCCAGATGCACTAAAGCGCAGAACAACGCTGCTCGCAAATCGTTACAGATTGTCTTTGTTCTCTAGCATGGTGTAGATGCTGGGCTCCAGGCTTCGCAGCTGGGATGACACGCTGTTCAGATTCTCGGCGTGGCCGACGAACAAGAAACCGTTGGCGATGAGATGACGCACCAGGCTTCCGACCACCCGGCGCTTCGAAGCAACGTCAAAATAAATCAGGACATTCCTGCAAAAAACGGCGTCGAATGGGCCTTCGCTGAGATCGGACACTTGATCGAGATTCAATCGTCGAAAATCGACCATCCGCTGGAGCTCGATTTTCACTTTCATCTCACCTTGCCGCTCCGCCATTCCGCGCAGCATAAAATCGTGCAGCAAATCAGCGGGCAACTCGGCCGACTTCGCGAGGGGATAAATTCCCTTACGCGCTTTTTCCAGTACGCGGTTCGAGATATCCGTGGCCAGAAGCCTTACGTCCCAACCTTCCGCCGACGGAAGATGCCTCTCCAGCAACATAGCCAACGTGTAAGGTTCTTCCCCGGAAGAGCATCCCGCGCTCCAGATTCGGACCCTCTTCGAGCGCGACCCCTGTTCCGCGTTCGCCCGCCAACGCGGAAACACTCTCTGCACCAGGAATTCAAACTGTCTGGGCTCGCGAAAAAAACGCGTCTCATTGGTGGTGATCGCGTCGATCATCCGCGCCCGTTCCTCGTGCTGCTCCGGCGGAGCGACGCGTTCGTAGTAGTTTTCCAGCGAAGTAATGCCGAGCTCTCGAAGCCGTCGAAAAAGCCGTCCGCATAAGAGAGCGGTTTTCGAACTCCCCAGCCAAATGCCGGTCTCGGAGTAGATGAGCTTCTGGAATTTTTGAAATACTGCGGGACTGACGGAAAGTTGCGGGGGCTGCTCAGAGCACGTGCCGGCGGAGGATAGGTTGACGCCTCCTTTGTCGACGCGGGGTTGCTCGACCCGGCCAGACGCTCCTGGATCCTTGCCTGCACTTGTGCCGGCCAGCAAAGCTAGGCTCCAGTCTCGAAGTGCAGCTCTTTGGCAGATGCATCAACGACGGTTTCGTCCGCGGGGCTTCCCTCGGCAGCCGATTCCGTCACCGCGAGCATTTCGTCGGCGGAGAGCACTTTGTCGATGTCAAGAATCAGGCAAAACTTCTTGCCCAGAGCTCCCATCCCAAGCAGGAATTCAGTCTTCACTCGCGTGCCGAACGGCGGCGTTTGCTCGATTTCCTCCGCAGAAAGTTCAATCACCTGACTCACGGAATCGGCCAGCACACCCATGGTCAGATTCTCGCCTTCGAACATCACTTCAGTGATGATGATGCAGGAAAACTTGGAAATGCCGCTGGCTGGCAGCCCGAACTTCACCGCAAGGTCCACCACCGGGACCACTCTGCCTCGCAGGTTGGTCACGCCGCGGATCCACATCGGAGTGTTCGGCACGGTCGTGACGGTCTCGTACTCAACAATCTCCGTCACCTTCACGATGCTGATCGCGTATTCCTCACCCGCCGTAATAAACGTAAGGTACTGCACTGTGCTCAGGGGGACTTGGTTTTTCCCTGGGTTCGAACCTGGGTTCGAAGTTTGGCTCGGCGCTTGCTGCGACGCTCCCATAATTTCACTCCTCACAATTCTGCCGTTCCTGCATCGTCAAATTGCCCTGCTAACGCCGTGGTCAAGCTAGTGAGTCCACAGCGCCGGGGAGCTCTGCTTAGAACGGAGCGAAGTTCTTTTCTTCCTGTCCTTTGCCGCTAGATGGTTGAACGTGGCCCCGTTGTGCGGGCTCGCTTCTAAACGTTGGCTTTATGGGCATGGCCACGCGCTGTTTGCCTTCTCCGTCGCGATTGGTGGGCTGTTCTCCCGCCACACGGAAGAAAGTCATCAACTGTTGCAGCTGTTCGGACTGTGCCGCCAATTCTTCGGCCGTACTCGAAAGTTCTTCCGCCGAAGACGCGTTGCGCTGCGTAACCGTGTCCACCTGGGCCATCGCCTGGTTGATCTGCGTCACTCCACTCGACTGCTCGGTAGAAGCCGCAGCCACATCCTGCACCAACTCCGCTGTCTTCTTGATGGATGGTACGAGGTCAGACAGCAACTGCCCCGACCGTTCCGCCACGCTGACGCTCTTCCCGGCCAGTCCGCCGATCTCCTGCGCAGCCAACTGGCTGCGCTCGGCTAGTTTTCGAACTTCGACTGCGACCACGGCAAAGCCCCGGCCCTGGTCTCCTGCGCGGGCGGCCTCGATGGCCGCGTTGAGTGCGAGAAGGTTGGTCTGGTACGCGATCTCTTCGATCACCGAAGTCTTGGCCGCAATTTGCTTCATGGCTTCGACAGTCTCTTTGACTGCGCCGCCGCTTTCTTCCGCCGAGAGTGCTCCCTTGGCAGCCGCTTGTTCCACTTGTCTGCTGTTATCGGCGTTTTCGGTGATGGACGCGTTCATCTCCTCCAGGCTGGAACTCATCTCCTCAACAGAAGCCGCCTGTTCGCTGGTGCCCTGCGAGAGGCTCTGCGAGGAAGCGGAAACCTGCTGCGCCGCGGAAGCAACCGCAGCGGACCCTTCGCGAACGTCCCGGATGATGCCCGAGAGTCGGCTGCTCATTTCCTGCATTGCCTGTTGCAATTGGCCAGTCTCGGAACGGTTGGTAACAGTTATTTCCTTGGTCAAATCGCCGGCTGCAATACGCTCCGCATGCTCCACTGCCTGCTGGATCGGGATCGTAATACTTCTGGTAACGCTGACGGCCACGAGCGTGGCCAAAATCAGAATAACGGCCAGCAGCAACAGCGCAATCCTGCGCCCCATGGCGTACCCGTCTTGACTCTCCTTCATACTTTGCTGCATGGCAGCGGTCTGAAGGTCGATGAACTTTCCCCACGTGGCGCGGTACTTGTCGAGCGCCGGGACCACGTCGTCGCTCAACGCCGCCATTGCCTGGTCACGCTTCTTGTCCAGCAGCAGTTTCTTGGCCTTTAGCCTGGCTACCTTGTAGGCATCCCGATCCTGAGTAACGATCTCGAACAGGTCTCGTTCCTGCTGCGAGCTGAGACTCTTTTCGATCTCCGCAACCTGGCCGCTGATTTGCTGGCTGATCGCGTCGTTCTCGGTGTTGAGCTTTTTCTCCTGGTCAATGTCGGTTGTCTCGAACAACTGGAAGGTAATGCGGGCGTTGGTGATTGAGTGCTCAATGGTCTGGCGAGTCAACTCAACCGTGTTGTAGCGCTTCTGGATCGAGGCTGACATCTTGGCGTTCAGGCGACCGAGCCAGCTCAGTCCGAATCCGCCAACCGCAATCACGCACAGCAGGATTGCCCCGAAGACAACACCCAGTCGCGTCCCTATTTTCCGATCTTGCCAACGATTCATTGTTCTCCACCCCTCATCGAATTATTGCTCTGTATAGCTAAAACTTGTGCCTGCGCGCCCGACTGCATAACTCCGCGCATGAGGCTGGGAACGTCGATAATCAAACCCACCCGTCCGTCCCCAAGAACCGTGGACCCCGCGATTCCCGATACCCCTCGAAACGCTCTGCCCAGTGGTTTGACGACTGCCTGCATGCCACCCAGCAATTCGTCCACTGCGATTCCCGCGTAGAGTTCGTTGATCTTGACGACCACAATGTTCTCCCTCTTGGGAGCCTCGCCCGACACGCTGAACAGCCGCCGCAATCTGACGTAGGGAAGCGGACTGCCGCGTAAGCTAAGAATCCCGCTGCCTTCCGGGCTGTTCTGTTCCGCCGGCAATTCCGTGCACTCGGTCACATGTTCCAGAGGGACGACAAATGTTTCACTGCCCACCCGCACCGAGAAGCCTTCAATGATGGCCAGCGTCAACGGCAATCGGATCGTAACCGTGCTGCCTTTGCCCGGCGTGCTCGAAATCTCCACCGTCCCGCGCAAAATATCGATGTTGCGCCGGACCACATCGAGACCTACTCCGCGGCCGGAAAGATCAGTAACCGATTCCGCGGTAGAAAACCCCGCCTGGAACACCAGGCCGTAAACATCCTGGTCACGAAGCTCGTCGGAGCCAGTCACAAGCCCAAGACGCTTCGCTTTTTCCAAAATTCGTTTGCGGTCGAACCCGGCTCCATCGTCTTGCAGTTTCACAATAATATTTCCTGCACTGTGCGAAGCCGTCAGCCGGATCAGCCCGCATGCATTCTTGCCTTGCTTTTCGCGCTCTGCCGGAGTCTCAAGCCCGTGATCCACCGCGTTCCGCACCAGGTGCAGCAGAGGATCTTTCAAGTGCTCAAGCACCGTCGTATCAACTTCAACATCTCCTCCTATCACTTCAAGGCGAGCCAATTTTCCGTGGCTCTTGGCGAGATCTCTCACCGACCGCACAAACTGACGAAACAGCGGTCCGACCGCGACCATCCGGATGCTCATCACTTCGCTCTGCAGATCCATATACAAACGCTCGGCCTCGCGATGCATTTCCAGGATGGCGCGTCCCTGTTCGCTGCCAAGTTTCTCGATCATCTGGCGCAGGCGGCCCTGCGCAATCACAATTTCGCCGGTCAGATTCAACATGTGGTCCAGCTTGTCCACATCCGCGCGCAGCGTGCGATGGCCAGCACCGGGCAGCGTATCCACCTTCGCAGCCGAACCGGATTCCCCACCCGCGCCCCGGGCGCTCAACACTCTCTTGGACCGCTTTTCCACTTCCTGCGCGATTTCTTTTCTGATCTTCTGTTGCCCCTTCGTCAACTCCCGGGGGCCAGCCTGCGCGGTTGAAACCATGGCACGAAGTTCATCCACAGCCTTCAGCAGCAACGAAATCAAATCTGCGCTGGGCAACGCCTGCTGCTCACGAAACACATCCAACAGGTCTTCCACGACGTGGGCAAACCCTGCCAGCTCCGCGAGCTGCAACGAAGTTGCGTTTCCCTTGATGCTGTGGGCCACGCGGAAAATCGTATGCAGCAGTTCCGGATCGGACGGACTCGATTCCATTTGAACCAGCGCCTGTTCCATCACGTCCAGGCCCTCTTCCGACTCGACGAGGAACGACGCAAGAACTGCTTCACGATCAAAATCCGCTAAATCCAACGTTCCTCCTCTCGGGTGCGGCTAGTACGTTCGCGCCTGTCGGCAGCGACCTGGCTCTCTCACTACACTTGGTCGAAATTCTTGATCGTCGTCACGCCGTCTACAATTTGAAACACCAGCCTGCGGCCACGTTTCCCCGACACGTCTCTTTCCAATACCGGAATGCCTGCCGAGCGCAAAAATTCTTCCGCGAGTTGCACATTCCTCGATCCCAGCGACTTCGACGGATCCGCTCCGAAAGCGCTGGACCCGCCGAAAATCTTGGCCTGCAAATTTCGCACTTCGCATCCCAACGCCAGCACTTGCTTCAGCAGTTCAGGATTCGCGCAATTGCCGTAGCGCAGCCGGTTCGCGCCGTCGCTCTGCCCATCCGGCAGGAGATAGTGGTTCATTCCTCCCGCCTTCTTGTGCCGATCCCAGAGACAGACCGCCGCGCACGACCCCAGAATGGTTGAGATCACGATCGGCTCGCGGGTTACGAAGATCTGCCCCGGATAAAGGAAATGCCGGCCTTCTTTGGATTTCACCGCGGGCTCAAAACTCTGCATGGCCTCCGCGGACAGAACGGCAGGATTAAACTTCGGGGGATTCTCTCTCATGCTCCGATTCCTGGTCCCTCGGTCACTGGCTGTGAATCAGGTTTCGTTCCAGACCTGTCCGTTCCAGACCCGCCCGTTCCAGACCCGTCCTGTCCAGACGTGCCCGGGCCGAACAAAGGCTTAGCGGCCTCGTCGGAAAGAAGTTTGAACAATTCCATATCAGCGTTGTCGAAGTCGAGCTTCTGCGGAAGCAACCGCAAAATCGCGAGTATCGCCACCGTCTCGTTGGCCACGCGGATCGGAACAAACGCCCGCGCCCTGCCCATTTCGTCGCCGCCTTCTTCAGCCGTGAGCTCCACGTGGCATTCGCCGCGCATCACGCGGTCAAGGCCCGCATCGCCCAAAGCCCGCAGCAGGTCATACTCCTCAAGGTCAATCCCGAAGGACCAAAACACATGAAACGTTCCGCTCCCTCGATCCACTCGGAACAGGCCCAGCTCCTCGGACCCGAGAAAGTTGCCCATAATCTCGCGCACGCCGTCAATCGCATCCTCTTGCCCCCGGCTCTCGGCCAGCCTCTTCCGCGCCGCTCCCAGCCGCAGGTCGTTCATCGCGTCAGTCCCAGAGAGCCTGGATGGATTTTCCTTTTCACTATTCATGAAGGTTTCTGCCTGCTTTTTGTTTCCAGCGAACGCCGCGTTCTACTCGCCCAGGTAACTCTGTAACAACGCCACCAGTTCTGCGCTGTCAATCGGTTTGGTGATGTAGTCATTGCATCCACTCTGGAACCCCGCCTCCATGTAGGACTCTTCGCCGCGAGTCGTGACCAGCACAATTGGAATCTCGCGTGTGCTCGCCTGCTGGCGCATCATCTTGCAGGCCTCGAATCCATTCATGTTCGGCATCACCACATCCATCAACACCAGGTCGGGATGTTCCTGTTGCGCCTTCTCCACCGCCTCCCGCCCGTCGCTCGCGGTTACACACTGGTAGGTCGTACGCCTCTCCAGAATTTCGCGTTCCATCATCAAGGCGGTCTTCGAGTCGTCCACTACAAGAATCTTCTTTGCCATTGTTCTCCTGGAGTCTTCCTCGAACGCTCTCCTCGAACCTGATCCGCAAGGTCGCGCCGCTCCCGCTTCAACCAGCAGGTCAGGCGCAGTTCCGTATCGCGGCGTCTCGCCTCTTCTCAAACGATCAATTTTGTGCCGGTGCGAGTCGCCCAGTAGCCCTGGTCTGGAACGATCTCGCGGAAACGATGTCGCAGAAATCTTGGTGAACTCGCGTTGCCGTTCAACGAATATTACTAACTCTTGACATTGTCTCGGTAGTTACGTTGGTAATTGTTCGCCTCTCGCTTTGGGAGATGCTCATAACAGGAACAGCCGCCCTCGCATGCCTGCAGCATTCACTTTTCGCACCTGCAAACCGCCAGTTCGTTTACAGTATCCGGGGTCGATTAGTACCGTGGCTACGTGGCCGCAAAATCGATGGCCGCAAATCGATGGCCCAAACTGCGGCGGGAGGAACCTCATGAAGAATCTGCTTCGGCCTCGCGACGTTTCACAAGGCTCAGTCTCGCGCCGCAAGTTCCTGGGGCAAACCGCCGCCGCGGCAATCGGCCTCGCCATCGTTCCGCGCCGGGTGTTGGGCGGCGTGGGATATGTTCCACCCAGCGACAAGGTCAACATCGCCTTCATCGGTGTCGGGGCCCAGGGCCTGCGCGTGATGCTTCACTTCCTGCGCGAGCCCGATGTGCAGGGAGTCGCGGTCTGCGACGTCAACAAATCCGCCGCGGATTATCCCCAATGGTCCAGGCACGAATTCTGCAATTCCGTGCGCAAACTGCTCGGCGTCGATAGCGGCTGGGATTGGCTCAGCCCCGATCAGCCCATCCAGCTGAGCCATTCGCTCGCCGTCACCAGCGGCGTCGCCGGACGCGAGCCTTGCCAGAAAATTGTCGAGGGCTACTACGGCACGCAGCAGCGCTCCGGCCAGTATCATGGCTGCGCGGCCTACAACGATTTCCGCGAACTGCTGGAGAAACAAAAAGATCTCGACGCCGTGGTCGTCTGTACTACCGACAATCTGCATGCGACCGTCTCCGCTGCGGCGATGAAGAAACGCAAACATGTTTTTTGCCAGAAGCCGTTGACCCACACCATCTACGAAGCCCGGCGCATCGCCGAAATCGCGCGCGAAACCGGAGTGGCCACTCAGATCGCGGTCGGCAATCAGGCCTCCGAAGCCACGCGCCTGCTATGCGAATGGATTTGGGACGGCGCTATCGGTCCCGTGCGCGAGGTCAGCAACTGGTCGAGCCGTCCGTTCTGGCCGCAAGGCATCGAACGTCCCAAGGAAACCCAGCCCGTGCCCGAAGGTTTGGATTGGAATCTGTGGCTCGGCCCCGCGCCGGAACGGCCTTTCAACCACGCCTACTTGCCCTTCGTCTGGCGCGGCTGGACCGACTTCGGTTGCGGCGCGCTGGGTGATATGGGCTCCTACAGTTTCGACACAATTTTTCGCGTGTTGAAATTGGAAGCGCCCGAGAGCGTGGAATCAAGTTCCAGCGATCGCTACGACGAGACGTACCCGTTGGCCTCGATCGTTCGCTACAACTTTCCGGCTCGCGGCGACATGCCTCCCGTGAAGTTCAACTGGTATGACGGCGGCCTGAAGCCGCGCCGTCCGGATGAACTTGAAGAAAACCGTCCGCTGAAGGGCGATGGCGGTGAAGAGGACGAAGGCCTGCTCTTCACCGGCGATCGAGGCAAAATTCTCTGCCGGTTCAACGGAGGCAATCCCGAACTCATTCCCCAATCCAAAATGGATGCCTACAAACAGCCGCCAAAAACCTTGCCCCGCTCGCCAGGCAACGAACGCGAATGGCTCGACGCCTGCAAAGGCGGCAAAGTAAAGCCCGGCGGAAACTTCGAATTCGAAGGCCTCGTCACCGAAACCTTATTGCTGGGAAATGTCGCGAGCCGCATGGGACAAAAACTCACGTGGGATCGCCCGAACCTGAAAGTAAACTCCGACGTCGCGCAAAAATATGTACAACCGGACCGCCGCAGCGGCTGGGAACTGTAACGAGAGCCGTTTCACGAATGGTTTTGGCAAGGCTACGGCTTCGGAGGCTGCCGGAAAAACTCACAAATGCGTGCAGTACCGTGGAAGAGCGGTGCTTCAGCGCCGCGTAAAGCCCCATCAGCGCGGGCTTCATCTCCTGTGGGCTCTGCGGAAACGACGACCAGAGATCGGACGCGTCTATAATGCGTTCGGCCGCGTTCGTGACGATGAGTTAGCGCCTGAGGAGAAATCCATGTCCCCGATTTCAAGAAGAGATTTTCTGAAGAGTGCGGCGACCTATACCGCCGCGGCCGGTTTTCTATCCGCAAGCGGCCTCGAACTTCGCGCCAACCCGCTCGGCATGCCCATCGGATGCCAGACCTGGCCCGTCCGGGAAATGATCGCCAAGGATTTTCCCGGCACGATCAAAGTTCTTGCCGATGCCGGATTTCAGAGCATCGAACTGTGCTCGCCCGTAGGTTACGCCGATTCCGGCTTCGCGGACCTCGCCAAATATAAAGGACCCGAACTGCGCAAAATTCTGAGCGACGCAGGTGTCTCTTGCGTAAGCTCTCACTTCGGAATCACCGAACTCAGAGAAAATCAGGAACGCGCCATCGCCTGGGCGAAAGATGTTGGCCTCACCCAAATGCTCGTTCCCAGCCTCGACGGCCCCAAGAGCCCAACCATGGATGACGTGAAGAAAGCCGCCGACGAATACAACAAAATCGGTGAGCAGGCAGCCAAAGCCGGCATTCAACAAGGCCTTCACAACGAAAACTTCGAACTCACCTCGGTCGATGGCAAGCGAACCTACGACCTGCTGTTCGGCCTGCTCGATCCCAAGCTGGTCAAGTTCCAATTCCAGGTTTCCACCATCAGCCGTGGCTACGACGCCGCTGAATATTTCACGAAATATCCCGGCCGCTTCATTTCCATGCACGTACAAGGCTGGTCCGTGGCAACCAAGAAGGTCGCACCCGTGGGACAGGACTCTCTGGATTGGAAAAGAATCTTCACCGCGGCAAAAACCGGCGGCATAAAAAATTATTTCGTCGAAATGAATCTAGACCAGATGAAAGCCAGCGTCCCCTACCTGCAAAATCTGCAAGTCTGACGACCCTACCCCCAAGAAAAACGCGGGTGCCCCATTTCTCGCGTCTTTTGCGAGAAGTGGGGATTTCTGCTGCCGCCAGATCCTAGAGTTCATTCACCAACCCAACAAACTTAATATCCAAACAGCCTCGGCAGCGCCGTGGTCAGCGCCGGAACATAGGTAATCAGCAGAACTCCCAGACTCAACACCATCACCACCGGCAACACCGCCCGCAACACTTCCGGTACCGGCTTCTTAAAGCGATACGACGACATCAGCAGATTCAACCCCACCGGCGGAGTCAGATAACCCAGCTCCATATTCGCCAGAAAAATAATTCCCAGCCGCACCGGATCAATCCCAAACGCCGCTCCCAGCGGCACCAGCAACGGAACCTCAATCACGATCGCAGGATAAATTTCCATCAAACATCCCACCACCAGCAGAAACACATTCAACAGCAACAGAAACAAAATCGGAGAATGAATCGTCGCCGTCGTCCAAGCCACTGCCTTCGCCGGAACCTCAGCGTCCACCAGATAATTCGTGAACCCCAGCGACACTCCGAGAATCAGCAGCACGCCTCCAATCAGCAATCCGCATTCCCCCATCACGCGCGGCAGGTCGCGGAAGATATGCAAATCGCGATGGATCACCGCCTCAATCACAAACGCATAGAACGCCGTGATCGCCGCGGCTTCCACCGGCGTGGCCAGAGAGCTGAACAGCGCAACAAACGCCACAATCGGCATCGCCAGTTCCCACTTACCCTCCCATAACGCGAGCCGCGCTTCTTTCCATTCAAATTTTCGCACCGCCGTGTTACTTGCCGTTCCGCGCCGGACGCCCCAAACCGCAGTCGCCGCCATCATCACCAACGCCGGAATAATTCCGCCCAGAAACATCTGCCCAATCGGGACTCGCGCCACAATGGCGTAAACAATCAACGGCAGGCACGGAGGCAACAGCAACCCCAGCGATCCCGATCCCGTCAGCAACCCGAGAGAATCTTTTTCCGAATAGTTGGCGCCCATCAACACCGGCATCAGCAAGCCCCCGAGCGCCAGAATCGTCACGCCCGACGCTCCCGTAAATGATGTGAACAGCGCGCAAACCAACACTGTGACAATCGCCGGCCCACCGCGGAATTGCCCAAACAGCGCGTAGAACACCCGCACCAGCCGTTTCGGCGCGCCGCCTTCCGCCAAAAAATATCCTGCCAGCGTGAACAGCGGCAGAGTCGGCAGAATCGGATTCGTCACCAGCGCATACTGCGCAATCGGAATCGCCGCAATCGGCTGGTCCGCGCCCCAAAACAAAATCAGCGCCGCCCCACCCAGCGTCGCGAAGGCCGGCATGCCCAGCACCGACGCGACAAACAGAATGCACATCGCAATCGGAACAAAATGATGCAACCCTCCCGGCCACATCATCACAATCCCTACCAGCAAAGCTGCCCCAACCCCTGCCACAATCCGCGGCACCCATTTTTCCGACGCGTGGTGAAGAATCCGGATCGCAATCACCGCGAAGCCCAGCGGAAGCACCCACTCCACCACCCAGATCGGAATGCCGTAACCCAGAATCGTCCCCGCTTCGCGCTCAGTCGCAACAAACTGGTAAGAAGCCACGCAGAGAAACACCGAGATCGCAGCCGACACCGCACCCGTGAAGATCCTTCCAATACTGTTCCAGCGCCCGCGCAGCGCGGTTTCTCCCAGCGTCGAAAGCGAGAGCAGTCTGCCTTCGCGCGCCGCGATCGCGCCGCCCAGCATCCCCACCACCAGCACCATGTGCTGAACGATGGTTGTCGACGCCGGAATCCCCGTATGAAACGCTCGGCGCAGAAAACTTTCCGCCAGCGGAATCAGCACCATGGCGAACAGCGCCACCGACACCACGGCGTTCTCCACCGTCTTCAGCCAGGTTTGCTGCGAAGCCGCGCCCGGGCGGGCGGGATCGAGATACTCTCCAGAAGAGCCGACTGCATCGCTCACTTTCCGGACGCTCCATGCGTCGCCCGGTAGTCGTGCAGCAGTTGCATCACTTTGTCAAACGTGTCCGCGGGAACAATGCGCCCGCGAATTTCCGGATACATGCTCTCCGAAAACTTCCGCCATTCCTCTTCTTCTTCCTTGCTGACGGTGTGAACCTGAAGCCCGCGCTTCTGCATGGATTCGAGCGCCTCCTCGTTCTCCTTGCGGTTATTCGTCTGAAACTCCTGGCCGCAATCCGCCGCCGCTTTCATCATCTCCTGTTGCTGCGCCGCCGGCAGCGCATCCCAGCTCCTCTTCGTCATAATCAACGCGCCCACCAGCGGAATCCAGTTCACCTCCAGCATGTGGTGAGTCGAGATGTAAAACTGGTTCGACAGCGCGTGCAGCGGAATCGTCGGCAGCGCATCCACCATTCCCGTTTGCAAGCTGGTCAGCACATCCGACCATTCCAGCAGCACCGGTGTGAATCCTGCGGACTTGTAAAGTTCGGACTGCGTCACATCCCCCGCGGTTACAAAAATCTTCATCTTCTTGAAATCGTTCGGCACCATCCCCGGCGCTTTTGAGAAAAGCCTCACCCAGCCACCATCCGTCCAGAACAGGACAACGAATCCTTTTTCCGCCAATCGCTGGTTGAGGTCGGGCGCCAGCTTGTCCCGCACATAAGCGGCTTCTTCGAGCGACCGGTACACCAGCGGCATTTTCTGCAGCGCGGCCACCGAAGCATCAATATCCGCGAGCCCCGACACGGTGAGCACCGCGGCCTGCAGTTGCCCCACTCGCATTCGCCGGACAATATCCGCTTCGCTCCCCATCACGCCGTCCGCATAAATCGTCAGGCTAACCGCGCCATTCGACGCCTTCTTCCATTTCTCGCCCATCTCCTGCAAGCTGTGGTGATACGACGTCCCCGACGGAACCATCGTTGCCAGCCGTATCCGCGTCTGCGCCAGTGCGTGCGAAGAAAATCCCAGCGCCAGCAACATTGCCGCGACCATCATTCTTCCGATCTTTCTGCTTCTTCCAATGCGCACACGGCACCTCAATCTATTTCACAAACAACTCGTCTTCGCGCGAAAGCAGCCAGCGCGCGCGCCGCTGCATGACCAGGTTCATCAGTCTCCACTCCGGCCGCGCATCCGGATTTACCGCCAAAGCCTTTTTCAGCAACGATTCGAACTCCGCGGAATCCTGTTTGCTCACCGAAACCGTTTCTGCGAGCGCCACATACGGCGCCGCGCTCTGCCCTGACGTGAGTTCCACGACGCGCTCGAAATGTTTTCTCGATCTCACGGCGAAATCCCCGCTCGCCGTTCTCCGCACCGATTCATACGTAATCAGAAAATTATGAATCGCTCCAAAATCGTAATCTGCATTCAGTTCCAGCGCCCGGTCAATCAGCGCCTCCACGATCGGCTGATCCGCAATCATTTCCGGATTGTCTTTGGAAACCGAAATCGCCGCGCCCCACGCAGCCGCCGTCCAGTAAAGCAATGGCACGTCCTTCACCCTGGCCTTGCTCACCGCCGCCTTGGCGTCCTGCCGAAGCTCATTCTCAAAGCCGCGATGATTCACTTCCAGCCCGCGCAACCCATAGTTGCGCGCCCGCAAGTAAAGATGCCGCGCACGCGTGCGCAAGAAATCTGCCTTCGCCAGATCCTGATCTTCGATCTCTTCCGCCGGAACCTGCACGTAGACAAATGCGTATTCCGTGAACCTGCTGCACGTAGCGAACAAAAGCCCGCGATGCTGCGGGCTCTCCGCCAAAAGGCTTTCCATCAACTTGAGACTGAACGGAAGCGCCTCGCCCACCAGGTCAGGATCATCGTCCGAAGTAAAAGTAGTTCCACCGCTAGCCAGCGAATCACCCAGCTTGTTCACCGCAATTTTCTTGATGGAACACCCGCTGGTCCCCGCCGCAAGGGTCAGCAACAAAACGATTGAGTTGAGCCTAAACTGCGTCCAGATTTTCGAAAATCGAGGAGTTGTCATCTGAACCGGCTGAGACGCCGTTGCCTGAACCGGCCGAGAAGCCGTTGCCCGAAGAAATCGACAAACGAATGTCGGGAGTGCCGTGGAAGAGCGTGCCGTGGAAGAGCGGCGCTTCAGCGCCGCGTAAAGCCTCCAGATCGGCGCGGGCTTCAGCCCCCGTGGTCGAACTTTATGTCCACTCCGCCGTAGCGGATTCGCGAGAAGGCTCCGAGTTGTCGTGCGCCAATTCAATCCATCGACCCCGCTACTCCCAACTCGCACGTTATCAGATCACCGTGTAGCCCAGCTCGCAAATGTCGGCACCAGCTTCTGTCGGGGTACGCTCATGTGGGGACAGCCGCGCCCGGCTGTCCGTCGAGCGAAGCTCGAGGCCTTCTCCGGCGCGAGTCACACGATTAGAGTCGCCAGCAACCCAACCTTCGTGATACTTCGTGCCCTTCTTGGTTGATGATTTTTTCTAGCATCTAGTGTGCTGTCCCAGAAATACGTTCACATAGTCGCTGGACTTTCGCGAAGATCGAGTCCGCCGTCGCCGTCCAGACGAAGGGTCGGGCGTTCTGGTTGTCATGCTCCACGAATTGATCGATCTTCGTGACCAGTTCCTTCACACTGCGAAAAGTTCCGCGTCGGATCGCTCGTTGGGTAATCCGGTTGAACCAGATCTCCACCTGATTGAGCCAGGAGGCGTAGGTGGGAGTAAAGTGCACATGAAAGCGGGGGCGCGTCGCCAGCCAGCGCTTTACGCGCGGATGCTTGTGGGTCGCGTAATTGTCCACGATCACGTGCACGTCTAAGTCCGGCGGCACGTTGTGGTCGATCTGCCGCAGAAAGTCCAGATATTCTTGATGCCGATGACGTTGCCGACAGCGCGTGAGCACCGTGCCCTTGGCCGTGTCCAGCGCCGCAAACAGGGTCGTGGTCCCATGGCGCCGGTAATCGTGCGTCACGCCTTCGACATAGCCCAGTCCGATGGGCAGCATGGGCTGAGTGCGTTCGAGCGCCTGAATCTGGCTTTTCTCGTCCACGCACAGCACCACCGCGTTTTCCGGGGGATGCAAGTACAGTCCCACGATGTCGCGCACCTTCTCCACGAAAAACGGATCGGTCGAGAGCTTGAAGTGTCGCTGCCGGTGCGGCTCCAGCCCGAACGCCCGCCAGATGCGGTGCACCGTCGATTTCGAAAGCCGAGTCTGGCCTGCGATCTGGCGCACACTCCAGTGCGTGCCGCCTTTGGGTTTCGTCTCCAGCGTCTTACGCACCAACTGGGCCACTCGTTCGTCGCTGATGGGTCGGGGACGGCCGGGGCGCAACTCGTCATGCAGTCCGGCGACGCCCTGCTCCACGAAGCGTCGCCGCCATTTGCCGACGGTGGCGTTGGTCAATCCCAATTGCCGGGCTATTTGCTGGTTCATCTTGCCCGCCGCGCTCAGCAAAACAATCCGCACTCGAGTCACCAGTCCCGCCGGAAGCGAGCGGGAACTGGCCATATTTTCCAGTTGTGCGCGCTGCTCCGGGCTCAACACCAACGCCGCTTTCGGTCGTCCCATCGCCATAGGCACCTCCATTGTGCATCAGAGACACCTATTTTCCTTGCAATACTAATGCCACTTACTTATGGGACAGAACACTAG
>JBAUAN010000079.1:0-12397 GCA_049675725.1 Candidatus Sulfotelmatobacter sp. | reverse complement strand
AGATGGTGTGTCTGCCAGTTCCACCACTTCCGCTTTAAAATCAACTTAGCAAATAAAAATCCGCTGGTTTCAAAACTATCTCACATCTTATCAGATACTTTTAGCATCACTGGAGGAACTTTTGTATGCGTTTTTGTATGCAGTTTTTGGCCCGAAGAATCGGTTTGTATCCTTCTGTGACGATAGAATGGTTCAATCGGTTCTTCGAAATATAACCAAGCGGACGTGTTCGTAATTCTGAGCGTCGTGATCATCGTCGCGGATGATTGTGCTTGTTTTTATCGTTCCAGCTACCAACCCGAAAGCTTTCCGTATCCAGCGGTCCGTAAATATCTTGCTCCGTTCCAGTACTCACTTCACCGACGACTAGCGCAAAATCAGGCGCGCTTCACGAACTTCAACGACGCGGAGTTCATGCAATACCGCAAATAAGTAGGCTTCGGCCCGTCATCGAAAACGTGGCCAAGATGCGCGTCACACTCTGTACATGAGACTGCCGTGCGGCTCATCCCCAAGCTGCTGTCGTTGGTTTCGCGGACGTTTTCCTTTGCAATAGGAGCCCAGAAACTTGGCCAGCCGGTCCCTGATTCGAACTTGGTGTCCGAACTAAACAACGCATTGTTGCAGCAGATGCAGCGATAAAGACCCGTATCATGCAAATTGAAGTATTCGCCCGTAAACGCTCTTTCCGTGCCCTCTTTGCGGGTCACCTCAAACTGCAATGGAGTCAATTGCTGCTTCCACTCGTCGTCGGTCTTCCGTACCTTCTGAACGCGGATTGGGCCAACCTTTTGCCCCGAGTCGTCGTATTGAATGATCTTTACGGTATCTTTCTCGTCCGACGCATGCGATATCGGACTGAGAATCCATTCCGCTAAACCCACTCCGGCTACTGTCGCCACGGAATTTGCAAAGAATTGCCGACGCGTCAACATCGATCCTCCAAATCACCGATTGCCCACAAACTGATTGCCACAACAAGATCAGCCAAACGTAAACGCGAATGCTTGCACGCCTGGATCCAGAAACTCAATCTCGAATGTCCTGTCTTCCACTGGCCCCTTTTGCCGGATCAACTGATACAGCCTGTGCCCCTGTACTGTTCCTGAACCGTTGTTGTCGACATCGACGCCGTGATCGTCACCGGGAGGCGTGCCGTCCAACTTCACCGTGAAGCGGACTGGTTTGCCATCCTTGGTGGTTCCCAAAACGAGGTGAAGATCGCGGGCATGAAAGCGAAAAATAATCTTTCCCGGAGCCGTCTGAAGCACTGCGCTTTCCTCACCGACCTTCCAACTCCCGCTCAGAGCCCATTGATTGAGCGAGAGTCTGGGCTGTGGCGTATACGCACGCTTGGAATCTTTAGCGATCGCTTCGGTGGAAGCGAAATGTTCTGCCCGATGGTAGCCGACGTAGGTTTCTGGCGAACGGACATCTGCATTGTCGGGAGCGGCTTCCGCACCAGCCCCTGCTACGCTGATTGTGCCTGAGGAGGACAATTGCGCCCCGTTCTCTTTTAGTAGCTCTTGGATTACGCGCTCCGACTCGGCGTACTCGCCCTCGCCGAAGTGGTGATATCGAATCCGCCCCTTGCCGTCGATGAAGTAATGAGCTGGCCAGTACTCATTATTGAACGCCTTCCAAATCGCGTAGTCGCTGTCGATGGCAACCGGGTAAGTGACCTTCAGGTCGCGCACAGCTTTCTCGACGTTGCTGCGTTCTTTTTCGAATGCGAACTCGGGCGTGTGTACTCCGATGACCACCAGGCCAGCGTCCTTATACTTCGCCGCCCAACCTTCCACGTAGGGCAACGCGCGCAGGCAATTGATGCAGGAGTAGGTCCAAAAGTCGATGAGCACAACCTTTCCCTTCAGGGCTTTGCTGCTGAGCGGAGGCGAATTGAGCCAGGCAACGGCGCCGCTCAAATCCGGAAAGGGGCCTTCATCGTCAAGCTTCGGTTGAGTCTCATCCGCGCTCGCGGCCAAGACCGACACAGGCTTCTCTGGTCGCAAACGATCGATCAAATGCTCTTCCGCCTTTGCCGTATTCACAAACGAAAACTTCGTGAGCAGATTTGTATCCCAGCCCAGGCCGATTGCAACGACTCCCATGATCACCGCAACGCCTAATCCACGACGGATCCAGACCTCAAACGAGAGCGAACGTTTGAGAGCAGAGAAAACTTTGTTGCCAGCGAAGAGCGCAATTCCCAAAGAGGTGGCGGCACCTAACGCAAAAGACAATAGCAAGAACGAAGATCTGGCACCTGGCCCCTGAATCGCTGCTCCGGTCAAGATCAAGCCAAGAATCGGGCCCGCACAGGGAGCCCAAAGAAGTCCCGTTGAAATTCCCAACACAAAGGATTTTCCTATGCCGTTTCCCGCTGACGGACCACCCTGCAGTCTGCTGCCTGCACTCACAAGCGGACGGGTCAATGCTTCGGCGATGGAAGGGAACAGAAGACTCACACCCAACACGAGGAAGACCAGCATTGCCACGTAGCGTCCACCTTGATTTAGGCGCACTACCCAATGGCCACCGAATGCAGCGGCGATTGCCACAGCGGAAAACGTAAGCGCCATTCCGACCAGCAATGGCAAGCCGGAACGGCGGAAGGGCTGGTCTGCGCGCGCGAATACAAATGGCAGGACCGGCAGAATGCACGGACTCAAAATCGTCAGAACACCGCCAATAAACGCCAGGAGATAAATCAGCATCGGCCGGTCCAGTCTTCGTTCCTAAATGTTCGCAACATAATAGATCGTTACCCTGAAGTTGGATTCATCGAGAAGGCCAAAAGTTACAAAACCAGCCTATTGTCAGATCAAGAATCAGGTCAAGTATCGAAGCCTGTGGGTGAAATTAATTGTCGGAGTCTTGTCGCGAATTCGTCGCGCCAAGCACGCGAGCCACACTGAGCCGATGGCTGTATTAGAATCGCTCGCGACAGTCCTTAATCGATCTCCGGAGGTTTCAATGCGAACGCTCCGATTATATAGACCGCGGTTGTCGGCCATCATCGTGCTCGCCGCATTGTGCGTCGTCAGCATAACGGGCTCGGCGCAAAGTCAGCCAAGTCCCAACAAGAAGACCAAGAGTGGATCGTGCACGCACGATGACAGCGGATTGAAGTTGCCCGCAGGTTTTTGTGCCACCGTATTTGCGGAGGGCATTGGGCACGCGCGCCACTTGCTGGTCAGTCCGAGCGGAGTCGTTTACGTCAACACCTGGTCGGGAGACTACTACAACTTCGACAAACCGCATGATGGCGGTTTTCTCGTGGCTCTCGAGGACAAGACGGGCACTGGAAAAGCGGACGTGATTGAGCGCTTCGGTGAAACCGTGCAGACAGGAGGAGCGGGTGGCGTCGGCATCGGCCTGTATAAAGGTTCGATTTACGCGGAGATCAACGATCGCATCGTGCGCTATGCACTTCCCGCCGATTCGATCGTTCCGAAAGATCCTCCGGAAACGATCGTCTCCAAGTTGCCTCTCGGTGGCGATCATCCCATGCATCCATTTATCATCGGTGCCGATGGATCCATGTATGTGGACGTCGCCACCGCGACCAATTCTTGCCAACGAAAGAACCGCCAACCTAAGATACCCGGCGACAATCCATGCACCGAATTGGAGATTCGTGGCGGTGTCTGGCGTTTTGACGCCAACAAAACGAACCAGATATTTTCACCCGCAGAGCGCTACGCAACGGGGATTCGTAACGCTGAAGGGTTTGCCTTCGACTCCACAGGTCGATTGTTTGTGACGCAGCATGGGCGGGACCAACTGCATTCGAACTGGCCGGAACTCTACAAACCCGAACAAGAAGCTACGCTGCCGGCTGAGGAGTTGATGCTTTTGAATGCCGGCGGCGACTATGGCTGGCCCGAGTGTTACTACGACGGCGTGCAAAAGAAACTCGTGCTTGCCCCGGAATACGGCGGTGACGGCGGAAAAGCGGTCGGCGTATGCGCGAACAAGATTGCTCCGGTCACTGCATTTCCCGCGCATTGGGGGCCGAACGGAATGACACGCTACGACGGAAAGAACTTTCCAACCCGCTATCGTGAAGGTGTCTTCATTGCCTTTCACGGTTCGTGGAATCGGGCGCCCTACGCGCAAGGCGGCTATAACGTAGTCTTTCAGCCACTCGACGGCGACCACGAGTCGGGCACTTGTGAGATATTCGCCGATGGTTTTGCGGGAGCAAATAAGACTCCTGAAGGCGCTACCTATCGTCCGACAGGACTGGCGGTGGGACCTGACGGGGCGCTCTACGTGTCTGACGACATACGCGGACGGATTTATCGAATCGTCTACACGGGCGATCCCGCCGGCCCAGCACCCAAGGGCACTCCATGTCCGAGCCTTTCTGCTCCTGCTGGCAAAGTCGTTCAATCGTCCGCCGAGCCGCCGGAGATTGACACCGAAAACCTTCCCGTTCCCGAAGGGTCGACGGCAGATATGGTTGCGCTCGGTGCCCGCATTTACCACGGCCAAGTCGGCGGAGCGAGTTGCGCCGGCTGCCACGGTGCAAATGGAACCGGTTCACCATTGGGTCCTGATCTGACGAAGAAAACGTGGCTATGGAGTGACGGCAGTTTCGCCGGGATCCTGAAAGTGATCACCAACGGCGTGCCGCAACCCAAGCAATATCGCAGCCCGATGCCACCGATGGGCGGGGCGCAACTCTCCGATACACAAGCGTCCGCGCTGGCTGCGTATGTGTGGGGTCTCAGCCATCCGGCGTCGAAGTAGTGCGCAAAAAGTACTGCGCAAGTTGGCACGGAGGCAACCGCCGACGAGATTAAGACGGCTGGTTCCGAGGACGCTCGGAACTTTTCATCTCGATGAATTCCTTCTAGGCCGTGAGGCCTGCGACTTCGCCGCGCAAAACAGTGACGGACGCTTTGGGGAGCGTGAACATAGTTTGTGCAGAGCCGTCGATTGACGAAACCACGGGCGGCAGGTTTGGATCGGCATGAGCGGTGGCGTCCGGCCCGTGCCAAACGTATTGTTCGCTGCCAAATGTGACCATGCGGATTGTGCCGGAAAAATGTCCGGTCCCGCCACTGCTTTCAAAGGCGACTCGAACTGGATGCGCATGCTCTCTGTCTTTGTTGATGAGCAGCAAGGCCCACTGGCCGTCCGGGCGCCGAACGGCATAGCTTGTGACAAGGTCATTCCCGGCGGCGTCTTCGATTCCGACATCGACGGAGTGGAGGTGATGAGTGCCGCTGCGATGCATCACCCACTCGTCATTGATCATCCGGCCGGCGTGGTAGAAAGCGGTATAGCCAATGATCTTTGCGTTGCGGTCCCAAAGGGCGTTGCTCCAGATTGCCCAGCCCTGGCACCCATGCTCAATGCCGCTGGGTTCGATCGGCGAATGAATGTAGAGCGCACCGCCCTCGGCGAAGAAGCTGCCGACATTGTCGGCCAGCCATAGGGCCGAAAAAATGTCGGACATGTAGACCGAAAGCGAACCGCTCAGATTGCTTTCGGTATTCATGAGCGGAATGGAAGCAGGCAATCCGTCATCGCGAAATGCCTGCAGAGTCTTACGCGTCAGCTCCCGGTTACGGTACAAGTCGTCCCACTCCATCGTGCAGGCGTCGAAAGGATAAATTTCAAATGAAGCGAACGTCAGGTCACCCTGACGATTATGCGATTTCAGATAATCGTAGAAGCGGCCGAACCAGGACCTGCCTCCGCGCGCATCGGGCCAGACCGACACGTCCTGGTTAATGCCCTGGAACACGGGCCCGCCTAACTTGAGAGTGGGATCGACCTTGTGAATTGCGTCCGCGAATTGAATATAGAGTGTGGCGTAGTCCTCGGGCATGTAGTATTGTCCATCGGCTTCCTCGTCCATTTCGACCCAGCTGATGGGATAGCCCCGCTTTTTCAAATAATCGACCATCGCGGCGGCGTCTTCGGGAACGCTATAAATCAGAGGAACGGTGATCAGCGCGGGTAGACCGTTGGTGATGCCGCTGGTGAAGAAGAGATCCCAGCCGGTCTGGTCTCCGTGCGGACTCAGGTCTTTGGCGGTGTGCCATGGGTCCGTTGAAGAGCAATACGTAGCGGTCTGGTGGCGGCCGTCGGGCGCGTGTTTCACGAAATCCGCGAACTTACCATCGGCCTCTAATCTGCCCACGTAAACTTCGTAGATGGCGTATCCTGCGCGGTGCCGCACGTCATCCTCTCCGTGCGGCCCTGGCTGATTGGAGGATCGCGTCATCACAACGCGAACCCAGCGTGTCGAAATCAGATCGTCCGCAAGTTTCAGCGTTACGCTTCCATCTTTGCCCTCGTGAACAACACCCTTGGGGAAGCGAAGCCAGTTGCCCATGGCTTGATTGGCGACTGGAAGGTAGTCACCGCCCTGACCCGTAGAGTCCATGGCCGGCTCTTCCCAGTTCATGGGATCGGTTCCAACCCAATACTGCACTTCGTATTCGCGGGCGCTCGGCTCGCACCAGTCGATGCGGATTGCGTTCACGTCATAGTATTTGTCCAGGTCAACGATGATCCATTGCGGATGCAAAGAATCGTCTTCGTGGGTGAACGCTTTCGCCAGGTAAGGGTTGCTCTTCCAGAAGGTGTTGGAATCACCATCAGTGAGACGAGAGTAGCCATGCTCAGTGCCGCCATTGTGCGTGCAGCCGCGGTGGGGGAGACTGTAGCCGAATGAATCGCGAATGGGTTCACCCAATTCCGAACTGCCCACGAAGTATCCGCGTTGGTTGGCTTCATCGGTCCAACGGCCGTTGGGATTCCAGTGCCAATAATCGATGGTCTCCGGAGTATGCAGGCGATAGCTGATCGGTCCCCAGCCCGCAGACAAACAAACCTTTACGGTTTCCGGCGTGTAGATTTTATTGATCGACCCGCGTGACTGAATGTCCATCGATGTCGCGAGGGCCTGATCGGGATCGAAGGAGTTGACAACATGGGCGGCTGCCGCGTGCACCCTTACGACCGCGGGAACCACTGGAGGCGAAGTTGCATTTTGATCAGATAGATTTTGATCAGACAGAGCGACTGCGTCAGCCAGAGGGCGAACCACCGTCAACGCGGCCGCGCCGGCGGTTACCCCCAAAAAAGTACGTCGCGAAGTAGCCATAGGATGCCTCTATCGCCAACGTGCCGATCTGAGATAGCACTTGGCTGAAAGTGCTGTGAAGTTTGACACAGCTTGTCGCCGCCGTGAGGCAGCCGAGTGAACTGGAACTGCACAAATAAATTAGCACGACCGCGTGGCGATAAGACTAAAACGGCACAAAAAGTCAATCGCGCCATCCATAAGCGGCGTTATTGGGAAGTACCCCAGTTGGTAATCAGAAATCGGCAGTCGGAGCTGACTGGCCCTTGAATCAGGTAAACTTCTACACCGTGACCCCGCTCAGCAATCATGACCAACCTCGACCAACCTCAACAAACGCCAACGAACAGATGACTAGCCACGACCACCCTGGCCAACCATGACGAACGACGATTCCATCCGCGAAATCATCCGTCACTATGACGACACCGACGAAGCCTCGCGCCTCCGCACCGGATGGTTTCAACTCGAACACGCCCGCACTCAGGAACTGATCCTGCGCCATCTGCCGCCCGCACCAGTCACCGTGATCGACGCCGGTGGCGGCGCTGGCGTTTACGCGTGCTGGCTCGCTTCCCGCGGATATCACGTTCATCTGATCGATCCCGTTCCGAAGCATGTCGAGCAGGCGCGAGCAGCCTCAGCCCGGCAACCCGCACATCCATTGGCTTCCGCCGAAACCGGTGATGCGCGCCGCCTGCCGCACGCCGATTCCACCGCAGATGCCGTTCTGCTCCTCGGCCCTCTCTATCACCTGACGAATCGGGACGACCGCCTCGCCGCTCTGCGCGAAGCCCACCGCGTGCTTCGCCCCGGCGGCTTGGTTTGGGGAGCGGCCATCAGCCATTTCGCTTCGCTGTTCGATTCTCTGGCTCACGGATTTTTCGACGATCCCGCGTTCGCTCCAATTCTCGCCCGTGACTTGGAAGAAGGTCAGCACCGCAATCCCACCTCGAACCCGGTGTATTTCACCGATGCGTTCCTTCACCGCCCCGGCGAACTGTCGCAGGATTTCCTCGGCGCAGGATTTCGGCTGGTGGAGTTGGTCGCCATCGAAGGGCCTGGTTGGCTCGCCCGCGACTTCGATCGGCTGTGGGTCGATCCTGTGCAGCGTGAGCGTCTGCTCGCAGTGGTAAGAAAAGTAGAACGCGAACCGTCTGTGCTCGGCGCTACCTCCCATATCATGGCGATCGGAAGGAAATAACGTGTCCTGGCGAAGTTGAAGGGGATCTATCACCTCACAAGCGGACGAAGCGATTCGCCGATCCCAGCCCCGGAGGGGCGCCGCAATAATAGCCCAGCGTTTCAGCGCTGGGTATGGGGGGGAGAGGTGCAGCCAGTCCCGGAGGGACTACTGAGATCCCCCTAATACTTCACAATCGCCGCAAACGATTTCGCGTCCAACGACGCTCCGCCCACCAGCGCGCCGTCAATCTCCTCTTGCGCCATCAGCGTCGCCGCGTTCTCCGGCTTCACCGATCCTCCGTAGAGAATGCGCAAGTTGGCGGCAAACTCTTCTCCAAAAATTTCCGTAGCCTCGCGCCGGATCACCGCATGCGCCTCCGCTGCAATTTCGGGAGTCGCCGTCTTTCCCGTGCCAATCGCCCAGACCGGCTCATAGGCTACCACCAGCTTTGCCGCCTTCTTTGCCGAAATCGCGTGAAATGCCCGAACGCATTGCCGCCTCAGCACATCGTCCGTCAATCCCGCCTCGCGCTCTTCCAGCACTTCGCCCACGCAGCAGATCGGCGTGAGCCCGGCTTCCAGCGCAGTTTTCAACCGTAAATTCACCGTATCGTCGGTCTCACCAAAATATTGCCGCCGCTCCGAGTGGCCTACGATTGCATGTTTCACTCCCAGGGTGAGCAACATGGCGGCAGAAATCTCGCCGGTAAAAGCTCCTTCTTCTTTCCAATGAACGTTCTGGGCGCCGATAGCGACGTTCGATCCCTTCGCCTCCTCCATCGCGTCCGCCAGATCGATATAGGGAGGGCACACCACAATTTCATCGCGCGTATGCCCCGCCACTATCGGCAGAAAATCGCGAAAAAAGTCGCGTGTCTGATCAGGCGTTTTATACATCTTCCAATTGGCTGCAATTACTTTTGTTCTCATGCGTGAGCCTTTTCGATTCTGAATGAAGAAGTAGCGTTCGAACGTAGAAGCTTTTCGGCAGCTCGCTGGTATGCGCGAGCAGTTGAGACATCGAAGAGCACGAACCGGCACAGGGTTACGTGCTTTGCGGACGTGAGCGCGTCGAGCGTCGCGGAGATCGCGATCGGCGCCGCTTCGGTCACAGGATATCCGTACGCGCCCGTCGAGATCGCAGGAAATGCTAAGGAGGCGAGAGCATGATCGTCGGCTAAACGCACTGACTCGCGATGGCAGCTAGCCAGCACCTCGGCTACTCCCGGTTCCCCGCCGCGGTAGACGGGGCCGACCGTGTGAATGACATGCTTTGCCGCGAGCCGCCCGCCTGTGGTGATGACCGCCTTTCCAGCCGGCAGCGTCCCGATTTCGCCGACAATTTTGCGACACTCGGCGAGAATCGCAGGGCCCCCGGCGTTGTGAATGGCGCCATCGACTCCGCCGCCCCCCAAGAGATATGAATTCGCAGCATTCACAATCGCGTCGGTGGTTTCGCGGGTGAGATCGGCGGGACCATGAATCTCAATGGTCTTGCCATGGTCGAGCACGAGTCGCATCGTGGAGTTTTGCGCGGCAGCTTCCAAGGCGATCACTTCTTATCCGTCAGTGCCTCAACGCCCGGCAGCTTCTTTCCTTCGAGAAACTCCAGCGATGCGCCGCCTCCGGTCGAGATGTGCGTGATCTTTTCGGCTACGCCCGCCGCATGCGCCGCCGCAACCGAGTCGCCGCCTCCCACAATCGAAATCGCGCCTACATTTTCCGCTACCGCATGCGCAATCTTGAACGTGCCCTTGGAAAACCCGGGAACCTCAAACACTCCCATCGGCCCATTCCACAAAATCGTCCGCGCTCGCGAGATTTCTTCCGAGAAAAGTTCGATCGTCTTCGGACCAATATCCAGCGCCATCTTGTCCACGGGAATCGCTTGGCCTTCGCCAATCTGCTGCACCACTGCATTGATCTCCGGCCTGCTCGCAACCACGTGATCCACCGGCAACAGGAATTTCAAATTCCGCTTCTTCGCTTCATCCAATAACTCTCGCGCCAGTTCGACCTTGTCCGCCTCCAGCAGCGACTTGCCAATCTCCTGCCCCTGCGCCTTGAGAAACGTGTACGCCATCCCTCCGCCGATGATCAGTGAATCCACCTTCTTCATCAGGTTTTGAATCACGCCGATCTTGTCGCTCACCTTGGCCCCGCCCAGAATCGCCACGAACGGTTCTTCCGGATGCTCCAGCGTCTTGCCCAGATACTTGAGTTCTTTCTCCATCAGCAGTCCGGCCGCGGATTTCTGCACAAACTTCGTAATCCCAGCCGTCGACGCGTGCGCGCGATGCGCCGACCCAAACGCATCATTCACATAGTAAGGAGCAAGCGCCGCCAGTTGCTTCGCAAATTTCTCGTCGTTCGCTTCTTCTTCCGCGTGAAAACGCAAATTCTCCAACAGCAGCGTCTGCCCCATTTCAAGCTGCGTCGCTACTTCTTCCGCCTCCGGCCCCACACAATCCGGACAGAATCCCACGTTCTCCCCTCGCGCCAGTTCTTTATCGAGCAGCATGCGCAACCGCTCTGCCACAGGCTTCAAGCTCATCTTAAGATTCGGTTTGCCCATCGGCCGCCCCAGGTGCGAAGCCAGAATCAGCCGCGCTCCATGTCGCAAAGCGTACTCAATGGTCGGCAGGGTCTCGCGAATGCGGGTATCGTCCATCACCCGCCCATCTTCGAGGGGCACATTAAAATCGACGCGCATGAATATGCGGTTTCCGCTGAGCGGAAGATCACGGATAGAAAGTTTGGACATTGGCTGGTTGTCCTTTGGAAGGCAGAGTTAAGATGTGGCGGGTGCCCCATCCTAACGTCGCGTTCTTTGCGACGTTAGGATGGGCCCGCGAATTCCTACAGGCCCTTACCCGCAATGTAGTGAATCAAGTCCCGCACGCGGCAGGAGTATCCCCACTCATTGTCATACCAGGAGATCACCTTCACGCAATTGCCCGCCACCACCAGTGTCATGGGCGCATCCACAATCGACGACCGCGAGTCGCCCTTGAAATCCGACGACACCAGTTCGTGCTCCTCAAAACCGAGATACCCCTTCAACGGCCCCGACTCCGAAGCTTTCTTCAGCGCCGCGTTCACTTCTTCCTTGGTCGTCTTTTTTTCGACCCAGACCACCAGGTCAACCACGGAGACGTTCGGCGTCGGCACCCGCATCGCAAACCCGTCCAGCTTTCCCGACAGCTCCGGAATCACCAACTTCAGCGCTTTCGCCGCGCCCGTAGACGTGGGAATCATATTAATCGCCGCCGCCCGCGCCCGCCGCAAATCCTTATGCGGAAAATCCAGAATCACCTGATCGTTAGTATAGGAATGAATGGTTGTCATGGTTCCGCTGACAATCTTGAATTCGTCCTGCAGCACCTTGGCCACTGGCGCCAGGCAGTTCGTGGTGCACGATGCATTCGAAATAATGTGATGCTTCGCGCCATCGTATTTCTCGTGGTTCACTCCCAGCACCAGCGTGATGTCTTCATTTTTCGCCGGAGCCGAGATAATTACCTTCTTCACCGGTCCGCGCAAATGCTTTTTCGCGTCGTTCGCATCGGTGAAGTGTCCCGTTGATTCAATCACCACTTGCGCTCCCACCGATTCCCAGGGCAGCGCGCCCGGATCTCTTTCTTTGAACACCTTAATCGTCTTGCCGTCCACCGTGATGCTGTCCGCTCCGGCGGAAATCTTGTTCGGCAGATTGCCCAGAATCGAATCGTATTTCAGCAAGTGTGCCAGCGTCTTCGGATCGGTAAGGTCATTCACCGCCACGAACTCCAGCCCAGGATCCTGCAGCGCGGTACGAAAAACGTTGCGTCCGATTCGTCCAAAACCGTTAATACCAACTTTGATTGCCATCGTTCCTCCGTTGAATATGATTGCCGACCATTTACTAAGTTCCGTAGCAGGCTCAGAGCCCGCTCGACCCCGAACCACAAACAAACCATGTTAGCAGGGAATTGGAACAGCCGTAAATCGCCGTCGCACCTTACTTCAGTAGCCTGTTTCCCATCACGGGATTCTGTGCGCGGGATCACTGACATCGGATCACTACCGTTCTGTCATCCTGAGCGAAGTTGTCGTTCGCAAAGC
>JBAUAN010000078.1:0-7869 GCA_049675725.1 Candidatus Sulfotelmatobacter sp. | reverse complement strand
GCCTGGATTGGTTGATTCTGTGTCTCCGCTGGATGCATGAAGGGTCGCTCGCGCAAAGATGGATCAATCAGGGGCAAACAACTTTCTGTTGATTAAGACCAATGATCGTCTTCTCGGGTAGTCCGGGTTGAAGACGAGCATACAACACCGAATATGTGTCCATGTTTTCTCCATCTTTGCCCGGGCTACCCGTGACAGACAAAAGCACCGTCCCATCGGTTTTGTAGTAGGTGTCTTGCGAGCGGTTGGCGGCGTAGGAGTGCGTCTTCTTGAACCCTGGCAGGTGAGCGTCATACCAGGCGAGTGTCGCATTCACTTTGGAGTCGTAAACCGAGTAGAAATCAGCCTGCATTTTACTTTTGCAGACCTGCGACTCTGGCAACCGGGTGGGTTCGTTACCTAAGTGGAGTCGAGAATCGGTGGCTGGATAGAGAGGAAGATTTGTCAGGGGGTCCGCGGTCAAGAGTTTCGCGTTGCCATCCGCGATCACCGCACAACAAAAGACGAGCGCAATTGCGAGGATTATTGAGGGTTTCATGTTTTTTGCTCTACACTCGCCACGCAAACCGGATGTGATCGGTTGCCATTTGCCGCATCGCTGCTTCGGTGATTACCTGTTTCTTAGAGGCGACATTTGATTTCAATGCGAAGGTCGGGGGGCCCCGTTGAATCCGGTGCCTCCAGGATTTCAACGGAGTGCATTGGCTCTGGCTCCATCCAATGGGCACTCCAGGCACCGGGATGAATTGCCTCGTTCCTGCTCGGAATGTCTCGAACACTACCATTCTGGCGACGGTAGTGAATATGTGGTGTCTTGCCGCCAGTATCCCAAGTGAGAACGAGACTGGGCCATCGGTGGTGATGCATGGGCACGGTTGTGCCGGGCGAAACACTGACTTCAAGCACGCGTATGAATGCATTTTCAAAAATTACTCTGTGGGTCTTGGGCGCAGCTTGCACAGCGTCGAAGCCGTCGGGAAAACCGGATTTATCCTGTCCAGAGACGGTGAAATGCAAGATGAATATCCCTAGTAGGAGTGCGCCTGTCGCCAAAAGCACTCGTCGTTTCGGGATTCGCACAAAGCGGCTCGGTTCCTCCATGGCTTGTCCCTAATGATGCTCGCCCAAATTAGGAGAGCCTCGTTTCTTCTGTCGCTCCCGGCGCTCGCGGCGCGCCTAGAGACCTTGGTGTTGCAGGCTGGGTGCTGCAGCCTCACATCGCCGCGAAGATCTTGTTGCAAAGAGCGCCTAGTTTCTCCGGTGTCGCGCCCGCGCGATGGCCGGGACCGACGACCCCGATGTCGCAGAGCAGGTTGTTCTTCTCCGCGTTGATCTCTTTAAGCGTCGACTGCCACACCGCCCGCTCGCCGACACCCGATACGTTGGTCACGGGCACGGGCATCTTCCCCGCAGCCCAGGTATCCACCGTGACTCGCCCGAGGCCCGGGCGCAGCGAGATCGTCAGCGTGGTGAAGTCGGCCGTGGTGAACACGCAAGACTGCGCATCGCCCGGCAGAGTTTCTTCCGACGCGGCCGGCTCGCCCAGGATCCCGGCTGCATCGGCCGACGTCACAAGTTTCCGGTCGCAGGCGTTGCCGGCGGGAGTGCTGGCGGCGGTGTTCGCCACGCTCTGCGATGCAGCGGCGCCTGTGTTCGACACGGTTTTTGAACAGGCGCCTAAGACCAGAAGAAGGATGAGCAGGAAGCAGGCTAGGCGCGACATCGGCTTCTTCATTGTCCGGAACGCGTGGACAGAACCATTAGCTTTCAAGATGTTTCCTTTCAGATGAAGTGTTAACAGTGAACTGGACATTTCTATCCAACGGACAGCCCTTTCGTGTTCTCGCCCTTAGCACGAGGTCTCCCGTCGCAATATTCACAATCGTTCCATGCTTTCCTGAATCCATTGCGGGAATCAGCGGAAGGCCGATTAGCGTGACGATCGCTGTCACCGTGACCTAGCCCTACGGCTCGACCTTGTACAACGTGACCATTCCGGCATCCATGTGGTCGTCGATGTGGCAATGGAACATCCAGATGCCGGGGTTGTCGGGAACCATGTCCGCGGTTTCCATTTGCGCCTGCATGAGAGGAACAACATCGGTGCGCTTGCCATCGTGCAAAACCACGTTGCCGTGCCAGTGGGGCGTGTGAATGCTGAACTGCTCTCCGAGTGCGACCAGATACCAGCGGACACGCTCTCCTTTCTTCATCGTCATCATGGGGCCGGTGCCGTAGATGTAGCCGTTGATGGCGAACTTGGCATTGGCGACTCGAAATCCCGTGCCTATCCCCTCTTCTGCGGGCTTAAATTCCAGCTTGTTCACACCTTTCGGATCGCTGGTGAAGGTCTGGATGTTGTGATCGAGATACCAACTGGAATTCTCGTCAAACAGCAGGTACAGACAGACGAATTCCCGGTCCACGTCTTTCGGTTTGCCATCGGCATCCGCCATGCCGCGCCGCGTGATAATCATCGCGCCAATCAAGCCGCTTTCGACGTCTTTCAGTTCATTCGCGTGGGAGTGATAGAGCCACACGACGGAGCTGGGATCATTCGGCCCCGGGCCGGCCCGCTCCGGTACTTCCCAGGTGTAAACGTGGGTTTTGCCCGGAGGAACGGCATCATCCTCTTTGTCGGGTCCGGTGGTGCCGTCGTCATAAGGCGCCCCCTCGGAGTTCTTCAGGTAGAAGACACCGTGCGGGTGCATGCTGTACGGGCGCCTAGCATTGTTTTTGAAGAGAATGCGGATCGTGTCACCGACCTCGGCTCGTAGGATCGGACCAAGAATTCCTGTGTGCTCCCACTCCGGAGGGCGAGGCTTGAGCCTGGTGAAGGTGTCGTCTGTATATTCGCGATACAGGGCTTTGCGATAAACGGTTCCAATCCGGTGCGGGCCCCGTTCCGTGAATACCGTCGAGTAGCCTTCGAACTTCATGCCCATCATTTTGTTGACGCCTCCGGGGGCGTAGTCCCATTCGACCTCGTCTGCGGCCACGTAGTAGGTGCGGACCCTCGGACCGGATCCCGTTTGGTCCGGCTGGGAAACACCCGCAGCCGAACACGTCAGAGCGGCGCATATCAATGCAGCGAATAAAATTCTAAACATGCTGAAATCTTCTCCTCGCGATTCTCAAGTCTTGTTGCTCGCCCGCGGGAAGTCGCTGTTTGGAACCGGCGACTCAGGAAATACTTTCAATCCGCCATGTAAATGGAGACGAATCAGCCATGGCCACTAGGCGAGCCGGCTTCAATCGCCCAGATAAAATACATTCGCCAACTTCTGCAGAGAGAACCCGGCGATACCGCTGTTCGCGACCGCACCGCCGATGGGCCCGGGCATCAGATCGCTGTTTTGCCACGTAGCTGTGTGGGCTGAAAGTAGGAGCTGGTTGAGGTGACTTTCTTCCGAATCGTAGTAGACCTGGAGCTGGCCGTTCGCACTGGCGAAACCGGCAATGCACGTGCCGGGGTATCCTGGCGACGACGCTTTTGTCTTCTTCGTCAAATCGACGTTACTCCACTTCACGTTGTTGGCGGAAGCCAGCTGCAAAATGTGAAGATTTTCAGCCTGAACATAGACGCGCAACTTCTTGGTGCCAGGGATTACAAAGGCGGCGACGGAATTTCCACCCTGAGAGGGAGTACTTTTGGTTAAAGCCGTCAGATCTTCATCGGACCAGTTGAAGTTGTTGTAAAGAAATTGGTGAACATGACCGGCGTCATCAAGAAGGTAAATGTATTGGTAGTTGCCGATGTTGAATCCGGAGACCCTGTTTCCGGCGGCCGTAGGCCCACCGGTGACGACTGTCAGATCCTGGTCCTGCCAGTTAGTTCCGTTGGTGTTATAAATCTGGTGGACGTGACTGTTACCGGCTTCGTTATAAAAGACGTGCACTGCCGGCGCTGTAGTGAAAGCAATCAGTTGCCCAACTGCTTGTGAACCCCCGGCTATCTGCGTCAGGTCGGTATCGGCCCAACCACTGTCGTTGTAAAGCAATTGATGAACGTCGTGATAAAGATCGATGTAGTAAACGTATTGGTAGTTTCCAACCGAGAAGGCGGCAACTGAGAATGGGTTAGCCTGCGGCGCGCCCATTTCAGTCGTCAAGTCTTCGTCAGCCCAGTTTGTGCCGTTATAGAAAAGCTGATGCACATCGGCGAATTCTCCCTCCCCGGCGAAGTAGTAGACATGCTCCTGGTTGTTGGGCGTTGTCAGAATTGAGGCGATGGATGTGCTAACGGTCGTTTGGGCACTGGGGAGCTGCTCGTCTACCCACGTAGAACCGTTGTAGGAAAGTTGATGGACGTGCTGTCCAAAGGCGGGCAGGGCGGCGAGCGAAAGCAGAAGGCCGAATGTACAAACGGCATGACGCAGACGGTTTCGGGCGTTGCTGCAGTTGGTTTTGTGAATCATGACGTTCTCCTTGTCCGGAGTATCGAAAAGCCCAGAGACCGACCCCATCGTCCCCGTCCTAGAAATCGCTTTCCTGAAGGCGACATCTGGCCCCTGCGAACCCGAATGTGATTCAAATCCGCTGTGAGGTCAATGAAACAGGGTTTTAAGTATTCCTTAACTGAAAAGTACTTGCCCCACATCAACTTACGGGCGGACTTTAACTCAAGTTTTGCCTTGGCGCCGTGCTACCATCTTTTCGACTCGGGGGAAGCGCATGCCAGGGCTGGTGCCAAACGGGACTCGCTATCGCTTCGGTCGTTTCGAACTGAACACCGGCGAGGAATCACTGGCGAAGGATGGTACTCGCATAAAAGTCCAGGATCTTCCCTATCGACTGCTCGTGCTACTCTTGGAGCGGCCCGGAGAGATCGTCACTCGGGAGGAAGTCAGGCAGCGCCTGTGGCCGGAAAACACGTTTGTTGAGTTCGATAACAGCCTGGGCGTGGCCGTCCGAAAAGTGCGGGACGCCCTTAATGATGACGCCGAGGCGCCACGCTATGTGGAAACCGTTCCGCGGCGTGGATATCGCTTCCTGGCCCCGGTCACAGTTTTGGAACCCGTCCGCTCGCCAGACCCACACACACCGACCGTGTTGGGAACGAAAGAATCTGCGGTCTCAAGTCCAATCGGCACGATTGAAGCCGCGCCCTCCCACCGTAGGAGAAAATACTGGCCAACGGTGACCTTGGCGGTGCTTCTTGTAGGCGTCGCGATTTACATATTCCGTTCGCGAGCACCTCGCCCAGCCGGCAAAGTCGAGGCCCTCGGCGCGGAGACTCCGCCGCGAGTTCGTCGCTCCGTGGCTGTCCTTGGCTTCCGTAATCTACCGGGCCGTCCGGAAGACAACTGGTTGTCTCCAGCCTTTGCGGAAATGCTGAACACCGAACTGGCCGCCAATGGCACTCTTCGAATGGTGCCGGGCGAGGACATTGCCCGCGTCAAACGTGAACTGCCCCTCGCTGACGAAGACAGCCTCGCCAAAGCAACTCTGGAGCGTCTGAGAATCAACCCGGGCGCTGATGTCGTAATCCTCGGTTCTTATACCGCCCTGCCCGGCACCGGGGACAAACGGATCCGGCTCGATGTTCGCGTGCAGGATACTCGCCGCGGCGAGATGATTTCAGAGCAATCCTTCACCGGCAGCGAGGGAAACCTGTTTGAGCTGGCCACGCAGGCCGGTGAGGCTCTTCGACAAAGCCTGGGGCTAGGCGCGGCCTCCTCCGAAGCCAGCCTTCAGGCTCGCGCCGCTCTTCCATCCAATCAGGAGGCAGTACGGTTTTATACGGCGGGCGAAGAGCGTTTATGGGCGTTCGACTACGGACACGCCCGCGATCTGCTGAAGAAAGCCGTCGCCGCCGATCCTGGCTATCCCCTCGCGCACGCTGCTTTGGCCGAGGCATGGACTCATCTGGGCTATGCGTCAGTGGCTCGCGCAGAAATCGAGCGGGCACGTGCTCTTTATGGGAATCTGGGGCCCGAAGATCGTCTGCTGATCGACGGTCAGTACTATTCCATCATCCAGGATCGAACGCAAGCCATCGATACATATCGGCAACTGTTTGCGCAGTTCCCGGACAATTTGGATTACGGCCTTCGACTCGCCAATGAGCAGCGATGGGTGAATCCCACAGATGCGTTGCACACGCTGGAAGCTCTTCGGCGTCTTCCACTTCCTTCGGGCGACGATCCGCGTATCGACTATATCGAAGCGCGTTCCTGGATCAATAACGATGTCGCCAAGGCGCAGGCTGCCGCGCGGCGCGCGATCGAGAAGGGTACGGCACAGGGTTCGCGACTGCTTGTTGCACGAGCGTATGGCGTTCTCTGTCAGATCGGCAATGGCGATTCCACAGCCCAGTCCTGCGATGACGCTCGAGAGAGTTACACAGCTGCTGGCGATCGCGACAACGCAGCTCGCACAACCATCGATCTCGCCAACCTCTACTATCAACAGGGCGACCTGGACCGCGCGGAGGCGATGTACCGGGAAGCGATCAAGGTGTTTCGTCAGGTCGGCGATCTCGAGGGCCTTGCAACCGCGTCCAGTAACCTGGGCGATGTTTCTCTGGCCCGCGGGAATCTGACAGATGCGGCACACGCGCTCTCAGATGCGATTCCAGGTTACAAGGAAATGGGAGACAAGGACGGACTCGCACTCACGCATGCTGACCTTGCCGAAGTAGCGCGCCGGCGCGGTGATCTCGAAGCGGCACTTGCTGGTTATCGGGAGGCAAGAGCGATCGCCAATGAGATTGACGACAAGCGCGCCATTGCATACGCACTTGCTGGAATGGGTGACGTGCTTGCCGATCGCGGTGATTTAGTGGCAGCGCGCAAGTCTTACGATGAATCGCTTGCCCTGCGCAAACAGATTGGGGATAAGCAAGCCGTTGCCGAAACGGAGCTCGCTTTGGCGCGGCGGTCGCTTGAGGAAGGACATGCCGCCGATGCCGAAGCTGTGATCCGAAAGTGCAAAGAGCAGTTTCATCAGGACGGTCAAGCAGACGACGAACTCGCAGCCAGCACCACCTTAATGGACGGATTGATGGGCCAAGGCAAGTTCGCGGAAGCGGTCGAAGAAAGGCAAGCAAACCAGGCCCTGGCCGCGAAGAGCACAAATCAACTCAACCGGCTCCAGTTCGATCTCGTCTCTGCCCGTGTTGAGCTGGCCTCCGGTCATCTCGACTCTTCACGCGCACAACTGGAGCGGATACTCCAAAGCGCTCGCACGCATCATCTATTGGGAACTGAACTCGAAACACGGCTGGCCCTTGCGGAGTTGAAAAAGAAGCTAGGCCAGAGCGCTGGGGCACAAGCAGATCTCGTCGCCTTGGAGAGAGCCGCTCACGATAAGGGATTCGGCCTGATCGCCAGCAAGGCCAATCGGTCCACAACAATGGCGAAATGAGATCCCAATAGGATGGTTCCTCTTTCGTCTGTGATAGTGAAGGGGCCGATTCTCCCACGGTCATGCTGGTCTCAATTCGGTGTAAGAGTCACCATATTCCATTCCGGTTCGCGGCAAGATCTCAAGAAGGCAACAAAGTGTTCGTCGCGAGTGTGCCGCAATGACTGGGACTTCTTGAGAATCCCCCTCGCTCAATTGGCGGTTGTGCGACCATTGTACGGAAAGTTTTACTGCTTGCAAACGATTGATAATAAACGAGATATGTGGTGGAGGCGGCGGGAGTCGAACTATCTAGCGTGTTGACAGGACGTAAGTTATTGATTCCAAGAACTGCCACAACGGCTAAAAAGGCCCCATTGCCCGATCCATTGTACGTTTATTGTACGAAAATGGTTTTCGCTCTGGAGTCCAACAGATCCATGGCGGCCACAGTATCGCTTAGATTCTCAGGGATGGATCGAAAAAGCACCCTAGCTTCCTACGATCCAGCAAGTTACCATC
>JBAUAN010000077.1:0-1564 GCA_049675725.1 Candidatus Sulfotelmatobacter sp. | reverse complement strand
TCGGCTGGACAGCAACTCCGCCGCCGGTCAGCTCACACTGCATGTCCCGAACTTCAAGCTGGAGCTACCAGCGCTAGATCCTGTACTACTTTGTCCAGATGGAGCAGTCAGTCTCAGTTGGCCTATGGCACGCGGCGACCATGAGCAAGACAGACGCGCTAATCACGTCAACGTGGGACGGCAACCTCGCCGTGCTAGCACTGGAGGCACCCGGTCCGCACCTGACCCTGCGATCGACTGGCCGCGATTTGTTCGACGCCCTGCAGCAGCTCCGCCTGCAACTGGAACCGCTTGGCTGGATACCTCTCTGCAATGGTGCTCGGACGGACTGCTATCCATCCGGCATGGCACGGGACATGGGCGGAGGCAACGCGGTGTACGAGCTGGTGATCGGCAAGGCCGGGCGGCCTCCGCTACTCGGCTTGCTCGAGCCCTCCTCGCCAGACAAGGTAGGGACCGTCGCGGAGCAAGACGCGTACTTCCGCCGGTGGCTCGACGCCCCGAGGAAGCGGCTCTTGTGGCCTCGCTAGGGCCACCCCCTACATTGGCCCTAGGACAAGCGGGTCGACAGGTGTTAGCACGGGGAACCTGTCGCCTCGGTCAGGCCAGCACCCCCAGGTCAAATAACCATTTGAGCCACATCCGTAACCGTGGCGACACCCTGACACGGAAGAGGTCACTGGTTCAATCCCAGTACCGCCCACCAGTTCAGCCCAAGATTTTCGAGTATCTGATCGATAGGCCTGGCAACGACTCGGGGGACTATCGGCCACGGGAGTGCCCGCGTGCGGGCCCGATTCGCATGGTCGTGCATCACGTGCGTCTGCGGAAACCTGGCTATCCGCTGGGCACGGCTGGTGTCGCCGCAGCGCCGGGATGTCGTTTCACCCCGGAGACCTGGCCTGCGCGTGCCTGGAGCGGGACTAGGCGCGGGCTCGCGAGTGCGTCGTCGTCGACGACGAGCCAGCCACTTGGCGAAGGTCTGGCCACCGCGCACATGACGTTGACATCATATGACGTTTGCGTCATAATACGTGGGTGACCTGGAGCGTTGTGCTCGTCGAGGAGGTCGACGAATGGTTCGCCGACCTCGATGAGGCTACCGCGAACCTGGTCGCCGCCGCGATCGACCAGTTAGAGGAGAAAGGCCCCGCGCTGGCCCGGCCGCTGGCTGATCACGTGAAGGGCTCCAAGCTTCACAAGATGAAGGAGCTCCGGCCGGGATCGGCCGGAGCCAGCGAGGTCCGGATCCTGTTCTGCTTCGACCCCGAGCGGCAAGCCGTGCTGCTAGTGGCCGGGGACAAGCAGGGAAACTGGAGCGGCTGGTACAAGGCTGCCATCCCGCTAGCCGAAGAGCGATATGACCGCTGGCTTGACGGCGAGTACGACGAGGAAAGGACATGAGCGAGATGGCTAGGGCACGCAACTGGCGCGACGTGCGCGCCGATGCGCTGGAGGACGGGCGCATCACCGAGCAGGGCGTTGCCTCAGCCCGCCGTGGCCAGGAGCAGCAGGCCTGGGCGTACCGGCCGCGGCAGTTCGGCCGGGGCGGCGGTGTGGTAGT
>JBAUAN010000076.1:0-95087 GCA_049675725.1 Candidatus Sulfotelmatobacter sp. | reverse complement strand
GGTAGTTTCGCGACTTTTACGTTTCGTGATGTGCCTGATGACGACCCTTTCACCGGTCCGTCGACTTACTGCCGACGTTGGTCAGCCCCTCGGATCATCTTTCCGTTGCCGCATGCCTCGGCACAGGTTACGAAACATGAGCAGTTCCGCCACGGGCTGTTAGGGATGGTTCGTATAGATCACCTTGCCGGAAGCTTCGCTGGCAATGTGCAGTGGTCCGGGCAGCAGCGCTTCCACCTTGGCGCGCTCGTGCTGAGGCGCAAAGAGAAACACGCGCTCGGGCGAAGTCCACGCACGCAGCAAATCCTGATCGTTGAGAAAAATGTGCGGCGCGTCGGGATAGGTCGATCCCCACCACATGGAAGTGGTATTCCCATTGACCAGTTCAATCGGCCGGCGCAGGTAGAACAACAGCGACGAACCGAACGACTGATCGCCGTAAATCATCACGCGGTCTGTGGGCCGAAGTTCCGGAGCGATTTGCCGCGCCATGCTTCGCGATCCGAGAAAAGGATCGAAGCGCACGAGCGCGATGTGCGCCGCGATCAGAAAGACCGCCATGGTTGCGGCCGTAGACCAGGTGGCAGCGAAGTGGGCACCGCGGCGCCGCAGATAAAAGGCAAATACGGGCCCGATCAACAGGATGGTTGCTGCCAGAATAGCGGGCAGGCGCAGCGCGGCGAATGATGCCCCCGTGAGATCGAGCATGTGCCCCATCGAGAGAGTTTCGGCCTGCAGATCGGGCTTGGCAAGCACGGTACCGATATCTGGCACGAACGGCAGATGGCGCGAGTTCCACAGACCCGCCGCCAGCACTGCCGAGATCGCGATGCCGATTACAGCAAACACGCCGGAACTCCACAGCAGCCAGCGCTGCGATCCCGTTTCTTCCTCGTTCGCCAGTTGCCCTGCGATCAGCAACAGGACCGGCAAGTACGCCGGGAAGGTGTAGTACTCCTGATTGGTGGAGAACGAAAAGAAGACGAGTGTGACTCCGGCCCAGGCCAGGCAGAGCGATTCCGTTCGCGAGCGAAAATTCAGTGGCGGTCTCGGCGCGTTGTCTCCAGTGCGCTTGCGGCGAGCCATCCAATCGGCTATCGGCTGCCGTAAGGCCACGGGCAGATACAAACTCCACGGGAATAGCCATACCAGGTGCAGCGTCCAGTAGAGCGAAGTGCTCTGCTTGTTGTAGTCCTTCGGAATGCGCTTGCCCAGGAAGCGCATGAAGTGTTCGTTCACGAAATAGAACCAGAAGAAATGAGGATTGCGGATGCCGGCGAGCAAATGCCAGGGGGCAGCAATCGCCAGGAAAAGCAACGTGCCTGTGAGCAGACGGAACTCGCGCCAGCGTCGCCACTCCCCGCTGATTCCTACGTAGAACAGCAGCGAAAGTCCGACGACCACGATCGCGAGCAAGCCCTTGGTGAGCACAGCCAGCGCCACGCAGGCGTAGGCGGCATACCAGCGCCAGGCGTTGCCGTCTTCCAGAGCGGTGGCGAAGAAGTAAAACGCTAAAGCGATAAACAGACTAAGAATCGACTCGGGAATCAGGATGCGCGTGAACAGGTAACAGCCGGCGGTCGTGGCGACGAACAATCCGGCGTAGACGGCCGCGCGGTCGCCGAAGGCGCGACGTCCCCAGCGCACCGCCAGCAGCACAAGGAGCAACATGGAAAGAACAACCGGCAGGTGGGTAGCGAACTCCTTGGTCCCGAAGAGGACGTAGCAGACGGAAACCACCCAATACATGAGCGGAGCCTTCTCGAGATAACGATTCCCATTCACTTTCAGGGTGATGTAATCATGCGTGATCGTCATCTCGCGGGCAGCCTCGGCGTGGGTCGAGTCGGCGTCGTCCTGCAATCCTGGCGAGAAAAGGGAGCCGACGTAGATCAGCGCGAACAAGACCAGCGCGCCCGCAATGTAAATGTGAGTCTTGTTATTTGCGCCGATGCCTGCCGATCGCGGTGAGTTGGTAGAGTCTTTCGAGGTCAATGGGACGGGCGCCCTTGGATCGATCCGCCCTGTCAAGAATGCCACACGGCGCCGCCAGAGTCACTGTGTCGCGCAAAAATTGAGTAGCGGATCGGTCTGAATGAGTCACTACACGAGACGGCTGACGAATCATCACGGCCAGCGGTCACGTCGATTATTTTTCAAGAAACATGTTCAGCAGGCGGCTCACCTGTAACTTCTCTCCGGCGGTGCCGGGCACTCCGGCACTGTCATCGGTGAGTGCGGCAAGTTGGTGGGCCAGCGTGCGCACCGCGACGTCACTCTGGATATAGATTGCTTCGGAGGGAATCGTGATCTCCCAAGTATCGTGATCGTGGCGGACCAGCAGCCAGCGCTGATGTTCATTGTGCTTGCTTGAGTTCGTCTTTTGCTTGGACAGCTTCAAAGATCCTTCGATACGAACCTCAGCGTAACCGCGATCGTGCTGCAGGTGCACTCGCTCCACGGAAAGCTGGTCGAAGACTATCAGAGGCTTGGAAGGGTTGAGCATGTCCAGACCTTGAAGTCCTGCTCCGGCTTCGCCGAAGATTTGTTCCAGAGCATCCGTAACTTCACCGGGCGTAGGGTGCGGCGAATGAAACGTCGCAACCGAGACAATGTTTCGCACGGGATCCGTCTGGGACTGTGCTTTGTCGCTGGTGTCGAAGTTGGCGTCGAAGCTTGTGTTGCGACTGCTTGAAGGATGCGGGTCACTACTCGCGACCGTTTTCAGATTACTTTCACGGCTTGAAGAAGCGACGCGATTCGCGGCCGGAGCGTTTGTGACGTAGCGCAGGAAACGGGGGCGACCGCGCTCTTTCCAGTAAGGAGAATCGTAGGGCTCGACACCGAAGCCGGAACGTAACGCGCTGAAGAATGAGCGCTGCGCAGGGTCGACGGCAATGCCCACATGCCCGGGCCAGACTACTAAGTCACCCGGCTGTGGTCGCGCAACGCGCTGGAACTCTGCTTTTCCTGCGTAGAGGGACGAGGAACTTGCGTAGGAATAGGGGAACCCCGCGCGTTCATAGATCGCATGCACGAGATGTGAACAATCGGACCCGGAGTCAGGGTTTGCACGGGACTCCAGAGCGGCGCTAAGTACGGCCAGACCTTCGGCGGCGGTCAACATTCGCGGTGCAGGGGATTGGCTGTATCGCGCGAGGTGGTTGGCCGCGGGCGATGAGGTCGCGGGCATGGGCCCGAGGTTCTGCGCGGGCGAGGCCGTCGCAAGAATTGCAACGAACATCGCCATATGTAGAAAAAATACGGCCTCTCGCCGGACCCTCATCGTCCTCCTATTGTGACGTGCGCCAGAATGTGGCGCAGGTTACCTAGGTGTTACTCCCCAGTCGAGAAGTAGCGCAGCGTTCGACTCCCGCTACGTGCAACTTTTGTTCCGCGACGGGGTTTGCCGATCATTTCTCCAGCACGAAGATCCGCTCCATCAATAGCCACTTCTCGCCCGGATGCGCGTCGGGCAATGCTCTCTGAAATTTCCACATCAACTCTTCCCACTCCTGAACTTTCGGATTCTTCCGGTCAGCCTCGGCCTTTTTCTCAAACGAAAAACTATCATCGACTTCCATAATCATGAACATGCGCGTTCCCCGGAGATAGATCTCAAGGTCACGAACGCCGGCGTCTTTTATGCTCTTAGTGATCTCGGGCCAAATCTTCTCGTGGTAGCGCTTGTATTCCGCGATCAAAGCAGGATCGTCCTTCAAGTCCAGAGTCAGACAATAGCGTCTGCTCATGCCAACGCTCCTTCATTCTGCGGAGAGACGTGTCCCATTGATGCCGCGGAGGGCTTATATCCGGACAAGCCAAAATAAAGGATGAACAAGTAACACAACAGTGGCACAACGAATGCGCGCTGAATGCTCGACGCATCCGAAATGCGCCCCATGATTGCCGGAAACAATGCCCCGCCGATAATCGCCATTACAAGGAGGGAGGAGCCACGTTTGGTTTGCGAACCGAGACCTTTGATGCTCAGCGCAAAGATCGTGGGGAACATGATGGAGTGGAAAAATCCGATAAGCACGACAGCAGCAACCGGGATCAGTCCGGAACCCAGCAAGGCAACGGCGGCGCAAACCAGCGACGCCGCGGCGAACAGAGACAACAGTCGCGGGGCGGCAATCTTCTTCATGGTGGCCGAACCGGCGAAGCGTCCGATCATGAATCCGATCTGATGGAGCAATAGATATAGCGCCGCCTTTTTGGACGTGGTGCCGGGAACCGCGAACTGCGCGTAGCGAATAACGAAGCTGGCCACGCCTACTTGCGCGCCCACGTAGAAAAACTGCGCGATCACGCCCTTTACGAGATGAGGATGCGACAGCACGCTCGCAGAATTCTTTTCCGGCGTTGCAATTTCTGTTCCGGCGGGAGCGTCCTGCACGTCGGGCAAGTGGGCTAATTGGATGAGTACGGCGACCACCACAAAAATCCCGGCAATCATCAGGTAAGGGCCTTTTACCGTGCTGGCCTCCGCGGCGCGGTAGGCCGCCAGTTGCCCCGCGGTCATGGCGACCATTTGGGGCGGGGCGACCACGTCGGTGAGAATAAAAGCCCGGCCGATAATCGGAGAAAGGACCGCGCCCACGGCGTTGAACGACTGCGCAAAATTTAACCGCCGCTCCGCGCTGGCCGCGGGCCCAAGAATCGTTACGTAGGGATTAGCGGCCACTTCCAGAAAGCTCTGGCCGCACGCCATCACGAACAGCGCAAAAAGAAAGAAGCCGTAGATGCGTGAAGAAGACGCAGGCACAAAGAGCACAGCTCCGATTGCGCACAGAAACAAGCCCGCAAGAATTCCTTTCTTGTATCCGATTTTTTCCATCAATCGCCCGGCCGGAAAGGCGGCCAGGAAATACCCGCCGAAAAAGGCGACTTGAATGAACGACGATTGAAAATCGGTCAATCCAAAGGCTTTTTTCAGATGCGGAATCAGAATGTCGTTGAGGTTGACTCCGAAAGCCCACAGGAAAAAGAGACTCGTGATGAGAATGAAAGGAATACGAAAGCGGCGCTCCGTCACCGGAACGGATTGAGCGTTCACCACCGCGGCTGCTTTAGAAATTGTCATTCTTTATCCCGTCAGGTGAGAGCCCGATCGAGGTGCGTATATCCGCCGTCCACGAATATGTGCTGCCCAGTGATGTGACTGGCCTTCTCCGAAAGAAGAAAAATAACCATGTCGGCGATCTCCTCGGGTTTGGTCATGCGCTTTCCCAGCGGAATCCTCGAAATAATCCCGGCAAGTTTTTCCTCGGGATTCGGAAACGCTGACAACCATTGCCGGTAGAGAGGCGTCATCACTTCCGCAGGCACAACGGCGTTGACGCGAATGCCGAGCGGAAGCAGTTCCACGGCCCATTCACGCGTGAGGCCTAGAATCGCGGCTTTGGACGCGACGTAACCTGAAGTTCCGCCCTGGCCTGTGACCGCGGTCTTCGAGCTGATGTTGACGATCGACCCTCGCGATTGCTTCAGCGCGGGCAATGCGTGGTGCGCCATCGCGTAGTACTGCACCAGGTTGAGTTCCAGCGATGCGACAAACTTCTCGGGTGTGCCGTGCTCGAGTCCGACATGGTCGTTCGCGCCGATGTTATTCACGAGAGCGTCGAGACGCCCGAATTTATGCAGCACCAGCTCCACCGTCTTGCTGCAGGTTTGGGGCGCGGTGATTTCGCCGGCGATGAACTGGCACTCCGCACCAGAGTCTCGCAACATCGAATGCAATTGTCGCCCCGCTTCGGCGTCGTGATCGAGAAAAACGGGGATCGCGCCCTCGGCTGCGCAGGCGCGCACAATCGCCGCGCCGATCCCCTTCGCGCCTCCGGTTACGAGAACGACCTTTCCTTTTAGTTGCAGGTCCATATTTGTTGCGGTTGCATACGTTAGCCGCGCAAGTTGAAGAAGCCGCCATCCAGCGGATAGTCGACGCCAGTAATGAACGACGCTTCGTCAGAGCAAAGAAATAAGGCAAGCGAAGCGACTTCGTGCGGTTCTCCCATTCTTCCTACCGGTTGCGACTTGGCCAGTTTTTTGTACATCTCTTTCTCGCGTCCGGGATAGTTCTGATGTAGATAGTCATCGACGAACGGAGTGTGAACGCGAGCCGGCGAAATGCAGTTGCAGCGTATGTTGTGCTGAACGTAATCCTTGGCCACGGAATACGTCATGGCGACGACGGCGCCCTTGGTCATGGAATAGGCAAAGCGGTCGGCAAGGGCCGCGGAGCCGGCAATCGAAGCCATGTTGAGAATCACCCCGCCGCCGTGCGCTTTCATGTGGCCGATGCACGCGTAGATCCCGTTGTAGACGCCTTTCACATTGACGCGGAAGAGCCGGTCGAAATCGGCTTCGCTTGTGCTCTCCACAGTTCCTATATGCGAAATGCCGGCGTTGTTTACGAGGATGTCAACCCGTTCGGTAGTAAACATTTTCTGAAACGTTTCGCGGACCTGCGGCTGGTTTGTCACGTCGCAGGCGCGAGCAGTCGCCTTGCCGCCTGCAGCGATAATCTGCGTAGCGACCGCCTCTGCTTGCTTTCCGTTGATGTCCAGGATTCGAAGCGCGGCTCCGTTCGCCGCGAACCGCAAGGCGATCGCTTGCCCGATGCCGCTGCCAGCGCCCGTGACGACGGCGACCTTGCCATCCAGTCGGAAATTGCCGGCGCCGCTGTTCGCGTTTGTGCTCGTCACAACGAAACTCCTCGCTTCCTCGGAATGAAATCTTCCTGGCCTTTTTGTTCAGGGTGACCAATGGCTAAATCTTTGAGCACCCGGTTCGGCATGGAAGACAACTGAACTGCGGGAATTCGCCCGAGAATGTTTATATCAAGGTTTCAATCGCCAGAAATTTGCGGCGTTCCCGCCGAGAACCGCTTCGCGATCTTCCGCCGCATAGCCGGCAATGTAATCCTTCACGAGGTCCATTACTCGCCCATAGGAAGCCGCCACTGTGCACACCGGCCAATCTGAGCCAATCATCAACCGTTTAGCGCCGAAACTTTCGAAGGCGACATCAAGGTAGGGCCGCACGTCTTCCGGTTTCCACGCCTTCCAGTCTGCTTCCGTCACCAGTCCCGAAACTTTGGCATGGACGTTCGGCAACGACGCCAGCTCTCGAATTCCCCGCGCCCACAGATCAACCGCTCTGGTCCTGATCGGCGGTTTCGCCAGATGATCCAGAACAAAACGCTGCCGCGGAAATCGCTTTACGAACTCTGCTGCCAGCGGAAGGTGCTTAGTGTAAATCAACAAGTCGTACGCCAGGTCAAATTCTTCGAGCATGGAAATGCCGCGCCGGAAATTCGCATCGAGCAAGAAATCATCCGGCTCTGACTGCACAATATGGCGAATCCCCACCAGCTTGGACTTTCCCGCAAGCGATTTTAGGTCTGCACGCAAGTGCGGAGAACGCAAATCGACCCAGCCGACCACTCCCAGCATGAACGGATTGTTCTCCGCCAACTGCAAAAGCCATCGGGTTTCATCCAGCGTCTGCCGCACCTGAATCAGAACACTTCCCGCAAATCCGGCACGCTCTAGCTGCGGCTTAAGGTCGGCGGGCAGAAAGTCGCGACGAAGTGATGCCATCGTCTCGTCGATCCAGCCGTACTCGCGCTGGTTATAAATCCAAAAGTGTTGGTGAGCATCGATGCGCATTTCACGGAGTGACCAGAAGCTGCTTGCCGGAATATCGGACAACCTTATCGGCTTCCGCTGAGTCGATTCCGACTCCATGCTTCTCGCTTACGAAGACCACGTGGAAAGAGCGGGTTTCCAGCATGCCAGGAAAGTGTCCCTTGCGGTCGCCGATGGTGAGAGTATTGTGCGCGTCGTCCCAGTGCAGAGGAATGGTCGCGTACACGCCCTTCTCGTAATTGTAGTTATCGTTTTCGTCTTCGTAGAGCGTGAAATCTCCGTCCGCACCGCGGTAAATGCGAAGCTCAAGCGGGTCCGCAGGTTTCTCCGTAGACCACTCCTCTTCAGGCCCCAGCGGAAGAATCGCTCCAGCACGCACATACAGAGGTAGGCGATCCAGCGTAGTTGGTGCGTCGATCACCCGTCCGCCCTCGAGGGATGCTCCCGTCCAGAAGTCGTACCATTTCGCCTGCGGCAGATAGAGCTGTCGGCTTGTGGCTGCGGGCTCAGTAACTGGATTTACCAGGAATGCCGGCCCGTACATGAATTGATCGCCGATGTTTTCGGCGCGCGGATCGGTGCGGAAATCCATGGCCAGCGGCCGCATGGGCGTGTAAGCCTCGCTGGTAGTTTTCCAGGCCAGCGAATAGATGTAAGGAAGCATGCGATAACGCAGGCGGTCGAAGTCCACCAAGATTTTCTGCGCGTCAGGCCCGTACGACCATAATTCGTTTTCGTCGGGATTGCGCGTGCCGTGAACCCGCAGGATCGGGTTGAAGGTTCCATACTGAAACCAACGAATGAATAGTTCACGGAATGCGGGATCGGCGGGACTGCCGAAAACAAATCCGCCAATGTCGGTGGTCCAGTACGGAGCGCCGGAGAGAGAATAATTCAGGCCAGCAGGAATCTGCCGGCGGAAGCTGAACCAGTCCGAATTAATATCGCCCGACCACGCAGTGACCGCGTTTCTCTGCGAACCAGCGAAGGCCGAACGAGACAGAATGAACACGCGCTTCTTGTCGGACACACTTCGTTGCCCCTGATAAACGCCCTCGGTATCCAGGAGCGGATAAACATTCACGTAGCGATTTCCGCTGCCGGCCGCGAGTTTGTGATTCAGCAAGATATTGTCTTCCTGGCCTTCGGTCTCAGGTTCGGTGGTGTCCATCCACCAGGCATCGACGCCGATGTTGAATAATCCTTTGTTCACTTCATCCCAGTAAAACTTGCGAGCTTCGGGACTGGTGGCGTCGTAAACCGCCATGCCATTGGTGTGGTAGGGCGGTTTGGCGTATTTGAACTTGTCCACGAACCACCCCTTTTTCTCCATATAGTCGTAGTTGGCCGAGCCGGGTTCGAAGAACGGCCAGATGGAAATCATGAAGTGGAAATTCTCGGCGTGCAGCTGATCGACCATGGCTTTCGGATTGGGATAGTTCTTGTTGAAAACGAACTCGCCCTTGCGATTCCACCAGAACCAGTCCTGCACGATGTTGTCTACTGGAATGTGCAGTTCACGATATTTCCTGGCCACGCCTAGGATTTCTTCCTGCGACTTGTAACGATTCTTGCACTGCCAGAATCCGTAGGCCCACTTGCCGTACATGGGCACCTGCCCGGTCAATTCGCGATAACCGGCGATGATCTTGTCGAAATCGGGGCCGTAAATAAAGTAGTAGTCGATCACGTCCGCAACTTCGGAGCTGATGTAGAGATAATTCGCGAAGCGATTGTTGAAGCGGCTGCGCGAATCGTTGTTCCAGAAAATGCCGTAGCCCTTGCTCGACAGCATGAGCGGCACGGAAATGTTGCTGTTATCTTGCGCGATGTCGACAGACTCGCCGCGGTAATTCCACACGCCGGCCTGGTGCTGGCCCAGCCCATACAAAGCTTCGTGCGAACCGTAAATGTTTACGAAGGATTCTGCGCGGTAAGTGTCTTCTCCGTTGACGTGCTCCGGGGTCAGCTTGCGCGATTGTTCCTGCATCAGCGAACCACCATTCACTTCGGCGTAATTGATGGCTCCATCTTTTCGAGTGACGACAACTTTGAGCAGAGCCGTTGTCAGTGTGACGGCGTTGTCATCGGATTGCATCGTCCACTTGATGGCTGGCCAATTCTCTTTCAGAACAACGAAGTCTGGCCGCTTGGGAAACGACGACGTCGGAGAGTAAAGAACGCGGATCACCGAATCCGAACACACCTGCACCTTCAAAGCGCCCGACGCTTGCGTGAAGAGAACACCGTCCGCCTGCTGCTGCACGGCGGTCACGGGGTTCATGGCAGCCCATTGAGCGTGCGCCGTGTCGCGGCACAGCAAAACGAACAGAGCCAGCAGGGGAAAAGCTACCAGCTGTTTTTGCTTCATTCTCATCACAGCTCATCACAGGAAGATCTGTACGATTTCCAAGCAGTGTCGTAAACGCTCGCGAAACGGAAAAGATATCATGCACGCCATGAGTAACGAAGCGCTTCAAGCGAGATCAGAGGTCAATTCGTTGGAACGGCTTCCGGCGTCGAGGCCGCCCCCTGCGCCGTCGCCACTGCCGGCGGGCCTTTGAGGTAACGGCTAGCGAACGTCAGAAAAGTCGGCCAGTTCGGGCCGGCGGTGTGCCCGCCGCTGTGTTGGCGGAAGGCAATGTCACCGTCGATCAGCGCGGTCTCCATGGGTGGAAATTCGGTGGTCCCCAAATCTTTTTTGCCGAGCAGCTTGTACACCGGCCCGGCGCCGACTGCGCCCAGGAACATGCCTTTGCCATCGATCCAGCCGCCCTCCACTTGCAGCGAGCCGCTGCTGATGAACACTGGTCGAGGAGCGCACAGAGCGATTAGTTCATGCGCGTCCACGGGCAAATCATTGGGAGTGAGCGGCCCGGCATACTTGAGGAAGTTGCCCGCCATCCAATGATATTCCGACGTCGACGCGACGTTTTCCACCTGCTCGCCAAACTTGCGACGCAGAATCTTGGCGCCGCCTTCTCCCGACGACGCGATAAAAGCGATCGCTAGGCGCGGTTCGTAGGCCATCGCGACCAGCGCCGCTTTCCCGTAGCGCGACAACCCTTCAATGCCGACCTGCTTCGCGTCGACGGATTTGTCTGTCTCGAAATAATCCAGGGCGCGGCTTGCGCCCCAGGCCCAGGCTCGCAGGGCTCCCCAATCGTCTAATTTGCGCGGCTGACCTTTGTTCATCATGCCAATGATTCCCTCAGTCAAGCCGGCGCCGTTGTCCGCCTGCACGCTGCGGGGAATAAGAACGGCATAGCCCCAACCGTTGGCCAGAACTTGTTGCTGCCAGGGCGGACCGCTGCCGTTGAAAGCGGCCCATTGCGCTTCCGTGAAACGCTTTCGCAACGCCGCGAGAATCTCTGGGCCCAGACCAAACTCCACGATCACCGGCACTGGGCCGGCGGCGTTCGCCGGAGTGGTCAGAGTCAACTGAATATCGACGTGGATCGGTGGATACGATGAGTTGTCAACATGGCCCAGGAGCGTCTTGGTAACCACGGGCACGTCTCCGTTTATTTCTTTGATGGTGCTGGTCACTTCCCAATTCACCTTGGGAGTGTCATTCGGAACGCGGCCGTAAATCTCCCGATCAAAGTCCTCCACAATTTCGGGGCGGCGCTGCTTCCACCACATCTTTGCGGTCTTCACCTTTTTGCCGTTCTTCAATAGCAGCGGATCAGGCAGGGCATACGCAGGGACCTTGGACTCGTCGACATTCGCGGCGTTAGGAGATTTAGGGTCGCCGTCGGGCCCGCGCCGCAGCCCCGTGATATGCAGTTGATCCAGCAGCCGCTGGTGATCTTGCTCCGCTGTCAGGTGCACTGGCGGGGGAAGATTGCTTGCCGCCGCCTGGCCGGCCGCATTTGCCCCCAGCGCGGCCAACAGAGCTACACAAGCCAACGCCCACAAAATCGAGTGAGGCTGGGAACTTGTATTTGAAGTTGCATTCCGCGAGCAGAACACCTGAGCACGTCCTTGCGACTTCCGGTTGCTGTTTCCGGCACCCCAAACAAATCAGGCTGCAAGCTCGCCCGGGCTGAGTTCGTCCACGTAGCACCAGATCCAGGTTTCTCCGGGCTCGATCGAACGAATCAGCGGATGTTTGGTGTGGTGAAAGTGTTTCGTGGCGTGCTTGTTCTTGGATGAGTCGCAACAGCCGACATGGCCGCAGATCAGGCACAAACGCAGGTGAACCCAGGTGTCGCCCAGTTTGACGCACTCTTCGCACACGTGCGTCTTGGTTTCTCTAATTTTGATTTGATCAAGGTGACTGCATTCCGCGGGCATCGAGTCCTCCACCAATCAACGGATTGAATCACGATATTAGCTCACACAGCGCACAATGCAAGCTTCTGAGGCCGGAACAAGCTATTCCGCGATGAGCAGGCTTTCTGCAAATGGCCACTGGCCGTCAACCCACTGCGCTTCGCAGCGGAACCCGGCGTTTCGCGCCATCTGGAAAACCTCATCCGGAGAATATTTGTGGCTGCTTTCGGTCCAGATCGTTTCGCCTTCCAGAAATTCCACGGTCAGCGCGGCAGCCGGAATGTTTACCGTCTGCGGGCACGCCGAACGCAAGCGCATCTCCACGCTGCGGGCTTCGTGGTTGATTCTGGCCACGTGCGTGAACTGCGTCAAATCAAAGTCGGCCTCCAACTCGCGATTGATGCGCGCGAGCAGATTCAGATTGAAGGCAGCGGTCACGCCGAGCTCATCGTCGTACGCATCCAGCAGTTGAAGATCGGATTTTTCCAGGTCGGTGCCAAGCAGGAGCGAATCCCCGGGCTGTAGGATTCGTCGAACCTCAGCGAGAAACTGGATGCCCGCCGGCCGATCGAAGTTGCCGACGGTGCTGCCCAGAAACAACACGAGAAGATGCTGCTGGCTGCGCCGGTGCGCGGCGATTTCCAGCAACCCGTCCAGGTATTCGCGCTCAAAGCCGAGAATGCTGATGCAATCGATGTCTCTGAGTTCGCGCTCGCACATGACCAGCGCGGAGCGGGAAATTTCCACCGGATAATAAAAAGTTCGCTGGCGACGGGAGAAAGCTTCGAGGATCCACCGTGTTTTCTTTCCGCTGCCGCTGCCGAGTTCCGCAACCGCAACTGAACCCGGCAGGCGCTCCACAATCTCGGTGGCGTGCCGGCGCAGCAGGCGCTCATCCGCGCGGGTCAAGCCATATTGCGGAAGATGGCTGATCACTTCAAACAGCGCGGAGCCTACATCGTCGTATAAGTATTTCGAGGGAAGCTCTTTTTGGATAGGGTTGGTCAGCCCGACGCGCACATCAGCGGCGAAAGCGGACGCGGCGTTGGCGGTAATTGTATGAACCAGCATTTCGTAAACCCCCAATCATATTTGAGCAATCGTCTTCATCGATTCATGACAGCGACCATCAGCGGCTGACGCAGCGGAATCCGGCATACACGTATTGGTAGTGCGGCTGAAACCAGTTGCGAAAACTGGGACGCAGCATGCACTCGGCGGTGCGCGCCGATCCGCCCTTCATGACAAAATGTGTGCCGTCGAAAAAATCTGCGGAGTATCCGCGGTAGAACGGAAATGGCTCAAACCCTGGAAACCGATCGAAATGTGTTGACGTCCACTCCCATCCGTTGCCAACCATGCCGTGTGCGCCAAAAGCGTTTTGGTCACGCGGGAATGTGTTCACGGGCACGGGATTCCATCGGCGAAAGTCAAAATTTCCGGTGCTTGAATTGAGATCGACTTTCGAATCCAATTCGATTTTGTTTCCGTACGCGGCTCGTTGCCACTCTGATTCGCTCGGCAGCGATTTTCCTGCCCAGCGGGCGTACGCCTGAGCTTCCGCATGACTCACATAGACTGGCCAATCCAACGGCAACGGCAATTCCGCAAACATGGTCCGGTAGAACCACCGCCCGCCGTCTCGCTTCCAGAAGACGGGATGATAAATTCCCTGCTGCGTCTTCCAGCTCCAGTCGTCGTCATTCCAGAATGCCCGGCCGTCATATCCTCCAGCTGTGATGAACTCGAGATACTGCTGGTTGGTGACTTTGTATGCATCGATTTCAAACGCGCCAACATCGGCGGTGTGCGCGACGAATTCGTTGTCCCAGCCGAAGGTTTCGGAATCGCGGGGAAGGCCGAGTGTGACCGAACCGGCGGGGATGGGGATCATCCGGTTCGCGACCGGCGGAGCAGGCGGGGCCGGCGGATCGGCCTGTGGGTTTTTCTGATCGAGCGGCAACTGATGCAGCATGTACGCCAGGGTTTCCAGATGCATCAGCCGATGCTCAATCGCCACGTGGAGCAGGGTTCGCAGTGGGAAGCCGTCGCAGGCTGGAGAGTCATACGCAAGAGCTTCGGCCGTCAGCTTTTCGTCGAGGGCCATGCGAGATCGGCTGACATAACGGCGTATATGGTCGAGCGCGGGCCAATCAGAAGGAACGTCGGCGGGCAGGCCTCCATTGACCGGGTCAATGCCGAAAGCGAAGAGGCGGTCCAGTTCGGGTTGCGCGCTCTTCAGGCCAAAGACACGCTCGGCGAGCAGATTCCAGTCGAAGGCTTCGAGGTGCCCAATATAAAAGACGATGCGGTGCCGCTGCGGAATCGGGCGCTCGTAGAGGAAGTCGCTGCGTACGACACCGAAGAGTGCATCGCTTTGCTGGCGAGCCTGGAATAGACGGTTCGCGAGTTCACGGCCGGTTTCGGCGATGGTCTGGGTGGCTAACATTCGGGCCTCCAGTTTTTTCTGCCGCAGAAATCGCTGCCGATTCGATCGTGCGACGCTTTCACCGCGCGACACTCCAGCAGTGCAAATTCTGCGAGAAGGCCAGAGAAACTACGATTTCCGCCCCAAGGTACGGATCGCGAAGCGTAGCATAAACGCCGACTATGAAGGTGATTCCCTCAGCTCTGTCTCACGTCGGTGCTTTTGCCGCCAAGCCCTTCGAAGGCAACCCAGCCGCGATGTGCCCACTCAATGGCTTGTTAGATGATGACAGGCTCCCCCAGGTCGCAGCCGAAAATAATCTTTCCGAGACCGCCTTCTTCGTAGCCCGCGAAGCGTACTACGGGCTGCGTATGGTTCACTCCCCGCAGCGGGGTGAAATTATGCGGGCGCGGCGCTTACGTTGCAGGGCGGGTTGCTGATCTGAGTTCGCGAGCGGCTGAACAGTTGCGGAGTATAATCAGCGCCCGAGGGGGCGCGTCTGCGAGCTGACCTCTAGGCTGCCGCAGTTCTCGCCCAGCATATGTCTTTTGAAAGTGCGATCACAATAATTCTCACCGCGCTCGGGGTGATGTTGGCAATCGTCACGTTGGGCATAGCCGGTCTTGCCATTTGGGGCTACTTTGGCATTCGTGACTCCGTTAAGGAAATGGGCACCAAAAAAGTGGACGAAGCCATCGCTGGCCCTAGAGAAGTACCCCGATGCTGCCGATATGTTGCGTATGCTAGACAGATTGCGAGAACAGGCTGATTTCTTGGATCAGGCGAGAAATCAAGCAGTTACGGCCCCTGATCCGAAGTTAGTTGCGCCAGCATCTAACCCTGATATACAAGAGGTTGTGGCAGAAACACCCTTGGAATCGGTGAGGCAACAAGTCACGCCGATCGCAAAATACCCGGGAGAGGAGGCCAAAAGCGATGCCAGCAGTTCTGGAAAATCCGTCTGAAGTCCTAACGCCGGGACAGATTATAGCCAAATACCAAGCCCAAGCTCCCGTGGATGTCGTGGCAATAGCCAACGATCTAGGGATAAACGTTTGGGCGATGGATTCTCTTCCACCTTCAATTTCAGGGAAGATTTTCCGTGACCCTCTTAACGGTGGTCCGTCGTCTTTCAGTATCGGCGTGAATGCGAGCCACTCTTTTGTGCGACAGCGATTTACGGTTGCCCATGAGATCGCGCATTTTGTGTTGCACAGAGCAAAACTTGAAAGCGGCGATCTCGTTGATGATGCTCTGTATCGCGGCGGATTGAGCTCTAAAGAGGAAACAGAAGCAAATCGATTGGCGGCGGATATATTGATGCCACTCACGCTGATTCGTTCTCTAATGCAGGCTGGCATCAAGGACCCTCAAAGCCTAGCCAACAGGCTTCAGGTGTCCCTACCTGCAATGAAGATTCGCCTCGGACTGCCCCTTCAGTAGCCCCAGTATCTCCTTGGATTCGTTGTCTGCCCCTATCACGGCCACCTTCAGTTCGCACATAGCCTCCGTGGTTAGGCACGTATGTTTGTGCCGATTAATCTACCAATCCCTTGCTCCGCAAGAATTCGCGCACCACGTCTTTCACATCGCGGTGCTGGCCATCGACGGCATAGTTCATTTGCTGCATTTCGTGATCGGAAATTTGCCCCGCCAGAGCGGCAAGCGCCTGAGACACTTCCGGATGTTGCCGCAGAGTCTGTTCGCGGATTACGGGCACGGCCTCATACGGAGGAAAATAATGCCGGTCATCTTCGAGCACGAATAAATCCAGCGCCGGAATCAGTCCATCGGTTGCGTTGCCGGCAGCCAGATCGATCTGATGATCGCGCAGGGCTCGCGCGAGCAGGCCCAAATCCATTACGCGGGGCGGAGTTGCAAAGTGCAGTCCATAGGCTGCGGCCAGGCCTTGATAACCGTCGGCCCGCTCCATGAACTCGTAGCCGAATCCAGCCCGCCATTGCGGAGCGAATGCGGCCGCCTGCGACAGAGTTTTAATCTGCAGGCGGCGCGCATCCTCGCCGCGAATTTCCATGGCGAAAGTATCGTTGAAGCCAAAGCCGGGGCCCAGCGTCAACCCGAGACGCTCATACTCGCTCTTGACGCGTTGATACACCTCAGCCCGATCACCGCTGGCGGGCTGCTTGAAAATGGCGCTCAACGCCGTGCCGGTGTATTCGGGATAAATGTCGATGCGGCCGGCCAGTAATGCCTGATGGCAGATGTAAGTTCCGGCAAGATAAAACCGGCGTTCCACTTTCAAGCTGGTGTGGGCTTCGATCTGCTGCGCCATGAGCTCGCCCAGGACGAGTGACTCGGTAAAGTTCTTGGAACCGATCACAACGCGATCGGAGTGCGAAGGCGCGCAGGAAGACAGCAGAATCAACCATGTCAGCAGAATCGAAAGTAGAACCGGCGGGCGGGCTGCACGCGTAACTGAGGAATCTACGCAATGCGCGCGGGAGCCTGCAAGGTTGCTCCGCTCCTGACGATGAATCTTCATCGCGGCTGCAGATGCCTCTCCAGCCATCCCACGCTGAGATCGGCCAGCAGTGCGAGCACAGCGGCGGGAATCGCTCCAGCCAGGATGAGTTGGTTGTTGACCATGGCCACGCCTCGAAAAATAAATTCACCCAGGCCACCTGCCCCGATGAATGCCGCAATGGTGGCAAGACCCACCGAGATCACGATCGCGACTCGCACGCCCGAGAGAATCACACTCCCAGCCAAAGGCAACTGCACCTGAAACAAAAGTTGCGAGTCCGTGAGTCCCATGCCGCGTCCTGCCTCGACCACTGCGGGATCGACGCCGCGGATTCCGGTGTAAGTGTTGCGGATCACCGGCAGCAGCGCATACAGAGTGAGGGCAAGAATCGCCAGCCGGTCCGCGCGGTCGCCGAGCCAGGGCACGGGCAGCAGAAATCCAAAGAGCGCGAGGCTGGGGATGGTTTGAATGATGTTGGCGCTCGCCAGCACGGGCTTACTCGAAGCCGGATGACGCGCAATCGCGATGCCCAGCGGTATGCCGATCACGATTGCGAACAAAGTCGACCACCCGACCAGCCACAGATGCTGGAGCGTGAGTTGCAGCACGTCAGCGTGGTTCTGCCAGAGGAAATGAAAAAAGTTCATTCCGCGCCTCGATTATTTCCAGGCCGTTTCGGCCCATCTTCGAATGCTCTTACGTAGGCGGATACCAATGGGTCGCTCGACCGCAGGAAATCCTGTGGGGTGAGCACCGCGACCAGCCGCCCTGCTTCCATCAGTGCGATTCGCGACGCCAGCCGCAACGCTTCGCGAAGATCGTGAGTTACGAAAACCACCGTTTTGTGCAGCTTCTGCTGTAGAGCCAGAAATTCCTGCTGCAATTCGGAGCGGGTGAGCGGATCAAGCGCGCCAAAGGGTTCGTCCATGAGAAGAATTCCGGGGTCGGCGGCCAACGCCCGAGCTACGCCCACACGCTGCCTCTGCCCGCCGGACAATTGATGCGGATAGCGCGCGGCAATTTCGGCGTCGAGGCCGACCATTTGCAGCAACTCGCTGATTCGAAGGCGAATCCGTTCCTCGGACCAGCCCTCGATGGTGGGTACCAGACCCATATTCCGCTCCACGGTGAAATGCGGAAACAGGCCAACATCCTGGATGACGTAACCGATGCTGCGCCGCAAACGAATAACGTCGCCTTGCGAGTTTGGAACGCCGTTCACGCGCACTTCGCCCGCGCTGGGTAACAGCAATCGATTCACCAGCTTGAGCGTTGTGGTCTTGCCGGAACCGCTGCGCCCCAGCAGCACCAGAATCTCGCCGCCGCGAGCCGACAGATTCAGACGCGACAACACCGGCTGGCCGCCAGGCGCGACGTAGGAGACGTCGACAAACTCAATGGCGGGACTTTCTGAGGTGGTCGAAGACATGCGCGCCCAGCATACCGGAGTTCGCGGGTCTACCCAACCCTGGTCTCGACAGCGCTGCGCGCGACTCTGTGAGTCCCGAAGATGAGAACTGTCAACTCTCGCATCTTCAATCACTTACGCCCGACCGGGAGCCGGTGGAAACTGGCAAACCGCGGCCCGTGAGGCTCATGCAACCTTGGAGGCCAGTCGCGCAACTAAATAATTAGTTGACGTTTGACGACGTCCCACGTCTGATCAGATGACGGTCGTGGCGACACAGGAGGAAATTTGGCCCGCAGCCAATCTGCAACCCTGACGGAAGCAGAGTTGCGCATCATGAACGTGCTGTGGCAGAAGGGCTCGGCGACGGTCCATGAGGTGATGGACGGCCTGCCAGCCCAACCGGTTCTGGCCTACAACTCTGTCCTGACCATCATTCGAATTCTGGAAAAAAAGGGTTATTTGAAGCATGTGAAAGACGGGCGTGCTCACATCTTTGTCCCGCAGGTCGACCGCATGAAGGCGAGCCGTCTGGAAGTGAGGCACTTGGTGAGCCGTTTCTTCGGCAACTCCCACGATTCGCTAGTGCTGAACATTCTGGAAGAGAAGGGCATCGATGCGGACGAGTTGCAACGATTGCGCCAATTGCTGGAGGGAAAGAGCGCGCGATGACGGACGCGTTCAATTTCGTGAGTCCCAATCTCGTGAGTTTCAATCTCGTGAGTCTCAATACCATTGCCCAGATGTCAGCGGCGCGGATCGCTGATTGCTTGATCGAGGGTACGCTGGTCGCCGCTTTTGCAGGATTAGTGTTGCGAATGGCTCGCGGCTGGAGTTCGGGCGCGCGGTTTGCGCTGTGGTTCTCCGCATTGCTGGCGATGGCGGCCTTGCCGCTGTTCGCAGGCGCCGGGTGGAATGGCGCTGGGGCATCCCTGACAACTTTGGCGCAACGGCCAGAAATTACTTTGCCGGGTTCGTGGGCGCTTTGGCTGTTCGGGGCATGGGCGGGTATCGCTGCGTTGGGCGTGGCGCGCGTGGTTGTGGGTTTATGGCATCTGCGCACGCTGCGCAGCAGCTGCGTTGAGGTTGATCCTGCGCAGCTGGAACCGGAGCTGCGGCAAACTTTGTCGTCTCAAGGTACATCCAGACCTGCGGCGCTCTGCGTTTCCGACCGGGTGACCGTCCCTACGGTGATTGGTTTCGTGAATCCCGCAGTCGTCATTCCCCGATGGCTGCTGCAGGAACTTTCTCCATCAGAACTTCAGCAAATACTTTTGCACGAGCTCGCGCACTTGCAGCGTTGGGATGACTGGACGAACCTGGCGCAGAAAGTTCTGAAGGCGCTGCTGTTTTTTCATCCCGCGGCGTGGTGGGTCGAGAAGCAGTTGTCGCTGGAACGCGAAATGGCTTGCGACGATGCCGTGGTGGCCGAGACGGCAAACCCGCGCGCGTATGCAGAGTGCCTTACGCATCTGGCCGAGAAGAGCTTCGTGCGGCGCAGCGTGGCGCTGGCGCAGGCTGCGCTGGGACGCATTCGGCAGACCTCGTTGCGGGTAGCGCAGATTCTCGACGCGGACCGGCCTAGCGCCCCGGCGCATAGCTGGAAGCTGGGGGCGTTGCTGATAGCGGGGTTTGCGGTCGCCTGCGCAACGGGAATTTCGAGAGCTCCGAAGCTGGTTGGGTTCGACGATAGTTTCCCAACAGCGTCGCAGATTGCCCGGGCATCGACCGGGCCAAGTGTCGCCTCGGATGCCCCCGCTTTCGCATCTTCATTCTCACCCCAGCAAGCCACCGCAGCCGGATCGAGGATCATTCCTCACGCTGTGAAAGCGAAGTTTCTTACTCGGCAGCCGCGAGTGGTTCCGGCCAAGAGCGTGCCGCAGAACTCTGAGCTGGCGCAGGCTGTGTATTGGAACATAGCAATCGTCGACGGGAACAACACAAATCTCTTGCTGCCACAGCCGCTGCCACAACCGCTGCCACAACCGATGACCTCGGAGTTGTCTTACTTGCCGGATCTTTCGAAAGTTCCGACGCCGCCAGTCACAGAAGCGGTTTTCGTAATTGTTGAAGGCCAAGGGCCAAGCTCCACGGCACCCGCCACCTATCGCATCAGCGTCTGGCGGGTTGTGGTGCAGTCGCCGGCGCGAAGTTCCAACACGAACACAATTCCACACAAGGAAACTTAGAAATTTTGAGAATTAAAAAGCGGGGCGTAATTCGACTTTGGAAACTAACGAATTAGTTGTTAACTCATTTCAAGAAAAGGAAGAGAGGACGTTTCAGTTATGAACTCACAAAAATACTTCACAACCAAATGGACGAGGCGGGTGCTGGCTTCTGCGCTGGCGCTGGCACTTGCCTCGTTCGCAACTTATGAATGGGCGAAACCGGCCGCGGCAAGTGCGGCGGTTGCCGCTCCAGCAGCCGGGCCGTTGAGCGACGATAGCGTCGGCGCTCTGCTTGCGGTAGACCGCGCGATGGAAACCCTGGCAGCCCGCGTCACCCCGGCGGTGGTAAACGTCGCAGTGACCTCACGCAGCAAAACGGATGCCTCCAACCAGCAACTCCCGCAAGACATCCAGCGATTCTTCGGGCAGTCTGATCCGTTCGGTCAGTTTTTTGGCCAGCGCATCATGCCGCAGCGGCCACAAATAGAGCACGGCATCGGCAGCGGCGTCGTAATTTCTCCCGACGGATACATTGTTACCAACAACCACGTAGTGGAAGGCGCAGTTGACATCCGCGTGACCACCACCAATCGCAGAGTGCTGAAAGCGAAGCTGGTGGGAACCGATCCACTAACCGACCTGGCGGTCTTGAAGGTTGACGCCACAAATCTGGCCAGCGTTCCGTGGGGCGACTCGACCGCAGTGCGCCCCGGAGAGACGGTGCTGGCGTTTGGCAATCCTTTCGGGCAACGCTTTACTGTGACTCGCGGCATCGTGAGCGCGGTAAATCGCGCGAACCCGGACTCGAGCGATCCGCGCAAGCCGGGCGAGTTCATCCAGACCGATGCTGCCATCAATCCGGGAAATTCCGGTGGCCCGCTGGTGGATGCCCGCGGCGAAGTGATTGGCATCAACACTTTTCTGATCTCTCCCTCGGGCTCTTTTGCGGGGATGGGATTTGCCATCCCATCGCAGATTGTTCATCCCACGGTGGAGACCCTGATTCGCGATGGCAAAGTCACGCATGCCCACATCGGCGTGGGAATCTCGGATGTGACGCCGGAGAACGCCAAATTCTTCGACGACACGAACGCCTCGGGAGCCGTTGTGACCGAAGTGGACGCAGATTCTCCGGGAGCTAAGGCGGGCTTGAAAATCGGCGACGTTATCACGCAGATCGACAACCAGAAAGTCACGGACGCTGGAGAACTCCAGGCAACGGTGGAACAGATGGGTCCGGGAACCAGGATCACGCTTGAAGTTCTGCGCAACGGGAAAAGCCTGAGCATTCCCGTCACACTGGAGGCCATGGGCAACCGCCCAGGAGAAGGCAGCGCAAACTCCGACGACGGCCAGGGCAAGATGCGCTGGGGCATTGGGCTCAGCGATCTCACTCCCGATATGCGAGAGCAGATTCAGGCGCCCCACGACGTTCACGGAGCGGTGGTGGAGCAGGTGCAGCCGGGCAGCTCCGCCGATAACGCAGGACTGCAGCGCGGCGATGTGATCCTGGAAGTGAACCGTCACAAAGTCGAAACCGCGGCCGAGGTTCAGCAAGAGCTGAGCAAAGTGCCGAAGGGGCAGGACGCCCTGATCCTGGTTTGGTCCAACGGCGGCAACTCGTTCCGAGTGTTGCATTCGCCCGAAGGCGCGTAATTCGGGCGGAGGTGAGGCGGCCTACGTTCGCACCCGCTTCTGTTGGCAAAGAAGCGGGTGCGACGTGGGCCTTCGCACTTTTCCATTTCAGGGCAGAACTTTCGGGCGAGGTGTGGCTGGAAATAACAGTAGCCGTACATGGTACGGTTGCTCAGAATGCGAGGGTTATTTTTCCGCGTCAGGCTCAGGACGTTGCCGAGGTACAAACGTCCGACATCCTGGCCTCATTGTGAACGTCGGTGCAGTGTTTGCAACCTCAGTCCGGCCAACCGGGTGTTCTTCCTCCAGACGACCACATTCAGCACAACGTTTGTCGCTGATAGATGACATACGCCCACTCCTTCGTTCAGTACGTCGTGCGCACTGCGTACTGTCCACAATCACGCCACGAACGCGGGGCACCAAAACAAATGGTCATTTCCGGCCCTTTGTAGTAAGGCTCTCGCGTTTCTTCGATTCTACCCTTGTCACCGGCGGTGGGCGTAAGACAGCGTGGAGCATCCTTGTTGCACACCAGCATCGCGCCGTGCATTCCTGCCTCACATCCTGAGTACGTGTTACAAACGGCAGGCCCAATGTCAACGACGGTGTTGTCCTTGTTGTACGTCGCACTCTTGACTATGACCTGATCTGTTCGCGGTGTGTCATGTGCGTTCGCGGCTGACAATGTTGCGGCTGCAAAGAGAACAACCCCCATCACGCACGTTGTCCAACGCACGATAGTTGGCACTATGGTAGCCGTGCTGTTTTCACCTAAGCAGATAACGGAGGTAACGTGGCTACTTTCTGACTTGCTTCGCCTTCGCGGGGTACAGTTCAAGGTTCATGCAATCCCAGCGGTTTTGACGCGAGCGCGACGACGAGCTGCGGACGCCGTCTCCACACGGTTTCGTCCGTTGGCCTTGGCGCGGTAGAGAGCTTTGTCAGCGGCATCCATGATCCGGTTGGGATCGGATCTGCTCTGCGTCGAGGCAGCGACTCCGATGCTTACGGTTACGGAGAGCGCGGCTGGGTCCTCCACCTGCGCCAGCCGTCGCACCGCTTGTCCAGTCTGGGCGCGACCTCGCTGACGCACCGTGCGCCGATCCGGGCCACGCGGTGTCTGTCGGCGGTCGACTCCTCTGGGACGGAAGCGGGTAGCCTCGATCGCACGGCGCAGTTGTTCAAGATGGTCCTCGACCTCGGTGGTGGTTTTGCCCGGGAACAGGATCGTGAATTCCTCTCCGCCGCAACGGTAGGCCTGCCCGCCTCCGCTCACGCGCGCCAGCTTCGCAGCCACCAACCGCAAAACCTGGTCTCCGGTGTCGTGACCGTGCTGGTCGTTGAACTGCTTGAAATGGTCGATGTCGACCATGGCAATCGAATACGGGACCTGAAGATTCAGCAGCGCGTCGTTCAGAGCTCGGCGGGAGGGCAGCGTCGTGAGCTCGTCATGATAGGCCAGAAGATAAGACGTTTCGACGATGGAAACTGCCAGGATCAACGCCGCAGTCGCGCTGTAAGCCAGGGCGATGCGTCCTTGTTCGCCGAAATGCACGGCCAGGAAAAAGGCAAACAGTGACCACAGCAGTGCGCTCTCCACGGGCTTGCGCAAGAGTAAGAAACGCACCAGAAGGATGACTCCAGCTGCGGCGAAGGTCCACAGAACATAGCTCGGCAGCGCCAGGGATGGAGATAACGATGCTGCCGCGTGATGCACCCCGCGTGCAGGCAGCGCGGCTGCGATGGGTTGGGCACGGCAGATCGCGGAAACCGCCGTCGACTGAACAAACAGAAGAAGAAACAGCGGACCGGTGTTGGAAAACGCAAACCCCCGTTCGCGCAGTAGCGAAAGCAGCACGAAGTTCAGCGGTACTAAAAGCGCAACTGCCTCCAGAGCGGCGCCTCCCGGACCGGTGAGAGCGGTCGGAGGAAGACGTCCCGACGAAAAAAAAGTGGGAGCCTCTTCCGCGAGCAGCAGCAACAGCAACGCGAAGAAAACGCGGCTCGAATGGAACCGCCAAGCCAGCAGCAACCCAACCGTAACCGCTGCGTAGAACACGAACATCAGCCCGGGCGCGGTCAGTGTGAGCAGGCCGGTCTGCAGCAACGCCACCGCAGCCAGCAACAAGCCGCCGGGCAACAGCAGAGACTTCACCGTAGCTTTGCTCAACATATCCAACCGCCGGGCCTCGGGGAGATGAGTCCAGTGGAAATTATCTATTCTTCCGGGGGTTCGAGGGAATTGGCCGTTCAGGTTCGCGGGAGAAAGAATCCGGCCACGGATTTCACGGATTTCCACGGATAAACCTGAACCGGGAAAGAACAAAACCAAGAAAGGGTTATCCGTGGGAATCCGTGAAGATCCGTGGCCAAGTATTTCTGTTTTCGAACTCGGGTGCCGTTCCGGGAAACACAGACCTTTGGATAGTGACGGTTTCGGTTTCAGTTGAGTGTTTTCTCACTAGAATCAGGCTGCGGGTTAAGGGTCACTCATGCGACGCATTCTGATAGCGGAAGATGATGGAGCGCTGGCCAAGTTTGTAAGCCAAGGCCTGGAAGCCGAGCACTACTCGGTGGACGTGTTTGCCGATGGCGAGCAGGCTCGGGCTGCGGCCGATGAGGCCGTGTACGACGTGGTCATTCTGGATCTGAACCTGCCCAAGCTCGATGGCGTGAATGTGCTGCGCTACCTGCGGTTGAAACAGCCGAGCCTGCCGGTCTTGGTGTTGACCCAGCGCACGCGGGTCGAAGACCGAGTGCAATGCCTCGATACCGGCGCCGATGACTACCTGGCGAAACCGTTTTCCTTCAGCGAGCTTTCCGCCCGCATTCGGGCCCTCGTTCGCCGCAGCCATCTGCCTTCGGAAGCGGTGCTGGCGGTGGAAGATCTCAAGCTGGACCGGATCGAACGCAAAGTAGAACGCGCCGGCCGCCGGGTGGAGCTCACCACCAAGGAGTTCGCGCTGCTCGAATACCTGATGCGCAATGCCGGGCGGCGCGTGACCCGGGCCATGATTATCGAGCATGTCTGGAATCTGACGTTTGATACCACTACGAACGTGGTGGACGTGTACATCAACTATCGGACCTGATTATCGAACATGATCGCTGAAACATGATCGTCGAAGCATGATCGTCGAAACTTGACCGTCGAAACATGAACCAAACTCTCGAAACCCGTCCCCAGATTGGCGTCCTTGTCGTGGATGACAGCGCTTTCATGCGCACCGCGCTGTCTCGCATGATCGCCTCCGATCCGGACCTTTGCGTGCTCGGAACCGCCAGCAGTGGCGAAGAGGCCTTGGAGAGAATTGGCGTTCTGAACCCTGACGTGATCACCCTCGACGTGGAGATGCCCGGCATCGACGGGCTGGAAACCCTGCGCCGCATCATGGCTCACTCCCCGCGTCCCGTCATCATGGTCAGCTCTGCCACCGTAAAAGACGCCGAGACCACCTTCACCGCACTGAGTGCCGGAGCCTTCGACTACGTCCCCAAGCAACTGTCCTCCGCGACTCTGGATATCATTCACATTCAGCGAGACCTTATTGCCAAGATCAAAGCCGCGGCTCATTCGCGGCGTTCACGGTCTGCTGCTCGCAAACCGCCGCAGGCCGCCGCCGCGCTGGAACGAAGCGCCTTCCCTACTCTGTCCTCCGTCGTCGCCATCGGAACTTCCACCGGCGGCCCCAAGGCCCTGCAGGAAATTCTTCCTCTTCTGACGCCGGACCTCTCAGTTCCCATCCTCATCGTTCAGCACATGCCCATGGGTTTCACCACTCCCTTCGCCCTGCGGCTGAACGCTCTCTGCCAGGTCCCGATTCGCGAAGCCGTTCATGGCGAGACCCTCCAGGCCGGCACCGTCTACATCGCCCCCGCTGGAATTCATATGACGGTGGAACGCCACTCCGACTTGCGCCCATCGGTTTGTCTTTCCCCGCAGCCCGAAAATCATTTGCACATTCCATCCGTAGACATCCTGATGCAGTCCGTCGCCGCAACTTACAGGAACCTTTCCATGGGCGTGATTATGACGGGGATGGGGTCGGACGGCGCGCTGGGCATGACAGCCATTCACCGCCAAGGCGGCCTCACTCTGGGCCAGGACGAGGCCAGCTGCACAGTCTACGGCATGCCCCGGGCCTGCGCCGACCTCGGAATTCTGAACCGGGTTGTGCCTCTGTCTCAGATCTCGCAGCAGATCATGATGGCGACCCGCTTCCGCAAACGCGCTTAATCGCGTTCCGGGTTTGCGTTTCAGTTTTCCCGTTCAGCATCTGCCTGACTTTTCGCAATAGTGCCGCAGCCGAGAATGGCTTGGGCAGGCATGCCTCGGTGGCCGCTTCCATCTCCGCCAACTGCAGCGGATACCCCGTGATAAACAAAACTGACAGGTTCGGCTCACCCGATCGCAGATCGCCAGCCAGAGCGCGGCCACTTCTTCCCGGCAGGATTATGTCGGTGAGCAGCAAATCCACCTGGGTCAAACGGCTACGCTGCAACAGCGCTTCCTCTGCATTCTCCGCCGTGACCACGCCATACCCCGCGGACCGCAAAACCTCGTAGGTCACTTTTCGCACGAACTCTTCATCTTCCACCAACAGGATTGTTTCTGTTCCACGGAATAGCTCAGTTGCGAGTTCGAGATTCAAGTACTCCTGATTCAAGTACTCGCACTCCTCAGTAGCGACCGCTGAATTTAGCTCAGCCAAGCCAGACCTCCGAGAGGAACAAGGGCGTGATTGCAACGATCGCTGCGTGCGCCAGCTCTTCCCCGTACCTCGCTCACAATCGATTCCAATGCAAGCCAGAGGCCACCCTTCTCAACGAAGGGACTTAACCGGGACAAAGCATTGATAGTGCTTTACTTAGAAGACACTTCCGCGACGCACGACTACGATTCGCCGCGTGGCGTCGTGCCGCTCGAGGGGTCATTACGGGAAAACGTGGACCAAATCGGAACTGGGGTCAATCCAAATGCGAGTTCCCAAACGCAGATCGCCGAGACGATTTTCCGCTACCTACTTCGGACTCGTCAGAATCGTCTCATTCGGATCGAGCACAATCTTGCTGATCCCCGGAGGCGCTGACAAATGAAAAGAAGACTCCTGCCCGTCGGCGAACACGCGCCCGATCAGCACGAGTCGCTTGCCCGGGCCCGATCCGTAAACCGGTATGGAGGTCACGAGATCGGCGGGTGCATCCTTTTGAAGGGTGGTTCCGCTCACCAGGGTGCGACTATTCTTCGGCAAGAGTTTCACGCCCCGCAATTCCAGCTTCGGGAGCGACGTACCATTGACCCAACCTTCAAGAAACCAGTCCAGCGAACTCTTGCCTTCGTAACGTAATCCGGACGGAAGCTCTTCTGCGAACACGGCGAGCAATTCGCGCGTAGTGATGGATTTCCCCTGATACCGCTCTCTTACCCTTCGCAGCGCGCGCGCGAACGGTTCCTCTTTCCCGCTCCCGCCTCGGCCGGCACCTTCGGGTTGCAATGCCGCGCCATCCTGCAACATGGTGCGCAGCATGTGAAAAAGCCATGTGCTTCGTCCGTAACTGATGGCGTCGTAGCCCTCGGGAGAACGCGACGATTCCAGCCGACCTCCTAGTGTTACCGGTCCCGCATCCTTCGGCACCGATCCAGACTTGTCCTTCTCCACCAGCTCCCGGCGATATCTCTCCATGATTTCACGAAAGCCCGCGGGATCTTTATCTTGCAGAAGCATCAACGCCGAGTAATTGGCCAGCCCTTCGGAGAGCCACTGGTCGTGGTAAGTCTTCCAGGTAACCAGATCTCCCCACCACTGGTGGGCCGTTTCGTGCGCCGTAATCTGTTCCTGCATCAGCGACCGGAACGGCGAGAATCGCAGCTCTTTGCGCTCCTCGTCATCGAGGAAGGCATAGGACGACAAGAAAACCAGTCCCGGCCAACCCTGGCTGTCCCCACCCGGCATCTGCGTGAGGGCCAGATGGCTATACGGAAACGGTCCATATCGATCAGCGTAGTACTGAATGGCGCGCGCAGCTGTCTCGGCAACGGATAAGGCGTTGCGGGCCGGTGATGGGTTCTCGGGAGCAATGATCACAGGCGTCCCTTGCGGCGACGGCACACCCTGCAGGGACGGTGTGAGAACCTGCGCGGGAGCGCTGGGAAAACCGCGTTCCACGCCGACAGTTGCGTAGGCTTCTACCGTCACAGGGCCAGCCTTCGCCGTGGCCACACTGTACTTGCCCAGGTTGAATCCCGCCAGCGGAATCGGCCGGTCTGATATCCAGCGGGAAACCTGCTCGCTCGGAGGGACAATATCTGCTCCCGTCGCAGCTCCGCCGCTGCTCGAGACCGGCTCAAGTTTGCCGGTCGCCACCAGAGTCCAGGGTGCCGGGTAGTGGAACTCGAGATCGAAATCGGCCATGACCAGGCCGCGATTGGGATACCATGTCCCGCGTTCTCCCACATAGAGCAACCCCGCACCGGCTTCCGCCAGAACCTCTCCCCCGTAGATGAAGCGCAGTTCGTGCTTTTGTCCGGTTCGTGCCGGCTCCGGCAAGATCACCACCACCAGATCGTTCCCCCGCCGCGCCAACTGCGTCCCTTCGATGGCGGGATTATGCAGGAACTCCACCGCCTTCCCGTCCATGTCCACGCTTTCTACCTGCAGGAATCTCGATAATTCGAACAGTAGCGTTCGTGCGCCATCATGCCTCACTTCGATCTGCAGTCTGGCATCCGCATGAATTTGTTTCGGGGGAGTGACTTTGCATTTGATCGCAAAGTGACGAATGGCAACCGGATCCTGGTGCGCGTCCACGGCAGCGGACTGAGCCGTCAGACCGCTCTGCGGGGTCTCCGTAACGATCGGCGAGACGATCGGCGAAAATGAAGTCCAGACATCGTAATACGTGACTCCGTTCTCCGCCTTCCTGGCCTGCCCTGCCTGAATCTGTTCTGCGGCCAGGGAATCGAAATACAGATCGAAAACTCCCAACTGCGTTCCCTGAACCCGGGCGTGCAGCATGTGATCACTGAATGGACGCAGCTCACTGGAATCGGGACGCTCCGGCAATGTCTGGTCCGCCGTGGGAAGCAGCTGGCTGAAACTTACCAGCAACCTCATGGCATCCTGCTGCGCCAGGTTTCGAGCCGTATCTCCCCATCGGGTCACGAATTCTTGCGCGTCCTCGGGGGCCCGCAGACCCGGACGTAACTCCGCGGCCACGTCGTCATTGAAGCGAAAGTAGGCTGTTTCAAAACGCTCCTCCAGGATTGCCATCCCGGTAAACAGGCTCATGGACTTTCGTTCGACTTCGTTGGGAGGGGACAACAGCACCTCTCCATCTCCCTCGAAAAATGCTCCCGTCACCCGGCCCATCACGTCCTTGGTAAAAGCGATGGTGCCGTCCTCTAAAGTAATGTGGATCGCCGACCGATCGAGCGAAGCCTCCCGGACGTGATAGACGCGCGCCGGATCAAGAGTGACCTGGCTCAGTTCCAGATAGAGAGCCTCCGCCGGCTTGGCAGTTTGGGCTTCCGGTGTAACGGCTGCGGCCCCCAATGGCGCGGCACCTGCAATCAGCGCGCTTATCGCCAGCGCGATTCTCCGTACTTTTCGATTCGCTAGTACCTTCGTCACGTAGGTGGACCCAGCCTCAGTTGCTAGAATGCGCCAAGATGCGGCTATGTGTCACTTTTATCGCTGTTGCTGGATTGCTCGCGGCCGCCGTTTCCGGCGCCAGGGCGGACACCATCTGCCTGAAAAACGGACACAAGATCCTCGTAGATCACGTCCGTGAAAATGGGAACCGTTACGAATACGAGATCGGCGACAACTCCTTCGCAATTCCCAAGTCCTCGGTCGATCATGTGGAAGCGGGCGGAATGCCGGCAGGTTCCTCAGGCCCGGGCGGAGCCAGCATCGCCGATCTGCCGTCCTTCACTCCGCCAGACAGCCTGGCCAACGAAGGCGACCTCGTCGCCAAGATCGTTCGCGAAGGCAAAATCGACACCGACGCGCTTTCGGCTCTGGAAGGCAAAGGCAACGCGGAACTGAGCGCGACCGCCAACTTCATCGCCGGAAAATTTGAATTTGAGCGTGGCAACGCCAATCAGTCCAAGCGCTACTTCGAAAACGCTCTGCGCTTCCAACCGGAAAACTCCACCATTCTTATTTACTACGCGGCGCTGCTGGTCCGCGCAGGAAACGCCGCTCAAGCTCTGCCTTACGCCCAACGAGCTGTGCGAGCCGCTCCCGATTCGCCGGACGCTTACACCATGCTCGGTTATGCCCAGTTCGCATCCGACCACACCAAAGATGCGGTCGCTTCGTGGAAGCATTCGCTGGCGTTGCGTCCGGACGCGACCGTCCAGCAATTTCTGGCAAAAGCAACGCGCGAAGAAAACGCCGAGAGCGACTTCGCGCAGCGCGAAAGCAGCCATTTTGTCCTGAAATACGAAGGCAAACAAACTTCCGAGGCTTTTCGTGGGCAAATTCTGGCTGCGCTCGAATCCGACTATGACGATCTTTCGCGCGACCTGGGCACACCACCCCACGACAGCATTCTGGTCACGCTTTACACCGAGCAGGCATTCTTCGATGTCACGCAAGCCCCATCGTGGTCAGGCGCCATCAACGACGGCAAGCTGCGCATTCCCGTCAGCGGCTTGAGCTCTCTGACGCCGGAACTGGCCCGCGTTCTCAAGCACGAACTGGCGCACTCCTTCATCAACCAACTTTCCGCCGGCCGCTGTCCGCCCTGGCTGCACGAAGGCATCGCGCAGTTGCTCGAGCCCAAGAGCCTGGGCGGAAGCGGACATCAACTGGCCCAGCTGTTCAAGGCGCAACGCAACATTCCGCTGAATATGCTCGAAGCAAGCTTCCAGAGCCTCTCCGGCAGTCAAGCTTATCTTGCCTACGCCGAATCCCTGGCCGCGGTCTCCTACATCAACGATACCGACGGCATGGGTGACATCCAACGCATCCTGCAGGCGCTTTCTCAAGGGAGTTCCACGGAGGCTGCTCTGCGGTCCACCATTCACTCCGACTACGGCCAGCTCGAAGCCGACCTCACCAAATACCTGTCCGACAAATACGGCGACTAAAACCTCTACGGCGGGACAACACCGCAGTTTCGCGGTGTGACTATCATCGGTCCGTCGCGCGACCACCTCCGGTTTGCCCATCGCGTATCCCTGTGCTAGTTTCGGCTCTAGGCCGGTAGGCCATCTATGCATTCCCTGTTTCACTCCAAGGCTGCCCAAACGGTTCCGGCGGTTGAGTCGGTGCCAGAGTTTCCCCGCATCGAGGGCGCAGAGATCGCTGCCGTCACCTACGGAGCCCGTGTCGCGGGAGATTTCTATGACTCCTTGCGCGTCAGCCCCGAACGCATCCTGTTTGGCCTGCTCGATGTCGCTGGACGCCGCCAGGATAATCAGCCGGTTCTCACCGCCGCGCAGGGAATTTTTCGCAGCCTCGCCAGCGAGCTCTTTGGCAAGGTGGATATCAACGAATCAGAGGCCATGACCGAACTCTGCCTCCGGCTCAACCGCGGCATCATGGATGTTGCGGGGGGCGTCCGTTCCTGTCCTGCGTTTATCGGCTGTTATCAAGAACGTTTTGGCACCCTCTGTTACACCAATGCCGGACACAGTCCCGGGCTCCTTCGCGACCACACTAGCATCGCCGAATTGGGGGCCACTGGTTTGCCGCTCGGACTTTTTTCGCACGCCACCTGCGACGCACCTACCGTGGGTCTTGAAAAAGGTGCAGCCCTTCTGCTGGTTTCGCGAGGCGTCGTCGAAGGGAAGTGCAAAGAAGACAAGAAGGAAGATCTCGAATTCGGCCTGGACGGCGTGAAAGAACAGATGCGCAATACTCCCCCCGGAACCGCTCGGGAGCTTTGCGCGTCCATCCTGAACGCTGTCAGCGATTTTACGTGCGCTCCCCTCATTGCTGACGACATGACCGCCCTGGCTTTCATCCGCTCGGCCTGATCCTTAATGGCCGACGTCGAATAGCCTAGGTCAACGTCCAGCCAACCTTGCCCTCCGGCCTTGCATCGACATTATTGGGAGTGCTCAAAAATGTCGCCCGCGATACTGGCTCTGCCCGGTGCGCCCCTGTGTCCTCTGTGGTAAAAGAATTTGGGGCACCACCACACCGCGAGATCGGCATTTCGGCTGCTTCAGGAGTAAAATATCGAGAAGCCCGCAGCCCGTTCGCCTTCACCATCGGCAGCGGCTCCACAAACAAAATCATGAAGAAACTCTGTCTGCTTTTTGTCGCTTTGTCCTGCTTGTCTGCTCTCGCCGCGGCTCAGGGCGGGCAAGTCGTCGAAGAGATCGCCACGCGGGTAAACGGCCAGATCATTACGCGCGCGGAATTCGACCGCAGCAAAGACCAGCTCAAGGACGAATGCAAGCAGCAGGATGCGGCGAACCCGGATAAGTGCTTCACCGATAAGGAAAAAGACATCCTCCGCGATCTTATCGACCAGCAGCTTCTCATCGAGAAGGGCAAAGACCTCGGCCTCAACGGGGATACCGATCTGATCAAGAAACTCGATCAGATGCGCAAGGAAATGAAGCTCGACAGCATGGAAGACCTGGAGAAGGCCGCGGCCTCACAGGGAATCTCCTACGAAGATTTCAAGCAGAACATGCGAAATCAGATCATCACTCAAAAGGTAATCGGGGAAGAAGTTGGCGGCCACCTGAGCATCACCAAAGAGGAGATACAGCAGTTCTACGACGAGCACAAAGCCGAAATGCAAATGCCGGAAGAAATCAAGCTGAGTGAGATTATGGTTTCTCCGAAGCTGAATCTGCCGGACAATGCCGCCGCAACGCAGTCGCCGGCACCGGCAACCGCTGATCCGGCCGCCGCTCCTGCCGACGCCGCCGCGCGCCAAGCCGCCGAGACTGCCGCTCTTGCAGTTGCTGAAGCCAAGGCCAACGACCTGCTCGACCAGATTCACAAAGGCGCCTCGTTTGAGGACATTGCCAAGAAGTATTCCGACGGCGCCTCGGCGGCCGACGGGGGCCCGCTCGGCGTCTTCAAACGCGGCGTGCTCGCCAAAGAACTGGAAGACAAGACCTTTGCCATGAAACCGGGCGAGGTTTCCGGCGTCATCCGCACCAAGCAGGGTTACGTGATCCTGAAGGTCATTGAACATCAGGACGCAGGAATCCCTCCCCTCAAAACCGCCGAGCCGCGCATTCAGGACGCACTCTATTACCAGAAGCTGCAACCCGCGCTCCGCGCCTACCTCACCAAGCTGCGCGAAGAAGCCTACATCAAGTACTCACCGGGTTTTGTGGATACGGGCGCCAGCGCCAACCAGACCCAGCCCATTGAAACTCCCGCCGCCAAAGATCCCGACGCCAAGAAGCTCGGCAAGAAGAAAAAAAAGAAGCTCGGCATCCTCTAGTTCTTCCAATCGATTTCCATGAAGCACGACCCGGGCTGAACGATTGCGGAACCAATCTCACTAATCCCGCGTATCTTCGTCTAACACCCGAAGTGGGAGTGTGCCCTCGCCCGGTCCGCAGAAGCCTAATCTGGAGAACCTTATATGAAATGCCTCGCAATAAGCCGTGTGTCGCTTGTGATTCTGGCTCTCGCCGTCGCTGCCTCATCCCCGGCGCGCGCCGACGAATGGTCGAAAACTTTCAACCTCACCGGCAAGCCCGATCTGCGCGTGGAAACCTCCGACGCCAATGTCCGCGTCGCAACCTGGGACCAGAACACGATCCAGGCCACGGTCACCACCGTGCGCTACAAGATCGGCGACGACGGCATCAAGATCGAAGAACACCAGACCGGCGACGTGGTCGAGCTTGACGTGCACTACCCGCACACTCACGGTCTTTCCATCGACTGGGGCCAGCGCCGCGTCGACATCGTCATTCATATGCCGCGCGAGGGTAAGGTCAACCTGCGCACGGAAGACGGCAAAATCGAAATCGGCGGCTTCAAGGGTGAGATGGACCTGCATAGCGGCGATGGCTCCGAAACTCTCGACGCGGTTGACGGCAAACTGCGCGCCACCACTGGAGACGGGAACATCCGCGCGAACGGCCGCTTCGATGAGCTTGACCTGAAAACCGGAGATGGCCATGTGGAAGTACGCGCGGCCGTGGGATCGTCCCTCAACACAAGCTGGAGGCTCGAAACCGGCGACGGCAACGTTACCCTGGAAATTCCGGGAAACATGGCCGCGGATGTCGATCTGCACACCGGCGACGGCCACATTGATCTCGATATGCCGGTCACCACTGAAGGCAAAATCGTCGAGAACGAAGTTCGAGGAAAACTCAACGGCGGCGGCAATCTCATGACCATCCGCACCGGAGACGGTTCGATTCATTTGCGCAAAGGATGAACCCGGCTTGCGGGTGGCCGGTTGCCGGTCAGTTTGGGAGATGCTCAAGTGGGGACAGCCGCCCTCGGCTGTCCGCTCGAGCGAAGCTCGACCGGGTTTCCCTTTCCGGGCCGGCAAACGTAGACACCACTCACCCTCACCTCGGCTTGCAAAGACCTGTAAACTAAGCGGTCAATACTTTCGGAGAACATTCCATGCCCAACCTACGCATCCGCTTTCTTGCGCTCACTCTCGGTTCAATCTTCTTCTGTCTTGCCCTCGCCCACGCGCAGCAACCCGCCGCCAAGTCTGAGCCAGTGCTCGACGTTTCTTCCATGGATCACAGCATCGACCCGTGCGTGGATTTCTTTCAGTATTCCTGCGGTGGCTGGATCAAGAACAATCCGATTCCGGCGGATCAATCGAGCTGGGACACGTATTCCAAAATGCAGGATGAAAATACCGCGCGCTTGCGCGGCATTCTTGAGGAAGCGGCCGTCGCCAGCCCCGGACGCGACCCCGTCACGCAAAAAATCGGCGACTACTACGCTTCCTGCATGGATGAAAAAGCTATAGACGCGGCCGGCATCAAGCCGCTGCAGCCCTATCTGGACGCGATTGCTGGCATGCGCACGAAAGCGGATCTGGCTCCGATCGCCGCCGATGCCGCTTACACGTCGCATTACCGGCGCAGCACTCTGTTTGTCTTTGGATCCGATCAGGACGCGAAGGACTCTACTCAGGTAATCGCGTCCGCGTTCCAGGGAGGGCTGGGCCTTCCCGACCGCGACTACTACTTCAAAGACGACGCAAAGTCCCAGGAACTGCGCAAGCAATACGTGGCGCACGTGCAAAAGATGTTCGAGCTGCTGGGCGACACGCCAGAAACAGCCGCATCGGAATCGCAGACGGTCATGCGGATCGAAACCGCGCTGGCCAAGGGCTCCATGACCCGTGTGGATATGCGCGATCCGCAAAAGCTCTACCACAAAATGACCGCGGCCGAACTTCACACTCTGGCGCCGGATTTTCAGTGGGCCACCTATTTCACCAAGGCCGGACTGCCCGCGCTGGCCGGCCTGAACGTAGCCACTCCGGACTTTTTCAAAACCTTGAGTGAAGAAATCGACAAGGAAGATCTGGCGAACTGGAAGACCTACCTGCGCTGGCACCTTGTGCATGCCGCCGCTCCGCATCTTTCGTCCGCCTTCGTGAACGCCGATTTCGAGTACTACGGAAAAACGCTGCAGGGCCTGCAACAAATCGAACCGCTCTGGAAGCGCTGCTCGAAAAACGTCGACAACCAGTTGGGCGAAGCTCTGGGGCAAGCCTACGTAGCCAAGTTTTTCGGTCCCGAAGCCAAGCAAGCGGCGCTCAAGATGGTAAAAGAAATCGAAGCCGCCATGGAGCAGGACATCAACTTACTGCCCTGGATGAGCGCTGCCACCAAGCCGCGCGCTCTCGAAAAGCTGCACGCCGTCGCCAACAAAATCGGCTATCCCGACAAGTGGCGTGACTACAGCAAACTGGAAATCATCCGCGGCGATGCCATGGGCAACGTTCTTCGCGCCGATCAATTTGAATTCAATCGCCAGCTGGCAAAAATTGGCAAGCCCGTCGATCGCGGCGAGTGGGGCATGACTCCGCCCACCGTGAATGCGGAGTATGACCCCCAGCTGAACGATATTAACTTCCCCGCGGGCGTGCTCCAGCCGCCGGCCTTCGATCTCACTTCTGATGCTGCCCCGAACTACGGCGATACCGGCGGCACCATCGGCCACGAACTCACTCATGGCTTCGACGACGAAGGCCGCCAGTTCGATGCCCAGGGAAACCTGCGCGAGTGGTGGACTCCTGACGACGAAAAAGAATTCGTCAAGCGCGCGGCCTGCATCTCCGACCAGTATTCCACTTACACAATCGTCGACGACATCAAGATCAACGGAAAGCTCACTCTCGGCGAAGACATCGCCGACCTGGGCGGCTTGATTCTCGCCTACATGGCGTGGAAGGAAGACACAAAAGCGCAGACTCTGCAGCCGCTCGACGGCCTCACGCCCGATCAGCGCTTCTTCGTGGGCTACGGCCAGAGTTGGTGCGGCGCCACCCGGCCCGAAACCATGCGCATGCGGGCCACGGTCGATCCGCATTCGCCGGAGAAATACCGCACCAACGGCGTAGTCTCAAACATGCCGGAGTTCCAGCAAGCCTTCCACTGCAAATCCGGATCGCCCATGGTGAACGCGAACCGCTGCAGGGTCTGGTAGAACGCGGGAATTTAAAAAAAATCGCGGGGGAATTGCGCGTCGAGATCCTACTGCAGGTGCTCCATCTCGCCTTTGTCGGGGTTGTAGTAGAAGCGGAAGCGAAGTGTAAGATATTGTCCGCCGAACTCGCTGGGCAGCGGTGGAAACGGATTCGACGCGGTGATTCCGCCCCACGCCGCGCGATCCAGAGCCACATCGCCCGAACTTGCCGCCCAGTGCATGCCGGCGATACTGCCATCTTTGGTGATGGCGAACTCGATGGCTAGCTTGCCTTTCTTCATTTCCGCGGATTCGGGAATCAGGTCGTACCAGTGCTCGCGAACCTCTTGCAGAACGCGTTGTAGGTAAGGGCCGAAATCCACACCCTGTGTGTCGCTAAGAATCTCTAGTGCTCCCAATTGGCGACCACGCGCCCCGGTTCCGAGGCCGAAATCGCCTTCCTGTCCGCCCTGTCCTGCAGCCCTCGAATCCGCGGCGGCCTGGGCAGCTTGTTGCACCGCCGAACCCGCCGACAGTGGACTCGAATATTTCGCGAACTCATTGACCCGGCTGTTGGGCCGAACCGGGATTTGCAATCGCGCAAGCTGATTAGGATCGCTCGGCGGATGCGTTGCTTGTTGGCTCGGCTGCGCTTGTGGCTGATTCTGCGCCATCGCCGGCGCTTGCTGTGGAGCCGGCTGCGGCGCTCGCGGACCCGTCAATCCCGGCGCTCCCGGCGGAGGCGTCGCCAGAATCTTGCGCAATTCTTTTGGATCCAGTTCCGGATGCCGCGACATCGCGATACGATTCTTGTCGGAAACTATGTTGGTCTTGGGCGCGCGCGCCACCTTCTGCGCGTCCGAAGGCAGCGCGAGATACGTTACGTCCTTGCCGCTGGTCAAATCTTTTTGCGACGCAACTACCAGCGGGTGCCACGGCAAATATTTCTCAATCAGATTGAGGTTCCACAACAGGATGAACAGGACCAGGTGGACAATGACAGAAATCCACGCCGCTTCGCGACGCCGCGAACGCGACAGGTCGTCCTGCAACTGAATGAGCAAATGCGGAATATTCGTGTTGGGATCGCGATAGGCGGTCTCCCAATCCCGCACGTCATAGAGCCCAAGCTGCTCCGGCTGCGGTCTTTCCGGCGGGGCAACCGGGTCCTGGAATGGAATTTGCGTGATCGGCATGCGCTGGGACTAGCTCGTCTGGCTCGTTAGACTGCGATTCCCCCCTCAACGTTGCATCCGGCCTTCGAGGCATGGCGCAAGCGCAGCTTAGGGCCAAGTTACCCTTATTTTCGCATCTTTCGCACGATTCTCCCACCAGCAAATCGCCCGCGCCTTCGCCGTGTAAACATTTGTAAAAAGCTAGCCGGATCAACCACTTGTGAAAGAAGATAGCCGCGGATCACGACGGCTTCGCCATCCCCGGGAGATTCACGCTCTGTCCGTGCCGGCGGATAGCGTCGACAATGTCGAGCGCGAGCGCAAGCGCGCGGTGCCCGTCTTCGAGAGGTACATCCGGCGTGGAACGCGTCCGCACGGCGCGCAGAAACGATTTCAGCTCCGCATGCAGCGGCTCCTCCGAAGCCACCGGCGGTTTGCTGACCGCAATCTGTGGATTGACGGAAGGCGTTCCGGCCGGGCTTTGCCCAGCGCTGTTCTGTCCGGAGCCGTCCTGTCCCACCGTAAACACCAACACCTCCTGCCGCCCGTAGTCGAGCGAAATATATTGCCGCGGCTGGAAAAAACGCAGCTTCCGCACCCGCTCGGTCGAAACCCGGCTGGCCGTCAGGTTCGCGACGCAGCCCGATTCAAACTCCAGCCGCACATTCGCGATGTCCACTTTGCCGGAAAGAATAGGCAGTCCAACCGCGCGAACTTCTTTCACCGGAGACTTTGCGAACGCCAGCACAATATCCAGATCGTGAATCATCAGGTCGAGCACCACATCCACATCGAGCGACCGCGGAGTGAAAACACTGAGCCGGTGCACCTCAAAAAACATGGGCCGGGTCAGCAGCGGCGTGGTCGCGCGCACGGCCGGATTGAAGCGCTCCAAATGCCCAACCTGCGCAACCCGTTTCTGAGCCGTGGCCACGGCCAGCAGTTCATCCGCCTCAGCCAAAGATGTGGCCAGCGGCTTCTCGATCAAAACGTCAACACCCTTCTCCATCAATTCGCGCGCGGTCGCCAGATGCTGCGCCGTCGGAGCCGCCACCGAAGCCGCCTGAATTTCGCTGTGCGTAGTCAGCATTTGACTCACCGAGCCAAACGACCGGCATCCAAATTCCCGCGCCACGGCGTCCGCACGGTTCAGATCAGGATCCACCACTCCCACCAACCGAACCGCTTCCCCCTGCTGCTCGAGTTCCTTATAAACGCGCGCGTGGTTGCGACCAAACACTCCCACCCCAACCACCGCGACCGGAATCGAACTCGGCGATGACAGAAGAAATCCTCGGCGGCCCGTTGCCGGAAAAGATTGTAAACGCAAAGCAAAGAAAGAGCATCTGGATAACGGGCCTGTACCATTGCAGAAAGCCTGACGCAGCCGAGACGCGGTTGCGGAAAGCTGTGAGAGAAAGGACTCTATCGCTCCATGAGAACCATCGGCCTCCTGACAATTTCAAACATCTTCATGACTTTCGCCTGGTACGGACACCTGAAGTATCGCGACGTACCCCTCTACAAAGTGATCTTGGTGAGCTGGCTGATCGCGTTCTTCGAATATTGCTTTCAGGTGCCGGCCAACCGCATCGGCTCCTACGAATTCACCGCGGTCCAACTCAAGACGATCCAGGAAGTCATCACCCTGGTAGTGTTCTCCGTATTCTCCGTGCTCTACCTGGGCCAATCGATCCGCTGGAACCACGTAGCAGGCTTCGCCCTGATCGTGGGCGCAGTCGGATTGATCTTCAAGCAGTGGTGAGATCGTGCCTGGTGCTGTTTTGCTGGCCCCTGATCCCTGATCACTGCCCACTGCTGTTCAATTACCAACCGTTCACTTCGCCGGAGCCTGCGCCTTCTTCAAAATCGCGATCTGCCCCGCGTGATAAAGCTCGTGCTGCGCCACGCCATGCAGCAGGTGATAGAAGTCATAGCGCTTGCCCGGAACGCGATCTCGAAGCCGCGACTCCGGCAAAGCAGCCACAGTCTTAACCAGTAACTGATGAGTGCGCTTCATCTCAGCCACCGCCTCGCGCCACGCGGCCGGCGTGGGATTCGCAACCGGCGGAAAATTCGCCGCCCCCTTAGGCTGGCATTTTTCTCCATTCAACCGGACGAGAGCCGCCCCGTCCCACGCCGCAACATGCAGCACCAGTTCCCAAATGCTGTGCGCCTCAGCCAGCGCCTTGGCCGCAGCCGTGGCAGCGTCCACGTCCGCAAGCAGTTCGAGCAAAGCCGGCCCGTGCCATGCGTTGCCATCAAACGCGCGCCGAAGCTGGTCGGCAAGTCGGACAGGTTCAGCCAACGCGGCCGCCGGCTTTTTCTTCATTTCGCGTCATCTCCCTGAGTCGCATCCGCAACCACTGCGATCCCCGCGGCGTTCGCCGCCTCGAGAATCGTCTCCCCATCCAGCAGCAAACATTTCCCCGCATCCAGCGCCAGGCACGTCGCTCCAGCCTCACGCATCACTTCAATCGTCTTCACTCCAATCACCGGCACATCAAACCGCATATCCTGATTCGGCTTCGCGATCTTCACCACCGTCAGCGCCCGGCTCAGCGTAGACGCTTCCCCCTCCAGTGATCGCATAATCTGACCCGCGCGTTCAATCGTGGCGTCAGTGCCTTCCATGGCCTCCACGGCCACGCACGCCGCGTCGGCAATCACCACCGTCTGCCCAATGTCGTGCCTTGCCACGTCGCGCGCCACACCGCGTCCATAATCAACGTTCTTGCGTTCCTGTTCCGTGGGAGCACGCTTGCTCAGCACGCCCGGTTTCACCAGCAGTGGTTCCAGTAGCCAGGTGGAACTCTCGAGCCCAATGCCTTCATCCGCCAAAACCTTCGCCACCGCGCCGAGTAAAGAATCCGTATTGCGCGTCGTCAACGACAGCAACAGCTTCGCCAGCCGCCAGTCCGGACGAATGCTGGAAAAAATCTGCTTGTGCCGGACTTGCCCCGCCATAATGGCCCGGTGCACTCCTTCGTGCTGAAACATTTCAATCAGCTTCGAAAGCTCTCCCAGCGAGAACCAGTGAACCGCCGCCGCCCCGCGCCCTTCAATCTCCGGAAAAGTCTCTTCCTTAATCGCAGCCACCACTACTTCATACCCCTGCACCCGCGCCGCATCAAGCACGAGAAATGGAAACTTGCCGTTGCCGGCGATAAGTCCAAGACGCTGCATAGTCAGTTGCCAGTTGCCGGTTGTCAGTTGCCAGTTATGGCGCAAGCACTGACAACTTAGATTGAGCCGATCAATCCGTTCAAGATGCGCCCGACTTCGGCTGAGAGCTTGATTAGGCGGCTCATCTCCTCCGGTGACACGTAGTGCAGTCTGCCTGCAAGCAAGATCTGAGTCTCCGTCTCAAGCAGCGACCCGCGGGCGTGACCGAGAAACTGCTTGAATTCTCCCGGCGTCAGTCGACCTTGTCCCTCAGCAATTGCCCGGCACGGATACCGTGGCGCGGCGAAGCTGACTCGTCAACCCGTATAGCTCATCCTTGGGAAATCCCCGCGTAGCTTTGTAAATCTCTTCTGCGAGATCCATAGCTCTTTGCCATGCGATTGAGGTCTTGATATGAAAGCCCCATGCCTGCCTCCATCGGTCCTAACTGGCAACTGACAACCGGCAACTGCTACTTAATCACTCCCCGCTCCGACCCCTCGATAAACCGGATCAGCATATCCACATCTTCCCCGCGATCCGCCTCCGCCTTCAGTTTTTCCAGCGCCTGCGACGTATTCATCTTCGAAGCTAGCAGCATCTTGTAAGCATGGTGGATTTTCCCGATCCGCTCCTTCGAGAATCCACGCCGCTCCAGCCCAACTTTATTCAGCCCGTAAGCATGCGTGCCACGCGCGGCGGAAGTCACAGAAAAGGGCAGCACATCCTGCGTGATCGTCGTGCCTCCACCAATATACGAATGCGCCCCAATCCGCACGAACTGATGCACCGGGCACAACGCCCCCACCACCGCCCATTCCTCCACCGTCACATGCCCGCCCAGCGTGGCTCCATTCACCAGCATGGCATGGTCGCCGATCACCGAGTCATGCCCGATATGCGTATACGCCATGATCAGAATGTGACTGCCGACTTTCGTCAGCCCTCCGCCTTTCACCGTGCCGCGATTGATGGTGACATACTCGCGAATTTCATTGTGCTCGCCAATTTCCAGCCGCGTGGGCTCGCCTCTGTAGGTCACATCCTGCGGCGCCATGCCAATCGCGCAAAAAGGAAAAAAACTGTTCTCTGCGCCAATCTTCGTTGGCCCCTCAATGGCGACGTGCGAAATCAGCCGGCAGTTCTCCCCCAATTCCACGTGAGCCCCGATCACGCAGTAGGGACCAACCTGGCACGATGCCGGAATCTTGGCGTGCGCATCGATCACGGCCGTGGGATGAATGTTCAAGAAAGAGTGCTCATGGAAGGCTGCATCAGAAAATGGCTGGTGAGGCCGTCTCTTCATCACCCGGCGCAGCGACTTTATCCCGCCGTCTCGTCACCGTCGCCGTCATCCGCGCCCGAACTTCGGCCGCGCGAACTGTCGATCAGCTGGCACGACACCGTAGCCTCGGCCACGCGTTTCCCGCCAACATACGCCGTGCCCTGCATCTTGGCCGCCGTCATTCCCGGCACCACTCGCCAGCCTTTCACTTCCACCTCCAGCCGCAGCTGGTCTCCCGGACTCACCGGACGCCGAAATTTCGCGCGCTCGATCCCGGTAAACACCATCACTTTATTGGCGCGGTCCTCCACTTCGGTCAACAGCAGCGCCCCGCCCGCCTGCGCAATAGCTTCCACGATCAGCACGCCCGGCATAATCGGCAGCCCCGGAAAGTGTCCGGCAAAGAACGGCTCGTTGATGGTTACGTTCTTGATAGCGACAATGCGCTCTTTGCGCTGCAACTCCAGCACGCGGTCGATCAGCAGAAAAGGATAGCGATGCGGAAGGATGCCAAGGATCTCGTGAATATCCAGCCCGGTCTTGACCGCGCCCAGCGCTTCCTTCACCGCGGGAGTGCTTTCAGTCATAATTCGCCCCAAACAGCTTGAAGATTATACTGTAACGCACCTGCGCTCACGCCGCAGGTCGTATAGCGAGTAGCGCTTGTGTCGGGAGATGCACATGTGGGGACAGCTGCCCTCGGCTGTCCGGTCGAGCGAAGCTCGACGAGGTTTTTTCTTTGCCGGACCCCTGACGCCGTACCATGAATCGAGGCTCATCACGCTGCGACAACACGAAAGAGGAGCGATGCCCAGCAAGAAATCACACGCGAAATCCGCGCCCGCGAACAAAGAACCATCCACCGCCGGGCGCGACCGCCTGCATTATTTCGAAGCCCGGCAGGAGCAAATGGTAGAAGCGGCCCGCGAACTGGTGGAAATCGAATCTCCCAGCGACAACAAACCCGCCGGCGACCGCCTCGGAGCTTTCCTCGCAGAAAAATTTCGCGTCATGGGCGGCGAGACGCGCCTGCACCGCGCCGATGCCTATGCCGACCATCTGCAAATTAATTTCCCCGGCCGCGGCAGCGCAGCGCCGGTTCTGCTGCTGGGACATTTCGATACAGTCTATCCCGTGGGCACGCTGGCCACCATGCTGTGCGGCGTTGCCGGCGATCGTCTCCACGGCCCCGGCGTTCTCGACATGAAGGCAGGCATCGTCCTCATGATGGAAGCGATCGCTGCCCTCAAGACATGGCACGGCGACCTTCCCCGCTCGGTCACGGTTTTCTTGGTATCGGACGAAGAAGTCGGCAGCAACTCGTCGCGCGCAACCACGGAAGCTCTAGCCCGGGAGTCCGCAGCCGTGCTGGTGCTCGAACCCGCAGCCGGACTCCGCGGCGCCCTAAAAACTGAGCGCAAAGGAGTCGGCGAGTACACCTTGAAAGTCGAAGGCGTGGCCGCGCACGCCGGCCTCGATCCCGGAAAAGGCCACAGCGCCATCCTCGAACTCGCCCATCAGATCACCGCGCTCGCCAAGCTCAACGATCTGCACCACGGGCTTTCCGTAAATCCCGGAATTATTCAGGGCGGCACGCGCACCAACGTCGTTGCCGCCGAAGCCACGGTAAGAATCGACGTGCGCATCAAGCACGCGAAACAGAAAATCGGCATCGACCGCAAGCTCCGCTCCTTGAAGCCCTTCGACAAACATTGCCAACTGGAAATCACCGGCGGCATCAATCGTCTCCCCATGGAGCGCACCGTAGGCGTGGCCGCGCTCTATGACAAAGCCCGCGAAATTGCTCGCGAAATCGGATGGAAGCTCGACGAAGCTTCTGTCGGCGGTGGCTCCGACGGCAACTTCACCGCTGGCATCGGCATTCCCACGCTCGACGGCATGGGCGCCGTAGGCGAAGGCGCGCACGCCCTCCACGAGCACGTCGTCATCTCCGAGTTGCCGCGCCGCGCCCTGCTGCTGGCCAGCATGATCGAAAGAGCATGATTGTACGACGATGATTGTTCGACGATGATTGTTCGACGATGATTGTACGACGGTGATTGTACGGCGATGATTGAACGAGCCTGATCGAACCAGGATGCTGCTCCCCGGACGGGCGGTTCGACAATAGCCCAGCGCGTTCAGCGCTGGGCTAGCGTGGAAGGCAGAACCAGTCCCGGAGGGACGACTGAGGTCCTCGCAAAGTCTCCATCCCCCTTACTGGGTAACCCCGAACACCAGAAAGTAGTCCATCTTGTCGCCCTTCACAAAATCGTAGCTATCAAGCAGCCGATAACCGGCCTGCGTCGCTTCCCGAATCACCACTTCGCGTCCCACCCCGTGATTCTCGCCGTTCCCGTTGCGGTCGATGATTCCAACTTTGGCTCCCGAGCGAAGCGCAGCCCGCAGATTCTGCAGCAGCGTCACCGGCCTCGCGATCTCATGGTAAGCCTTCAGCATCAGGACGCTGTCGATCGCGTTCGCGGGCAGCTTCGGATCGTCCGTCTGGCTGAGGATAGTTTTCACATTGTCAATATTTTCCCTCTTCACCCGGTCGCCGATGTACCGAATGGCCTCGGGATTAATATCGACCGCGTAAACCACACCGCCGCGACCCACGCGTTTTGCCGCGCGAACCGTGAACCATCCCGAACCCGCGCCAATGTCAGCCACGTTTTTCCCCGCCGCGACTCCGAGAATGTCCATCACCCGGTTGATCTGCAGCCGCTCGTCCCGCCCCGGGGAATCGAAGACCGAGAGATCCCCGGTATAGGGCTCGCTGGTCTTGCGTTGTTCGGTGGGTGTTTGAGCCGTAACCTGCGCGGCGGAAACACGCCCCGGCATCTGAAACAATGTCACTAGCGCCAGTGCTAAAACGCAAAGTTTGCGCATGACCTGCAACCTCCGAAATATTTGTGCTTTAAGAATAGACTCCGCCCGAGCGCCTTGGTGAGTACGCTGAATTCGGTGCGGAGCAATCCATCGCGGCGTGCGCCTTTTTTGACTCCCAACTTGCCATAGCCTAGACTTCTCATAGGGAGTCAAGCCGTTTGAGCACCCGGAAGGACCCCCGTCGGAGGAGTTATGGGTGAGGGCCTTTTTCAACCGCTGCATATTCTGCTGATCGTCGCCATCGCGCTTCTGGTTTTTGGCACCAGCAAGTTCTCGGCGCTCGGTAAGGGTCTCGGCGAAGGCATCCGTAACTTCAAGGCCGCAATGAAAGAAGGAGAAGACCCGAAGAAAGAAGAAAAAGCCAAAGAAGAAGAGAAAAAATCCTAGCCCTGCCCTCGAACTCTCTTTATTCCGCTACAAATGCCCACCACTCACAGCGCCTCCTGCTCAAGCAACATCCGGTACACCAGCGCCACGGGCAGTCCCACCACATTGCTGTAATCGCCTTCAATGCGCGGAATCCACCGCGAAGCAATCCCCTGAATCGCATACGCCCCGGCCTTATCCATAGGCTCGCCAGTCGCAACGTATTCGCGAATGTCATCGTCCGACAATTCACTCATAGTCACCAGCGTAATCTCCGAACCAGTCGCCAGTTGCCGCTTGCCACTCGCCAGTTTCTCCCGAAAAGTCCGCGCCCGTGAGGTAGCTTGTGTATTGCTCTTACTGCCCCCTGACCCCTGCCCCCTGGCCCCTGCTCCACAAACGCAAACCCCCGTGATCACTTCATGCACCCGCCCCGACAACATCCGCAACATGCGCGCCGCATCGCCAGCATCGCACGGCTTGCCGAGAATGTTCCCGTCGACCACCACAATCGTGTCCGCTCCCAGGATGCAATCCCCTGGCCGCGTCTGCGCCACCGCCAGCGCCTTTTCCCGCGCCAGCCGATCCGCGCAATCTCGCGGCCGCTCGCCCTCGCGCACCCTCTCCTCAATATCAGCAGCCTGCACCACAAACGGAATTCCCGCGCTACGCAAAAGTTCCTGTCGACGCGGCGATGCGGAAGCCAGTACAAGCATGCCTCCGATTTTAGCGAAGAAGGAAAAACTGCACGATGCAGGACGAGATTCCCGGTCCCGAAGAGGCGACCTCATCAACGAGCGGGAACGGCACGAGTTTAGAGGCCGCGGAAAAACTGACGAATTTGTAATACCTACCAATGCGTCTAATACCAATGCGTCTAATACCTACGAATGCGCGTAATACGAATGCGTCTAATGCCAATCGAATGCGCGTAATACCAATGCGTCTAATGCCAATCGAATGCGCGTAATACCGTGGAAGAGCGGCGCTTCAGCGCCGCGTAACGCCCCCCAGCCAGCGCGGGCTTCAGCCCCCGTGGTCGCATTTCGTGCCCACCGCGAGTTTTTTCCGCACCCGACCCGTTAACTCGCGGAAAAACCTGTCCGCGGCTTCAGCGCCCGAGGTCCGCTCGTCCTGAACCGGCGCCTATCCACGAACCACCATTACCTCTATCCACTCGTCATTCTTTCGTCGACTCAGGCAATCAGCTCAATGCGATTCCCAAACGGATCGAAAACGTGGCACCGCCGAACCCCCGGAATGCTTTCGTCTTCTTTCGCCTCAACTCCCGCCGCCCGCAAGCGCGAAGTCAGCCCTTCATAGTCAAAACAACGCAATGCCGGATGCGCCTTCTTCGCCGCGCGAGACTCCTCTTCCACTCCCAGATGAAGCTGCACGCCCCCGCTCGCAAACCAGCATCCCCCGCGCTTCGCCAGCTCCACCGGCTTCGAGATCTCCACCATGCCCAGCAGATCGCAATAGAACCGTCGCGCAAGCTCTTCTTCACCCGCCGGCATTGCCGGCTGCACGTGAGCAATCGCGGCAAAAGGCGCTTCAACCATGCTGACATGCTAACCGAACCAGAATCCTGAATCCCAGCCGCCTGTTAAAATCAAACATTAGCCCGCAGCCTCACAAGAGCTCGTGCCCGGTTGCCAACTTCGGTCTTACTGGCAACTGGCCACTGACAACTGACAACTAACCCTATGGACGCAGCGTTCCTCCGCAACTTCGCGATCATCGCGCATATCGACCACGGTAAATCCACGCTGGCCGACCGCCTCCTCGAGCTCACCGGCTCGCTCACCGCGCGCGAGATGCAGGCCCAGGTCCTCGACTCCATGGATCTCGAACGCGAGCGCGGCATCACCATCAAAGCCCACGCCGTCCGCATGATGTATACCGCGCAAGACGGCCAAACCTACCAGCTCAACCTCATCGACACTCCCGGCCACGTCGATTTTTCCTACGAAGTCTCACGCTCGCTCGCTTCCTGCGAAGGCGCTCTGCTCGTCGTCGACGCCTCGCAAGGAGTCGAAGCCCAAACCCTCGCCAACGCCTATCTCGCCATCAATCACGGCCTCGAAATTATCCCCGTCATCAACAAGATCGATCTCCAAAGCGCCGACATTCCTCGCACCAAAGAAATGATCGAGAGCGCCGTCGGCCTCGACACCTCCGACGCCGTCCTCATCAGCGCCAAAACCGGACAGGGCGTCCCCGACGTTCTCGAAGCCATCGTTAAGCGCGTTCCTCCGCCTAAAGGAAATCCCAACAACCGCCTGCAGGCTCTGGTTTTCGATTCCTGGTTCGACGCTTATCGCGGCGTCGTCGTGCTCACTCGCGTCTTCGAAGGCACGCTGCGCAAAGGCGACCGGATTCGCCTCTGGTGGAACGGCACCACCTTCGACGCCGAAACTCTCGGCGTGCTCACTCCCAAGCCCGTCGAAATCGACGAACTCAAAGCCGGCGAAGTTGGCTTCCTCATCGCCAACATAAAAAATGTCGCCGACACAAAAATCGGCGACACCATCACCCACGACGCCAACCCCGCCATCGAAGCCCTCCCCGGCTTCGAAGAAATCAAGCCCATGGTTTTCGCCGGACTCTACACCGTCGACGCCCACGAGCACACCCGCCTCCGCGAAGCCCTCGAAAAACTTCGCCTGAACGACTCCTCATTTTTTTTCGAGCCCGAAAGTTCCGTCGCTCTCGGCTTCGGCTTCCGCTGCGGATTCCTCGGCCTGCTCCACATGGAAATCATTCAGGAGCGCCTCGAGCGCGAGTTCGCACTCGAACTCATCACCACCGCCCCCGGCGTGCGCTACAAGATCTACAAAACCGACGGCAAAATGATCGAAGTCGATAACCCGTCCCGCTGGCCCGATCCCAGCGAAATCGCAAAGATTGAAGAACCCGTAATTCTCGCCACCATCCTCACCAACGAAGAATACGTCGGCGGAATCCTCAAGCTCGTCGAGGACAAACGCGGCAAGCAGAAAACTTTCGAATACGTCAGCTCGTCCCGCGTCATGCTGCACTACGAATTGCCGCTCAACGAAATCGTGCTCGACTTCTACGACCGCCTGAAGTCCGTCTCCCGCGGCTACGCCTCCCTCGACTACCATCTCGCCGATTACTGGGAATCGCCCATGGTCAAACTCGATATCCTCGTCGCAGGAGAGCCCGTCGACGCGCTCTCCGTAATCGTGCATCGCGATTTCGCCTACGAGCGCGGCAAGGCCTTAGTTTCAAAAATGCGCGAACTCATCCCCCGCCAAATGTTCGAAGTGGCAATCCAGGCTTCCATCGGAGCGAAAATCATCGCCCGCGAAACCGTCTCCGCCATTCGCAAAAATGTCATCGCCAAATGCTACGGCGGCGACATCAGCCGGAAACGCAAGCTCCTCGAAAAACAAAAAGAAGGCAAGAAACGCATGAAGCGCATCGGCCGCGTCGACATCCCCCAGGAAGCCTTCCTGGCCGTCCTGAAAGTCGGCGAAGACAGCAACTAAGCCGGGGACGGCTTCATGGAGACGAACTCATGTGGGGACGGGCACTCTTGCCCGTCCATCGCCCGCAGAGCGATTTCTTCCCCCCACCACAACACCAGCCGCGCCCAGCAAAGCCGATCTCCGGGTTCTGCTCTTTGAGTGGCGCAGCCCTTTCAGCACTGCAATAAACGTTACTTTGACTCCCGCCTACAGCCGCTGAGTAGTCTCAACCTGAATTTCTTCGCGTACTTTGCGGCCTTTCCTTCGCGCACTTAGCGGTTAAAGTCTTTTGACTCCGGCAGTTGATATCGATGCGCTAACATCCACGCCGCAGTCGGCCTCTGTGAAAACGCATCCCGTTCTCCCGCGGAAACTGGAAGTCATCTCACGAAGCGGAAACCGGAAGTCATCTCACGAATGGGTTCGGGAAGGGCACGGCTTTTTAGCCGTGCCTCCCAAGTACGCTGGGAATCTGGGCTTTAGCCCCTGAGGTTTCGCTCGTGTCACACGGCCTGAGGGTTTACGAATGACCTCGACCGGCTAAGCGTTTTCCGTTCCCACGGCCTTGTCGATCAACTGTCCCCAACGATCGCGCCAGGCGTCGGCGTCCGTATTGGCATCTGTGTGTCCGTAGAGCAGCCACGTCACGGTGAGCGCTGTTTTCCCGCCGCAATTCTCCGCGAAGACGGATAACATCTTGTCCGCGAAATCCACGCAGTAGCATCCGCGCGGATGGAAGTGACCGATCCTGCCGCCCACCAGAGCGTCGCAGAACTCCTTATCAGCAATGAGCCGATGCCACGCTTCTGTCGGAGCAATCTCCAGGAAGCGGAAAGTCGCCGCAGTCCTGCAGGAATCGATGCCCGCTTCGGCGCTTCGTTTCAGCATGGTCATGAACACCGGCCACGCAGTGCCGGTCGATTCGAACTCGGCGTCGAATTTGGCGTCGTCGCCGAATCCGGATTGGACCAGGCGCAGAATGGTCGTGTCGCCGTTGCCTTCAATGTAGTAATCCGTGTGGCCCGCGCGCAGGTGCCTCTCCGGTTCCCACACTTCGATCGCCTGGGTGAATTCCATCCCCGGTGCCCAGCCTATGGTGATGCCGCCGCCCACGCCCGGCTCCACCTTCGCGATCGGCGCGAACCAGCTCTGTATGCCTTCCGCCGTCGTTAGCGCTTTCCACAATTCGGCGGGAGTCGCCGCTACTTCGATCTTCAGTTCATGTTTACGCATGCTAGGTCTCCTGGTTCTTGTGTCGATGCGGATGTAATCGCCGGATACACACCGGCGATCAGGCGGAACGAGCGCCCTTCCGCGCTGTGATATTTCGCCGCGAGCTGGGCCATGAAAGCCGACAACTCTTGCGCAAAGTCCGCGCGCGATTCTGCGCTGGCAAACCGGATATCCACTTCCATCGCCATGGTGGACACGCGCTTCTTCGCCGCTGCCGCGCGCACGCTCAGCCATGCCAGATCGCGGATCGCTCGGGCGGCGAGTCCGACGAGGTATCCAATCGAAAAAGTGTCCCGCTGCTCGGCGGGCGTGGCTCCAAGCGACCCTAACGCTGCGGGACTCACCACATAACTCCGCGCCGCGGCCCGCACTACCCGCTCCACGCAGTTTCCCTTGCGCCTCTCTTCCACGAAGGTTACGAGTCCCGCATGCTCCAGTTCGCGGACGTGATAGCTCACTTGCTGGCGAGGCAACCCCACCCGGCGGGCGATGGCCGCGGCGGTGTCCGGCTCTGCGAGTTCGGCCAATATCTTGAGGCGCGGCGCGCTGAACAGTGCCGCGGCCCCATCGATGTTTTGAATGACTTGGACGGCTGGCGTCATGGCGCCTATCACACACCGACAATAGTGTTATGTCAAGACAAAACTTATTGTCGGCTTAAAGGGAGCGCTCCGAATGAGTGGTCGGCCAACCGGAAGCAATTCTGCTGAAATTAGCGCTTATAGGCTTCAGCCCTGTATTTCCGCATTTCGTCACGACCCTTCACCCAGAAGAAAAATCGATTTTGGCATTCTGGTTTTCCGCTTGTCGCGACAACGTAGAAGGCTCTCGGCGAAGCCAAAATCCGCCACAGAACAAAGGGACTAGTCCTGCCAGATGTGCAAATCTCAAAAGCGTGCCGATTTGGGCAACCCTCCGTAAAGTTGTGTGTTAATGCCGCGTGAATTGCCTAACTGGTTACTACTCAGCCACTTAAAGCTCAAGTCTGACTCCTGGTCAAACCCGCCGCCCCGTCTTTGCTCAAAGAAATTTTGCAAGCGGTTTTCAATTCCACAAGCTTTCCACAGGCCAACCTCAAATTCAGCGTTCCCGCTGCAAGCTGAACTTCCTACAGCATTTACCGCACGCCGGCCCCTCACGCGTTCTCTTCCGGCTCTCATTCTTCCGGCCCAATTCCGCCCTCCGCCACTGTCTCAAATCTGGTGCAGTTCTTCAAAAACGCCAGGTGGATTCTCCCCGTCGGACCGTTGCGCTGTTTAGCAATAATGATCTCCGCCCGCCCCTGCAAATCCGGATCATCCTGCTTGTAAACCTCTTCCCGAAAAATAAACATCACCAGGTCCGCGTCCTGCTCAATCGACCCCGATTCGCGCAGATCCGAAAGTTGCGGACGATGATCGCCCCCTCGGCTCTCCGGAGCCCGGCTCAACTGCGAAAGCGCAATCACCGGCACCGACATCTCCTTGGCCAGCGCCTTGAGCCCGCGCGAAATCGCTGACACTTCCTGAGTACGATTTTCATAACGCTTCCCCCCACCCGACATCAGCTGCAAATAATCAATGATGATCAAATCCAGCTTCCCCGCCGACTGCTTCAACCGCCGAGCCTTCGCCCGCATCTCGCTCAGAGAAATCCCCGCAGTATCGTCAATGTAAATCGGAGCGTGCGCCAGCTGTTCCATCGCCCGCACGAGTTTCTTCGTATCGTCCTGCCACAACGATCCCGTCCGCATCTTGTGCGCATCCACTCGAGCCTGCGAACACAACAACCGCAGCAGCAACGCCTCGCGCGACATTTCCAGCGAGAACACGCCCACCACCTGCCCATCTTCAATCGCCGCGTTCTCCGCAATGTTCATGGCAAACGCAGTTTTCCCCATCGACGGCCGCGCCGCAATAATCGCCAGATCACTCCGCTGCAGCCCGCTGGTCATCTCATCCAGATCGGTGTAGTGAGTAGCCAGCCCCGTGATGCGCTGCCCGCGCTGCAGTAGCGCATCGACCGACCCGAACGACTCGCGCACAATCTCCTGCACGCCCATAAACCCGCGCCCAATACGCTTCTCCGAGAGCTGAAAAATCGCAGCCTCGGCGTCGCTGAGCACATCTTCCGCAGCATCCGACTGATCCGCCGCCCGCGCAATCGCCGTATTCGCCGCGTGAATCAGCCCCCGCAGCAGCGCCTTGTCGCGCACAATCTTGACGTAGTGCTCAATCGACGGCCGGTCCGGAACCCCCTCCACCAGGCTCGACACATACGCCACATCCCCAATCGCCTGCAGATCCTTATGCCGATCCAGCTCCTCGATCAGCGTGATCATGTCGATCGGCCGCGAAGTCTCCACCAGATCCACCATCCGCGAATAAATCCGCCGGTGCGAGTCCAGCGAAAAATCCTCAACCCGCAAATGCTCCGCCGCCTGGTTATAAGCAAAATTGTCCAGCAGAATCGCCCCCAATATCGAGCGCTCCGCCTCCACATTCGCCGGAAGACTGCTAATCGTGTATTCAGATGAGGTCGCCATGGTCAGTTCAGCACTGTGAAGCATTCGCCCGTCTCAGCATAAGCGAATATAAAGCGAAACACAAAATGATTTGTGCAGAACCTGTGCAGCCCGAACAGATTCTGTGGAAGCCCCGCGAAAACCCGTCGCAAACAAGTCCCGCGCAACAAGAGTAGTAGCTCAGCGCGAATTTCTTCGCGAACTCAGCGGCCCTTCCTCTGCGACCTTAGCGGTTAAAGTGTCTTGATTTTTCCGCCCAAAAGATTTTGCATTCCGAAGTTTGGTTTTGCCTTATCCGCGAGAATCCGCGCAAATCCGCGGCGAAAAAAGTTTTGAAATAAAGGTTTGAAATAAAAAATGCGGCTTGAGCCAGCCACTCAAGCCGCATCGTCCGTGGATCTTCTGACTCGCCTCGTCCGCCGCTCGCGCGGCGGGATGACGCTTCTGGCCCGTCAGCCCTCCCGAGGGAGTGCCGCATTTGCCAAAGCTGGCTGCCCTCGCGATCTTGCGATCACTCAGCGCAACCGCTGCGGGGGCCGGCAGCCCATTCCCACTCCTGAGCGGGATCGGGGAGGAGGCCGCAACGCCCGGGCAACCAGTTCGCGTTTGCACGCGTTTCCGGAATGTCCCCCGGCGATTCACCCTCGAGAATCACCGGCTGCTGCAGGCCCTGCCGCAATCATCCGGCAAGCTCAGAAAACTCTCACGTTGTCGCTGCACCCACTCTCCGTCACAACCCCGCCGCCCGCAATAAAAAAACAGCGCACGCTTGTGCGAAAACTGTGGACGAAAAGCCTTCCTTGTGGAAACCCGAGGAAAACCGAGAAGGATTGGTTCAGAATTAGTTTCAGCACCATCACAACTGAGAGTGCCCCACCCTTCGCGATTTTCGAAGAGCCTGCCCTGAGCTTGCCGAAGGGGTGGGACACCACGAACCTTGACGCCCTGGCACTTCATTTTCATCGCTTCTGCGGATCAACGCCGCCCCGCTCCAGCCTCTGCTTGAAATAATTCATCGCCGCTTCCATCCGCCCCAAAGCGTTCGCCGGAGGACGCTGACCCTCGCCAGGCTCCGCCCCCGCAGAAACTTCCGGACAGTCGTCGCGATCCCCAGCCCCACCCTCTCCCGAACCCTCCGAAGAAACTTCCGAAGCTTCCCGCAAAAGCTGCCAAGCCTCGCGATATTCTTCATACCTCGCATGATTCGATTTCGAACACAGCCCGACAGATTCCTTGCCCTCGATCTTGCTCGCCGGAATGATGTACCAAGCATCCGCCGGAATCACATACGCCGCCAGGAAATCAAATTCCCCGCGCGAGTATGCCTTGTTGTTCTTTTTCACAGCGCAGGCATAACCAACTCCGGACTCCACCACCGTCGACTTAACCTGCACTCCGACAAACCGCCCCGGACGCCCAATCACAAAATCGTAGCTGTTCGATTCTCCCCATGGCTTGCTCACCGCCAATCCATGCTCGCTAGCCCGCGCCATAAACACCGACTCCACCCACTCCCCCCGAGCCTTCGGGTCTTTGATAATCCCCGGTCTAACAATCTCGGGTTTAACAATCCCCGTTTTGCTAATCCCCGTTTTGACAACTCGTGATCCGACAATCTCCGGTTTCCGCTTCTTCATCCGCCCCGCCTCAGAAAGCAAAAAGCAGCATCCGGAAAGAAACTCGCGAATGCCGCCTTATGTTTCGATTCGACAGGAAAGAAAAGTCAAAGGCAAGAAAATCAAGAGAATAAAGAGGGAGCAATTCCCAAAGCGGGAATTGCGAGACAGCCCCGGAGGGGCGGCAGATAATAGCCCAGGACGTAAGTCCTGGGTAAGCCCGCAAAAACTAGAACCGAGTCCCGGAGGGACGACAGAACATTTCAGGTGGTCCCATGTGCGAGCCGCCTCGCCGACGGGTGGCACCACCACGACAGAGGCTGCCCCACCCTTCGCGATTTTCGAAGGGTGGGAGACCACGGACCTGGAAGATACTAGACGATACGCCCTGCAGAAACTCAACCGCCCGGCAGCCGATATCCCCGGCCTCCCGAAAACCGCGAAGACCGGGGCAACCTCTGTTAGCCACATGACGTCGGCGAGAAACAGGAAAGGGGTGGGCCAGACCGCCGATACAGCCCCGGCGGGGCGGCAGACAATAGCCCAGGACGTGAGTCCTGGGTAAGCCCCCAAGGAATGGAACCGAGTCCCGTAGGGACGACAGAACATTTCCGTGCGGCTGACGACGGTTTTTGTAGCGATGGTACGCAGCCCGATTTCTTGCGTGTGCAGGAATCAAAATCCCGAAGGGTTCGCAGTTGGAGTTCCCACCCTTGCAAAGAACGCAAGGATGGGCCACCCGCGCGCGGCTAGAACCATAGATGATATTGCTACGCGTATACTGAGCAGTCATCCTGACAGAAAACTATGCCAAATGCTCGCCACGTGCTTGCGTTGCTGAAAACCCACATTCGCGGGGATGATCAAGAATTCATGTCAGTCGCAATGCAGGTTGCAGCGCAGGAAGCGAGACAAGGTCACATCAAGCTTGCGGAGCAGATACGCGACCTTATTGATCGAGCTAAGAGAGAACGTACCCACAGTCAGCAGCGCCTTTTGGTGTTGGAACCCAAAGGTGACCTTGCCAGCCTCGTCACGCTACAAGAGCCGACCGCGCTCCTCACCAGCTTGGTCCTGCCGATGGAGCTGGAGGCGCGGTTGCGACGAGTCCTTCTCGAATACAGGCAGCAGCGCAGATTGCGAGATCACGATCTCCAACCGCGCAGGAAACTCCTATTTGTTGGCGCTCCAGGGACTGGAAAGACGACGGCTGCTGCTGCTATGGCCGCAGAGCTTCATGTGCCGCTATTAGTGGCACGGCTTGAAGGGATTATTACGAAGTTCATGGGGGAAACGGCGTCGAAGCTACGAGCCATTTTCGATGCTATGACTCTGCGTACCGGGGTGTACCTGTTTGATGAGTTTGATGCCCTAGGTACTAGGCGAAACCAAGCGAACGATGTAGGAGAAATACGCCGCGTTTTGAACTCCTTTCTCCAGTTCCTGGAGAAAGACACCTCGGACAGCTTGGTGATCGCAGCCACCAACCACCCCGAGCTCTTGGACAGAGCCCTCTTTAGGCGTTTTGATGACATCATCGAATTTGCGGCTCCAGACCGCGAACTGGCACATGCCCTGATGAAGAGTCGTCTCGCCAATTTTGAGTTGCACGAATTACGTTGGAGTGAGCTATTGGCTGAAGGGGAAGGGTTAAGTCAGGCAGAATTCGTACGTGCCAGCGACGATGCAGCCAAGGATGCCGTTCTGGCGGAGTCCAGCGTTGTGACCCACGACCGACTGCTCGCAGCCATCCGCGAGCGAAAGAGGACCCATCCCTCTGACTCGCACTGATGCCGGAATATCCCCACAATCGCCAACACATCTTCCTTTATGGCCGGGCTGACGGTGAGGCATATGTTGGTCGTGGCGGTGGCCGAGAACACTTTCCTCCTACACGTAACCGCGAGGAGCATGCCGAACGTCTGGCGTCGGAGCTGACCCGGGCTCTCACGTCGGCTCGTCAACCTGCAGACGTCGCTGTGCAGCGCGCACCCGACGCTACACCTGGGTATTACTTGGATTTCGCTCTGAGGCCGCAAAGCCTGGAGTTCATTCAAAGTCTTGAGAACCGCCAACAAGGCATCGAGCTTCTATCAGTCAAAACCAGCGATCCTGAGGGCCAGATTCACGCTACGGTATTTGTTCCGTCCGGAGCAGAGAATTTCTTCGTTAAGCGAATTGAGACTTATCGAACCGAAGACACGGAGAAGGGCAAACCCAAGAACGAAAAACTTGTTGCGAGCATTGATAGCATCAGCATGGCCACAGTGCGATTGATGTTCACCGACGCTCCCAACCGCTTCCCACTTGAAAATATCCCGGTCTGGTGGGAGGTCTGGTTGCGACACGATGCGTCCGAGCATTTTATGAGCACCGCCGCAATTTCTGGGGGTGCGGGTGAATTCAGCGGAGCGGTTGAGTTTCCCCGAGCGCGAAGTTGTCCTGGCGAATGCGACGGTAAGCGAAATGGCGAGGCTGATGACTGCTTCGGGCGCAATTGCCGAGCTGCGGGTTGCATCGGACACGCCGGCAATCTTCCTCGGGTTTCCAAACCTTGAGCAGGGCGCTTGGAGCCGCGACCTTGCTGAGCGGCTCCGACTCGCCAGCGCGGATGCTCCAGCAGTTTGTATTCTCGACAGCGGCGTTACTCACACCCACCCGCTTTTGGCCGCCTCTCTTCGTCCAGCGGACGCCCATACCTACGATCCCACGTGGGGAACAGGTGACAGCGCGGCTTGGCAAGGTCACGGAACCGCAATGGCGGGGGTGGCTTTGTATGGCGATCTCCAGCGTCGATTGCTCGATCACGGCCCAGTTTTTCTCCAGCATGGCCTTGAGTCCGTTAAGATGCTTAATCCGTCGGGCATTCAGCACGATCCTGTTTTATATGGAGCCGTAACGCGTGAGTGCGTAGCCCGGCCCGAAGTCCGCGCACCAAATCGGCGTCGTGCTTTCTGCATGGCAGTCACCAGTGACAGCCCCGCACCTGGTGGACGGCCCTCTTCTTGGTCTGCCGCACTAGACGCCTTGGCCTATGGGGATGGGGCTAATCGACAATTAATCCTTGTCTCTGCCGGTAATGTTGCAAGAGAGGACATCGACCCTAGCCGATACCCAGGAAGAAATGATGAGCAACCCGTACAGAGCCCGGCACAAGCTTGGAACATACTAACGGTGGGAGCCTACACTGAGAAAACCGCGATAACAGACGTGCAGTTTCGCGGCTGGAACCCTATAGCTCCTGCGGGCGAGATCGGTCCGGCGAGTAGGACTTCAGTCCTATGGGACCGGCAGTGGCCGGTGAAACCGGATGTGGTTAATGAGGGCGGCAATTGGGCGTCTGATGGAAACAGCGTCGATTCCCCGGACGACCTTGGCCTCCTGACAACATTTCACCAACCTATGGTTCAGCAATTCACCACCGTCCGCGATACGAGCGCGGCGACGGCAGTCGTTGCTGAGATCACAGGGAGAATGTTAGCGGCGCGACCTGAACTTTGGCCAGAAAGCGTTCGTGGGCTTGTCGTTCATTCGGCAAGATGGACGCCTTCGATGCGCAACAGGATGGACGCGGCCACCACACAGGCGCAGAAAGTCGCGGTGTTAAGAAGATATGGGTATGGCGTTGCGGACTACACCCGCGCCCTTCTCAGCTCGATAAACGATGTCACACTGGTTGCGCAAGACAGCCTTAATCCGTTCAAGCGCAGCGACACAGGAAGCATAACCGGCCACCAAATGAATCTTCATGAAATGCCCTGGCCCAAAGCAGAGCTTCAAGCACTCGGGGCAACCGAGGTCGAGGTTAGGGTGACTCTTTCTTACTACGTAGAACCGAACCCGGGAGAGCGCGGCTGGATTCGGCGGTACCGATACGCTTCGCACGGACTGCGTTTCGCCATGAAGCGCAACCTTGAAAATCTCAATGCTTTTCGCGCGCGGATCAACAGAGCCGTTCAACTAGAGGACGGAGACATCTCAACGGACGCGGGAGCTGACAATTGGCTGATTGGAATTCCGAGGAACGTTGGTTCACTTCACTCGGACTACTGGCGCGGCGCGGCTATTGAACTCGCTGATCGCGATGCGATTGCGGTCTATCCTGTAACGGGGTGGTGGAAGGAAAAGCCATATCTTCGACGTTACGAACGCGACGCGCGATACTGCTTGATAGTTTCCATCAACGCCGTCGCTTCGGAGGTCGACATCTACACCCCCATAGCGGTCAAGGTCGGGATACCCGTTGAGATCGCTTCGTAGTCGGGTAAGAGAATCTGGAATCCGGAGGGGCCGTGCAGTAAGAAAAGGCACGGCCGAAGCCGTGCCTTCAAGATCTATCCGCGTTGATCCGCGAAAATCCGCGGCGGAAAAGGTTTAGTCCTTCACTCCATCCATGAACGCCCGCAGCTTCCGCGATCTTGACGGATGCCGCAGCTTGCGCAACGCCTTGGCTTCGATCTGGCGGATGCGTTCGCGGGTTACGGCGAAACTTTGGCCAACTTCTTCCAGAGTGTGCTCGCTGCCGTCTTCGAGGCCGAAGCGCATTTTGATTACTTTTTCTTCGCGCGGGGTCAGCGTGCGCAGGACCTGTCCCGTCTGGTCCTTGAGGTTCACGTTGATCACGGCTTCGGCCGGCGAGACAACGGCGCGGTCTTCGATGAAGTCGCCGAGATGCGAATCTTCCTCTTCGCCGATTGGCGTTTCGAGAGAGATGGGCTCCTGCGCGATCTTCAAAACTTTCCGCACTTTCGCCACCGGAATGTCCATGCGCTTGGCGATTTCTTCCGACGTAGGCTCGCGTCCCAGTTCCTGTACCAGCTGCCGCGACGTGCGGATCAGCTTGTTGATGGTTTCGATCATGTGCACCGGGATGCGAATCGTACGCGCCTGATCGGCGATGGCGCGGGTGATGGCCTGCCGAATCCACCACGTGGCATAGGTGGAAAATTTGTAGCCACGGCGGTATTCGAATTTGTCCACGGCTTTCATCAGGCCGATGTTGCCTTCCTGAATCAGGTCGAGGAACTGCAGTCCGCGGTTGGTGTATTTCTTGGCGATGGAAACCACGAGTCGCAGGTTGGCCTCGATGAGTTCGCGCTTGGCCTGCTCCGCGTCCATGTCGCCCTGGATGATCTCGCGCTGGGTGCGCTTGAGCTCCTGAAACGACACGCCGGTTTCCAGTTCGAGTTTTTCCACTTCGCTGCGGACGGCGCGCGACTGGCGCCGGTATTCTTTTTTCTGTTCTTCACTGCGAGTGGCTTCGGCCTTGCGCTCGAGGTTCTGCGACTGGCGGTCGAGCGAGCGCATGCCGTCGACCATTTTGTTCAGACGGTCGATCAGACGCTTGCGCTCGGCGTTGGTGAATCCCAGTTTGCGCACCGCCTGCGACACGCGAACAATGGCACGGGCAAAATTGCGGCGGGCGCGGCGATGGTCCCTGGGCTTTTTCTTCTGCGAAACCGCAACGTATTTTTCTTCGACGACGCTGACCTTTTTGTAGAGCTTGGCCATGGCGTCGATCTTGCCGGTGAACTCGTTCAGGCGATTCTGCAGGATCTCGTCAGTGATCTCTTCTTCGTCGAAGGTGACCACTTCCTTGATCGAGCGCACGCCCTTCTTGAGGTCTTCGCCCATGGCCAGCAGTTCCCGGATGACGATGGGAGACCGCGACAAGGCCTTGAGCACGCGAATCTGACCGCGCTCGATGCGCTTGGCGATTTCCACCTCGCCTTCGCGCGTAAGCAGCGGGACGGTGCCCATCTCGCGCAGATACATGCGGACGGGATCATTCGTTTTTTCCAGAGCTCCGGGAGTTAAGTCGAGTTCGACGTCCTCGGAGCCTTCTTCAGCATCCTCGAATTTTTTATCGAGCGCGGCGGAGGAAGGCGACTTCGGGCCTTCCAGCACGTCGATTCCTTGCGTACCGATGGTGGTCAGCAGATCGTCAAGGTCGTCGGGACTGTGCACGTCATGCGGTATGAGGTCGTTGACCTGGTCATACGTGAGATATCCCTTCTCTTTGCCTGTGTCGATCAGCTTTTTTATGTCTTCGTATTTATCGTCAAGAGCCAAGAAGTATCCTTCAACTGCGCAATTCGCTCGTTGAGAGCGTTGTGGTAAAGTTCCGTAAGGGTGGGACTGGGATATTGCGGGATTGTGCCTAGCACAAACTTATAGAGTTTAGCACATAAGTGCTGCTGCGTCTATCAGTTGCCCGCTGGAGCGCCAGTTTCCAATTCCCTTGCCCGCCGTTAACTCTAATTCTGCTAAATACTTAGATGGTCGACGCGGCTTTTTTGTTTCAAGCCTTTTCTGGTGTTTTTGCGTAATTTCAGGCTGCGGGCGCTGACCCTCCGTCGCCCAGGCCGCGATCGCGCAGGGCCCGGCTCAGTCGCTCGAGTTCGCGCAGGAGCTGGTTACGCTGCGAGTCGTCATTGCCATTGCTTCTGGCGGATTCTAGTTCCCTCCTGACTTGTTCGACGCGGCGCTTGATGTGAATCTTCTGCAAGGCGCGCACGGCGCGGTCCAGCAGCTCGGCGGTGAGGACCTCGTCTTCTTTCAACAAGATGGAGGCCAGCAGGCGCCGATCGGCTTCCGCTTGCGGCACTTCCATTACATCGGCAATTTCGGGCCCGGCATTGAGCAGGGCCTCGGCCAAGGCTTCGGTGGCGAGGCCATGGTGCAGGGCCTCGTTTTGCAGGACGAAGCGGGCCTGGCGGGCGGGATCGAACTCTTCCTCTGCTCCGTCGCGGGCCGAAACATGTTCTTCTCCGGATTGCATTTGGCGAGCTGAGGCCAGGGCCCGGATCAGAATGCGTTCCGCGTCGGTGACTTGCGCCTTGGCTGGGCCCTTGACCACTGCGGCCGAGCGAGTCGCGGCCACGTGCTTCAGTTCTTGCCGCAGAGTGCCGGAATCGATGCCCAGTTTCTGCGCGATTTCCTGCGCCAGTTCGTCGCGGACGATTCTGCTTGGAACGCGCTGGACGTGGGGCAGGAGATGATTCACCGCCTGCTTTTTGCCCTCGGCACTGCGCACGGGAAATTGGGCGCGGGCGCGTTCGATCAGGTAGTCGAAATATTTCTGCGAGGTCTTCAGCGCGGCGGCGTAGGCGTCTTTGCCTTTGCGGCGGATGTAGAGATCGGGATCGAAACCCTGCTCGAGGGTAAGCACTCTAATGTTAAATTCTTCCTCCACGAGGAGACCCAACGTGCGCTCCGTGGCCTTTGCTCCGGCTGTATCCGGATCGAAGTTGACGATAACGTTCTTGGTGAATCGTCCCAGGAGTTTTGCCTGCAGCTCCGTGAACGCAGTCCCGGAACTGGCGATCACATTGTGAAATCCGGCGGCATAGACGGAAATGCAATCCATTTGGCCTTCGACCAGGATGGCGTATTCCTTGCGAATCCATTCCTTGGCCAGGTCGAGATTGAACAGGACTTTGCCCTTGGAATAGATCGCGGTTTCCGGTGAGTTCAAGTATTTTGGGCCGGCTTTTTCGTCGGTGGCGAGAGTGCGGCCGGTGAAGGCGATGATTTTTGCGGCTTCGCTCGAGATGGGAAACATGACGCGGTTGCGGAACTTGGAGTAGATGGCGAGTCCCGAGTCCCGAGTCCCGAGTCCCGAGTCCCTGGTCCCTTGCGCCGAACTCGCGGCCGCCATCTGACCGTTCTCCCGCTGCACCGCATCGCCGTCAATTCGGGGCTCGGGACTCGCGACTCGGGACTCGGGACTCGCTTCCTTCCACGAGAACAGGCCGCTTTCGCGGAGCAGATCTTCGCTGAATTCGTTTTTCAGGCGGTCGCGGAGGAGGAAGCCGGAATCGGGGGCGTAGCCGATACGGAAGCGGGCGATGGTGGCATCGTCGAGGCCGCGGCCGAGGAGATATTCGCGGGCGCGGGCGCCTTCGGGGCGCTTCAGGCATTCCTGGAAAAAGGCGGAGGCGCGTTCGTGGACGTCTAGCAACTGGCCGCGGAGGCGGGCTTCTTTGGCTTCGCCTGGTGTTGAGTACGCGGCTTTGGGCAGCGGGATGTTTAGCTTCTGCGCCACCATGCGGACGGCTTCGGGGAAGGTGATGTTTTCGATTTTCTGAATGAAGCTGAAGACGTCTCCGGACACGCCGCAGCCGAAGCAGTGAAAAAACTGGCGCGTGGCGTGGACGGAGAACGACGCGGTCTTTTCGCCGTGGAAAGGACACAGCCCGGAAAAATTTTGGGCTCCAGCTTTCTTCAGCTTGACGTAGTCGCCGATGATGCGGACGATATCCGCCTGCTGCTTGACCGTGTATGCGAAGTCGCCGGGGTTCGCCATTGTTAGAGAGACACTTCTCCGTTGGAATTGTGAGCTAGAAAGGGGCTGTAGGGAATATACCGGAGGGGGAATGTTGTGGAGAAGCTGTGGATAGGGCGTTTAACTCGTGGAGGATGGAGGAAAACGAGTTCAGTTCAGCGAAAGGAAAGTCAGCCGACCGTGGTGGGGAACCTTCTGTCGTCCCTACGGGACTCGGTTCGTCTTTCTTCTACTTTACCCAGGACTTACGTCCTGGGCTATTTTATGCCGCCCCTCCGGGGCTTAGACACGCAGCTCTACTACTGTGGCGCCGGCGCCGCCTTCGTTTTGCGGGGGCTCGGCTACGGATTCTACGTGGGGGTGTTGCTGGAGGAGTTGGCGGAGGGCTTTGCGGAGGATGCCCATGCCGCTGCCGTGGACTACGCGGACGCGCGGGAGGCCGGCGAGGAAGGCGCGGTCGACGAAGCGTTCGACTTCGCGGGCGGCATCGTCGACGGTGCGGCCGATTACGTTGATTTCGGTGGGGACGTTTGCGGCTTCGCTGTCGTCGCTCAGCGAGACTGAGATTCCGCGGGCGCGGGCGGCTTTCACGGGGGAGTCTGAGGGTGCGGGCTGCGCGGGAGTCAGCACCGCGGCTACGTCGTCGCGGGCGATTTTCATTTTCATGGCGCCGATTTGCACTTCGAAATTGTTGTCGTCGATTTTGCGCATGATTCTTGCAGGACGGCCGGTGGACTTCAGCTTGACGGTGTCGCCGACGGAAACGTATTTCACGACCTGGGGCTGGGCGTTGGGATCGCCCTGGTCGGCGCCGGTGGAGTGCGCTACGACCGTGGAATCGAACTGCTCGCGGAATTCGCGGCGGAGTTTGGCGACGCGGCGGTCGGCATCTTTCGAGATCTTCTGCGCGGCGGCGCGATCCTGGATGGCGTTTACGGCTTCGCGGGTTTGATATTCGAAGTCGCGGAGAACGCTTTCGAGCTTGGTTTCCATCTCGCGAATTTTTGCCTGCTGGGCGGTTTTTCCGAAAACCGCTAGGCGGTTTTTCTCGTCTTCGAGCTCCTTCTGCCTTGCCTGAAGGCGGAGACGTTCGCTTTCCGCTGCGCGCAGGTCGGCGTGGAGGCGATCGAGAAATTCGCCGACGTCGCGGGTCTGCGTGCCGAGGCGGGCGCGGGCTGCGTCGATGATCGCGGGATTCAGGCCCAGGCGCTGCGCGATGTTGATTCCGGCGGAGGCTCCGGGGACGCCGATTTTCAGTTCGTAGGTGGGCTGGAGCGTGGACTCGTTGAAGCCGACCGAGGCGTTCAATGCGCCGGGAGTATTTGCGCCGTAGACTTTGAGCGAAGTGTGATGCGTGGAGATGACTGCCAGACAGCCGATGCGAAGGAAGTATCCGGCGATGGCGACGGCTAGTGCGGCGCCTTCTTCGGGGTCGGTGGCGGAGCCCAGCTCGTCGAGCAGGACGAGCGAGTGGGGCGTGGCGGTGCGGGAGATGAGATCGATGTTGGTGACGTGGGCGGAGAAGGTGGAAAGATTCTGCTCGATGGATTGATAGTCGCCGATGTCGGCGAGCACGGCGTCGAAGACGGGGAGATCGGCGCGATCGGCGGGGACGGGGATTCCGGATTGCGCCATGAGGGCAAGGAGGCCGACGGTTTTGAGGGTGACGGTTTTGCCGCCGGTGTTGGGGCCGGTGATGACCAGCTGGCGGGTTGGGCCGTCGAGTTCGATGGTGACTGGGACTACGGGGATTCCTTTTAGCTTTAAGTTATGCTCGAGGAGAGGGTGGCGGGCGTTGTGGAGGAGGAGGCTCGCTGCGCTCGCCGACAGCCGAGGGCGGCTGTCTCCACATGTGTCTTGCTGGGCTACAGCTTCATGGGAACTTTCTGCTACAGCGCTTAGTTGCACTGCTACGCAGTTGTAGTCTTCGGCGAAGCGGGACTTGGCGAATTGGAGTTCGAGTTCGCACAGAGTTTCTTCTGCGGAGTGGATTGATTCGGAGTGGTCGCCGATGCGGCGGGTCATTTCCAGGAGGATGCGGTGAATCTCGGCGAGCTCTTCGTCGAGGAGGCGGACGAGTTCGTTGTTCTGCTCGATGGTTTCGAGAGGCTCGACGTAGACGGTTTGGCCGCTGGAGCTGGCGCCGTGAACCACGCCCTGGACGCGGCGTTTCTGCTCGACTTTGATGGGGATGACGAAGCGTTCGCCGCGGATGGTGATGAGTTCGTCCTGCACGGTGCCGCCTTCGGCGAGGCGGCGGAGATATCCGCGAAGGGAGTCCTGGATGGTGCGGCGCTGTTTTTCGATTTCGCGGCGGATGCGGGAGAGTTCGGGGGAAGCGTGATCTTCGAGTGTGCCGTCGGGCTGAATCTTGTTGCGGAAGAAACGCAGGAAGTCGTTGAAGTCGGCGATCTGGGATGAAAGGGCGTGAACGCCGCGCCACTCGCGCTTCATGGCGGCGGGGGGATGGAGAGAAATTTCGCGCCACTCCGCGGCGCGATCGACGAGGAGGACGACGTCGCGAATCTCGGTGGTTTCGAGAATAGCTCCGAGGATGCGGGACTTGGCGACGAGCTGGGCGGTGGGGAGCAATCCGGAGAATTCGAAGCGTCCGCCGACGCGGCGGAATTCGCGGATTTCGCTGGCGAGTTGGTGCTGGGATTCGATCCAGGCGCGGTCGGTGGAGGGAGCGAGAGCGGCGATGCGGGCGTGGCCGAGGGGTGAGGAGGCGTAGCCGCGCAGGAGGTCGAGGAGGGAATCGAACTCGAGGACGCGGGCGGAACTGTGGGTGAGGGCGGGGGACATTGCAGGTTTTATGGTACAGGAAGGGGGTGGGCGTTGGCTGACGCGCGGCTGCGGAGGAGACTGAGATTCCTCCGACGCGAAGAAGGGCGCGTCGTTCGGAATGACAAGGCGTTTTTGGAGGCTTAAGGTCCGAGGAGGGTCGCTCTTTACGGTGGAGGGTGCTCTTTACGATCAGGCTTTGGCGGCTTCGGCGATGGGCTCGGGGACGGCGATGGCGGCGGGGAGGCGGACGATGAACAAGGCTCCGCCATCGAGTTTGTTGAGGCAGGTGATCTGGCCGCCGTGGTCCTGGACTACTCCGTAGGCAGCGCTCAGGCCGAGGCCGGTGCCTTTGCCGACGGGCTTGGTGGTGTAGAAGGGATCGAATACGCGCTCGGGTTCACGGATGCCGGGACCGGTGTCGGAGAAGTGGAGGACGGCGTCGGTGCCATGGCGGAGAGCGGTGACTTCGAGAGAACCGCCGCCGACTTCGGCGAGCGCGTCCATGGCGTTTTCCATGATCTCGTGAAAAGCCTGGAATAGTTGATTGGCATTTCCGGCGACGCGCGGCAACTGGGGCTCGAGCGAAACGGTGACCTTGATGCGGTCGGAAGAATGTTTGGCTTCGAGCATTTGGGCGCAGCGTTGCAGCAGCGGGCCCAGATCTACCATGATTCTTTCGCCGTGACTCTGCTGGGCAAAGCTCAACAGGTTTGAAACCAAGTCGCGAGTGCGGCGGGCCTGATCGACAATTTTGCGAACCATGGCGCCCTGCTCGGTGGTGAGGTGTTCGCGGGTCCAGAGCTGGTCGGAGTGAAACATGATGGCGGTGAGCGGATGGTCGATTTCACGGGCCGCGCCGGCGACGAGGTGGGCGAGAGAAGCCAGTTTTTCTTTTTGCACGAGATGAGTCTGCAGGCGCTCCTGGTCATCGTAGGCCCGGCGCGATTCCTGCAGAAGGCGCATCAATGCCTGGTCCTGGATGTATTGACGCAGAAACACGAAGGCGCCCAACAACAACATTGCCGCCAACACGGCGAACAGACGAAAAGTTCGCGAGGGCAGTGGAGACTTGTCGTAGAGGAAAGTCCACAATCCCAGCACCGGCAACGAGAGAATTGCCAGCATGGCTAACTGCGGAGACATGCTTCCCCACGGCGATTTTTTGGGCGGCGTATCGCTGGTGAGCGGCTGCTGGCGCGCGACCAGACAGGCAGCTACCATCCAGGTAACCGCGGCGACCAAAGGAACGTCGTAGAGGCCGCCAGAGTAATACGTCCCCGCGTTGACAGCGTTATCGAGAGCATAGGAATCGAGGGCGTACAAGGCGTTCGCACCCAAGAGATGCAGATAAAGCCGCTTCCACCCCCCGGAACTGTTCCAAGCGGCAAAGCCGAGAACTGCCAGCAGAAGGAGCTTTTCGATTTGATAAAGGCCTTCGTAGAAGTAATCGTAGGCGCGCACGTTCAGCACGACGTACTGATGTGGAAAAACGATGAAGGCGTAGAGGAAGATCCACCACACCATCAGCATCAGAAAATTCAGATTGCTGAGTTGAAAGCGCGACTCGGCGCGAGTGAGGTCAGGGCGCCAAGCCATTGCGGCCATGATGGGCACAAGGTGGAAAAACAGGATGACGTCCGCGAAGTAGGGATCCGGAATCTCGAGGTGGAGGATGCCTTCGTGATAGGCCCAGGCGGCCTGGTTGAAACTCCAAAGGAAAAATCCGAATGCCATGAGGCCCCAGAAGCGGCGCTCGAGGCGGGACGCTGAACGAGCGTTGGCCAGCATGACGACTGCCCCGCTCAGCATGAGGAACAAGACGAAAGTGTCACCAAACGCCGTGAGCCCGTGGCTTTTATGGGCCAGCAGCGACACGACGGCATAGGCCAGAGTGATGCCGGCCGCTGTGACATACCAACGGTGGAGGCGGAACAGATTCATACGATCTCAATTCTATGGGAGGGCATCCGCGTTCTGTGAGTTGAGGGGGTGGGGCAGGTTACTTTGGTTATGCGGGGAATGGAGGCTTCCTCAGGGGCTAAAGCCTTGCAGGACCTTGGACCTTGGACTTTGGACCTTGGACCTCTGCGCGACCCAAGAAGCGGCGGTGGGTTCCGCTTCGTAAAGTCAAAGGCGACGGACAAGAGTGTCCGTCCTACACGAGCATCTGCGACCGCGACAGCTGGCATGGCGGAATAGACAACAGATTCCTCGCTCGTCCTCGCCGCTTCGCGGCTGCGAACGGCTCTGAATGACAAAATGGGCCTGGATTCCGGGGTACAGACGGGACGTTCCTCAATTTCCCAGAGTCGAAGGTGACGGACAAGAGTGTCCGTCCTACGTGGTGGAGGCGAACAGACAAGAGTGTCCGTCCTGCGTGGGCGGGGGATGTTCTAGAATCTTTGATGTTCTAGAATCTAGGGATGGGAGCCTTGGCTGAGATGCGGGCTCCCTCTGGTGATCCTCATGTCATTTCCTGTTACGCGCCTTCGCCGTCTCCGCCGAACGGGAGAATTTCGTAATCTGGTGCGCGAAACCCGGCTCACGCCGGATGCGTTTGTCTACCCTATGTTCGTTTGCCCGGGGGAAGGAATGCGCAAGGAAGTGCGCTCGATGCCTGGAGTGTTCAACCTGTCGGTGGATGAGGCGGTGAAAGAGGCGCGGGAAGCGCATGGGCTGGGCGTGCCGGCGGTGATTCTGTTTGGACTGCCGGAGAAAAAAGATGAAGTTGCCAGCGGCGCGTGGGACGAGGATGGCATTGTGCAGAAGGCCGCGCGCGCGATGAAGCGGGAGGTTCCCGGGCTGATTGTGATGGGGGATGTTTGCCTGTGCGAATACATGTCGCACGGACACTGCGGGATTGTGAAAGCCACGCCGTTGGCGCAGTCTCTGGGTGCAGCGGCCCGAGACACGTTGAAATCAGCCCGGGTGGTTGTGGTGCAGAACGACGAGGAGAAAGCGAAAGCCATCGAAAAGGTCGCATCCGAGATGGCAGACTATGCCCGCCGCATCGAATTCGAAATCGATAACGATGCTTCGCTGGAATTGCTGGCACGGACTTCGGTTTCGCTGGCGCGGGCGGGTGTGGATGTCATTGCGCCGTCGGACATGATGGACGGGCGGGTGGGCGCGATCCGGGAAGCGCTCGACAAAGCTGGCTTCACGAATACGCCGATCCTTTCGTATGCGGCGAAATTCGCTTCCGGTTTTTATGGGCCGTTCCGCGAAGCGGCGGACTCGACTCCGCAGTTCGGGGACCGGCGGTCGTATCAGATGGATGGCGCCAACGTGCGCGAAGCGATGCGCGAGATCGAGCTCGACATTGAAGAAGGCGCAGACATGATCATGGTGAAGCCGGCCATGCCTTATCTGGACGTGATTGCGGCGGCGCGCGAGCGCTTTGACCTGCCGCTGGCGGCGTATCAGGTGTCGGGGGAATATGCCATGATCGAGGCGGCCGCGCGGAATGGTTGGATCGAGCGCGAGCGGGTGATGATGGAATCGCTGGTGAGCATCCGGCGCGCGGGAGCGAGCATGATTCTGACTTATTACGCGAAGGATGCGGCGAGGCTGCTGGGGTGAGGGGGCGGAGTTGCGCCCTCAGATCCTCGGCGGGCGCCTGCATGAGAGCATCGGGGCTGAAGCCCGCGTTGATTTTAAGGCTTTACGCGGCGCTTAAGCGCCGCTCTTCCACGGTGTTTACACGTGTTTGTGAAGTTTTCCGCCCTCGTGCTATTCCCAAACCTTTTTGGCGCGCAAGCCTGCGCGGGCGAGGCGCCCGCGGCCACAACGAGCAGGAAAGAAAAAAGCCGCGATGAGCTGCGGCTTTTGTCCTGGACTTTGTGGTGAACTTTATCCTCAACTTTATTCTCGACTGGGAAGTCTGACCCTTCCAGCTACTTGTCGTCGTGTTTGTCTTTGTAAATCTGACGGCTGGTTTTGTTCTGCTCGCGGTTGAGTTTGTTCTGCTCGGCCTTGGTCAGGTGACCGTTGTGGGCAGCCATATCGGCCCTTTGCTGGTTCTCGGTCCTGGCTTCGCGATTCTCCAGGTGAGCCGCTTGTCCGGGCGTCAGGGTACCGTTCTTTTCGCCATTGGCGATGCGATCCTGCTGATTCTGCTCGCGGCCGTTGACTTCATTGACGCGAGGATGATTGGGATCGACCACGCCCGCGCCCGCGCCGGCTGTGTTGCTGTCTTGGGTTTGAGCAGAGGCGGCGCCAACCAACATCAGACCACCCGCTGCCAGGACTAGGAGCGACTGCTTGATTAAGTTGTTCATAGTTTGAGCAAACCCGCAGCGCGAAGCTTAGTTGTGGAGCGCGGGGGGTCGCTAGTTACAAAAGTCGAAGCACTCCTTCCAAAAAAGACGCGACAAAAATTCATGGCAGCCGGGCGCTGGTTACCAAAGTAACTCAACGAATTACATCCCTAGGACCGTGCGGAAAAACTCGCGGTGGCGCAATCACGGGGGCTGAAGCCCCCGTGATTTTGGGGGCTTTACGCGGCGCTGAAGCGCCGCTCTTCCACGGTGCTGCACGCATTTGTCAGTTTTCCGGCAACGGCTAAAGCCGTGCCCTTCGCGGGCGGGCATGACGATGGCTCGCAGGATTGGGGTCGCTTCGGGATGCCGCGGCTCTCCAAGGATGCCGGGGCTTCCTAGGCGCCGGGACCCCGGGCTGGACTGAAACTTGACTTCGACCTGGCGGCGGTCTTCGTCGGAGACTTTGAACATGGAGCGGTGCTTCATTTCCATAGGACCGTGCGGAAAAACTCGCGGTAGACATAAAATGCGACCACGGGAGCTGAAGCCCGCGCTGATTTGAGGGCTTTACGCGGCGCTGAAGCGCCGCTCTTCCACGGTAATGCACGGCATTTGTCAGTTTTCCGGCAACGGCTAAAGCCGTGCCCTTCGCGGGCGGGCATGACGATGGCTCGCAGGATTGGGGGCGCTTCGGGATGCCGTGGCTCTCCAAGGATGCCGGGGCTTCCTAGGCGCCGGAACCCTGGCTGGACTGAAACTTGACTTCGACCTGGCGGCGGTCTTCGTCGGAGACTTTGAACATGGAGCGGGGCTTCATTTCCATGAAGCTGGCTACGAAGACTTCGGGGATCTGGCCGATACGGGTGTTGTAAGTGTTGACGTCGTCGTTGAAGAACTCGCGGCGGTCAGCGATGCGCTCCTCGAGTTCGCTGATACGGTTCTGCAGCTTGAGGAAATTCTCGTTGGCTTTGAGCTGGGGATAATTTTCTGCGACGGCGAAGAGGCTGCGCAGAGCGCCGGTCATCTGCAGGTCGGCGGTGGCTTTCTGGCCGATGCTGGCGGCGTTCATGGAGGCGGCGCGCGCCTGGGTTACGGCCAGCAGAGTTTGTTGCTCGTGCTGCATGTAGCCTTTGACGGTCTCGACCAGGTTGGGGATTTCATCGTGGCGCTGCTTGAGAAGCACGTCGACGTTGGCCCAGGCGCGGTCGTTCTCGTTGCGCAGGCGGACGAGCTCGTTGTAGAGGATGATGGCGTAGATGAACACGCCTGCGATGAACAGGAGGAAGGCCAGGCCGGTGATGATGTTGCTGCTCATTTTTGGTCTGGGTGACAGTTTAAGGTGCCAGTACGTGGGTGAGCGGGGCAAGTGTTAAGGGGGTTGCGGGGAAGAGCAGGGGTCAGGGGTCAGGGGTCAGTTGGGTGCGGGACGGCCGAGGCGGCCGTCCCTACATGAGCTTTGTTAGTCTTTGCTGGGCTTTTTGGGAGTCAGGTCACAGGCTTGTTTGACCTGATCCAGGTTCAGCCCGGCGGGGGAGAACTCGGCGATTTCTCTGCCTCGTTGGCCGGGGATGCGAATTTTGAAGACCTGGGCGCTGAGCAGACCGCGCGTGGTGCCCTTATCCATGGAGAGGAAGCGATCGCGAATCCAGTTCCAGCCATGATAGCTGTGGGTATCGTCGATACGGACCATAACTTCCAGCTGAGGCTGGCCCCAGAAACCGGGACGGTTGGGCGGGCCCAGACGGATGCCCGGATTGAAGTCAGCGTAAGTGTACTTGTTATTCGTACACATGATCTCGATGCGCGGCTTGTAGTCGGGATCCTCGGCAAGGTAATTGTCGGCGAGCAGCTCGAAACGGACTTTTTTTGCGGCGGTCATTTTGTCTTCGGATTGAAACTCTGTCCATTTGCCGCCGGCGCTGACGCCGTCTTTTTCGCCCTGGTAGGGGCTCATGGCGCCGCCATTCTGAGCGGAGGCCGGTAGGGTGGACAGACACGCGAGAACGAGACCGGCCAAAAAAGCCTTTACGGCCAGAGTTGAGCTATTCGAGGATGAGGAATTCTTCATAGATACGCGCAGTTCTTTCAAGGTCGCCTCCAAACACAAACACCTGTACTTATATTGAACCGAAATGGCGGGAAAAAGTTGCACGAAAAGGTACGTGCTCTAGCGCGAGCCGATGCGCAGGTCGATGTAGACTTCGGGGCGGTCATCGAACTGGCTGACGGACTTGGTATCGCTTTTGTGGCCGTTGTACTGGGCGTAGACCTCGTAGTCCACGGCGCTGGAGAGCGCGGGGAAGCGGTAGGTGCCGTCCTGGCTGACGATGTAGGTCTTAACGGCGCGGGTGCGCGTGTTGGTGAGATAGACGACGGCGTCGGCCACGGGGTTGTCCCGGCCGTCGAGAACCTTGCCGTAGAGGAGACGTCCGGCGTTTTTGTCTTTGCTGTCAGGCGAGGCATGGGCCAGGGCACACAAGGCCACGAGCAGGGCGCAGGAGGCGAGGATGGCCAGGGAACGTCGGAGATGCATGACGAATAGCATTTCTCATTGTCTCATGTGGAGTGTGATGGCAATCATGCGCGATTCTCGCACGGCAGAACGCACGCAGATAGTTCGGCTATAGGGATGCTTCGACTTCGCCGTGCCGGTCGCAGAGCGACCGACGCGGCTCCGCTCAGCATGACAAGACTCAAACCCCTGGCAGGCATGGCGGCGGCATGGGGTGAGAACGTAACTTAATTTATGGGGACACGTGGAGGCCTGTGTCTTCGCGTTCGTCATAGTCGACGTGTACTTTGACTTCGCTGACCTGGTGCAAGGGCTTGCCATCGACAGTCTTCACACCTTTGAGATCGGCTGTGAGGATGTAATCGGCTTCGCCGGGAGGGACGCGCTGGGCGAATTCTCCGTGATGATCGGAGTAGACCTCCCACTTGGCTTTTTTGTCCTGGGCGCGGCGAATCTTGACCGCGATGCCGTAGACGGGGCGATTGTCAGGGCCCCAGACCGTGCCGAAAATCAGGGCGTACTCTTTTTTCGACGGCTTGGATTGGGCCGCCAGTTGGCCATTTCGGCCAGGGGCAGGAAGCAGAACTGCGGCGAGAACGAGGCAGAACAGGGGCAAACGAATTGGGCCGGAGCTATGGAGGAAACTGCCACGGAAGCTGCGATGGAAGCTGCTCGCAGTGTGGAGGCGGTAGGGGTCCCTCGCTTCGCTCGGGATGACAGGGTTCAGGGGGAGTTGTGGGACTCGAGGACGTGATGGCTTATTCGGGATGCCTATTTTCGGGATAGGCGTTTTCGGAATGCCCGTGAGAATGGGCCTAGGAGTAGTCACCGTCTTCCGTCTCCTCCTCTTCTTCTTCCTCTTCTACGTAGCCTTCTTCCACGGCTTTGAGTTCGAGCGGGTTGGTGGTGACGACTTCAAAATCGGTGCCGCACTCGGGGCAGGAAATGACTTCGCCCTCGTCGACATCGTCTTCCTCAAGATCGAGTTTGGTATCGCATTCCGGGCAAAGCACCATAAAACCTCCCTGGCCGATTCGAGCCCCCTGCTAATATTTATTTTTCCGGCACCGCAGGTCAAGGGGTGAGGAAGGGGAAGCAGAGATTTTTCGGCCGGCGGCGGGGGCCGTCGGTTATGCCTCGCCCTTCGCGCTGGGCATTTCGTACTTGACATTTTGTACCAGACAAGTCTCACCTAATTTTGCAATTCGGAGCTTTCAAGATGCGTGGTTACGTAAAAGGATTCCTGAAAAGATTTTGGTTTCTTTCGATGGCGCTAGGGCTGGCGTTGCCTGGCGTGGCACAGGCTCAGGGGCCAAACTCGGCGATTCCGCCTGGCGCTGTTGACGCACGAATCGCGGCGACGTTGCGGCAGATTTCGGCGGCGCGCATTCAGGCCAACATCGAAAAGCTGGTGAGCTTCGGGACGCGAGCCACGATTTCGGCGCAGGATCCGGAGTCGATTGCGGCGGGCCGCGGGATTGGCGCGGCGCGGGAGTGGATCAAAGCCGAGTTCGAGCGCTACGCGAAGGAGTGTGGCGGCTGCCTGGAGGTGAAGACTGAGAGCTTCACGGAAGCGCCGGGCGAACGGATTCCGCAGCCGACCGTTATCACCAACGTTTATGCGGTTCTCAAGGGCACGAACGGCGAGGGCACGAACGGCGGGGGCACGAGCGACGCGCAACGCATAGTGCTGGTGACCGGACATTACGATTCGCGCAACAGCGGCACGCTCGATGGCAAAGGCGATGCGCCCGGCGCCAATGACGACGGCAGCGGAACGGCTGTGAGCCTGGAATGCGCGCGGGTGCTGAGCAAGCTGAAGTTTCCGGGGACGATTATTTTTCTGACGGTTGCGGGCGAGGAGCAAGGGCTGAATGGAAGCCGTCATTTTGCCAAGATGGCGAAAGAACAGGGCTGGAATCTTGAAGCGGTTTTGAACAACGACATTGTTGGAGGCGACAAGAGCGCGGAGCAGGATCATTCGGTGGTGCGGGTATTTTCCGAGGGGATACCGGCGGCGGCGACGGAGCAGGACATCCGGCGGATTCGCGGGCTGGGAGGGGAAAGCGATTCGGGATCGCGGCAAGTGGCGCGTTATATCGCCGAAGTGGGCCGGACTTATGCGGGGGAGGTGGGCGTGAAGCCGATGCTGGTGTTCCGGCTGGATCGGTACCTGCGCGGCGGCGACCATTACTCGTTCAATCAGGAGGGATTTTCGGCGGTGCGATTCACGGAGTTTCGCGAAGACTTTCATCATCAGCATCAGGATGTGCGCACGGAAAATGGCTTGGAATATGGGGATTTGCCGAAGTTTGTGGACTTTGATTACGTCGCCAACGTGGCGCGGCTGAATGCGGCGACGCTGGCTGCGCTGGCGGCGGCTCCGGCGCCTCCAGCGAACGTGCATTTGCTGGCGAAGGAGTTGGAGAACGATTCGACGCTGACCTGGGATGCGGTGCCGGGCGCGGCGGAATATGAGGTTCTGTGGAGAGCGACCACGAGCCCGGAATGGGAGCACGCCCTGAAGTGTGGCAATGTTACGCGAGCCACGCTGAAGCTTTCGAAGGATAATGTGATCTTCGCGGTGCGGGCGGTGGACACGGAAGGGCATGCGAGCTTGCCGGTGGTGCCGGTGCCGGGACGGTAGTCAGGGGCTAGGGGTCAGTGGCTAGTGGCTAGTGAAAGCAAAAACCTCCAGCACGAACGGCGCGAAGAGTAACGAGGGCTGCGGCAGGCACCTTGGCTGCCTTGGACGCGGCAACCTGATAAGATTGGGTCGAAGAGTACTTCATAAAGGTGGTCGCGGTTCTTCCCTCTGACAACCACTCACTCATCCATACTGACTGGACCATACTGACAGGACCATGAATCGTGGACGATCCATGACGTTGAGCTTTCCGCCGTTTACGCGGTGGGTGAAGCGGCTGATCATCATTTGCGCGGCGGTTTATTTTGTGCAGGTGGTGCTGGGCGCGGTTGCGCATCAGCTTGCGCGAGACATGGAGGTCTACCTTGGTCTGGTGCCGTTTGCGGTGCTGCACTATGGAATGGTGTGGCAACTGGCGACGTATTCTTTCCTGCACGGCAGCGTGAGCCACATCCTTATCAACATGCTTACGTTGTGGATGTTCGGCTCGCAGGAGGAGCAGGACTGGGGCTCGCGGAAGTTTCTGGAATTCTATTTTTTCTGCGTCGTGGGCGCGGCGCTGGTGACCGTGGCGGTGTCCTACACGGGACTGCCGGGAGCCTCACCGTTCGTGCCGACGATCGGGGCATCCGGCGGAATATACGGCTTGCTGATCGCTTTTGGAATGCTTTACGGCGACCAGGAAGTTTACCTGTTTCCGTTTCCGTTCTCGATCAAAGCGAAGTATCTGGTGGGAATTATTATTTTTGTCGTGGTGATTGCCACGTTTCAGCCGTCGCAGGGCGGAGTTGCGAATTTTGCTCACCTGGGCGGACTGCTGTTTGGGTTTCTGTATATCAAGTTCGTTCCCACCCGGGGGCTGCTGTTTGCCGGGACGGAGCGGTATTTCAGCGTGCGTAACGGATATTACCGATGGCGGCGGCGGCGGGCGGCGAGGAAGTTTGAAGTCTATATGCGGGAGCACGATCGGGACGTCCACTTCGATGAGCATGGAAATTATGTGCCGCCGGAGGACGATCCGCGGAAGGGCAATGGGGGCGGGAAGTCGGGGTGGGTGAATTAGAGCAAAGGCGCCACGGATTTCACTGATTCCCACGGATAATGCGAGAACCGCCTGCCTGTTGCGCGGCATACATGCGAGCTAGCCACGCACGCGTCGTGGGAATGCCTCTACGATTCCAACGCGGTTTGGGCATGCAGGGGTCCTTCGACTGCGTGATAGCTCCGCTTCGCGAATCTGTTACTCCGCTAGGATGACAGCACAAAAGAGCTGCTCAGGATTGCGGTTCGAAGAATTCGGTGAATTCAGAACTGATCAATGCTGGTAATTCTTCTTGCCTCGCTTTTCCTTTGAATCCCAGGTCGTGACCGGCGCCTTCGATGACCAATAGCTTTGTCTTGGCGGGAATCATTTTGAGCGTCTGCTCGATCTCGGCAATCGTGGCGAAAGGATCGCGAGTGCCCTGGACGAACAGAGTTGGGGTATGCAGGTTGGGAAGATGCTGGGTGCGTTGCTGCTCGGGCTTGCGCGGAGGGTGCAGCGGATAGGAGAGCAGGAGCAGGCCGGAGACTAATTCCGGTTCTGTTTCTGAGAGCTCTGCGCAGAGCATGCTGGACTGGCGTCCGCCGTAGGAGTGGCCGCCGAGAAAAATCTGGCTTCGCGCTTGCGATTGATCCGGATCACTCGAGGGGAAATTCCCACTCAAGCCAGAACCGGGCTTGAGTGGGGCACCCAGATTTTCCGCGGCACCCAAAGTATTTTTCACGGCGGCGATGGCATTTTTCAGGCCGGCACGGTCGCGGGCTGCGTCCGCGGGGCCAGGCGGACCGTAGGAGCGGGATTGGCGGTAGGGCAAGTCGCAGCGCAGGACGGTGAATCCGGCGGCGCAGAAGGCGTCGGCGAGGGCGATCAGCAGCGGGGCTTGCGCGTTTGATCCGGCGCCGTGCGTCAGGACCAGGGCGTGGTTGTTGGGAGTTTCGGGAGTATGGAGATAGCCGCGCACGCGGGGATCGGCGGAGTCGTCGGTGAAGGCGCGGATGGTGGGCACGGGAAGCTCGCAGACATTCTAGACGATGGACGCACCTGCCGAGCTTCGCTCGGCCGGGCAGCCGAGAGCATCCTCGGGGTCATGCCAGTCTGAGGCTTTCGCCTCATGTAGCTGGTTTCAGGTTGGCGAGCGGGACGCTTTCGAGTTTCTCGTAGACTTTCAGGATTTGAATTTCGTGGCCTAGTTTGGCCCAGCAACGTTGCGCGTCGGGATCTTCCTGGGCGGCGCGGCGGGCTTCTTCCGACTTCCAATAACGCATTAAAACAAAATGCGATTCCGGGTCGCGATAGAGGAGGTCGCGGCTGTAGCCTTTGGCCGCAAGAATGGAAATGAGTTCGCGGACGGTCTCGAGCGAAGCGGCTTCCATCTCGGGCACCGGCTCCCAGACAGCGACCGATAATATTTCCTGAGGCATGCGAAAATTATAGCTTGCGGCGGTTGCGCGTTTCGTTGGGAGTTAGCTTAGAGCGAACTGCCGCGCTGGCTTCTCCGAGGCTCACCTGATGCAGGCGCATGAAGTTGGTGGACCCGGAAGACTGGCGGGTGCCGGCGACGACTCCCAGGACGTCCCCTGGTTTCAGTTGGCCGCGGCGCAGGAGTTCCTGCTCGGCCATGATCACCATCTGTTCAATCGACTTGGCCTGGCGGCAGCGCACGGGATGAACTCCCCAATACAAATTCACGCGTTGCACTACAGGCAGAGCGTGCGTGAAGGCGTAGATGGGAACTTGCGGGCGATGTTTCGAAATCATGCGGGCGGTGTTGCCGGTTTCAGTGAAGACAGCGATCGCGCCCATGGGCAAATCCTCGGCGACGTGAGCGACGGACTCGCAAATGGTTTCGGCGACGGAAAGGCCGCGATGGTCGCGGCGGCGGCGGGGTTGCGTGAAGTCTCCCATATTGCATTCGGCCTCGACGATGATGCGCGCCATCATGGCGACAGCTTCGCGAGGGTAACGGCCGGTGGCGGTTTCCGCGGAGAGCATGACCGCGTCGCTGCGATCGAAAATCGCGTTGGCCACGTCGCTGGCCTCGGCGCGGGTGGGGCGCGGATTCTCGATCATTGACTCGAGCATTTGGGTTGCGGTGATCACGGGCTTGCGCCAGGCGGCCGCGCGGCGAATGACCTGCTTCTGGATGACGGGAACTTTTTCCGGCGCAACTTCCACGCCGAGGTCGCCACGGGCCACCATGACGCCGTCTGCCACTTCCAGAATTTCTTCCAGATGGTCTATAGCTTGGGGCTTTTCGAGTTTCGCGATCACGGGAATGTCGCTGCCGTGTGTGGCGATGATCTGCTTGACGGTACGCACGTCGGCGGCGCGGCGCACGAAGGAAAGCGCGACGGCATCGACACCGTGAGTGAGTCCGAATTCGAGATCCTTGCGGTCTTTCGGCGTGAGCGCCGGGATGGACAGGCCGACGCCAGGAAGGTTGATCCCCTGATGCTCGCCCAGAGTTCCGCCATTCAGCACGTCGCAGATTACATCTTTGCCGCGGCTGCCGCGAACCCGCAGTTCGATGAGGCCGTCGGTAAGCAGGATGCGAGCGCCCGGGTCAACCTCGCGAGCGAGGTCGGGGAAAGTGGTGGAGATTCGCGTCGCCGTGCCGGCAATGTCGCGGGGAGTGATGATGACCGTGGAGCCGGATTTAATTTCGACGGGTTCGTGGCGCTCGAGGCGTCCAGTGCGGATTTTGGGGCCTTGCAGGTCCTGCAGGATGCAGACAGTTTGGCCTTCGCGGTCGGCGGCGCGGCGCAAACGCTCGATGTTGCGGGCATGATCTTCATGCGAGCCGTGGGAAAAATTCAGGCGGGCCACATCCATGCCGAGGCGCAGGAGGTCGCGCATGGCGGCTTCGGAGTGGCAGGCAGGGCCGATGGTGGCGATTATTTTGGCGCGCCGGCCGGGGCTCGACGCGGATGGCGGCGTGGGTGAAGCGGTCGAATCGAGATCGGGAGTAAGCGCCTTCAACAGTTCACCATCGATAGTTCACCAAGGATCCCCAGTAGAATGTTCTAATGCGGTTGCATAATTCGCCGGCAGTTTGACGAACGAGAACCTCAGGGGCTAAAGCCCTGGCTAATGTAAGGGCTTTACGCGGCGCTGAAGCGCCGCTCTTCCACGGTACTACACGCATTTGCGAGTTTTTTTGCGACGGCTGAAGCCTTGCCCTTCCCAAAGCCCATTCTTAAAGAGCCCTTCCCAGAACGTGCCGGTCCCATAACCGGATAGTATCCTGAGCCCAGTGAAGATGGATGGCACCTAGTCCGCGGCCTTGGGCCCGTTCACCGCCGTCAGTTCTTTTCCCAGCATAGCGCGGGGGAACAGCATGGCGTTGAATTCCGCGCCTACGAGGACGACCAGCGAGATCAGATACATCCAGACTAGCAGGGCGATGGCCGCTCCGAGCGATCCATACATAATGCTGTAGTCGGCGTAATGCTGCAAATACCAGCCGAAGACCAGGGTAACGCTGAACCACATGGCGGTGGCCAGCACCGACCCGGGCAGCACGCTGTGCCAGGGTTGGGTGCGCGGAACGGCGTTGTGATAAATGAGCGCGATCACCGCGATGCTGGTGAGGGTTGCGATGAGCCAGCGAATGGCAGACCACATCAGCAGAACGTAAAAACCGAATTCATGATTCATGTGGAACAGGACGGTGCGCTCGATGCTGCTGCCGGAGGCGACCAGGATGGTGGCAAACATCAGCGGGATGCCGGCGAGAATGACCAGAGCGAACGAGATCATGCGCTCCTTGACGAGGCCCCAGATTTTGGGGAGTTCGTAAGAGCGGCGGAAACCGTCCATCCAGGAAACCATGACGCCGGAGGAGGTCCAGAGCGTGAGCAGAGAAGTGGTGACGAGAAGGCCGGTGGAATGTTGCGTGGATCCTTTGAGGAACGCGGTGGCGGTGGCGCTGCCGGTGGGGAGGATGCTGGCCAGCGCGATGGTGAGTTCGCGCAGATAAAGCTGGCCTGTGCTGAACGAAGCGAGCACGGAACCGACCACGAGCAACAGCGGAAAGAAAGTGAGAATCGAGGAGTAGGCGCAGGCCTTGGCGATAGAAAAGGCGTCGTGCGTGAAGGCACGCCAGAAAGCCAGCCGCAACAGCCGCAGGAAGCGCAGAGTCACCAGCCCTAGAGTAGGGCCTGGAGGCACCGGACGCAAAGAGGGAAGTTCGCCGGGTTCATCGATCTGCAAACGCTGGGGGTTGGCGTGCATTGATATTCGTTGCCGGACCGCGGGTCACGCTTCGACTGTCACCCTGGTGCGGCGATAGGGATCCTTCGACTGCGCGGGTGCTTCGCTTCGCGAAGCACCCGCTCCGCTCAAGATGACAACGTCAGATTGAAAACCAGAGCGACACAACAGCCGAAAAAGCTCGGGGGCGAACGAGTCGCCCCCGGGGGTTTATTGTAGCGCTGCGGCCGTTATTCGGCGGCCAGTTCTTCGGTTTCGCCTTCGTGGCGCATCATCTCCAGCGCACGCTCGGCTTCTTCATAAGCTGCCGAGACTTCGGCCTGCACTTTGGCGGCGGCCTCTTCCATTTCTGGCGAGAGGCGCACGTTGCGGTAGTACTCCATGCCGGTGCCGGCGGGGATGAGGCGTCCGACGATGACGTTTTCTTTGAGGCCGCGCAGGTGGTCGACCGCGCCCTGGATGGAGGCTTCGGTGAGCACGCGCGTGGTCTCCTGGAACGACGCTGCCGAAATGAACGAGTCGGTCGACAGCGACGCTTTAGTGATGCCGAGCAGCAGCGGGCGTCCGGTGGCTGGTTTGCCACCTTCCTTGATGACGCGATCGTTTTCCTCGCGGAAGTGGAACTTGTCGAGCTGCTGCTCGAGCAGGAACGTGGTGTCGCCCACGTCTTCCACCTTCACCCAACGCATCATCTGGCGGACGATCACTTCGATGTGCTTGTCGTTGATGTTGACGCCCTGCAGGCGGTAAACCTCCTGGATTTCGTTGACCAGGTAAGCCTGCAGTTCTTTTTCGCCCAGCACGGCGAGAATGTCGTGCGGGTTGAGCGGGCCGTCCATCAAGGGCTCGCCGGCCTTCACGCGTTCGCCTTCCTGCACGTTGACGTGGACGCCGCGCGGCACCTGGTATTCCTTTTCGGTGCCGTTGTCAGCGACGACGTAGATTTTGCGCTGGCCCTTGGCCACTTCGCCGAACTTGATGGTGCCATCGATTTCGCTGATGACGGCCGTCTCATGCGGCTTGCGGGCTTCGAACAACTCCACCACGCGTGGCAGACCGCCCGTGATGTCCTTGGTACGCGTGGTTTCGCGCGGGATCTTCGCCAGGATGTCTCCCGGGAAAACCGTGTCGCCTTCCTGTACCATGAGGTGAGAACGCGACGGCATCAGGTAGCGCTTGCTGGCTTTGCCCTTGATCACGATCGCGGGCTGGCGTTTTTCATCGGGCGAGTCGGCCACAACGTGACGCGACAAGCCGGTGACTTCGTCGACTTCTTCGTGCAGCGTGACTCCGTCCTGCAAGTCCTTGAACTGCACCGCGCCGCCGATTTCAGTGACGATGGCGAAGGTGTAAGGATCCCACTCGACCATGACCTGGCCGAGCTGGACGTGATCCCCTTCGTTGACCTTCACCTTGGCGCCGTAAACCACGGAGTAGCGCTCGCGTTCGCGACCCTTTTCGTCCAGGACCGCGATAGAGCCCTGCCGGTTCATCACAACCAGATCGCCGGACTTGGACTTCACGGTTTGCAGACCAATGAAGCGCACGATGCCGTTGTTCTTGGCATCGAGTCGCGACTGCTCGGAGATTCGCGAAGCCGTGCCGCCGATGTGGAAAGTACGCATCGTCAGCTGGGTTCCAGGTTCGCCGATGGACTGCGCCGCGATCACGCCGGTAGCTTCGCCAAGTTCGACCAGGCGGCCCGAGGCCAGATTGCGGCCGTAGCACATCACGCAGACGCCGCGCTTCGATTCGCAGGTGAGCACCGAACGGATTTTCACCCGCTCAATGCCGGCCGCTTGAATGGTTCCCGCGAGGTCTTCGGTGATTTCCTGATTGATATCGACCACGACGTTGCCGTCATAGTCTTTGATTTTTTCGAGTGAAACGCGGCCCACAATGCGGTCGCGCAGCGGCTCGATGATTTCGCCGGCTTCGACGATTCCCTGCACGTAGATGCCATCGACGGTGCCGCAGTCGTATTCGCTGATGATTACGTCCTGCGCCACGTCAACCAGACGCCGCGTGAGGTAGCCGGAATCGGCCGTCTTCAGCGCCGTATCAGCCAGACCCTTGCGGGCGCCGTGCGTGGAGACGAAATATTCCAGCACTGTGAGGCCTTCACGGAAGTTGGCCGTGATGGGCGACTCGATGATTTCGCCGGAAGGCTTGGCCATCAATCCACGCATGCCGGAGAGCTGGCGGATCTGCTGTTTCGATCCGCGAGCGCCGGAATCGGCCATGACGTAAATCGGATTGAGGTCGCCCTCTTTATCGCGGCGCTGCATCTCGGCGAACATTTCGTCCGAGACTTTTTCCGTGATCCCCGACCAGATTTCGATCACTTTGTTCTTGCGCTCGCCGTCGGTGATGGCGCCGTCGAGGTATTGCTGCTGAACGCTGACCACTTGTTTCTCGGCGTCGCGGACAAGAATTTTCTTGTTGTCCGGGATGACCATGTCGTCGATGCCGATGGACAAGCCGGAGCGCGTCGCGAAGGTGAAGCCCAGCGTCTTGACCTCGTCGAGCATCTTGACCGTGGTCTCGAGGCCGAAGGTGAGGTAGCAGTAGTTGACCAGCGCGCCGATACCTTTTTTCTTGAGCAGGCCGTTGATGTACGGCATGCCCTCGGGCAGGTGATCGTTCAGAATGGCGCGGCCGACGGTTGTATTGACAAACGACCGCTCCACCTGCACGGGCTCGGTGTGGATGATGTCCTGATCGTCGTAGGCCGTGGTCAGGTCGATCAGCGAGCCGCTGTAACGCAAGCGGATCGGAGAAAGAGTTTCGACCGCGCCCGCGTCCAGCGCCATCAGCACTTCTTCGATGTTCGCGAAGGCGCGGCCCTCACCCTTGGCGCCGGGCTTGGATTTGGTGAGGTAGTAAAGTCCCAGCACCATGTCCTGCGTGGGCACGGTGATGGGATGTCCCGAAGCCGGCGACAGAATGTTGTGCGAGGCCAGCATGAGAACGCTGGCTTCCACCTGCGCTTCCGGAGACAGCGGAATGTGAACGGCCATCTGGTCGCCGTCGAAATCGGCGTTGAACGCCGTGCAGACCAGCGGGTGAATCTTGATGGCCTTGCCTTCGACCAACACCGGCTCGAACGCCTGAATGCCCAGGCGATGCAGCGTGGGAGCGCGGTTCAGCAGCACAGGATGATCCTTGATGACTTCTTCAAGAATGTCCCAGACGATGGGTTCCTGCTGCTCGACCATTTCCTTGGCTTGCTTGATGGTGGTGACGTTGCCCGTCTGCTCGAGCCGGTGATAAATGAACGGCTTGAAAAGTTCGAGCGCCATTTTCTTCGGCAAGCCGCACTGGTGCAGCTTGAGTTCGGGGCCGACCACGATCACGGAGCGGCCGGAGTAATCGACGCGCTTGCCCAGCAGGTTCTGGCGGAAGCGTCCCTGCTTGCCTTTGAGCGTGTCGGACAAAGATTTCAGCGGACGGTTGTTGGCGCCACGCAGCACGCGGCCGCGGCGGCCGTTATCGAACAGCGCGTCGACCGCTTCCTGCAGCATGCGCTTTTCGTTGCGTACGATGACTTCGGGAGCGTGCAGGTCCATCAGCTTCTTCAACCGGTTGTTGCGGTTGATGACGCGGCGGTAAAGATCGTTCAAGTCAGACGTGGCGAAGCGGCCGCCATCGAGTGGAACCAGGGGGCGCAGCTCCGGCGGAATGACCGGAATCACGTCGAGAATCATCCAGTGCGGCTTGTTGCCGCTGCGGCGGAAGGCTTCGACGACTTTCAGGCGCTTGGCGTACTTGAGCCGCTTCTGCAGCGAGCTCTCGTTCTTCATCTTCTCGCGCAGCTCCACGGAGAGCCCGTCAGTATCGACGCGCTTCAGCAGTTCCTTGATCGCCTCGGCGCCCATCATTGCTTTGAAACCCGCAGGGCGATACTGTTGGTCGAGTTCGCGGAACTTGGCTTCGTCCTTGATAACTTCGCGCTCTTTTACCGGAGCGTCGCCGGGCTCGACGACTACGTAGGCCTCGAAATACAGTACGGATTCGAGGTCACGCAGAGAAATGTCGAGCAGGTGTCCGATGCGGCTGGGCAGGCCCTTGAAGAACCAGACGTGCGAACAGGGTGACGCCAGCTCGATGTGGCCGAGCCGTTCGCGCCGCACTTTCGAGAGCGTGACTTCCACGCCGCACTTGTCGCAGATCACGCCGCGATGCTTCATGCGCTTGTATTTGCCGCACAAGCATTCCCAATCAGTGACGGGGCCGAAAATGCGGGCGCAGAACAACCCGTCGCGCTCCGGCTTGAAGGTGCGGTAGTTGATGGTCTCGGGCTTGGTGACTTCGCCGTGCGACCAGCTGCGGATTTTTTCCGGGGACGCCAGACTGATGCGGATCGCATCAAAGTCCGCGATCACATTTGCCATTTCGAATGGGCTCGAACGAAACAAGGTGTTCCTCCGCTTCCTGCTCTCTGCTGCCAGCACCGAGTCCCGAGTGGCGAGTCCCGAGTACCGAGTTTTTTGTGTTCCGCGCGATTCGAGAGCGACTAATGCGCGAAACGTTTCTTCTTAAACTTATTCAGTCCAAGTTCCGACCGCGCCGCGAGTGCCGGTTTTGCTCGGTACTCGCGACTCGGGACTCGGGACTAATCCGCTGCTGCGCTGGCCGTGGGCTTCTTCTCTGCTGCCTTGATCAATTCCACATCCAGGCAGAGCGATTGCAGCTCGCGGATCAGCACGTTAAACGATTCCGGTACGCCGGGCTCCATGGCGGCTTCGCCCTTGACGATGGCCTCGTAAATCTTGGTGCGGCCGTAAACGTCGTCGGACTTCGCCGTCAAAAGCTCCTGCAGGATGAATGCCGCGCCGTAGGCTTCGAGCGCCCACACTTCCATTTCGCCGAAACGTTGTCCGCCGAACTGGGCTTTTCCGCCTAGCGGCTGTTGCGTGATCAGCGAATACGGACCGATGGAGCGCGCGTGAATCTTGTCGTCCACCAGATGCGACAGCTTCAGCATGTAGATGTAACCGACGGTGACCGGCTGTTCGAACTTGTCTCCGGTCATGCCGTCATGCAGAGTGGTTTTGCCCGAGGTCGGAAGACCGGCGTGTTCGAGCAGCGCCTTGATCTCGCCTTCGCGCGATCCGTCGAACACCGGCGAGCCCATGAACACGCCCCTGGTCAGGGTCGGGGCCACGGCTTCCAGTTCTTCGTCGGACATTTCTGAAATGATGTCGGCCAGCTGCGAGTCTTTGAACAGCGCCTTCAACTCGCGCCGGATAGCTTCGGTGCGCGTGTTCTCCTTGAGCAACTGCGTGATTTTCTCGCCGAGCACGAATCCCGCCCATCCCAGATGGGTTTCGAGAATCTGGCCCACGTTCATACGAGACGGCACACCGAGCGGGTTCAGCACGATTTCCACCGGCTGCCCGTCTTCGAGGTACGGCATATCCTCTTCCGGCAGGATGCGGGCAATCACGCCCTTGTTGCCGTGGCGGCCGGCCATCTTGTCGCCCACGCTCAGCTTGCGCTTCATGGCGACGTAGACTTTGACCAGCTTGATCACGCCGGGCGGCAGTTCGTCGCCCTTGGTGAGCTTGTCTTTTTTCTCGTTGACGATTTTCTTGAGCACATCGATCTGGCGCGAGGTCATTTCCTCGATCTCGTCGATCTGCTCGTTCACCCGCGGATCTTTATCCGCATACTTGATGCGCTTCAGGTTGCGGGTGGAAATGCGCTCAATCTCGTCGCGATTGAGCATGGTGCCCTTGGTCAACAGGCGCTTGTTAGTGCGCTCGTCGTGCAGGTCGGCCTGCACTTCTTTATTGCCCAGAATGTTTTCCAGGCGCTTGAGCCGCTCGTCGGTCAAGATGCGGATTTCGTCCGACAAGTTCTTCTCGAGCTTCGCGATCTGCGTGCCTTCGATGAACTTGGCGCGCTCGTCTTTTTCCTGACCCTTGCGCGAGAAAATCTTGACGTCGACGATGACGCCCTCAATGCCCGGCGGGCAGTAGAGGGAAGCGTCGCGCACGTCGCCGGCCTTTTCGCCGAAGATAGCGCGCAGCAGTTTTTCTTCCGGCGTCAGCTGGGTTTCGCCCTTGGGCGTAACTTTGCCTACCAGGATGTCCCCCTGCTTGATGCTGGCGCCGATGCGGATGACGCCCGCCTCGTCCAGATTGCGCAGCATGGTCTCGCTGACGTTGGGAATATCGCGCGTCACTTCTTCCGGACCCAGCTTGGTGTCGCGCGCTTCGAGTTCGAATTCCTCGATGTGCAGCGACGTGTAGTAATCGTCCTTCACCATTTTTTCGGAGACCAGAATCGCGTCTTCGAAGTTGTAGCCGCGCCAGGGCATGAAGGCCACAAGCACGTTGCGGCCGAGAGCCAGCTCGCCGTGATCGGTGCAGGGACCGTCGGCAATGACCTCGCCTTTGAGAACCCGCTGTCCCTTCTTGACCACCGGCTTCTGGTTGATGCAGGTGTTCTGGTTGGAGCGCTTGAATTTGGTGAGCTGATAAATGTCCGAGCCCACCTCGCGCGACAACTGCGTGGGATGATGTTCGCCTTCGACGCGGACGATAATGCGTTCGGAATCGACCGAATCCACCAGGCCGTTTCGGCGAGCCAGCACCACGGCGCCGGAGTCGCGAGCCGTGACGCCTTCCATTCCAGTACCGACGATCGGGGCTTGAGCCCGCAACAGCGGAACGGATTGGCGTTGCATGTTCGCGCCCATCAGTGCGCGGTTCGCGTCGTCGTGCTCGAGGAACGGAACCAGCGACGCGGCCACCGAAACCAGCTGCTTGGGGCTGACGTCAACGTAGTCAACTTCCTCGCGGCTGACGAAGACGAAGTTGCCGGCCTTGCGGGCGTTGACCAGTTCGGCCACGATCTTGCCTTTGTCGTCGAGTTCCACGTTCGCCTGGGCGATGGTGTGCCGGTCTTCTTCCCATGCCGAAAGATAGAACGAGAAGGGCTCAAGCTCGATCGGCTTTTTGCGCTTCTCTTTCAATTCGGCGTTCAGTTTTTCGATCTCGTGCTTTTCCACGTGATCGCCGACTTTGTGATCACTGTCTCCGGTGTTGACCACCGTGACGTAGTCGATGACGCGGCCGTTCTTGATTTTGCGATACGGCGACTCGATGAAGCCGTAATCGTTGATGCGGGCGTAGCAGCTCAACGACGAAATCAGTCCGATGTTCGGACCTTCCGGCGTTTCAATCGGGCAGATGCGGCCGTAGTGCGTAGGGTGAACGTCGCGCACTTCGAACCCGGCCCGTTCACGCGACAAGCCGCCCGGCCCAAGGGCGGAGAGACGCCGCTTGTGCGTGATCTCCGAGAGCGGGTTGGTCTGATCCATGAACTGCGAGAGCTGCGACGATCCGAAGAATTCGCGGATCGCAGCCATCACCGGCTTCGCGTTGACCAGGTCGTGCGGCATGGCCGTGGACATTTCCTGGTACACGGACATTTTCTCTTTGATCGCACGTTCCATGCGGACCAGGCCGATGCGGAACTGATTTTCCATGAGTTCGCCGACCGCGCGCACGCGGCGGTTGCCCAGGTGATCGATGTCGTCGACCGCGCCAATGCTCTTGCGCAGCTTCAGCAGGTAATTGATGGTGTCGTAGAAATCGTCGGGATCAAGCGTGCGCTTGTCGAGACTGGTAAATTCCTGGTTCTCGTGCAGCTTGATGTTGAACTTCAAGCGGCCCACGCGCGAGAAGTCATACTTCCGCGGATCGAAGAACATGCCGTGGAACAGCGCCGTGGCGGTGTCGAGCGTTGGCGGATCGCCGGGGCGCAGCTTGCGGTAGATCTCGATCAGAGCTTCCTGCGGCGTCTTGACGGAGTCACGCTTCAGGGTCTGGCTGATCACCGTTCCCACGTCGTCGCGCTCGGGGAAGAACAGGGCCATCTCGATGACGCCGGAGTCGAGAATCTTCGAGAGCTTGTCGGCGATGAGTTCGGAGTTGGCTTCGAGCATGACTTCGCCGGTGGTGGTGTCGACGATGTCGCCGGCGGTCCACGCGCCTTCGAGGTCGGTGATATCAACTTCGATCTCGGTGATCTTCGCCTTTTGAATGTCCTTCAGAATCTGGGCGTTGATCTTCCGTCCGGAGTGCGCGATCTCGTCGCCCGACTTGTTCTTGATGCTGTGCGCCAGCTTCATGCCCAGCAGGCTGGTCGGCTTTTCGCTGGCCGGGTCAAGAGTCCAATACAGCTTTTTGTCGCGGATCGCAATGCGGTCCGTGGTGTAGAACGTCTTCAGAATGTCTTCGCCGGAACGCAGGCCGAGCGCGCGGAGAAAGATCGTGCCCAGAAACTTGCGCTTGCGGTCGATGCGGACGTAGAGCACGTTCTTCTGGTCGTATTCGAATTCCACCCACGAGCCGCGGTAGGGAATAATCTTTCCCAGGAAGTAGGTGCGATTGTTGGCGGTTTCGAAGAATACGCCGGGCGAGCGGTGCAGCTGGCTGACGATGACGCGCTCTGTCCCGTTGATGATGAACGTCCCGTTCTGCGTCATCAGCGGAACGTCGCCGAAGAAGACTTCCTGCTCTTTGATGTCGCGGATGGAGCGGTTTCCGGTTTCGACGTCCTTGTCGAAAATGGTCAGCCGCATGGTGACCTTGAGGGGCGCGGAATAAGTCATGCCCCGCTCTTCGCACTCGGCTACGTCGTATTTCAGCTGCAATCCGACCGGGTCGCCGCACTTGTTGCAGAAATCGGGCGTGTTGGCGTTGTAGGTGCCGCACTTCGAGCACAGCACTTCGCCGGGATGGAACGGGTCAGTGATTACGGTGTTGCCGCAATTTTTGCAAGTGGTCCGCAGGTGATGCAGTCCTTTGAGGTGACCGCACTTGCACTCCCAGTTACCAATGGCGTAATCCACAAACTCAAGTTGTGATACGTTGCGGAAGTCGGTGATCGGGAACACGGACTGAAACACCGCCTGCAGGCCGCCGTCTTCGCGCTCGCTGGGCAGTTTGTCCATTTGCAGGAAGCGGTCATAGGAACGCTTCTGCACCTCGATCAGATTCGGGATCTGAATGGTGGCTGGAATTTTGGAAAAATCGAAACGTTTACGGAAGGCATTTGTCTTCATCGTCGAGAAACTCCCAATCTTGGGCGCAGCCGAGAGCGGCGCCAAACCGCGGAATGTGGGGCGCGTCGTTGCTTATCGAACGCCGCGCCGCGGTACTGAACCTGGTAGATCGTTTAAGCGGTAGATCGTTGCACCGTAGATCGCTGAAGCTAAGATCGTTGAAGCATGAATCGTTGAAGCACAGATCGTTGAAGCATAGATCGTTGAACTCTTCAGGTACGAGAACGCCGGACCTGAGAAATCCTGGGTCTTAAAAACTGGACCGCAAGACGCTGGAACTGGAAAACACGAATGGGCATCTGCAGGGACAGTGGTTCCCGCAGACGCCAACCGAGGCGTTTCGCCCTTCTTGATTTGAATTCTTTCGCGCCAGTTATTCGGCCTGTTTCCGCCTCGCCTGCCTTGCGAAGCAGTTGCCCAAACTTCCCGCGAGCCTCGCTCGCGCATGAGTGAGGCAGGGAAAGCGGTGTTATATAGATGCTAACACCGCCGCCCACGCTTCACAACTAAGAAAAGTCAATTATTTCCAGCTCTTGCACCAACTTAGGGCGATTGTGCCCTGTGGAGGGTGCAAAACGGGAAAACTGCTGGGCGTCGAGCTGAATTCCGTGCGGGATGGTCCCCGACCCCAAAACCCGGGCTCATGCCGCTGCACGCCAGATCCCTCGCAAAATACGCTCGGGATGACGCCAGCGGGGCTCCCGGCTTCGCGTTCGCTCAGCCTCACGCCCCGCTAAACGGCGTCACTTTACTTCGACAACGGCGCCGGCATCGGTGAATTTCTTCTTGATGGTCTCGGCTTCGTCCTTGGAAACGCCCTCTTTCACGGTTTTGGGCGCTCCATCCACCAGTTCCTTGGCTTCTTTCAGGCCCAGGCTGGTGACTTCGCGGACGGCCTTGATCACGTTGATCTTGTTCGCGCCGACCTCTTTGAGGACGACGGCAAACTCGGTTTTCTCTTCCGCCGGGGCCGCTGCCGCTGCCGCGCCGCCGCCCGCCACCATCACGGGGGCTGCCGCTGCCGCCGACACGCCGAGACGCGATTCCAGTTTCTTGACGAGCTCCGCCGCGTCCAGCAGCGACAGGGCTACGATTGAATCTTCCAGCTGTTGCAGGTCTGCCATATTGTTCTCCACTCTTCGAGTTATGAATTTTTGATTTTGCCGCCGGTGAGCCGGGTTTCCAGTGCGGCAGGCTCATTTCCCGGCGCCAGACAACGCCTGGACCCGAACCGCGCAACCCCTGACTACCGAAAGCCAAATCTTTTCGGACAGCTTGCAGCCATCCCGAACTTTGTGGCGCGGGCACTCTTGCCCGCGAGGTTTAGGCGCTGTATGCAAGCGGGCAGGAGTGCCCGCTCCACACAAGCTACGCCTTATGCCTCTTTGAACTTTTTCTGCTGCACGCCTTGATCGACGACCACGGCCAGGTTGCGGCCCACCGCGTTCATCACGGTGACCAGACGCTGCGCCGGCGAGTTGATCAGGTAGAGCAGCTTCGACATCAACTCTTCCTTCGACGGCATGCTGGCCAGGGCTTCGATCTGCTTGATCGTGACCACGCGGCCTTCGACCACGCCGACTTTGAAGGTGAATTCCGGAGTGTCCTTGGCGTACTTGGTCAGCGCCTTCGCCATGGCGACCGGGTCACCGGTGGTATAGGCGATCGAGGTGACGCCGGTCAGGTTCTTCAGTCCCTCTTCGACCTTTGTGCCCTTGGCCGCGCGCTCGGCCAGGGTGTTCTTCACCACCTGATATTTCGCGCCCGCGCCGCGCAGAGCCTTGCGCAGCTCAAAGTCCTGATGAACGGTGAGCTTGCTGTAGGTGGCGACTACGACGTTCGAAACATTCTTCAGGTCTTTACTCAGCTTCTCGACCTGCAGCGTCTTTTTTGCTTTGGTAACTGGCATTGTCTATCCTTCTGAGTTCGATACTTCTAAAGCTTGACTCACTGCCGGGCTTGCGCCCGGCTCGGACAGCCGAGGCGGCTGTCCCCACATTTAATGCCTAGGGCTTCAGCACTACGCTTTCGCCGCTAGCTCGATCGGGGCCACGTCCAGCAGAATCCCCGGACCCATGGTCGAACTCAGCGTGCAGCCTTTGATGTACTTGCCTTTCGCCACCGAGGGCTTGGCTTTGATCACGCTGGTGATCACGACGGTTGCATTCTCGATGAGCTTGTCGGGCGTAAACGAAATTTTTCCCACCGGAACGTGCACCAGCGCAGTTTTGTCGGTGCGGAATTCGACTTTGCCGGCCTTCACTTCTTTCACTGCCTGGGCCACGTCGAAGGTGACGGTTCCAGTCTTCGGATTCGGCATCAGGCCCTTGGGGCCCAGAATCTTTCCCAGGCGTCCGACTGATTTCATCACATCTGGCGTGGCTATGAGCGCGTCGAAATCAGTCCAGTTTTCCTTGGTGATTTTCTCGACCATCTCTTCGCCACCGGCAAAATCGGCTCCGGCCGCTTCTGCTTCTTTGATTTTGTCGCCGGTGGCGATGACCAGAACTTTTTTCGACTTGCCCAGTCCATGCGGAAGTACGACCGTGCCGCGGACCATCTGGTCGGCGTGTTTGGGGTCGACTCCCAGACGCATCGTGATTTCGACGGTTTCGTCGAACTTGGCGAATTTCACTTTCTGCAGGAGCGGAACCGCATCCTTCAGAACGTAGGCGCGGTGTTCGACTGCGGCGTGAGCCTTGGCGATGTTTTTTCCTTCTTTTTTCATTTTCTCTTCCTTGTCTCCCACCGCTTCTGCTTTGCTCTGCAGAGCCGTGGTGCTGTTGACTGTGTGGCGCGAAAACCGGCGCTCGCTGCGCTCGCGGAACAGCCGAGGGCGGCTGTTCCCACATAAACCCTACCCGACGACTTCGATGCCCATCGATCTGGCTGTGCCGCGAATGCTTTTGATCGCAGTGTCGACCGAGGCGGCGTTCAGGTCGGGCATTTTTTGTTTCGCGATCTCTTCCACCTGCTTGGCGGTGACTTTGCCGACTTTGTCTTTGTTCGGCGTGCCTGATCCCTTGGCGATTCCGGCGGCGCGCTTTAGCAGAATCGATGCCGGCGGCGTCTTGGTAATGAAGGTGAAGGAGCGGTCGTTGTAAACCGAGACTACGACCGGGATGATGAGGCCCTCCATCTCTTTCTGGTTGGTTCTGGCGTTGAACTGCTTGCAGAACTCCATGATGTTGATCTGCGCCTGGCCAAGGGCCGGGCCGACGGGAGGCGCCGGAGTCGCTTTGCCGGCGGCGATCTGCAGCTTTACGTAACCTGTAACTTTCTTTGCCATTTTCTATCTCTATCCTTCGACTGAATTCTTCAGATCGCGGCGGGAGATCGCCGTCAATGCGAGCCCCACGGCCGGCACCAGCTTCTTGCCCACCGGATCTACCGTCAAGCCAAGACTCTCGAGCGTATGCGCGCCAATCACTTCCATATCGCCCGGCTCGGCGATCACAACGTTATCTCCGCCGGTGAAGCCATCCGCCGCGACGAACACCGGAACCAGATCGCGCTCGATGGTCTTGCCCTCGATCGTCTTGAACTGCATTCGCCGGACCGGACGCAGTCCCAGCGGCTCAAGTCGCGCGCGCAAGACCCAGCTATAGGACGCTCCGGTATCCACCATGGCATCGATCTCCTCGGTGGTGGAGGAACTCGCGGGATTCCACACTCGTAACTTCGCGGTGAAAATACCCATACGCCTATGCCACTTTCTCCACCTGGTTGAATTCCAGTTCTACCGGAGTGGAGCGGCCGAAAATTGTGACCATTACTTTCAAAGTCTCGCGATCTTCGTTCACTTCGTCGACCACGCCGGTGAAGCTGGCGAAGGGGCCTTCGGTGATGCGTACCGACTCGTTCTTCTCGAATTTGACCTTGAGCTTCGGCTTCTCGCGGCTGTCGGCGACTTTGTAGACGATGTGCTGGACTTCTTCTTCGGACAGCGGCGTGGGCTGCTGGCCGGTGCCGACGAATCCGGTGACGCGCGGCGTCGACTTCACCACGTGCCAGACGTGATCGTCCATGTCCATTTCAACCAGCACGTAGCCGGGATAGAACATGCGCTCGGAGGTGTACTTTTTGCCGCCGCGCACTTCGGTGACGGATTCGGTTGGGATCAGCACTTTGCCGATCTTATCTTGAAGACCAAAAGCCGCAACCCGCGATTCCAGCGACTCCTTCACCTTGCGCTCAAATCCGGAGTAGGAGTGGATGATGTACCACTTCATGTTCGGGTTGCGTGGCGCTTCGGCGGTCGCGGTGGTTCCGTCCGCGGCGGGAGAGTGCTGCTCGCCTTCTCCGCCAGGTCCTGTCTGGTTTTTCTCTTCGTCCTGCATAGGGTGCTTCTTTTCCGTCGATTTCGTCAGTGGTCCGATCAGCGACTCGCGAATCTGTGTCCCTTGAATCAGCGGCCCTTGAAATAGTTGAACATGAAGGTGACGCCGTGCTGAATGAAGTAGTCGATGACGGCGAAATACAGCGCAAAAAGGAAGACAGTGATGACCACCACCGTGGTCGTGGCCTGCACATCCTGCCAGGAAGGCGCGGTGACTTTGCGCATTTCGGTGCGCACGTCGTTGTAGTACGACCTGATGCGTTCCGGCCAGGACTTGATCTGGTCGCCGAAGTTGCCGCCCGCTGCTGCTAAATTCGCCATTTTCTTCGTCTCGACTGCCATTCCTACTCCCTAGAATCTTCCGTTACCCTCAAAGCTCTGGCAGGGGCGGAGGGATTCGAACCCCCAAGTTCGGTTTTGGAGACCGACAGTTTAACCGTTGAGCTTACGCCCCTGTATTTAGTCCCGAGTCCCGAGCCCCGAGTCCCGAGAGAAAATCCTCGCGACTCAGGACTCGCAGCTCGCGACTATTTCACTTCTTTGTGCGGCGTGTGCTTGCGGCAACGGCGGCAGAACTTTTTGAACTCCAGCCGCTCCGTGGTCGTTTTGCGGTTCTTGGTCGTCGAATAATTCCGCTCTTTGCAATCACCGCACTGTAATGTCACTATTTCTCGGGGCATGAAAACAGCTCCTGGACTCTAGCTGCCAGCTCTCAGCTGTCAGCTCTCAGTTAAACCCTGTGTCATCCTGAGGCGACGTTTTTTGTCGCCGAAGGACCTATGCAACTCGCGCGGAGCAGACATGCTGCCCGCTGCCTTCACATCACTGACCGATCGGATCGCTGACTCTTCTTTACATCTTTAAACGCTCTTACCACCGAACTCCAAGGCATCCAGATGATGACTACCAACACAATTCCACCGAACGATTCAAGCGCCGGCTTTATTTCGTGCCACCACATCGTGGCGCCCCAGGCAAGCGGGCAAGAGTGCCCGCTCCACACAACCTAACTTTTCCTACTGCACAATCTCCGCGATCGTTCCGGCGCCTACAGTATGCCCGCCTTCGCGGATGGCGAAGCGCACGCCCTTTTCCATCGCTACCGGAGTAATCAGCTCAATCTCCAGGCTCACATTGTCCCCAGGAATCACCATCTCCGTACCTTCCGGTAGCTTGGCCACGCCCGTCACATCTGTCGTGCGGAAGTAGAACTGCGGCCTGTAGCCATTGAAAAACGGTGTGTGCCGTCCGCCCTCTTCCTTGCTCAACACGTAAATCTCTGCCTTGAACTTGGTGTGCGGCGTAATCGATCCCGGCTTGGCCAACACCATGCCGCGCTCTACCTCTTCCTTCGGAATACCGCGCAGCAACAGTCCGGCATTATCGCCCGCCAGACCTTCGTCCAGCTGCTTCTTGAACATCTCGACGCCCGTGACCACCGTCTTGCGGGTCTCGCGAAAGCCAACGATCTCGACTTCTTCGCCGACCTTCACCTTGCCGCGCTCAATACGTCCTGTCACAACAG
>JBAUAN010000075.1:0-3314 GCA_049675725.1 Candidatus Sulfotelmatobacter sp. | reverse complement strand
TCCGCGAGCATCTCGGCCAGCTCCTAAAGAAATACGGTCTGCGCAAGACCCGAATCTTCTTTTACGGCCCGTTTGCCCTCGCCGTGTTCCTCGGGCGGCACCTCACGTCAGTAGGCGAGATTCAACTCTTCGAATATCAGGACCCCGGCTATGTTTTGACGTGTTCGTTGAAAACGTAGTGCAGGAAGTTTCAACAAGGACAAGGTTGCGACATATGGATACCGACATAATCGACTTGGATGCTTTCAAACATGAGCAGCTGAGCCTGGGTTCGCTCATGGACGACAACCCTGCGAAAGCAATTGAAGAAGCCCGGTCGCTCAACTCTGATACACCCGTAAAAGGAGTTCTCTATACCGGCCTCAAGGCCGGTGTCTTGATCGATGCGGGGTCGTCCGCCAAGGACAAGAAGGCCATCGAGGAAGGCGTCGCCCTATTCCGCAGACTTCTGTCTGAATCTCCCGAAGATGCGCGTCTTCACTACAACCTCGGCAATGGCCTCGCGGCCCTTGCTGACCAGTACCCCTCCACAACAAACACTTGGTATTTGAACACAGCAAATATACGCAGCGAAGCACGAGGCCATCTTCAAAAGGCAATTTCTGCAAAGACAATGCAGCTGTTCGTTCCACGGCTTTCACTAATCTCGGTAACGCGTTACTCAGGGCTCACCGTTGGGTGGAAGCCTACGATGCTTACAGCAGTGCGCTGAAACACGATCGTACAAATTCAGTTGCGTCCACCGGAGCTGCAAGAGTTCTCCTCAGTTGCGTTAGGCGGGGCATGGGGAACAGGAGCATTTTGCTGTCTATCGCGGCACGTCACCTGAAAACTGCAAAGCTTCATCCTCACCGCCTCGCTGAACTTGCCGGCATGAAAGCACAAAAAGAGCTTCAGCACCTTCTCCAAATGAAGCTCCCGGAGTCCAAACCGCCAGATCTGAAGAACGCCGGCGATTACGAGAAATTTGTTGCTCGCCACCGACTTGCGCTGTCACCGACCATTGACGGGCTAGATTGCTCACTCAAGAGATGGGATTCCTTGCGGTTTAACTCTTTGATTGAGTCTGTGGGGACAGGTTCCGGTGTGCCGCCGTTATTTGCGATGATGAACGTAATGAAATCCGACTTCCTTGCGGCTCGCTACCTTGCCTATCAGGCGCTTACGGCCAAGTTCCCAGAGAGTGGTCTTTATACCGACACTCTGGACTATGCCGTGTACGGCATCGCTCCTTCGTTCCTGTCATTGGCCCAACGTGCCTGCTTTGATGTGCTCGATAAAATCGCTGCTGCGACCACGGAATATTTCGGCATTCCGGGTGACGCTAAAGTCGTCTATTTTTGGAGTCGATGGTTCAAGAACCCTAAGGATGGATTCCTAGTCCTAGTCCGGAAGCAAGCATTTCGTCATTCTTCGACTCACCGGTTCACAGTTCTCCACGATATGGGATGTCGGCCGAGCCGCGAATCAGAGCAGATTGAGCACTGCGAAATCCGTGAATTCAAGGACGAATTGATCGAGAGCCTGCAACTCGCCCGCGCTGCGGTTCTCTGTTTTGTGGAGATGGTCTCGATCGCAGAAAAGACCCGCGCTGCAGGTACTGGGAAAGTCGGTACGATCACTGTTCCCACTCACCATTACATTCGCGGTGACGATGACCAGGAGATCTCGGGCAAACCACGTCCTCGGCATGCCCAAAAGCGAATAGGAGGGGAGCAATACCATACATTCATGCCCACACACTTTCCGAAACATCTCGCCGAGCACGTCCACTCGCAATTAGCTTCCCGCAAAAAAGAACCACCGGCAGTGAAAGTTTTGAAGAAACTGTTTGAAACTATGTATTTTGCAAGCCTGAAGCGTGAAGAAACCCAGCCAATTTCTTGCCGAGTTGCTTTCATTGACCGCAATCAGCCAGACAAGAATCCTCCGGACAACGTGACGGCCGACCGATGGCAATTCTTTGCTCTTGCGGACGATTTGCCTCTCACTGTGCGCAATCTCGTCAAGTTATCAACTGCCGTTGATCCGTGGGGATCTACATTGGCGGTAGACACCGATTCCGCGGGAAAACTTCGGATATGGGGACTCATCGATCAAAGTGTTCATTACAGCACCTACGTCGTGAAAGAGTCTTCCAGTGGGCCGGAAATGCCAGGGATGTTTCAGGCAGTAATTCAGGGAACTGGTGAAATTGCCGTCTACAAGACGTACCTTCTGTTGGGCAGTCTGAAGCAAGATACGCTCGTGAAAGGCCAACAAAGAGTGTTCCAATCAGGTCCTGTGCACTCGAAGTTGATGAAGTCAATTAAGGAATTCCAGCGGAAAGTGCGAAAGGAAGTAGGCGATAAGCTCTATAACGAAAGAGGGCATTGGGACGACAGCCTCGAAGGAAACTGGCTATCCGCACTATGCCGCATTCTCATTGGCATCCACAAATACCAGCATGGCGGGGCTGTGCTTATTTCAGACGAGAGTGCGGGACTCAACCCTAAATACTCACTCAAGTATCACCGCCTCGCAGATGCTCTCTTCAGGGTGAGCGTACTTTCGATCAAACACACGTCCTACGCGGATATGATTCACGAGAAATATTTGGACCAGGATGCCGACGACATCCCGACAGACCTTTATCTTAGTGAATCAGTTGACGGTACTACGCTGAACGATACGAATGACGAACTGACAGGATGCGTGCGGTTCCTAGCGTCACTCTCTCGTGTCGATGGCCTGATTTGGCTTGATTCACAGTTGCGACTGAAAGCGTTCGGGGTAGAAATTACGGTCCGGCAGGAACCCAGCGAAGCAGTCATAGCGCAGAATTCACAAGCCACGAAGACTAAGACGCTAAACCTTAATGACTACGGCACAAGGCACCGATCTATGCTTCGGTATTGCGCTGCGCATTCCAGCAGCCTCGGTTTTGTCGTTTCTCAGGATGGTGACGTTCGCGCGATTACTCACGTTGGAAATCGTGTCGTGCTCTGGGACAATGTTCGCATTCAATCGATTCACAACGCCCGCACTCTGCGCGCCGAGTAGGTCTGCAATCCGGCACACAACTAGCGCACAGCCAACTCCAATGATCAGATTTCACGTGCGAACGAGAGAGCGGACGACTGATGGGCCGTCAGTCACTATACTAGTGTAGTGCGTCACAACTAACAACCTTTATCCATCGGCGAGCGTCTTATGATAGAGGAGACGCTTGCGGATGCGAATCGCCCCAGCCATTACGTTGAGTTCGGAGGAAAGAACGCAGTTGGAATCCCAGGCCCGAAGCCGATCCCTCCCGGTGCGGGTGGCTGAGCGCG
>JBAUAN010000074.1:0-1712 GCA_049675725.1 Candidatus Sulfotelmatobacter sp. | reverse complement strand
ATGACGACCCTTTCACCGGTCCGTCGACTTACTGCCGACGTTGGTCAGCCCCTCGGATCATCTTTCCGTTGCCGCATGCCTCGGCACAGGTTACGAAACATGAGCAGTTCCGCCACGGGCTGCTAGGAGCGGACCTCGCCGCGATCCTGTCGAAGGAGGCAAGCTTACCCGCAGGTCTCGCGCTTGATGACGCGGCAGAGCTATACGCTGAACAGGTAGGCGTAGATAAGCTCATCGATAAGTTAAAGATGTCCTTTTCGGCGAAAGCTGTTGCGGAATGCCACAGGCAAATTGCTGACATTCCTTGGCGGCGAGCGTACACGACCAACTACGACGATGTATTCGAGCTTGCGTGCAGCAATATTGGCAAGCGTGTGCACTCGGTCGTGCCCTTGGACGACATTTCACAGATATCGAAGAAGAATCTGCTTTGTGTTCACCTAAACGGGTTGATTCGACGAACCGACGAAGACTCCGTCTGGAACGACCTAAAGCTCACGCAGCGGAGCTATGACAGCGGCTCGGCGATGGATAGCGACTGGGGCAGCCTATTCAGGGCTGATTTGCAGGCAGCACAAGCCGTGTTCTTCGTTGGGTATTCACTGTGGGACCTCGATATAAGGCGACTGTTATTTGGAGAACAGCTCATAGACAAGTCATTTTTTGTCCTTGGCCAGGACCCAGACATGGCGACCGCACACCGGGCGGCGAAATACGGTCTTCTGATCGCCGCGGGCACTCCTGAATTTGCAAACCAACTGACCGACTTCCGAAAAACCTACGTGCCGGAACAGGATCCGACTCCCATCAGCTTTTGTCTCGCATCGTATGGAGTCGAGGTAGCGCCGGTTTCAATGGAAGATCGCAACGTGTTTGACCTCCTGCTATTCGGGTGGCTACGCCCGGAACTTGTCGCTGCAACTTTCCTAGCCAGGTTAACTATTGCGGGCCTCGCAAGGCGAATGAGTTGGCGCTTGCACGAATAGAATCGGGAACTCGCGCTATCGTTCTGCATTCTTCCCTCGGCAATGGAAAAACAGTAGCGTTGGAAGGTCTAAAGTACCTAGCTCATTCCAAGGGTTGCAAAGTCTTTAGCCTCGTCAACCGGGGGGATTCGCTTGCTGAGGAGTTGCAGAACGCGCTGCTGGGATCGGGCAAGAAGGTGTTCTTTGTCGACAACTATGTCGAATGGTTCGACGTTTTCCCAACATTTGCAGCGCACCGTTCCGAGGATTTTGTACTAGTGTCGTGCGTCAATCTGTTTGACGCACGACACTAGCATGCGCGTCTACGAGTCGGTAAAGCACTTGCCTCATTGCAGCCGCAGTCCGCTATTTTGGCTTCAGTATGCGATAGCTGCGCTGGTTTCTCAGGACTTTGATAGGGCTAAGTCTTATTTCGACAGCGCCTACTCCTTCGCAGATGATATGTACGCGTACGATTCTTTTCAAATTGACAACCACTATGCTCGCTTTCTGATTGAGCGAGCTGTTTTTCTGCGTGACTCAGGTTCGGCTATGGCAGTATTTCGCGAGGCGAGGGCGCTGCTTTTTGCCCAGTTCGTGAACGAGAGGCGTCACTATCTCCTCAGCGATCACCCAAAACCGGCCAATGAGTATCACCTGAAAACCGGCCAACGAGAGCGGCGTCTGGGACATTGACACCCGCGGAGGCTTGTAACCTCCATGGGCATGGGCAATGTCTTGAACGAA
>JBAUAN010000073.1:0-1768 GCA_049675725.1 Candidatus Sulfotelmatobacter sp. | reverse complement strand
CGGTCGTCTATCAGGAAGTGAGAGGCCAGCGCCGCGAAGTGGCCGGCAACTTTGTCCTGCGAGGTCCGCACCGCATCGGCTTTGTTCTCGGCCCTTATGATCATTCTCAGCCGCTGGTGATCGATCCCACTTTGGCTTATTCGACCTATCTAGGCGGCAACTATCAAGATTCTGGCACAAGCATCGCCGTGGATTCTTCCGGCAACGTCTACGTGACGGGTTACACCGGCTCAACGAACTTTCCCACCGTGAACGCGCTACAGGCGACCGACAATGGGGGCACCTCTGACGCGTTTGTGACGAAGTTGAATGCCTCCGGTTCGGCCCTGGACTACTCGACCTACCTGGGCGGCAACGATGCTGACTATGGCTACGGCATCGCCGTCGATTCCTCCGGTAATGCCTACGTGACGGGGTCCACCCACTCGACTAACTTTCCCACCGTGAACCCGATTCAGGCGACTGACAACGGTTTCTACAACGCCTTTATAGCGAAGTTGGATCCCTCTGGCTCGGCCCTGGTCTATTCCACGTACCTGGGGGGCAGTCACGATGACTATGGCTACGGCATCGCCGTCGATTCCTCCGGCAGCGCCTACGTGACGGGGTCGGCTAGCTCGACAAACTTCCCCACCGTCAACGCTTTTCAAGCAGCCTGTGGTGGCGGCGGAGAAGGAGGATGCCCGGGCTACACTGACGCGTTTGTGGCGAAGCTGAATCCTGCCGGCTCGGCCTTGATTTACTCCACCTACATGGGCGGCAGTTACACTGACTATGGCACTGCGATCGCCGTAGATTCCTCCGGAGACGCCTACGTCACGGGATTCACTGCCTCGTACGTCATAGCGAGTGTCCCCGGCTCGACCAACTTCCCTACTGCCAACCCTTTTCAAGCAACCTGCGGTGGTACTGCGGAAGGCCTAGGCTGCGGCGACGCGTTTGTGGCGGAGTTGAATCCCACCGGTTCTGCTTTGGTCTACTCCACCTACCTGGGCGGTAGCGCCATTGAAGACTACGGTTATGGCATTGCCGTCGACTCCTCCGGCAACGCCTACGTGACGGGGGCAACTGCCTCCACCGACTTTCCCGTCGCTAACCCCCTACAGCCAACGAATACCGGCGACGGCGACGCGTTTGTGACGAAGGTCAATGCCGCCGGCTCGGCTTTGGTCTACTCCACCTACCTGGGCGGGAGCGGTGGTGGTAACTTTGGCAACGGCATCGCCGTCGATTCCTCTGGCAACGCGTACGTGACGGGCTACACAGAATCGGCGCACTTCCCCACAGCTAACCCCCCGCAGGGGACGTTGGGCGGCAGCTTTGACGCGTTTGTGACGAAGTTCGATCCCGCCGGCTCGGCCCTGGTCTACTCCACCTACCTGGGCGGGAGCAATGATGACCAAGGCAACGGCATCGCCGTCGATTCCTCTGGCAACGCTTATGTGACGGGATTCACCTACTCGACCAACTTCCCCACCGTGAGCCCGCTTCAGAAAACCAACAGCGCCACCTACGGGACCGCCTTCATCGCCAAGATTTCGCAACCCACTCTGACGCTTTCGCCCACCACGCTTGCCGCAGGCACGGCGGGAGCCCTGTATTCGCCGGTAACCTTTACCGCCACGGGCGGGCAAGGAACGGTGACCATCTCCGAATCCGGAAACCTGCCCTCGGGGATGACGTTCAGCAATGGGACACTTGCCGGTACACCAACGCAGACCGGGAACTACCCGATAATCATCACCGCAACTGACTCGCAGAGCGATAC
>JBAUAN010000072.1:0-10196 GCA_049675725.1 Candidatus Sulfotelmatobacter sp. | reverse complement strand
GATCGATCAATTCGTGGAGCATGACAACCAGAACGCCCGACCCTTCGTCTGGACGGCGACGGCGGACTCGATCTTCGCGAAAGTCCAGCGACTATGTGAACGTATTTCTGGGACAGCACACTAGGTGGCTCCGCTTGTTCGCGCGTGGAAGTTCTTTCCGGGTTAGGAAGTGAGTTTCATCGCAGCCGTCGCCCGCTGGACAATCAGTCCGAGACCGCGATCACTAGCCTCTCCCTTCAGAGATTCAAGGTGGGCGAGCGCGCTCGACCGGTTACCCGACAGGATTTCGATCTCGCCAAGGGCGAGCCGTGCCTCGAGCGAGTAGGTTATAAATCCAGCTTTGGTAGCTTCCGCGAGAATTTGCTGCAGCCGAGAGACGGCGGCAGCTCTGGCGGTCGCCGTGTTCGAGCTTGCAATCACTTGGGCTGCGGTCATGGCAACGTATAGCTCGACTTGGCGGTCGTGATACTTCTCCGCGAGAGCCAGCGAGCGGGCGATAGCGTTTCTAGCCTCCTCCGTTTTTCCTTGCGCCACTAGGGCTCTGGATAGAACCGCATTTGCTAGGGATTCATCCCGGAAGGCATTCTCTTTCGCGAATTCGCCCGCCACTCGGCCGGCGATCGCCTCGGCTGCAGGGCCGTCGTGTCCGTCGATGGCAAGTTCCGCCAGATCAAGCTGGAACCGATTGGAACTCTGCTTATCCCCGATCTCATCGAAGATCGCAACCGCTTCCGACTCGTATTTGCGGGCTTGTTCCAGATAGCCTTCCACCCGGACTGCGTTTCCCAAGCCAGCCAAGCCGATCGCTGCCTTCTCCCGGTCGCCGATGCGACGGCACAACTCGACCGATTCCTCATCGCTCTTTCTGGCCGCTGCGTGATCCCCAATTGCGAGCAGCACAACCCCGAGCGCACCTTTTGCCAGAGCGATTCCGTCAGGGTTATCAATTTCCTCGTCCGTGGCCATGGACTCTTCGTACTTCTCGCGTGCCCCCTTCAGGTCCCCCAAAGCGAGCAGCACGTCGCCGAGGTCGTCGAGTTCGTTTGCCACTCCCAACTTGTTTCCGATCTGTTGGTAGGTAGCGAGAGCCTCTTCATACATTCCCTTCGCCCCTACCGTGTCTCCTTTGTTCTCCAGCGCGATTCCGCCCAAATTTATGGCTCTAGCAACTCCCCTCGGATCATGCGCTCCCAAATAGATTTGCTTGCTTTCAGCGGCGGCTTGAACGGCTTCGTCCGAACGTCCAAGGTTGGAGAGCGCCCACGCTTCGTACCCGCGCGCCTCGGCGAACAGCAGAGATGCGCCCGAGGCGCGAGCCTTCTCGGCTGCACGGAGACAAGCAGCCTCGTCTCGCTTGTAGTCGCCCAGCGACTCCGCGGCACGGGCCTCAGCGAGGTCAATGCGGGGATCGCCGCTCATCGGAGGCGGCAGTTTCTGCAGGGCTTCCACTGTCTCCAGCGCGTTGTTTCCTTTACCTCCGCTAACCTGCGCATGGGCTAACGCCAAGCCGTAGTCCAGGCTGTCCGGGAAAAACGCGAAGAGCGCCCGATAGATGTCGATGGCCTTTCCCCAATCCTTCGACATCTCGTGGTAGCGCCCTTCCACCAGCAAGCGATCCGCCCTGGGTAAATTCGCGGAGAGCTCAAAAGCCCTTTTGGCTTCTAGTTTGGCGTTCCCGTCGTAGCCCAGAGTGGCCCAGGCCGTGGCCAAAGCGGAGTGGGACGGCGCATAATCCGGCTCCAGAGCGATTGCCTTTTGGAACGAATCGCGCGCAGCCAACGCGTCGAACACTCGCAGTCTGGCCAATCCCTCAGAGTAGAGGCGTGCGGCATCATGATTCGAAGGCAAGGCAACCGCAACTTCGGCTGCTTCGCTGCGCGTCACCGCCTTGACACCAAGTCTGGCGCGCAATTGCTCGCCACCTTGGGAAATAAGCTCAAACAGGTGAGCTTCCGTTCCGGTCTCCGACACTGCGGCAATGGTCTCGCCGTTCCGGGTGTCTTGCAGGAGCAGGTCCAGGCGAACCTGCTCTCTCGGAGGCTGCCCGAGACTGGCGTAGGAGCCGACGACGACGAAGTCGGCGCTGAGATTCTTGCCAATCTTGGCGAGACTGTCCTTTCCCAGGCTGTCGACATCGGGCAGTGAGAGTTCAATCCTTGTCCGCGCCACGCTTTCTTCCGGCACAGTGCGCAATTGTTCCCCGGCCGAGAGTTCAGTGGTAAGCCAATCCGACAGGGCGGTCGAGATCCACGCTTGGTTCGGGCGTCCGGACAGGTTCTTGAAGCCGAGGACAGCCACGGAATGCCGGGGAACGACTGCAGGAGCCACCGCCACGTTAGGGCGAGGGCGAGAATAAACCACCGATAGAGCAACGCCAACACCCAGCACCGAGACCACGGCGACGGCACCCCAACTCCGCCACCACGGGGCCCGAAACTCCGCCGCCGCCGTGGGGAGAGGCGCAGGCAAGGCTTGCACCCATGGTGATTGAAAATTGGGATCGGACTCGCGCGCCGGCCTGGGCGCCTCGTCATTATTGCGATCACCCTCTTGGATGGGTGCGATGAAGCGATAACCGCGCCGGTGCAGAGTTTCGATGAAGCGCGGGCTCTCTGAGGAGTCTCCCAGTGCCAGGCGCAGCTTGCTAATGGCCTTATTGAGACTTCGATCGAAGTCGACGAACGTGTCTGCGGACCAGAGTTTCCGGCGAAGGTCCTCGCGGGTCACTAACTCGCCGGGAGACTCCAGCAACAACGCCAGGATGTGAAAGGGCTGCTCCTCCACCCTGATTCGCACCCCATGCTTGCGTAGTTCAGCCGTACGAAGGTCTACCTCGAAAACGCCAAATCGAAGCAGGCGACGAGACTGAGTTTGAGGAGTCGTTGCCATGGCGGGCGTGGGGGTGGAATGATCCAACAGCTGCCCGGGCGAGGTTAGCATGTAAGGCTGTCCACGATCAAGAATTCCTGTCTGGGTGGATACGGCACGAAAACCCACGGCTCCGGTGTCGGGAATAAGATCCCACAGGGCCTTTGGCCTCAATTACATCGAAGGGAGCAAGGAGATGACATCGCGATGCATTGACATTCTCGCTTGAGGCCTAAAAACTGGCGGCGCGCGTCTCACGGATGCGGCGCGCTTCCCATGTCTGAACGATCAAGGTCTCACCTATCAAGGCTCCAATCATCGTGCTTTTCCCGGCGCCAGTTCTTGGGCGCCTTCGGATTTAGTTGGCTTGGAGTCGTAAGCCGGACAGCTCCGCATTGGTTATCGCTACCCGCCCCGCCGGTTGCGGTGCCCCAAAAGATCCGACCCGCCGGCGATGAGGCCATGGCGAACCGCGTGCGCGAGGAGTTTCTGCATGCCTGGAACGGATACAAAGAATTCGCCTGGGGACATGACGAACTCAAGCCACTCAGCAAGAGCTACCACGATTGGTATGGCCCCGCTCTTTGCCTGACACCGGTGGACGCATTGGACACAATGATCCTGATGGGGCTCAATGACGAAGCGACGAAGACCAGGGAATTCATCGTCCAGAACTTATCCTTCGAACATGACATCTATGTCAAGAATTTCGAGATCACGATCCGGGTGTTGGGCGGCCTGCTCAGCAGCCATCAACTCACGGGAGACAGCCGCTTGTTGAAGTTGGCAGAGGATCTGGGAAAGCGCCTGTCGCCAGCTTTCGATTCTCCAACCGGCATGCCCTATCGATTCGTCAATCTGAAGAGCGGCGCCGTGCGAGGCGAGGACACGAATCCAGCGGAGGTCGGCACCCTACTCGTTGAATTTGGCACGCTGAGCAAATTAACCGGGAAACCGGTGTACTACGACAAAGCCAAGCGTGCGTTAGTCGAGCTTTACAATCGCAGATCACGTATTGGACTCGTTGGGGCGGGCATCAACGTCAGAACCGGCGCGTGGACTGAGCCCACGAGCTTCATCGGCGGGGGCATCGATTCTTATTACGAGTACCTGCTGAAAGGCTGGCTCCTGTTTGGCGACAACGACTGCGAGCGGATGTGGCGCTCGAGCATCGAGGCTGTAAACAGATACGTTGCCGACGATGGCCCGGCTGGACTCTGGTACGGCAAAGTGAACATGAACACCGGGGCCCGTGTGGCGACCACTTTTGAATCGCTGGGTGCGTTTTTTCCCGGTGCCCCAGCGTTGTCCGGCGACCTTGATCGCGCCCGGCGATTGGAGGAATCCTGTTACAAAATGTGGACCACTTTTGGCGTCGAGCCCCAAGAGCTGGACTACGCGAAGATGGAGGTTTCCTACGACGGATATCCACTCCAACCGGAGATCATCGAGTCGGCTTACTACCTCTCTCAATTCACGCATGATTCTCGCTACCTCGACATGGGGCGCACCTTCTTCGACAGTCTGGTGAAATACTGCCGAACCGATATCGCATACGCCGCAGTAGGCAAGGTGGCGACGAAAGAAAAAAGCGATGAGATGGACAGTTATTTCCTAGCGGAGACTCTAAAGTATCTGTACCTGCTCTTCGCTTCTCCCGAAGCCTTGGACCTGACAAAGGTTGTTTTCAATACCGAAGCCCACCCCATCGAACGATCCCTGACTTGATCGTTCGACTTAACCGTTCCAGCATTTGCCTCCATCTCATTTTTTCGAGCGATCGAGTCCATAACTAAGCACTGGTGTAAACCCCACAAAACCATCAACGCGCGGAGGGGCCCGAAATGAAACCAGCTCTCGCAGCGCTCGGCATAATTGCCTTTAACTGATATCCAATCAATCGGATAGCGGGGAATGTAGACATGACATGCCGGTGCATTGACTGCGCAGGCGTCCCGGCGCAGACTCCCGGCCAAACGATGGCGATCCCGAACATGCTAAGGAGATTCCTATGAAGGTTCTGCCGACTATTGCATATCGCGCCGCCCGCGAGAGGTACCCGTTCGGGGTTGTTCTCGGCCTGGCCTGTTCTCTTTTGCTGTTGGCGGTTCCTGAGTGCTCAGTGGCACAGGAATTTCGTGCCATTCTCACGGGGCAGGTTACCGACTCATCCGGCGCTGCCGTCAAGGGAGCTGCGGTGACTGCCGTAAACCGCGATACGGGCACCAGCTATAGCGCCGAAACCACTGACGCCGGTGTGTATTACATCCCCTACGTTGTTCCCGGAACCTATCGTGTTCAGGTAAAGGCGGCCGGTTTTCGTGGTGTGGACCAAGACAATGTTCTTCTGGTTGCGGCGCAGCACTACGGCCTGAACTTCACACTGCAAGTAGGGGCCATCAATGAAACCGTGACCGTCACAGCCGCCCCGCCCATGATCGAAACGGCCAGCGGTTCCGGCGGTACCGACATTGATCAACGAACCATTACCGAGGTTCCGCTTGATGGCCGGCAAGTCTATATGCTGATCGGCACTACTCCGGGGTCTCAGTTCACGACCACGACGTTCGGTCCGGGCGGGAATTCCGGAACCCGCGGCTGGGACAACACCAACGCCTACATAATGGGCGGCGGCGCTCCGACCGGCAATTTTACCGGCGCTTTAGGCGGCTATAACCAGTTCACGCTGGACGGAACAAATATTACCCAGCAGACCACCTACAACAACCAGAACGCAGGCGCCTGGAATGTGTCCCCGAACATCGATGCGGTCGAGGAAGTCAACGTGATGACTTCCACCTACGATGCGCGCTACAGCCGCACAGGCGGTGGCACGGTGAACGTCGTGACAAAGAACGGGACGAACAAGTTTCACGGGGATGTTTTTGAGTTTTATGAGGGTGCTCTGTTTGACGCCAACCGCATTGACAACATCGACCAGGGCATTCCCCGGCAGGGTGTGACGCAGAATCAATTCGGGGGAACCTTCGGCGGTCCGATCCTCAAGAACAAGCTGTTCTTTTTTGGCAGCTTCGAGGGATACCGGGAGTCCATCGCAGGAGCGATTACGACTTCAGTTCCTCCGGCTTACTTGCGGCCCGACTATAACGGCAATTCAGGGGTGAACTTCGGACTGATTCAGCAAAACGACCCGCAGGATTTTCCCAATGGCATCCCGATCTTTGATCCCTCGACCACAACTTGCAGCACGGGTGGCACCATAGACGCGTGCAACCCGAATGCTCTGGTTCGCACGGAATTTGCAAACGATACCTTACCGGCCGGCGAGATCAATGCCACCGCGCTCGACCTCTTGAAGCTCTATCCCATGCCTAACGTGTCCGGGCGGCAGAATTTTCTGACCAACAATTACTTCGCCAACACACCCGATCTGTATTCCTACGACCAGTACATGATTCGCGTCGATTACAACACCAGCGATAAGACCAAGTGGTACAGCTTTTTTGAATATCAGCCGGGCAGCGAGAACCGCAGCACCAACGGATTGCTGGGGCTCGCCGAAACTGGCAATGTGAATCACACGCGAAAGAGCTGGACCGCGGCGCAGGATATGACGCATATGTTCTCGCCGACTTTTCTGGGAGATTTCAAACTCTCGTTCTCGCGTTTTGCCGATTCTTCCCCGGATGGAAATTTTGGCGCGGCCGCGAACGCCAGCACCATCGGCCTCACCATGCCGAACATCCCCACTACCAGCTTTAAGGATCTGCCGGAGTGCAACAGTGGCGGTCAGTGCGCGGGCAACGCAGGGAATAGCGGGATCGGCGGCTTCGCCAACATCATCGGCAACAGCATCACCAATGACGCCACCACGAACGTCATGTTCGACGCCGACTTTACCAAATCCAGGGGAGCGCACAACTTCCACTTCGGTGGCGTGTACGCCGAGTTCCAATACGGCGATCCGCAATCGGTCGGTAACGCCAACGGGCAATTCAATTTTGGTTCCACCGCGACGCAGTTCAACGGTCCCAACGCCGGTCTCTACACCGATGCCAGCGGCAACCCGTTGCCAAACGGTCTGGGACTGGCGGACATGCTGTTGGGCTATCCCGATGGCGGTCACGTCGACTACAACTTCACAATCATGGAAGGGCAGCCAGCTTGGGGGATCTATGCGCAGGACGATTGGAGAGTGACGCATCGGCTGACCTTGAATCTCGGTTTGCGCTATGACGTACAACGAGGTCTGCGCGAACGGCACAACGCGTTGAATCGCGGAGTCTGTCTCACTTGTCTAAATCCCGTCACCAGCGACCCGACGTATCAGGCGAATGTAACCAATGCAGCGAACCAGAGCGCGTGGACCGCTGCCGGCATCAACACCGCCTCGCTCTCCCAGGTACTGGGCGGCATAGAATATGCCGGCATCAATGGCCAGTCGCGGGATGGTTACAACACCGACTGGTCCAACCTTGCGCCTCGGATCGGATTCGCCTTTGCCCTGAATCCAAAAACCGTGATTCGCGGCGGCTGGGGATTCATGTTTGGCGGCGGCCTGGAAGGCGGGACCACGATCGGTTATACGCAGCCTACAAATTATGTTACGTCGCTCGATGGAAATGCCGTTCCCAACGCTCCCGGCTACGGCGTCGATTACAACGGGAATTCGTTCGCGAGCGGTATTCCCTACGCCGGTGTGATCGTTCCACAGACCACTTCGCTCGGTTTGCTGACTGGGCTGGGCAGCGGTCAAGCGATCGACTTCCCCGACCGGAAGATTCCGAAAACCATGATTATGTCGCTCGGTTTTCAGCGCGAACTGCCGAAGAGTGTAGTGCTGGATGCTCGCTACTCGGCCAATTTCGCCAGCCGTCTGCGTGTCTTCAACACGGTGAACAATTTTGCCACGCTGCAGCAGGTGCAACAACATGTCGCTGCTGATGCAGTCGGTCAATCTGACAACTGGTCGGCGCAGGTGCCGAATCCTTATTACAATGTGCCGGCTTTTGCCAACACCGGTTGCGGATCCTCGCCCACGATCGCGGGAATTGACTTGATCGCTCCTCTCGGCCAATACTGCAGCGGCGCAATCTATCAATATAACGACCCCATCGGCAAGACCGCGTACAACGCTCTCGAAGTAAAACTCACCAAGCGTGCAGGACAGGGATTGACATTCAATTTTTCCTATACGTACTCGAAGACCATGCAGGCTACGAGTTTCAACGGAGTTGGTCCGTCGAATGGCTACGGCGACAACCCGTACAGCGGAGGAGAATTTCCCTGGCAGTTTCCCAGCCCAACCCACGAGGTTTCCGATTATGATCGCACGCACCTGGTGGCTATGACGGCAGTGTGGGACTTGCCTTTCGGCAAAGGCTCCAATTTCCTCTTGACGAGTCCATCGCCGGTACTCGGCCATATCGTGAACAACTGGAGCCTGAGCGGGATCTTTGCTTACGGGACCGGCACGCCCATAAGGCTTCCGGCGACGAGTGGCTTCAACTTCATTGGAACGCACTCCCTCACTCCCGATGGCGGGCCTTCATACACGCAATGGTTGTGGAACAATGGCGGCTTCCCGGAGGGCTGCACGGCTCCGACTCCAGGTTGTCCCGCACAGGGGATTCCGGCAGCCTGGGCGCCGGATAACATTGTGTCGCCGTGGGGAGTTGGATATCTGAGAGACTTTTATAGCGGGGTGCGGAACCCTTCGATCCCCAACCTGGATCTGACCCTGGCAAAGAAGATTCCGATCTCAGAATCGAAGATGTTTGAGCTGCGTTGGGAGGCGTTCAACGTGCTCAATAACCGCCTGTACTCGGGGCCGGACACCAATCCTGGCGATACTCCTACTTGCAATCCCACTGTCACCGGTGCTCAAGAGTGCACCGGCTTTGGGAACGTCGACACCACTCAGCAGCAGAATTTTCCGAGGAGAATGCAAGTTGTGCTCAAGTTCCTTTTCTGAGGAACTTGGAAAACTGAGGGTTCGTGAGGCGAGAGGGAAGCGGCTTCCCGCGAGAAGCTTTAGACAGCTTTCTCGCCTCGGGGGTGACCTCAGCACAGCAATCAGGGGAGAAGCAACATGGTCCCATAACCGCGAGGGTGTCGACGTCATGGCTTCCGTGGCCGACATCAACCGGGTTTTCCATCTGAACCTGGGAGTGTATAAAGGACCCAACCGAGGGGTGAGTTGCAACCTCTACGCCTGCACCTATGCTCTCGATTCCACCAGAGCCGTGCAGAGCATTGAGTTGACGAATAGCGACGGCAGCCATGAAGCGTTCGCTCTTGCGATCACTCTGCCGCAACAGTAACCAACAAAATTACTCGGGGAGAGTCGATAGCTTTGACCATGGCCTGTCGTGACACGAACACCTGTGGGCCTAGGGTTGCCCCAAAGTCTGGAATGAGCGTTGTTGGCACCGATGACCGCCCATTTGGCCAAGCGAAGTCGATTAACATACGCCACAGCGGCTGGTGCTAGCTCTCAACTGAGCTTATTTGGAGAATTGCAATGCGACGAAGCTGCACCAATTTGATAGCGCATACACTGTGCTTCGTGATCCCGATGTGCGCTGCCTACCCTCAAACCACCGAAAAGCCGGATCTCCGCAAGCAGCCGACTCTCTACGTGGTCGGCTATGCGCATCTCGACACCGAATGGCGATGGGAGTATCCCCAGGTCATCGACGAATACATTCGCAAGACCATGGAGGACAACTTCAAACTGCTCGATAAGTATCCGCACTACGTTTTCAACTTCAGCGGCGCCAACCGTTACCGTTTCATGAAGGAATATTTCCCCGCTGACTTTGCGAAGGTGAAGAAGTACGTCGACGAAGGAAGGTGGTTCCCGGCGGGGTCATCCATGGAAGAGGGCGACGTGAACGCGCCCAGCGCCGAGGGTATCATCCGGCAGATTCTGTATGGCAATGACTGGTTTCGCAGAGAACTGGGAAAAGCCAGCGCGGAGTACATGCTGCCCGACTGTTTCGGATTTCCGGCGTCGCTGCCCACGATTCTCGCGCATTCCGGGGTGAAGGGATTCTCGACGCAGAAATTGGTTTGGGGATCCTCAGCGCCCGTCGGAGGTCCGGAGTCGCTGGAGAAAACGCCGGAGGGCACGCCTTTCAATGTGGGCGTTTGGGTGGGGCCGGATGGTGAGAGCGTGCTCGCCGGTCTGAATCCCGGAGCTTATGACGGCGGCGTCGATACTGACCTCAGCAAGCCGTTGCCGCCCATGCCGCCCGACCAAGCGCTGCTCGAAGTTCAACTAAAGATGCAGGCGCTGCGCGCGAAGCTGGACCAGGAACAGCGCAGCGGTCATGCGTCCGATCCGAACGACATTGAGGAATCGA
>JBAUAN010000071.1:0-12560 GCA_049675725.1 Candidatus Sulfotelmatobacter sp. | reverse complement strand
GATGGTGCTCTTCCAGCAAATGTCGGAACTTGCACACCGTCGTCTCATCCGGCACCGGCTCGGCTCCCAAATCAATGCCCACGAACTGCCGCAGCGTCGCCGAGTCGTACAAAGCCTCTTCCACCGCCGGGTCCGCCAAATTGAACCACTGCTGCAGAAAATAAATCCGCAGCATCTGTTCCAGTTCTTTCGGCCGTCGCCCGTTGCCCGGCTTCGCCCACGGCACCACCTGCTCCATCTCTTCCAGAAACATCGCCCGCCGCGTCTTCTTGGTGTAGCGCTCGAATCCGGTCATGGTCGCCAGTGTCCTCTGTTTGCTGAGAGTGTTCATGCTGGCTCCACTTTATCTATATTCGTTGTGGAAAGGGAGGACTTAATCAGAGTCTCCTTAGAGCCGGCATTTGCACCGAAATCTGCCCTTCACTGCCTATTGTTTCTTCATGGTGAACGATCACCTACGCGAGGGCCTCCACGGGAACCCGTGCCTTGACTCTTAGAACCGTTTGGCGAAATGGAAGACGGCAGATGGATGATCCGAATCGCCTCACTGCTTCAGACTGCACTGGATCAAGCGTGCGCACGTTTTTCCCGCAACGATCTGCCACCGGTTGCAACGGCAGCATCGAAGCAATCAGGACACAACGGAGAACGCTCTTCGTGCTTCGAAATTATCGTGTCTTTGCCACACACGCAGCAAGCTTTGATTTCACCCCACGCCGAGTCGGGAACGTGCTTGTTGACCTTATCATTCATCAACTCATTGTAGGAACGCCTACTGGAAAACACCATAGCACCAACTGGACAAGGCCATAGCACCGAAGTGACGTTCTTTCTAAGCCTGATTTTTCAGGCCTGCTGAGGAGCCGGCAAATCGCACCTCCGGGCGGATGGCATCACCTTCAGACCGCTCCACGACAACAGTGGGGCCGTAGATTATAGAGGCTGGCGGGTGGGCCCTACAAAAGGGGCGGTGACAACGCTTCGTGCACTGGTCTAGCCCTCGCCTCCACTCCCAAGAGCGAGTTTTTGTGCCGCACGATTGTCTGAAATCAAGACAGTTGAGACATCTGAGTGCGTGGGCACGGCGATCCACAGTTCCAATGCGTTGCAAACATACAGGTTGCGAACATTCATCTCTTCCCGGCATTGGCCGAGTAATTGCTGTAAGGGCTCTGGGGAATCGTATGTCCGCAGGGGCAAAACCGGGTTGGGCGAAAGGTGTTCGAAAAGAACCGCGCATCCCAGGCTGTAGGCCTGTCACGGTCTTGGGTAAAGACGCCTTCGGGAATACGTTCTCACAAAACACTTTTACTCTGGAGATCGCTGCGTATGGCGCTCGACTACGGGGTCTGCCCCCGTTGGCCGTGGATGCAGTCCTTCTCTTGGATCATGGAGGAGAGCAAGCGCGCCATCGGGTTGTTTGGATCGGAGAAAAGGGTACTGAATACGAGGGACACGTTGGTCTGGAATGCGTCGAGAGAGACAAGTTCATTTTTGGCATCGAACCTTCTGCCCCCGGTCTGTTCTACGACGAGTACAAACGCGTTGAAGCTGAGCTCCACAGGAGTCAAGATCGGTATCGGAGTGTTGTCGAGAATAGCCTTGGACTGATCTGCACTCATGATCCGTCGGGTGTTTTGCTATCCCTTAACCCGGCGGCCGCATCCGCGCTCGGTTGCGAGCCTGACGGCTGGGCCGGCAAGAACCTTGCCGAATTCTTGGCGCCTTCCGTACGTCATACCTTCCCGGACTATCTCGATCGGGTACGAGAGCATCGTCAAGATTCCGGCTACGCGCGAGTGGTGGCCCGGGACAGAAAAGTGCGGGTGTGGCTGTATCGGAACCTCACCGTGCAGGAAAATGGCAATCCGCCCTACGTTGTCGGCCATGCTCTGGACGTAACGGAGCAGAAAACAGCCGAGCGCGACCTCCATTTCACACTCGGCAGGCTGCAAAAGGCGCTCGCCGAAGTGAAGACTCTGAAAGGGCTTCTTCCAATCTGCGCCTGGTGCAAGAAAATCCGCAGCGACGATGGAGCCTGGAATGAACTGGAATCTTATGTTACGAAGCATTCAGAAGCCCGCTTCAGCCACGGCATTTGCCCGGACTGCTTGTCCAAGCACAGATCTACGAACACATGAAATGGTTCTTAGGTCCGGCATCTACCAAGTCAGTCAGGAAGTTTAGTTGGAGCATGGACAATTCCACGCCACCCCCGGGGTGATAAAGCAAAAAGTCGAGCTAAGGAATTGACTGGAGTTTCCGGCGTTAAGCTGCGAACCCGGTTTGGCAGGCGAGGAGCACCGAGTCCGGTGGCATGACGAGCGCATACTAGGGAGAAGCAGGCGGCACTCATGAAAGTACTACTGGTGGAAGACAGCAAGTTCCTTCGAGTGGTGACGGAACAGGCCTTGACCACTGCCGGATATGAGGTGATCTCCGCGAGCGACGGAGACCAGGCTGTGCGGCTGGCACGCGAACACGCGCCCGCGTTGATTCTGCTGGACGTTATGCTGCCCAAGATGAGCGGACCGGATGTGTTGAGAGTTTTGAAAAACGATCCGGCGACGGCAACGATTCCGGTGATGATGTTGACAAGTCTCTCACAGAAGAATGCGACGCAACTTGTGAAAGACGGTGCCAGCGGTTTCTATGAGAAGTCCGATTCCATGCTAGGCAAAGGGCCTGACTCGTTGTTCGCTGCGGTTGACCGAATGCTGAAAAAATGACTTGAAACGCCGGCGTGCGAGCTAACCATCTACCGCGGTGCTGGTCGGATAGGCCCTCGGGACCGGTCAATGAGTTCTATAAAAAGGGATGTCAAGAAAAAAGCTCCGCCCTGACGGGAGGATGGAGGTTCTTTCTCGAGATCCAGCCCACTCTGTTTGGTTACCTCTGAAGAGGTTCGGCGTGTTGTCCATTCTCGTAAACTCTCTCTGCGGCTGGTGACAACGATCGAGTGTGCAAGACGCGGCAAGCAGGACGATGTCAACCATTGGTTCCATCTGAGGCTCGTGGCCTATGGCTATTTCTGTTATCCGAGGGGGCATAGCGTGCAATGGGTGACTCGGTTCAACCTGCCAACTCAGACTGGCAGCCACGTGGTAGCGGGCAGCCGCGGTCACGCGGACGCTGATCCAACAGCCTTGGGTCGGAAGCCGCAGGCTTCCGCGCGGTTTGCTTCCAGCAGCTTCAGAATCGTCTGGTGGTCCACAGGTTTTGAGAACAGGTAACCTTGGGCCCGCTCGCAGCCGACGTGCCTGAGAAGATCGAGTTGGGCCATGGTTTCCACCCCCTCGGCGACCACTTTTAATCCCAGATTGTGGGCCAGCATGACAATTATGCGGACGATTTCGTGGGTTTCCCGGTCGCTATCCATGTGTGACACAAAAGCACGGTCGATCTTCAGAGTGTCGACCGGGAAGCGCTGTAGGCGGCTGAGGGACGAGTAACCGGTGCCGAAGTCGTCGATATCCAAACCAACGCCCAGCGCTTTCAGCTGCGAAAGCACATCGGCCGATCTCTCCGCGTCTGCCATGGCGATGGTTTCGGTGATCTCTAGATCCACGCAACGAGGATCCATACCGCTTTGCTGAAGAAGTTGACCAATCTGAGAGGCTAGATCGGGCTGCGCAAATTGTTTCGGACTAATGTTGACGCTGAGCGAGAGCGGCGGGTCGCGGGGAAACAGTTGGTGCCAACCGCGCAGCTGCCGACAGGCTTCAGACAGCAATTGTCGATTGATAGCAAGGATGATGCCGGTCTCGTCAGCCACCGGAATGAAATCGCTTGGCATAACCAAACCTCCGGGGCTATGCCAGCGCGTAAGGGCCTCGAACCCTACAATTTGTCCGTCTTGCAGGGACACAATAGGCTGGTAGTAGACGTGGAACTCGCCCAGGTCGACGGCTCTGCGCATGTCCGTCTCGAGTTGCAAACGCTTGATGGCACTTGCGTGCATGGCGTTGTCGAACACCTCGCAGTGAGCTTTACCGGTTTGTTTGGCTCGATACATGGCAATCTCAGCGTCGCGGAGCACGTCCTGGGCTTCGGCACTGGTGTTATTGTTGAACGCGATACCGATGCTTGCCGTGATAACGATTTCGTGACCATCCACATCAAAGGGAAGGGCCAGTTTTTGCTGAATGCGCTCGGCCACGCGGATGGCATCGCTCGGCTCGCGAAGTTCTTCCGCCAATACCGCAAATTCGTCTCCCCCGGGCCGGGCTAGCGTGTTGTCGCTCAACATGCCCTCTTCACCGCCGCCCTGTCGCGGACGTGAAATTGTGTCGACTCGACGAAGGCAAGCGGTGAGGCGCCCCGCAATTTGTACCAGCAGAGCATCTCCGGCGGCGTGTCCAAGACTGTCGTTAAAGACCTTGAACCCGTCGATGTCGATGAATAGGACGGCAAACTTGAAATCGGCGTGGCGTCTGGATGTCGCCAGAGCTCGCCCCATGCGATCAAGAAGAAGGGTGCGGTTCGCAAGGTTCGTCAAACCGTCGTGGAACGCGCTGTGCGCCAGCATTTCCTCGGCTCGCTTGCGTTCGGTGATGTCACGGTTCACGACTACGAGTCCCTCGGTTTCGCCATTTATTCCGCGAATGGCACTGGCAGTGGACTCAAGAACTCGCCACGAGCCGTCTTTATGGCGGATGCGATACTCAAGCCGCTCCCCCCGCCCAGTGATTCGGGCCTTTTCAGCGGCCGCGAGTACACGGGCGCGGTCGTCCGGATGGATTTGTTCCATTGGAGAAGCGTTCGTTAAGTCGTCCTGGGTATACCCGAGGATTTTCTGGTACGCCGGGCTGTTGTAAAGACGATGTCCGTTCTTGTCGACCACGGCGATCATGTCTGCTGCATTTTCGCTGATGAGTTGAAAGAGCCGGTCACGATCCGCCAGTTGCCGCCGCATCCGTTGAAGCTGCAAATGTTGATAGATCGTATAGATGTCGAACAGCAAAACAAGGGCCGCAAGCCCGCGAACCCACTCTCTAAGACTCAACGAATAAGCTCTGTCACTGGCCATATAGAAGCCGGGGAAGGTCAGCGCCAGAATTCCGAATGTCAAGACCAGCGTGACGGCGACCGCAAATCCCCACAACCACCATTCGCGCCCCTCGACTTGACGCAGATGCGGTAAGGCGGTCTTGACATGGCTCCCGGGTTGATGTTGTTCGGACACGCTTTCGATCCCTCAGTTTTGGAATAGAGACGTCGGTATGAAAAAGACCGACAGGTTATCCGCAACCTGTCTGTCTTTCGTCAGAACTCGACCGATGGCTTCTTGATCTGGTTCTTGCTTGTGAGCCAATCATGCAGAATGTTTAGGTCAACCGGAGAAATGTGGAGAAACTCGCATCCCACGGCGCCATATTGCCGAGTCCACTGGACTCGCGCATGGATGTAGATGATTCTGTCCGTGCTGGGCAGGAGGAGACGAAAACCCAACGTGTCGCCGACGATGAATTCCTGTTTGCTGCTGAGGCCTACTCCCCCATCGCCGATATCCGTGACCGTCACACTCACGGATCGGCCCTTGCCGTCGGTCGCGACGGCCGCGCTCATCAGCGCATACCTACCGTGCCGGCGATAGTCGTAGACCATCCGGGAATAGGCAGCTTTCAAAGACTTGGCACCCGACTCAGCAGTTACGGGTTTGCGAAGCCACACGTCCGCGCCCGGCACTCGACACTCTTTCGCTGACACGGCGACCACAGTCGGCTTCTGCCATCCCCGAGACTTCCGAATTTTCCCGAGGAATTCTGCAGAGTCGTCTTCCCAGTCAACGATGACGAGATCAGTACTGCCTTCCGACAGCTGGTCGAAGGCCTTCAAGGAGCTCAAACAGACATTGACGGAGATGGAGAGGTTGTTGAGCAATCTGTTCATGACGCATACGACGCCGGGATCTCGGGAAACTAGCAAACACTCAAAGGCCATGTCCGATGTCACACTTCACCTCTCGATCCAAAGGCGAGCACACCGTTGGCACTACACGGAACCAGTGATGCACTGAGCCTAGGGGGACACGCCACGTCTGAGTTCCGAATCGTGAGCCGAAGAAACCCACTGCTTTCCGCGAGACCTCCGAACTCGGAGCTGCCGCACTGTCTTAGTGCATTTTCATGACCAACGGGCATTGTATTAAGCTGCGATTACAAAGGCACTTGCGCCGGTAACCGAGCAATTGGGTGTTCAGAATCTGGACTTTGTTTACATTCTGGGCGCGGGATCACTCGGACGATTCGTCTGCGCTGGGGACCGGGAGACGGCTTAGGAAGAACGTGGGGAAACACCGAATTCTCCGCGCCGGGAGCAAGTCGGAAGTGCCAGCGTCCTAGGCTCCGCAGCTTGACGCCGACGAGCTAGCGCTATGCGCTCTCGCCCCGCTTTTCAAGCTTCATCCTTGACAGCAGCTGGTAAATCGTCGCACGTCCGACACCGAGGATGTTAGCGGCTCGCGCTTTGTTGCCTCCCACCCGCTCAAGCACTCGCATCACATGGCGCCGTTGCAACTCTTCGAGCGAAAAGAGAGCTTCGTCGGTCAGCGACTGGGCACCGGACTGGGCCCGGATTCTTTCTGGTAAATCATTGATGTCAAGGAACTTACCATCTGCCATCATGCACGCGTTCCCGATTACGTTTTCAAGCTCCCGGATGTTTCCGGGCCACGGATAGGTGGCCAATCGGCCCTGCGATCTCCTGGTCATGCCGGAAATGGGCTTCTTATATTCTGCCGCGAACTTTTCTACAAAGTGTCTCTCGAGAAGTGGCAGGTCCTCCCGTCGACTTGCGAGTGCAGGCAGAGCGATCTCGACCACCGCGATCCGGTAGTAAAGGTCTTCGCGAAACTCACCTTGCTGTACCATGGCCCTCAGGTCACGGTTCGTAGCTGCTATGACTCGCACATCTACATCGCGCGTAACGGATGAGCCAACTCTTCGAACCCGATGATCTTCCAAGACTCGCAAAAGCTTAGCCTGGGCGCCTGGCGTGAGTTCCCCGATCTCATCGAGGAAGATAGCTCCCCCGTTAGCGCTCTCAAAAAGGCCGGCGCGATCTTGGGTCGCGCCCGTAAAAGCACCCTTCACGTACCCAAACATTTCACTCTCGACCAGACTCTCGACCAAAGCTGAGCAATTACAGACCACAAACTCACCCGCGGACCCAGGACTAAGCCTATGCAGTGCCCGCGCAACCAGTTCCTTACCAGTTCCCGTCGCGCCCGTGATGAGGACGGTCCTGAAATGCGGCGCAACCCGCTGCATCTTCGCGAAGACGTCCAGCATCAACGGGCTGCGACTGACGATCCCCTCGAATTGACATGCCCGGAGCAACTCCTGGTCTAGGCTCAACGTTTTTTGGCGGATCTCTGCTTCCGCCAGAAAACTCGCAATCCGATGGCGAAGCCTTCGAAAATCGACAGGCCTGGTCAGATAGTCGCATGCGCCCTTTTGAATGGCCTCCACTGCGGAATCTGTCGAGTAGTGGTCCGAAATCAGGATCACATTTACTAACGGATCGGCGTCGACCATACGCTCGAGCAAATCCATGCTGGAAGCTTCGGGCGAGGAGAGGTTAAGCAGGACGGTTCTCGGGCGAGCGAGCAGAAAGAGCTCGAAGACAGTCTTGTGGTCGTCCGCGACGAGGATCTCTAGTCCCTCCTGTGCCAATTCGTCCGTAATCAATGCCAGGCTCTGCGGGTCATCGTCAATCGCTAGAAGTTTGAACGTATTAGGCTTGTTCATTCGACCAAGGCCCTAGCTGCGGGCTTCCTCCTTGTCCGATACAACGCTACCAACCCAGTGTTGTTGGGTGCACACGGTACGTTGCGCATGGGTATAGCCAGTGTGGGATGCCGCAACCCTTTCACGTTCCCGATACGTGACGGTACGACAGGTTGAGTCTTCTGAATGGTCGTGAAGCAACCAAGAATACGGAGCACCCGGCGGAGACGCGGCGTGCTCGAAGGTTGGCGTCCTAAACGCTGCGACGTAACCACTGCTTAACAGCCCTTCTGTTGACGGAATCCGCTGTTCGTCCAAACCGATATTGTTGCCGCCCACGGGTCGGTCCGACCCATTTCACATAGCGAACTTCGGACGAATACTAATAAGCAACTCACTGCAATCAAACGATCAAGCTTAACCCAAGAGCAACACAGACTCGAACGGCTGGTCATTCCTGTTACGAAATCCGAACACGTCAAGAAGAGACACGCCGGTGGATGTTCGCGTCTTCGCGGGTTGAAACGTACGGCCGAGAAGGACCGCATGCGGCCGCGACCCAACTTCTCGTTGGAAGTTCCGTTCGCGGAACCGTCTGTTCAGCAAACACTAGTCCAGAACGCATACTACACAATCGAGCAGTGAGGCACAGCGCAGGGTCGACAAGTGGAAGACCGCTAAGACTTTGCTCACCCTCGCATTGGTTGGTCCTTAAATTGCCATTGCCTGAGGGGATTCTATGAAAGAGCATGTTCAACTCGATGGCCTTCTTTTTACAAGTGACACGCAAGTGCTGTGCGTGATGAATCAGATTTTGGAAAGCTTTGCAATCAAAACAGAAGTTTGCCGCGAGCTGGACCCTGCTCTGGACGCGGTCACTCACCGCAGGCTTGACGCGGTGATTGTGGACTGGGACGGAGTGTCCGACCCGACGCGCATTGTGAGAGCCACGCGCAAGTCGTCCCCGAATAGCAACTCAACGATAGTGGCGATGGTCAGTGGACAATCAGAAACGCACGCCCTTCTGGTTGGGGCTAACTTCATGATTCACAAGCCCGCGGACATCGACCATGCTAGGCGTTGTATGCGAGCTGCTTATGGAACCATGCTGCAAAATCGCAGACGGGCCGCTCGCGTTCCCGTCGATATTGCGGTGGTGGCAAGAGTCGCCGAGGTGGGAGAGATCCAAGCCCGGATCAGCGACCTTAGCATTGGCGGGTTGGCCTTGCAGTGTGGGCAGGCGCTGCCCATGAATCGCGAAGTTCTCACGCAATTCTCGATTCCGGGGATGGGCGTGATTCACGCGACCGGCAGAGTGGTAAATGCCGATAGCACAGGTCGGGCCGGAGTGCGCTTTTCGTTTATTCCCGAGGACGATCGCAATTTGCTGGAAGGTTGGTTGGCAGTCGAGTTGGCCAAATTGGAGAAAGCTGAGATGCCCACTGACGATGCAGAAAACCAAGGGAACTGAAAAAGCGAAATCATCTCCTTCCAAGAAGCGCGCCGGGTCCATTTTGGTCGCGGAAGACTCCGCCATCTATCAGCACCTGATCCAGATCCATTTGAAGGAATGGGGCTTCGACTTCACGTGCGCGAAAGACGGCAAAGAAGCGTGGAAACTGCTCACCAGGCAGGACGCACCAAGGCTGGCCATGCTCGACTGGGTGCTGCCAGAGATTGATGGAGTCGAGATTTGCCGCCGGCTTCGCGCCCGCTCCGAGGACGAGCACTACACGTACACGATCCTGTTGACGGCCAAGAATCGTCAAGACGAAATGCTCGAAGCGATGGACGCCGGCGCGGATGACTTCCTGGCAAAGCCTTTTGATCCCCTGGAGTTGAAGGCACGCCTGCTAGTGGGCCAGCGAATCGTTGATCTACAGCAGAAGCTGGTTTCCGCGAACACCGCGTTGCAGTTTGTGGCGAGCCACGACTTCCTGACCGGCGCTTGGAATCGCAGTGAAATCCTCGCATTTATGGAACGGGAACTTGCCCGTGCACGCCGTGATGCCACCCCTGTCGGCATTGTTCTGGTGGATGTGGATCACTTCAAAAAAGTGAATGACGAGTTTGGGCACGAAACCGGGGACTGTGTGCTCAAGGAAATTACGAAGCGGTTCTCCGATAGCCTGCGCGAGTACGACGGCATCGGCCGTTACGGCGGAGAAGAGTTCCTGCTGGTGATACCCGGCTGTGACCTGGCAACGACACTTCGGCGAGCCAATCAAATCAGGGAACTAATTTCAAGCCAACCGATCCACACGCCTCTCGGAGCAAAGACCGTCACCGTGAGCATGGGTGCGACTGTGGCAGAATCGTCCACAAATTCAGAACTGCTGTTGCGCTGCGCGGACACGGCTCTGTACCAAGCAAAGCGCGGTGGCCGCAACCGCGTGGAACAGGCAATCGGCGCTGCGATCAAAGTGGGTGCGAGTTAGTCCAATCGCTGGTGACTCGCAGTCGTGCCTTCGCGTGTCTAAGAGTAAGACAACATTCCTGAAAAGAAACGAGCGCACAGCACATGCTGCAGGACACGCCTCAGCCCCTCCGAGGCGAAATTGCGACGCGCGCAAGCTCTGTCCACTGGTAACGGTCTAGCGGGCAAAGCAAAACAGGAGTGTTGGTCAGGTTCTTGCCTCAAAGTACCGTATCGTCGGCCTCTTAGGTCCTCGTCCAGGACACGATCCTAGCTTTGCCAGGGGTGGCGTCCAATGGCATACAATTGCGCTTGACTGTTGGTGTCCAATGGAGTACAAGAGAGTCGTGCAGACGGTTGTCGAAACGCCTACTTACCTCACCATACCCAACAAGCTCTTCAGCGAGGAGGAGCGTGCGGACATCGTGGCACTCGTCGCGGCTGACCCAGAATGTGGAGACCTGATCCGTGAAACGGGCGGATTTCGAAAGGTCCGGGTTGCACGCAAAGGCATGGGCAAGAGTGGCGGGGCGCGGGTTGTGTATATCTGGCACAGTGAACGATTTCCGGTTTTTCCGGTCACCGTTTTTCCAAAGAATGAGAAAGAAAATCTGTCGAAGGCAGAGCGCAATACGCTAAAGAAACGGGCCGATAGTATTTTCGAGACCTACGGGAGGTAGCATGAAAACACAATTCGAGCAGATGATGGATGGCCTTAACGACGTTGAGGCTTTTCTTGCTGGGGAGCAAGAAGGATTCAAGGTACAGGTGCCCAAGGAAGTTGACGTGAAAGCGATCCGAAATCGACTTGGTATGACACAAGCCAGATTCTCTGACACCTTTGGGTTCAGCCTTGATGCTATCAAGCACTGGGAGGGAGGGCGGAGGACCCCAGAGGCTCCGGCTCGCACTTTGCTCACCGTCATCGACAAGAATCCCGCTGCCGTGCTCACCGCGCTGAGTCCCGCTGCGTTCGCTACTGCTGTCGGCTCTTCTAAACACACCGTCCAAGTCAGAAAGCGTAAGACATCTGGTGGCGTTACAAAACGCAGAACCTATTCTGCCGAAGGTGGGAGGAGAATCGCGAAGTGAAAAAGAGCAGCTTCCGATCACGACGAGCGCAAGGGAGACTCGAAATTGAGTGAACGAACGACGAGTTCTTGAACCCGTGATTTCAACCCACGCTCGTTACGTCTCTAACGACTTTTCAAAGACTTAGGCGGCCACCCAGAGTCACGTAAGTCGTTCAAACTACAACATAAACCAGCCCTGAAAACGGCAATCTCCGCTTTCATCATGTGTTCGCCCTCCGCAACGAGGCGGTTGAAGGACTCGCGCTCAACAAACGCCTGCGGTTCTTCGCCAGCCTCGGCGAGTACGCCGTCATCCGTGAGAATCTTCTTCAATTCGTCCAGTGTCACCTGCCGCCAATCGGAGTCTTCGTCTCGCAGTTCCAGACTGGGGACGGCAGGGGTCAGAGCAAAGCGCCGACGTGGGGATCGTCGATCACAATATCGAAATGATTCGCGCCAAGATCGTGTCGAATTCGAACCGACTCGAATGTGATCCCGTTTACCCTCACATGTACTCGCCGAACGTCAGCTTGGTCGGGTTTTTTCATAACTCGGCACCGCATCTCGGGCAGACGAACGCTGCCTCGTACTTCTCTACGCTGGCTGCCTTCGGGACAATCCCGATAGCTGATCCGAGCTGCCAGGATCGTGCGGCGGAGGCAGGGTCTTTCCGTCCTTCCGCTGGAAACTTTTCGCCCCTGCCCAGGCTTCCAGCAGCGTCCCATCTACCGTGAAGTGCTCGTCCGAAGTCAGGCCTGTGATCCGCGCTCGCGCCACCACTTGCGCCAGGAACTCTTTTGCCACTTCGGCCTCCAGCAACCGGTCCCGGTTCTTGGTGAACGTGGTCGCGTCCCACACTTCTTCGTCCAAGTTCAATCCCACAAACCAGCGAAACAGCATGCTGTAATCGATCTCCTCCATCAGCAATCGCTCGCTGCGGATCGAGTACAGCATCTGCAGCAACTGCGCTCGCAACAGCTTCTCGGGAGGAATCGACGGACGGCCCGCTCTCGCGTACATGCTGTCGAACCGTCGCGACAACTGGGCAAGCACTTCGTCCACCATGGACCGGATCGCCCGCAGCGGATGATCTTTCCGCACTCGCGTCTCCGGCGACAGATAACTGAACATCTGACTCTGCTGATGATCTCGCCTCGCATGCTCCACTCTTAACATGTTTGGCTTGCAGAAAAGCAGTAGTTTTTCAGCCGCCTGCTAGTGTTCTGTCCCATAAGTAAGTGGCATTAGTATTGCAAGGAAAATAGGTGTCTCTGATGCACAATGGAGGTGCCTATGGCGATGGGACGACCGAAAGCGGCGTTGGTGTTGAGCCCGGAGCAG
>JBAUAN010000070.1:0-15992 GCA_049675725.1 Candidatus Sulfotelmatobacter sp. | reverse complement strand
GGCGCGCGCTGGGAGCGTGGCCGCCGCGGGGCGGCGGGGATACGTGGTGAGCAAGGGCGCGTCATATTTGTCATCCTGAGCGGGTGATAAGACTTTTATATCTGATTGTTTTAATTGTAGATAATGTGACAATTTGTACCTGTGTAGGAGCTGTGCAGCCAAACTGTGTAAATTTCGGCCGATTTCACTGCTACAAATCCCTTGGGCACTAGGAACTGGCTCATGCATATGGGCTGCGGCTCATGCCGATAGCAAGCGGGTAAGACCTTCGGCAACGCAGACCGCGCCGGAGCGCCAAATCCACCCGGGACGAAAGGAATTTCGGACGTCCGCTCGCAGGCGGTCTCTTGGCAATACTCGGGGATTGGCTGTTAGTGTTTGACCTCATTGCAACGCCGCAGCGGACACCTTAAAGAAGATGGGGTCGAGTTGACGAAGAGTCCTATTGATCGAGTCTCCTGTAAAAACTCCGTAGAATACATTATTGGCTGCTGCCAACCCCTCATAGTCTCCCCACAAAAAACCGTCGGCAGCGTTCTGAATGCCGTCTGGATCGAGCTTCTGAAGAGTGGCGTTCTGCCAGGTCTTTCCACTGTCGATAGATATCGCGAACCTATGCCGAAACACCGTTCTTGTTTGCGAGTCGTCGAAGTCAATGTACATGACACCCACATTGCCATTCTGTGCGACCGCAATTTCGGGAAACGCTGAGTGATTCTTGCCGTTCGTCACTCGTGTCGAACTCCAAGTCGATCCGGAATCTTTGGAATGCGCGACAAATATTTGAGCGAATCCGGATTGATCACGACTGACGTATGCGACGTAAACCTCTCCTGGCTGAGTTGTTGTAGAAATCCAAGCATCGCTACTTCTCGCGCGTGCTACTTTGCCCTTTGAGTGGTTGCCAAAATTGTCCGTGAAAAAGGTTCGGATTTTCTGATCCCCTGAAATGGAGACACCTGCCCCTTGTCCCAATCCGTTGAAAGTGGCACCACAATCATCCGATCGCAGTACTCTAAAATGGACATCCTCGAATGTACCGTCAGCCTGTCCTTCACGAGTCTTGTAAACGACGTAAGCTTTCCCGTCGGGAGCAGTCGCAACTCGCGTTGTTCGGTTGGGAAATAGATGATTGTCGCCGACGCTGACATCTGACACATGATCTCCAAGATCTGCCGACGACGAATCCATCGATCTTGCATTCGATGGCTGTGTGTTGAGCCAAACAGAATAGAGGTCATCTTTACAGGAAGTTGTTTGAACGGCTAAGACTATGTGGGGCTGATCGTCTCCGTAGGTTGTACCCGGCTTCAAAGGATCGTCTGGACCAGAAACCTGGTGATAAACAAAATTCTTGGTCGGGCCGTTAGGATTGCTCGTATCCTCGCCCAATTCTGCGATTACCAAGTGGCCAGCCGAATCGTACGCAATCTTCTGATCTCCCGGCCCCGCCCAACCAGATGCTGGCGGAGGTATCTGTGGCACCTTGCTCCAATGGACACCTCCGTCTCGCGATTTCCAAACTGGAGCCATAGCACCGTCGCCCCAGGCGCCCGAAAATGCCACAACGGCAATCTCATTCGGATTTGCGGGATTCACAGCGATGCTAGGTTCCGTGTCTGACGAATCGTAGGGGTCTGTCGCATCGGTGGCGATATCGACGAGTTGTATTGTCTCCGAACTTTCGTGGGAAGACTCTGCAACCGACGATGCCTTCTTACATGCGCTAGAGAGAACAAGGCAGCCAATTACCAATAGTTCCGGAAAACGCATACTATTCATTTCTGCGGCTCCTTCCTATTCTCGCGAGCAGATAAAACTTGCGCGACAGCATCTGCGTTCACATCGGCATGGTCGAGTTGTCCATTGGGCTTCATGTTAGTCGTCGCGAAGACTACTGCGTCGCCCGCATAGTGATATTTCGTCACTATAACGGGCTGCCTCTCATACTCAGTTTGGATCACTTCTTGAGAAATTCTTTCGGGAGGCCCAAACTCTTTTCTTAGCGTTTCAACTGTAGCCGTAGGTGCCAAAAATTGTTTCCTGGGGGCCGATGAAACAAATGTGGACTGACCTGACTCGCGTGTTGTCTTGACCGTCTGACCTCCAGAATTGACTCTCGCTGTACACGGCCCTTTAGCAGCGCCTTCTCCACAGCCCAAAAGTAAGCTGACATGCTCTGAATATCGGGAGACGGTTGACAATGCTTGCTGTAGATCAGCAATTGCCTTACCTGGATTATCAGGTGAGAGCGGCTTGAAACCAACAATACTATTTGGTTCCACTTTGAGTTCGTGCTCGCCGACCTTCTGCAATACCAAAACATCCGCTAGAGCCGTCGAGAAGTCCTTGCCCCAGACGTTGGGATTCGAAAGTATCTTCTGGAGACTAGCCTCATTCGTTGTCTGAGCGAAGCTGCGAGTCAATATGAGCAGCAAGAGCATAATGTGGAAGTACACTTTACCCATGTCGCACATCCTTAAATCGATTTGACGGCGAAGGCCTGCAATTTCGCGATTGGTCCACCACCGTCTGAAACGTTCCGCCACGTTACGTCAACGCCCACACCCGACGGCCACTCAGGCGCTGACTTCGTTTATGATGTCCCCTTAAACACGCTGAACAATAGAGGCCGCCTTATGAGTGCACCTCTCGTCTCTTGTGCGCATCTAATCAACTGAGAGCCGGTTCAAATCGCATGAAGTTGGCCTATTCGCTTTTGCTTCTAGCATTGGCAACACCTCTTCTGGCGCAGTCGCCCATAAGAGAAACTCTGGCTTATAGCCGCGATACGACCCGCGGCATACCAGCTGGCCCAAACAGTGACTCTGCGACTCAACCCCCGATCAAAGTTAGCTACTACGTCTACGTCGTTGTAAGAAAGGGCGTACCCGTTTCTGCATCCACGGCCTGCGTCCGAGGAAAGTCGTTTGCGGCGACATTGAAGAGGGTCGACGCTCCCGTACTTATCGAACACGACGCAACAATTCCGACAGGCAGTAAAGATACTTTAGTCAAACCGACTGCCGACGATGTTTATCAGATTATTCTTTCCTCGCAAGGAAATCCGGCTTGCGAGGATTCTCAAACTACCAAACTCGCTCAAAATCATGAAGTCGTCGTTCCCCTGAAATCCGGTCAATCTATCTGGTACTCTCTCGCGGACAGAATCATCTCGCTTCGCCCCGCGGCAGGCAGTTGAGCCTGTCCGGCCCGCATCATTTCACCAGCGGAGCTTCCCATGTCCCCCTGCCGTACGTTGCGGCTCGAATCACCTTGGTCCCATAGTGAATCTCCAAATGGTCCACGATGACGTTTGGCAGACCTTCTTTGTATGGTATCCAATCGTGTAAATGGTCGGTCTTGTAATAGACCCCCGCGTCCGTTCCGACATACAATGGATCATCTGCTCTCGACTGATGAACAATCGAGTCTGCCGGTATGTTGGGCAGGCCACCGCTTATGTTGATCCAAGTCGCTCCCCCGTTCCTGCTTTTGTACACTTTCTCGCCCGCATTGTATCCGCTGAACGTCACATAAACATGATTCGGGTCGCTCTCGCTCACATCTACATCCGTAATGAAATTCGTGGCCACTGGAAGTCCCGGCGTGACGTCCGTCCAGGTTGACCCTCCGTTGTTTGTGCGATACAGCTTGGTTCCTCCGCCTGCATAGATGGAATTCACATCACTCGGCGCGACTTTCAATTCGCCAAATAATCCAACACCTGCTAGCGGGCTGCTAATTGCCGTCCAATGCGTTCCTTGATCAATGCTTTTGTACACCTTGTCTGTCGCAGCGTATATCGTATTTGGTGTAATCGGATCTTGTTGCCATGGAGCCTCCCACGCACCTGAATTGGGAGTGTCAATGGAAGTGAAGGAGGATCCCCCATTCGTGCTGCGATTGAAGGAGCCATATTGTGTGGACGCATAGATTGTGTTGGCGTTGCTCCAATCCACAAAATCTCTCATCCCGTCTCCGCCGGTGATGCTGCTGAACGCGCCCGCATTGAACTTCATGTTACCGTTATCCTGAGCTCCCAATGCCATCACGGCTGGATCGGTTTTACTGATTCCGAGATCGTAAAACTGGGTAATGGACAGGCTCTTGTTTAGGCTTGTCCACGTTGACCCCGAATTTGTAGACTTGAAGATCCCGCCATCGTCCCCAACCAACAGAGACGAGCCGCTGTTCGGGAAAAATGCTATGCAGTGGTTGTCGACGTGACCCGCGACAGGGACGCTGGTCCAGGTGGTCCCGCCGTTCGTGGTTCGCATCATGTCATAGCCAGCGACGTACACCTCATTGTCGTCGACGGGCGAAACCGCGAGCACCGTATCGTAGTACCCGTATAGATTGACGCCTGAGGGGTTCGCGGTTGTCCAAGTCGCGCCGGCATTGATGCTTTTCTGGACGACCGCATCCGAACACAACGTATAGACTGTCGTTGGTTTGCTTCTTGCAATCCGAAGGCTGTAGCGCGTTCCGTTGCACGTAGCCGATAGCGGAGTGAACGAGGCGCCTCCATTCGTGCTCTTCAGGACCTGAGTGGTTGTCGCATATACAATGTTGCCGTCATTTGGCTGGAATTGTGCGTCGTACGTGCTCGCCGTCAAAATCTGCTTCCATGTGGTTCCGCCGTCGTTGGTACGAAACAGACCGTCGCTCGTCGCTGCCAAAAGGATCTTTCGATCCGTGGGATGGATCACTAATCGACGAATCGTTCGTTGCTCACCGACCTTCCAACGAAGGCCTGTCTTTCCCCAGTGGCGTCCGCCATCCAGGCTCTTCCTAACGCCAACACTGTATGTTCCTCCCCAAAATGGCACGTTATAGCCAAACGGATCGCTGGTTGCTACATAGAGAATCTTCGGATCCTTCGGATCGATGGCTACGTCTCCGACACTGAGCGTGGGTTGGGAATCAAACTTCGCGTCCCACGTTGACCCGCCGTCTTCGGTTTTCCACACACCCCCATCAGGTGTCCCTATATAGATTACTTTTGAGTCTGACGGATCGAAAGCTATGGAGTTTACTCGTCCCATATTTGTGTCATCGATCGCGTCTGAGGGGCCGAGGGATTTCCAGAATTTTTTCGGCCATGTCACGTTGTGCTCTTGAATTCTCGCGTCGAGCACATTTGTGTTTGCCTGATTCAGAATCATGCCGTCGTCTTTGTTTTTCAGCGTTTCGACCGCGCTGTCAATTTTCTCGTAATTCCAGATTCCGGTCGGATAGGTCCTTGGTACGGCGTACCATTCCCATCGCTTGAACAACTTGTAGGCTTCGATCTCCTTTTCTTTTGTTTTTTGTGCTCCTTCGAGATGGACCTCGTGAAATGCTAACCCCTGTTTCTTAGCTTCATTTACAACATCTGGGTGCTGTTCGTAGTAGTTGTTGAATGCTTGCTTCAAATCCTGAACTGTCAGTTCGTCTTGCGGCTTTTTTGGAAGTTGATTGACCCACTGCTGAGCGACTGCGCTTGAGCTCACTAGCATGCTTAATCCCAGAATCGTGATTGCGCGACGCATATTTCCCTCCCTTTCCTTCCGGTTAGTGTGGGTAAACCTTTTTGTCATCGTCCACGGGCAACTTTGCGGCCGTACCAAGAGTCGGGGATGAAGCCTCGACGGGAGCGGCCGCACCGTTCAGTGAGATAGCCCTGGCGGTGCCAAGGGCAGGTCCGGGCATGACGATCCCGATCCCTGAAACGTTGTCCCAACCCGGAGTTTCGATGTCGAGGGCGGTGGATGTCAGGGCGCTGCGAATTTGGGCGGGGCTAAGGCTGGGAAAGGCGGACTTAATGAGAGCAGCGATAGCGGCCGCGTGTGGGGCGGCAGCGCTGGTACCACAGAAGAAAGACAAGCCTTGGACAGGGACGTCGGTGGTGATGCAATCTGCGGCGGTGATATCGGGCTTGTTTAGCAACTGGCCACCGGTGTGGGTTAAGTTCGCGGGAGTGAGTGGAGTGCCATCGGCTCGATAGAACATGCGGCGCGGCCCGTCGGAGCTGAAGTCTTCAGCGTGGACCGTGGGACCGCCGACAAAAGCAGCCGTCCCTGCACTGATGGCCGCAACCGTGAAGACGTTGGCGGAACTAGAGGCGTTGTGCCCTTGGGTTGCACCGGAGGTACCGAGGGCAATTTGCGCGCGGCTGGTAGCTAGATGCAGAAAGCGGTTCTGGTCGGTGGTCCTCTTGAAAATGGCGATGCGAGAGTTGAGGCTATATTGGGCCGACTCGAACGGATCGGCCGCACCGGTGTTGGAGATGCTGGTCACGTTGTCGTTCTGATCCAGTATGGCAATCTCGTAGTTGTTGCTTTGAGCGCCAAGCGGGTCATCCCAAAACAGAGTGGCAAAGTTCGCGCCAGTCTCGACACCGTCCATGTTGTTGATGGTGTCGAAGATTACGCCGGGGGCGAATTGGTGTGCGACGAACGTCGTGGTGGTGGGCCCGTCAGGACCTGTGTAACTGACGGTGAAGGTTCGACCGCTCGGATTGAAATCACCCTCCCATGTCCCGGAGGTTCCATGCATTTGATTTCCGCTGTTGGCGGCCGAGGAAAAGTACAGGATGCCGGAGTCGGCAACCTCTTGAACAGCGCGGGCAATGGGACCGTCCTGGAACGGAGATTCATTGGTATAGGTGAGGTCGTCGACGATGATGTTGCAGCCGGCATCCTTGAGCAGGAAAATGTTGAGGACCATCGATGCATCGGTCGGGTCTCCGGTGGCGAACGCGAGGCTTGCACCGGGTGCAATGCGATGAACGATCTCCAACATGGCTGTGCCTTCCCCCGACCCGGCGCCAGCTTGGCTCGGAAGCACCTGCACCGGACCGAGTGAGCCACTGCTCTGGGCATGGGCGAGATAGTCCACGCTGTCAGATATGACGCAGACTTTGACGCCTGCACCAGTGGTATTGAACTGAGTACGGGCGGCAGTGGCGGCGTGAGAGATATCTCCTTCGGGGTCCTGCGGCTGGGAGATCACCTGATTTGTAAGGGCTTTAGCTGAGAACTCCATGGACTTAATTTCTGGCCGGGCAGCCACTGTCTCAACTTTGTTGGCGGGCAGCCGGAGGCTCATGATGTTGTACTTTGGAACGGCTTTGATCTCGACTCCACCCTGAGCCTTGACAAACGTCTGCAGTTCCTCTGAGATCGTGCCTTTGACAGTGACCTGCAACAGTGTTTCAGGCAGGGCTTGGACAGTTGATGCAAGGAACGGTGCGCCTTCGACGGGTTTTTGACCCTTGGAGGCCCTTACTGTGTAGCGGAGCTGTGTGGAGAGCTTCTTCTCGATGGCGGTCTGCTGTGCCTTATCTTTCTCGATGGCTTGTAATTGTTCAACGGTTTTTGGAGCCAGTTGGGTGGTTTTTTCCGTTTGAGCGGCGTTCTGTTGCGAAGTGGCGTTTGGTTGCTGGGCCGAGAGTGCAATGCAACCGAACAGAAAAGCAGGGGCCAGAGCAGTGCATATTGCTTTCATCGTATTGATCCCCCGGGGGAATGAATCAACCAAACTTGAGTGATCGGCCGGCTTGTCTCGAGCCTCCCGGTTCTTTCACTGCGATCCAGTTGACGGCTTAAACATTTGCATGATGTTGAAGTCAGCACATAATTTGGTTTCACTTCCCTCCCGACGGCTTGGCTGAGGGGGCCGACGAGTTATTCGCAGGTGACGCGTTCGCCGCTGATGCACACATTGCGCCGTAGATTCGAGCCTGTTGGAAGAGTGCGGCGGCTGTTGGAGGTGTCGGTGGTGCCCCTGTCCCCAGCGCATACGCTTGTAGTTTTGCTATTGTCGAGGCGACGGTCGTCATTCCCGCCTGATCACCGGTAGCGTTTGCGTTGAGTGTAGGGAGAAGCGCTCCGAGACCGGTCGTGCCGCCCAATGTGCTGTATACCTTTGCGTTGCTTAACGTTGTTGAAGCGCCGACGCCAGTAAAACCCGCGGAAGCAAGAGTAAGCACTATGCTGAATATCTGCCAACCCTTCGTGCCTTTTCTAAAAAACTTGGCGCTGTCTTCGCATTCTGCGCTGGCCGCAAATACCGCAGCATTCGCGCACGCATCAGTCACTGTGCCACACTGGGCTAAAATGCCATTCCATACCGTAGCGTTATTGGTAACAAAGTCTCCTTTGGTTTTTTCTGGCATCCGGGTAGTTGCCTTAGCCAGAGCGGCGGCCTGCACGGCGGCGGCCTGCACAGCGGCGGCCTGCTCAGCGGCCTCCTGCGCAAATGCCTCTCCTGAGGATGCGGTTAGCAGTCCTGCAATCAACAGCGTGATCAACGCCCTAGAACAGCGCGTCTTCCTGTAGAGGCGGCTGTTTTGCTTATCATCTCCCGGGTAGTCGGGTTCGACTAGCTGCATAGCGATCGTCTCCTGAAAGTTCATTTCGTCGACACATCTGTGCCGCCGTCTCAATCAGACAGCTCCAAAGCCACAAATAGGATTTTTCCTAGGGAAGATCGATGGCGGAGCCCCCTCGGAGCAAAGATCGCGAAATCTCTGTCCTTCCGTCCGTCGATTGCGAAGAAAACTATTCCCAATAAGTTCAAATGTCAACAGTATAGTTGTGACCTTTGTTACGAAATCCGAACAAGATCGCCCGTGATCACTCTAATCGCACGTCGACAATGTTATTGCCTCACCGAATTCCCCCTCTTGCACGCTAGGTTACATGGTTAGTTGTGGAAATATTTACTTAGACTACTCCGCTGGCGCGATGTCGGAGGATTCATGAACTGAAGACTAACTGTTGTAAGCGGGTGCTGTCTGCCTGTCTAGGAGTTTACGGAGAAGATTGACATCGTTATCATCCAAGTCCTATTCCGAGGCTATGGCCTTGCTCTTCTTCGGAAGACGGGACTCCCCGCGCGGAAATTGGTTCGGTGGTCGGTACGCTCTGCTGCTGTTCGACCTCTGTTGCGGTACGCGGTGAACTGTCGCGGCTGAGGCTGTAGGAAAGCTTGCTTTCGTCGTTCGTGTAAATGTCTGCGCCATGTCGAGCGCGCGAAACGGATACGTACGCGAAGCGGTTGTTCACCAATAGCTCGCTCTTCTCGGTGTCCACATTGACTAGCACACGATCCGCGGTTTGCCCCTGGCTGCTGTGGCTGGTCACTGCGTAACCATAATCGAGGTGCTGGTGCTCGCGGATGTTGAATCGGACTTGCTGGCCTGAGTCCATCTGGATTATAAAGTCGCCGTTAGAGTTGACGTGTTCGATGACACCGAGATCACGATTAGCAACGCGCAATTCGCGTGATGGCGCGGTGAACTGAATGCGGTCACCGTTTGAAAAGTCGCGTTCGGCTTCGCGATGTACGGACACCCCCGAGAGGCGCCGCGGATCATAGGTCTGATCGTTTCCGTTCTCACGGTGGATCGTTATCCGATTTTCTTTCGGGTCGACAGCAGTTATCCGTGCGTATTCGCCCGGCGCGATGCCCTCGGTTTTACTTCCGCGCGAATATCGAAGCACGTCTCCAGGCTCATATTGTCCGGCCCACTGCCGGTCTGCTCCTGTCATCTCCTGACGCGATTCCAGAACTCGGAGCTTGTGCTCGTCTTTGCTCACGTCTCCACGATTCTGCAGCTCGCGATGAATCAGCGAATTCAATTCGCGTCGGGATTCATTATCGGGCGAGATTACCAACGTCCCTTCTGGATGTCGCGAATACTCGTGGGCTATTGCGCTCATCCGCTCTTGGTGATTAACGATCTCGTGCACACGGACCTGCTGGTCGAGACTTGCGACTCCTCCGAAAACGTCTCCACGGGCGAGCTGCTCTACCGCCTCTTTCAGGCTTGGGTCCTTCTGGCGCACAATCTCACCCAACTTGGCCGTCTGCATGCCCGCTTCTTGTAGCTGCTTATATGGTCTGCCTGCTTCCACTGCCTCATGTTGCCGTGTATCGCCTACCAACAACACTCGGTCCGGCGCCTGCAGGCGATGGAAGAATTCATTCATTTGCCTCGTACTGGTAAGACTCGATTCGTCGATAACGAAAATCCGTTTCTGGCCAATATTCGGCGCTTCGTTCCGGATAAGGTGGCGCTGCAACGTCTGCGACTCAATTCCCGATTCCGCCAATTTGTGGGTAGCGCGCGATGTGGGAGCGAGTCCGATCACCCGGTAGCCTTCTCGTTCCGCAGCTTCGCGGATTGCACTCAAGGAGATGGTCTTGCCAGCACCCGCTACCCCTTCAAGTCCCACTATCTTGTCCCGAGTGGCCAGAGTCTGCTCTACGGCTGCTCGCTGACCGGCGCTCAAGTGAGTGTGATTCTGCTGGACAGCCTGCCAGGTTTCGGGATTCACAAGAACTCCGTGTTGGCCTTGGCCTTTTCGCATTTCGCTCACGTTGTCGCGTTCGTACTGGATCATCTTTTCCGTAGTGAACGCGCGAGCTGGCGATCTGTTCTCCACTTCAATCAGGTGACCTGAATCTAAGCGCTTTTCGAATCTCTCGCGGACCTCCGCGAAGCTCCCTTCACCCATCGAACGTTTCAGTGCGTCGCGCATTAGCTCGCGCTCGTCAGTCACGGCGTGCCTTTCGAGATTCTTATCCTGGGCATATGTCAGAGCCGTTTCCAGGTGCTGGTGATTTGGAACATTTCTCTCGACTTCTTGAGAATGGGCCGCGTGGATCACCTGTTCTGGCTGATTTCCAAATCGCTCAGCCATTTCCCGATGCATTTTCTGCATTTCCGCATGCGTCATGGACGGCAATTTGTCATCTCGCGTCTGGTGGGCTGCGATCTGCGCCGGGCCAGCACCTTTCAAGCCTTGTTCTTCGAGGTAGGCCTGGATTTGCTGACTTCTCGGACTGGAAGCATCGAGATACTCGCGTGTATATCCGACAATCTCCGGCTGGCCGCTCTTCCCTCTTTCGATCTCGTATCCCCGATCTTTGAGACGTAGCGCCAGCTCCGAGCGGTAAATTGCCGTTGCGTATTGTTGCGATCGGTAAAGATCGTGCGGTTGTAGAGCGCGTGCCTCTCCAGTTTTCGTTTCGGTGAGGTTGAAGAACACAACATGCGTATGCAACTGCGGTGCCGCATATCCATTAACCGGCCGCGCACTGTCATGCTCGAAGCTGGTTGCGATCCACTTGCCAGTCGTTTCCGGAACACGGTTGCCGCCCATGCGTGCTTGTACGAACCGCTCCATCTCATTCAATGCGACCTTGACGCTGTCCCGATGGGCCTGGCGCACGGCTTCATCCCCACCCACTAGAGCGGTCAACGAAATGCTCTTGGGAGCCGAGAACGTCGCGTCCCAAGCTGCGCGGTGCTCCATAGTGCTGACCGTCTCACCTCGTGCATTGACGTATTCGCGCGCTGTTTGATGGCGAACCAGTTGCTCTTCGGTTAAGGGATGTTGACCGTTAGCGAGCCGCTGAAAGTGTTCCTCCTGCACTTCACCACCCAGCCCCCACTCTTGCGCGAGTCGGCCGTGCCATTCTCCGTGTATCCGGTCGCCCTCGGAGTAGTAGTTCTCCTCGGCGTTTGCAAACTCCTCTTTGTGATAGGTCTGCGCCTGTCCGGCACTCAGCGGCTTGGAGATGGTCAGCATGACTCACTCGAAGTATGGTTCTTGTCCGGCGGCGATGCCTTCGGAGTTCTCCGGGTCACGCGGACTGATCTCCTGCGCCGCCACAGTGCTCGGCTGAGGCTGACGCTTTCCGATTTCGACCACACGCGGTGTGATCTCTCTTGGAATGAAACCGGGTTCGGTTTTCTCGGGAGCGAGATATGGAAAGCTGAACGGCACTACCAGATTGTCGACTTTTAGCAACGCGTGCAAGCGCTGTAGCCCACTGATTTCCGATGGGAGCACTAGCGGCTCCGTTCGCCTTTCATTGTGATAGCTCCTGGACTTGCTAATTTTGAGAGGATGCGTGTTCACCGTCTCCCTAACGCGTTCCATTTCCACTTCGCCAATCGTGTCCGAGATCCACTTCGCTGCACGAGGCTCACTGGTATGCAAAAAGATTTTGGTGGCCGGCTGCGACAGCATTGACTCAGCTTCGTGCCCGTAGCGTACTTCAAGTTGGCTACGGCCTTGGAAACCGATCACGACGGGATTCCCGGACTTGCGATTCTCGGTCAGCGCGGTGTGCAATTGTGGCAGTCTCTGCAGACTGGCAAGCTCATCAAGCACAAACCATGCGTGACGCATCGCAGCATCGCCCTGGTTCATCAATCGCAGCACTAACGTGTCCAGCCATAGGCTCATGAGGGGCAACAGCCGCTCGCGGAATCGAGGAGTCGATGTCAGGAATATCCAGCCACTACGCTGTCGTGCCCATTCTTCGGTTGTCCATCTCTGCTTCGTCTCACTCTCCTTCGGCAAGAGCTTCAAACTGTCAGCAACCATGTTGAGCGCACCTAACACACCACCGCGCTGTGGGCCAGCGCCGCGATAAATGAATGCAGTCAGTTCGGTGCCTTTCAAGAGGCGATCTAGTTCTTCCTCGTGGCTCATCCATCTGACCAACTCCTCAGGCGTCGGTTTCAACGTGAGCAAGTGCGCGAAGATCTTTCGTGGGCCTTCGACAAAGAATGTGTTCTCGTGCGGCTTGTCGGGGAACAGCGATGTTGCCAAGGTCAGCGCTTCTGCCTCATGCATCACTTCGCCGGACGGCGACCAGTAAGGACAACGTGCGTCAAGGGGATTCAGGATCAGATCGCCGCGGGCAGGATTGAAAAACTGCGGCGTGTGTTCGAGCGCGGGATCGTACACGATGGCCGTTTCGCCCCGCTCGGCAATCTGTGCCAGCACTCGCCGCTGCAAGACGCTCTTTCCGGAGCCCGTGTCTCCCATCATCATCATGTGGCTGCTCTCTAACGAACGCGGAATCGACAGCGACTGCTTCGACTCGCTGGTCAGAAAGCTGATGCCATCGCCGCCGTTCTGTCGATTGAACTCTCTAACCGTAACCATCTCTGGCCCTTTGAGCCTCCTTTCATGGTCCTTACCCCGTCCGGCTCTGTCCCGTGGAATGGCGAAAACAAGCCCTATCACAAGGAACCCTAGGGCACCGACCCAGGCCGGGCGTATCATGTCGTCCGGTGACTGGCCGGCGAAAATCTGTGTAGCTAGAATCTGCTTCATCTCCGCGTTGCTGTATTGGACGGTGTCGAGAAATAGCTGAACAGCGCCTCGCTGCCGCGCCTGTTCGGAGAGTTCGAACGGAATCCCATGCCGTCCGGTAAGGTCTGGAACGAGATCTGTATCACTAGCAAGGCTATGGTGCCCGTTGCGGTCAGATTTGCTTATGAGCCTGAAGTTTCCACGTGCACTTGGGAATTGTTGCGTGGCCTCGTACTCATACCAGTACCAACGTTGCAGCGGTGTCCAAGCCCAGTACTGATAGACCCAGATCCCAAATCCCAGGACGCCAGCAATGAGAACCACAACGGTGCTCCAGACCGGCCATTTCCTTCGCCAAGGTTGGAAGCCTGTATTCGCGGCAGTCCTAATCACGGCTCACCCCATTCCCAACCGAACCCACTTCCGTTAGCTTTGTTTCGGATGTGTTGTCTGCTCCAGGCGCTCACGCGCCTTCTTGAACTTGTCCGAATCTGCCCGGTTTATCAGTTTCTGCATTTCCTCGGTCGTCAGCCGTTCACCGTTCGCTTGCTTGAAAAGCACGTTTAGGAGGATGGCCCGGAGGGCGACGACCTCAGCCATGACCGCTTCGGCTCCAGCCTCTCCTCGGCTCCCGTTCGCCGGCTGGCCCTTCGCGCTGCCTAGCATCACCTCACGGCACCATTCCCCTAATGTCTTCGAGGCCTTCTGGGCCGCTTGCTCCAACCGGGCGAATTCCTCTTCGGTTACCTTTGCTCCTATGGACTTGGTGCGCAGATTCGGCTTGACCATGAGCTCGCCTTCCTAAAACGTCACCACGAAGCAATCGCTGTCTTTTCAAATAGTTCGCGTACGGTAACCGAAAGTTAGCCTGCAGCTCCCATTCTGGGGTGACGTGTCGAAGCGTCAACCCGGTGCAAAGCACCGAAAACACCGATGGCAGTACCAATGCTCATTGGAGGTCACGATGCTGTAGCACCGAAAAGCCGTTGAGATGTAGCGGATGAAAGAGTCGTACGGTGAAGGCCTAGCAAGCCACACCGGCTCCGAGTCATGCGGGCACGGTCGCAAGGCCGGATACGAAGCGTTGACAGGAGGAACTACGGGCCAGGTTATTGAGCCGCGAAATACCCCTAACTTCAGGACGCTGACGCCCTGACACAACGCGGAAGGCAACATCCGGCCAAGCGCCATCGCTAGCTTGGCGGGAGTCCTGCGCGGTCTGTGACCCTGGCACGTAGGGACACATCTTGCACGGAAGTTGAGAGATCCCGGGTTCTCCCGAGAGCAGCCAGTGCGCTTGGGACGTATCGGGAAGTCCAAGGACAGAAGCCGATGACGAACGAACACGGGAAGTCGGACAGACCCATAGTACCGAGGAAGTCTCCGAACAAGGCCAGAACACCGGCGGCGGAGGAGATGGAGGGAAGGAGTCTGGCCAAGGGGAACCCGAGCCAGCAAAACGCGTCCCGGACTCAGAGCCGGATCGACGCGCCCAGTGCGCTGGAACGGGTACGACAAACGGCAACCGAGAACAAGGATGCAAAGTTCACCGCTCTGCTGCATCACATCTACCGCATCGACACTCTGCGGTTTGCTTACTTCCAGTTGAAGAGGCACGCTGCGGCCGGTGTAGACGGTGAGACGTGGCAGCACTACGGCGAGGACCTTGAGCAAAATCTCCAGGACCTCTCCCATAGGCTGAAGCGCGGAGCGTACCGGGCGAAGCCGGTGCGTAGGGTGTACATTCCCAAGGCGGATGGGCGGCAACGACCGCTCGGCGTCACGGCGCTCGAAGACAAGCTTGTTCAACGAGCGACGGTGGAAGTACTCAACGCGATTTATGAACCCGACTTTCTCGGCTTCTCTTATGGGTTCCGGCCAGGACGCAACCAGCACAAAGCGCTGGACGCCCTGTTCTGTGGACTCCATCAGCGACGTGTGAACTGGGTGCTGGACCTGGACGTGCGCAGCTTTTTTGATCGGCTGTCGCACGAGTGGCTGGTCCGGTTTCTCCAGCATCGGATAGCGGACCGGCGCGTCGTGCGGCTCATCCAGAAATGGCTGAACGCCGGCGTGCTGGAAAAGGGAACGCGAACGTTTGTGGAAGCAGGTTCGCCGCAGGGCGGAAGTGCATCGCCGTTGCTGGCGAACATCTACCTTCACTACGTCTTTGATCTTTGGGTCCAAGCATGGCGTAAGAAGCGTGCGCACGGCGATGTGATCGTGGTGCGTTATGCCGACGACATCGTGGTTGGATTCGAGCGCAAAGACGAGGCCGAACAGTTCTGGAAGGAACTCGCCGAACGTATGGCGAAGTTTCAACTGGAACTGAACCCGGAAAAGACGCGCCTGTTCGAGTTCGGACGCCACGCGGCGGCGAACCGAAAGCGCGCTGGTTTGGGTAAGCCGGAGACCTTCGATTTTCTCGGCTTCAAGCATATTTGCGGGAAGACGAAAAGGGGACGGTTTCTGGTGCTTCGGCAGACGATTCGCAAACGCATGCAGGCTAAGCTGCAGCAGGTGAAGATCGAGTTGCGGCGACGTATGCATGACCCGATTCCTGAAGTTGGCGAATGGTTGAAGTCCGTGGTGGGCGGGCACATCCGATACTTCGGAGTACCGGGGAATCGATATGCGCTGGCTCACTTTCGTTTCACCGTGAGCAACCTCTGGTACCACGTCTTGCGACGTCGGAGTCAGACAGGTCGCGTGCTGTGGGAACGAATGCAACGGCTCATCCGCCGCTGGCTGCCTCCGGCCCATATCTGCCATCCTTATCCTTCGCGCCGTCTGCGCGTCACCACCTGAGGCAAGAGCCGTATGCGGGAAACCCGCTCGTACGGATCCGCGCGGGGGGTACGGAGCAATCCGTATCCCTACCGCGAC
>JBAUAN010000069.1:0-2939 GCA_049675725.1 Candidatus Sulfotelmatobacter sp. | reverse complement strand
GCGCGCTGGTGAATCTGTTTGTGAGCCGCAGAAAACTGCTCGCGGTAGCGTAGGCGCGTCCGGCTTCGCTCCTCCGCGCGGTTGCAACGGCGGTGCTGACCAGTTCCGGCATCCGAGACCGCAACCGAAAGCGCGGTTTCGTGAACACTATTGTTAGTCGACCGACCTGGCACAAGCGCTTATTCAGAGTGTCCCTAAGTGTGCGTTGCCAGGTTGTGCCCCGTTCCGCCACAGTGACGACAACCGATCTGAGCGAAAGCGATCCTTCGTTTCCCATCCAATGCCTGCAGGATGAAACCAGTGCCACCGCAATCTTTGCAGTCATCCGGGCCTGCTTGGTACCGCGCGGCGCACAATGGGTGTACGAACTCTAAACCGTAAAGAAATGCATTGCGATTCCTGACAACGGCAGTGGTAGTTACTGGGGCCGTTGGCAGTTTGATTTCCAGTTCTAAGGCTGTTCCGATCGGCAGTTCAACCGGCAGGATCACAGCGATACCAGATGCACTTATGTCCTGAGCACGGCCAGGAATCAACCCCTCCGCTGCACGAACGGTAACGTCCGCCTCCAGTTGATGCCGAGTCTGCCCTGACCGATGATGATTCACGAGTCCGTCCGCCACACAGCTAGGTTCTCGTGGCGGCGCTGAACCCTCGATAGCCAAGTTCACTTCTGTTACGAAATCCGAACAAGTTGCTTCATTTTTCATTCCACATCGATTCTCGTTTAGCTGCCAGCGCAGTTGAGAGAGAATTTCACGACACCTTGCTTGGCGGGCTACCCAAGCAAGCTTCTCGCATACGTCTGGCTGCCTGCTCCGCCAGTAGTCAGCGTCCCACCGTTCGACCGCCTTGAGTTCCGCGACGAGGCATTCAACCCTATCCAGCCAGCCATTGTTCGAAAGGAATGTCATTTCTACTGCTAATGGGCATGCTAACGGCCACCAACGGCTTCCCATTGTTTGCAATTACTTAGAAGCAGGCACACCTAACCCGCCGCCGATATTTCGGCACCCCGCCGACATATCGGCAGGTGGGCAAATTATTTCTCTAAAGTTTTCTTTGATGCTGTCGATGTGCCTTTCCAGGAGGCTCCCATGACCGCCGTTCTCGCCGCTCAATACCTTCGCATGTCAACCGACCACCAACAATACTCGCTCGACAACCAGGCTGATGCCATTTCGCAATACGCGGAAGCCCACGGCTTCATAGTAGTAAAGACGTTCTCCGATGAGGCGAAGAGCGGCTTGTCCATCACTCGTCGGAGCGGACTGAAACAATTGCTAAAGGAGACTGTGGAAGGACATCCAGATTTCAAAGCAATCTTGGTCTACGACGTGAGCCGATGGGGTCGATTCCAGGATGCAGATGAGGCCGCACATTACGAATTCATGTGCAAATCCTCCGGCGCTCCGGTCTATTACTGCGCCGAGACATTCTCGGCTGAGAGTGGTTTCTCGGCCACAATCTTGAAAGCGCTGAAGCGAACGATGGCGGGAGAGTACAGTCGGGACCTTTCGACGAAGGTTCGCGCCGGACAGACGCGGCTAGCCAAGCTGGGCTACAAGTTAGGAGGCGCTACCCCTTACGGCTTGCGCCGAATGTTGCTTGACCCTAGCGGGAAAGCAAAACAACTTCTGGCACCGGGTGAGCGCAAGAGCCTTGTTACGGAGCGCGTCATTCTCGTGCCCGGAGCACCCCACGAAGTTGCCGTCGTGGAACGGATTTTTCGTGAGTTCACGGATGAGCGTCAGAGCTTGCGGAGCATCGCCCGAAGCCTCAACGCTGACCACATTCAATACCCAAGCGGCGCCAAATGGAAGGCGACCACTGTAACGCGCGTTCTTCGGCATTCAGCTTACATGGGCATGCAAGTTTGGGGCCGGACAAGTACGATTCTTTCCAGCCCAAAAAGACAAACCCCTCCCCACCAATGGGCGATTTGCACATCGGCGTTTGAGCCAATCATCAGCAGAGATATCTTTGAACGTGCTCAACGCGTATTCGCCAGTTTCACGCATAATCTAACAAATGAAGAACTCCTTGAGCGACTCAAAGCTGTTCTCAAGGAACACGGAAAGCTTTCGGCAGAGATCATCGAGCGCTCCCGACTTTGTCCAGGCCTGACCACGACTCGGTCGCGTTTCGGTAGCCTTAACAATGTGTATGACCGCCTGGGGTTGCCTTTGCGAAACCGTGTGTCGAGTCTGTTCAGACAGCGGTGGCAGACCCTGCGAAATGATCTCATCAAGAACGTTGTGGAGGAGTTCCCGAACGACCTAGAAATATCCCAACGTGGGTCCCGATTTCGACCACGGCTTAAGTACCGAAAGACTGGCCTTCTGGTATCGGTGTTGATAGCGAACTGCAGTCCAACCAAGGCTGGGAAGCTGCGGTGGCTTGTACATCCACCGCGATACGAGCGCGCGCGCTTGATAGTTGTCGCATTCCTGAATCAGGACAACACATTGATCGAGCGCTCCCTTGCATTCCATAACGTTCCATTTAGGAGAACCAAAGTAGCGGAAAGTAGTGAGTGGTTGCGATCCGGAATTCCCTTGAATCAAGCTTCTGATTTCGTAAACATTATCCGTGAGTTTCGTGGAAATCGAAGCAGGTAAGGTCCTCCAATTCTCGATGGGCTTGGAAAGGAACCATGCCATGATGCCCGCCTCTGTTTCAATTCCTGCTGGTCAATACCTGCGAGTGTCAACCGATCGCCAAGAGTACTCGTTAGAGAACCAGGCGCAAGCGGTCGGGGAATACGCTGAAAGTCATGGGTTGCGTGTGGTCAACACCTACTCCGATCCTGCGTAACCGTCCGGTCGTGGCCGTGTTGACATCGGTGAGCTTGTAGAAGTGTGGGAAATAAGTGTCCACATAACAATACGTGGACACTTACCCAAGTGCGCCAAGTGTGTCGGTGCTTAGGCAGCAGC
>JBAUAN010000068.1:0-2215 GCA_049675725.1 Candidatus Sulfotelmatobacter sp. | reverse complement strand
AGAAGAAGAAGCCCGGCGTTGCCAAGGTGAACGGCACCAAGGCGATCCCCGGTGAGAAGGGATATCCCTATGACGGTTGCTACGGGTTGCTGAGCTCCACTATCTGGGGCCATGCCACGCACGGTGCCTACGCCAAGCGCGTTGGTGTCAACCTGCGCGGGGTGCAGTTCGTCAAGGACGGCCCGCCGTTCCAGCAGACAGAAATCGACGCAGAAGACGAATTCACCCCGCTTGCCGAGGACAACTCGTCAGGTGTGGCGACTTCGGATGGTTGGGATTAAGCTGACAGGCTTGGAGCCCCGGAAGGTGGGACACGATCGGCCCCAGGGCTCGTAATCGGTTCCTTAATCAGACCCGCCGGGTGCTCCTTTTTCCCACATGCAAACCAAACGCCAGAGCGCGATCGAGACGATCAGCGGCAACATCGCCAGCTTCGTCATCGGCGTAATGGCTGGGCAGTTCTTCATATATCCGGCGTACGGCTTGCACCCGAATTGGATCTCGAATCTCAAGATCACCTTCTGGTTCGTCGCCGTGTCGGTGGTGCGCAGCTACCTCTGGCGACGACTGTTTAATTTTATAGGAGAGCAAATATGAGCATTGAAGAAGCGCAGACAGACGCGGAGATCGACAAGGAACTTTGCGACCACGCGACATTCATGGTTGAAATGTTACAGGACGAAATCAGCATGCTCCTGTCATTCGCCGAAGAGCACGACACGGAGTGCTCACAACGGTACCCGCTGCTGATGGAGATTCACGCCTTAGAGGGCGCGAAACGCTACTTCGCAGAGAAGGTTTTGTCGTACACCGAAGCGGGACCAACCTCGACAAAGGCAGCAGCTGATGAATTACTACAATGAGTTTGACTATGCGACTGCTCAGTGGTTGCGGGAACTCATCAAGGACAACCAAGTCCCCGCAGGCGAAGTTGACACACGCAGCATTGAAGACGTTACGCCTGCCGATCTCGTTGGCTACACCCAATGTCACTTCTTCGCAGGCATAGGAGGATGGAGCTACGCACTACAGCTTGCTGCGTGGCCCAGCACCAAGCCTGTGTGGACTGGATCCTGTCCGTGCCAGCCATTCAGTTCGGCCGGACGACAGAAAGGAATGAAAGATGAAAGACATCTCTGGCCCATTTGGAAAGCCCTCATCGCGAAGTGCCGCCCTCCAACAATCTTTGGAGAGCAAGTTGCAACTGCTATTAGCCAGCACTGGCTCGACCTTGTACGCACTGACCTGGAAGCACAAGGTTACGCCGTCGGGGCAGCGGTACTTACAGCAGCAGGCGCGGGCGCTCCGCACATCCGAGAAAGGCTTTACTGGGTGGGCGACGCCAAGTACCGCCGATCGATATCATTTGAGACGACCCAACGACGCCTTGCTGGGGACGCAGATTCGACAAGTGCGAAGAGCCCCTTGGCCGACACCACAGGCTCGCGACTGGAAGGGCCCACAGGGAAGGGCCTACGCCGGAAAGGTTCAAGATCTGCCGTCAATGGCAATGTGGCAAACGTACGATCCAGATATTGGAAGACTCGCGATTGGGCCGCATGTACCGACGGGGCAATCCGTCCATTTGAACGCGGCGCATTCCCGTTTTCTTATGGGGTTTCCAGTCGAATGGGACAGCGCGGCAATGCGCGCCGATTGCACGGCTACGGAAATGCAATCGTCCCGCCACAGGCTGCGCTCTTCATCCGAGGAGCAAGCTAATGCCGCGTAGCAACAAGGAGGCGCAGGGTAACCGTTCGCGCCGCGGAAAACTTCTTGAGCTCTCGCTCTTCGAAAGGTTCGAAAGCCTTTTGGACCGAACTTCTTTAGACGTCTCGATATGTCTCAAGCGCCAAGTCCCGCTCTGCATCAACGGCGTGGTTAAAAAGATAGATTTCGGTTTTTGCACGCGCACGGAACCGCCCAGATGGCTCGCTTTTGTTGGATGCAAGGCATCTTTTAAAGAACGCGACACTGAAGACATGTGGCAGGCAATGCACGCTCATCGACAGCATGGACTAGGTGTGCCTTGGCTAGAATATTTTGAAAGCGAATCTCCCGAAGACTCGCCGCACCAGATCCGCACCCGCGCGACCAAAGCCCTTGCGCTGTCCTGCGGCGAATTCGCGGCGGTTATTTCATGTACAGACAGAGAAGGGATGCTGGCAGGAGACACATTGCTCCTTTCCGCACTGACTCGGAGATAGACATGACC
>JBAUAN010000067.1:0-1911 GCA_049675725.1 Candidatus Sulfotelmatobacter sp. | reverse complement strand
GAGAAGGCCGGTCTCCGACGGGATGCTGTACGCTCCCAAGTTATCGACGTGCTTTGAGCACAAGAGATAAAGGAGACCGGCAATGAAGAAGGTTAGCACTGCGGCGGTAAAGACGACGAAGAATTTTTCTCAAGCGAAGCTGACCATCGGGCTTGATCTGGGAGATCGCAACAGCTGGTATTGCGTATTGGACGAATCCGGCCAGATCCAGCTGGAGCAGCGAGTTCGAACGACTGCGACAGCATTGCGCGAAGTTTTCAGTGAGATGCCGCGTAGCCGGATCGCACTGGAAATCGGGACGCATTCGCCCTGGATCAGTCGCTTGCTCGGCGAGTTGGGGCATGCAGTGATCGTGGCGAATGCGCGCAAGGTGCGGCTCATCGCAGAGAGCCGCAAGAAAGACGACCGCATGGATGCGCAGACGCTGGCGCGGCTGGCGCGGGTCGATCCGGAGTTGTTGAGTCCCGTGAAGCATCGCAGCGCGCCGGCGCAAGCCGATCTCATGATGATTCGAGCGCGTGCCGGGCTGGTACGGGCACGCACGGGACTGGTCAACACGGCTCGCGGGCTGGCGAAGTCTTACGGCGAGCGCTTGCGCGGCTGCAACGTGCGCAACATGAATCCGGAGAAAGCCGAAGGCTTGAGTTCGGAACTGCAGACGGCGCTGGAGCCGCTGCTGAACGCAATCGAGTCGCTGAGCGAGCGCATCGTGGAATACAACGAGCGCATCGAGAAGTTGGCGCAGGACAGTTATCCGCAGGTGGCGCTGCTCAAGCAGATCAAGGGCGTGGGCACGCTGATCGCGCTGACTTACATGCTGACGCTGGAAGATCCGCATCGCTTTCGTAAGAGCCGCGACGTGGGATGTTATTTGGGATTGCAGCCGGGACGAAGAAACTCCGGACAGAGCGAACCGCAGTTGCACATCAGCAAGGAAGGCGATCCGTATTTGCGAACGCTGCTGGTGCAGGGAGCGCACCACATTCTGGGGCCGTTTGGAGCGGACAGCGATTTGCGGCGCTGGGGTCTGAAGCTGGCGGAGCGCGGCGGGAAGAATGGGAAGAAACGAGCGGTGATCGCGACCGCACGAAAGCTGGCCGTGTTGCTGCATCGCTTGTGGGTGAGCGGAGAGGCCTACGAACCGCTGCGCAACAGCCGAGCGATGCGATTGCCGGCAGCCGCATAGTTTAAGATTTATCGATCGGAAACACCGCGCCCCAGCGCCGAGTTCCGGTGACTGCGTCTATGGCCTGGCCCAACTTCCATCGCGAGATGGAACGAGAGGTCGACAAACAGGTGGCAGCACCGGCTGAAACGAGAACACCCAACTTGCACCGAGCGCAGCAATCGCTCACTAAGAGTGCGGATGGAAGGGTGGCGACAGGGTTGCTTTGGGCGCGGAGGAAAAACGCAAGCAAGACCAAAAATCTCGGGCGACCGCTCCCTTTCCTTCCTGGCGGAATGGTGACAGATCGGTCCTCGCCGTCAAGGGTTCGCTACGCCGCAAAGAACGCGCCCTTGACCGCTCCGGGCCGCTCTGCACACCCTCCGCCATGAAGGAAAGGGAGATTTTAGGAAAGGCAAATCAAAATCTACTTGACGCGGACCGGCATTCTCATGGAAGGCCGGATTGATTGCTCAATCCGGCCCTCGTCCTTGATTTATTCGCTCACACCCTTTGCCGCCGCCGCGCAAACCTGGCCTGTTAGAGCAGTTCTCCAGCAGACTTTTGCGTTACAGAGGACTTTTCCCCGGCTAAGGTTTGCAGAATCTGGCGCAAGCGCGCAACCTCGTTCCGTTCGCCTTGACCATCCGGGATGAACTCGCATCCGTAACGATAGCCCTGGCGATTACGCACGGCTCCCGGAACTCGAATGGGTTCCCCCGAATAGGGAAGCGTAATCTCAATTC
>JBAUAN010000066.1:0-5209 GCA_049675725.1 Candidatus Sulfotelmatobacter sp. | reverse complement strand
GCCAGCATGCGACCTATCATCTGCGCCACGACACGCCGCTCACCTCAGACGTCGAAGGCATCGCCCGGCCCTACTCGAAGTGGCTGCGAACCTCTCGCGCTTCTTCAGAGCTGGGCCGCGACGTGATCGAGGCTGTCGTTGCCGCACGTACTGCGCCCGGTCAGATTGCCACGCTGATCGTGCCCGCCGATATCGCCTGGGGCGAGGGCGGATCGATTGCGACCGTTCCCGCTTTGCCAAAACCAGCGCTGCCTGCCGCTAAGGCTGTCGAGCAAGCGGTTGCCATGCTTCGGTCCGGTTTGCGCACGGCTATCTTGATGACCGGAAATGCCCTGTACGGGAAAGGCCTGACGACGGCCGGACGTATCGCAGCGGCTACCGGAGCCAAACTATTCGCGCCGTATCCGCTCACTCGATTGCAACGCGGCGCAGGAATGCCACGAGTCGATCGAGTTCAATACGTCCTTGAACAAGGGATCGAACAGTTCAAGGAATTTCGTCAGTTGATTCTGGTAGGAGCTCAGGCCCCAGTCGCATACTTCGCCTACCCAGGAAAAGAAAGTGAATTCACTTCGCCGGAGTGCACAATTCACATGCTGGCAAGCCCTAGTGAGGACTATATCGGTGCGCTCGAGGCGCTGGCGGCGGCGTTGCCGGCGCACGGGACAGATTCATCCGCGGAGAAAGCCGAACGTCCTGCGCCTCCAGGTGTGGAAATCACGTTACCCGGACTGGCTGCGGCAATCGGAGCGCTCCTACCCGAGAACGCCATCGTGGTCGACGAGTCCATGACCTCGGGCCGCGGACTGATGGCAGCGACCAAGGGAGCTCCACCGCACGATTGGTTGGGCAACACCGGCGGCTCCATCGGAATCGCGATGCCGCTGGCGGTGGGCGCAGCCGTGGGTTGCCCCGATCGCCGTGTCCTGTGCCTAACTGCCGATGGCAGCGGCATGTACACACCACAGGCATTGTGGACGATGGCGCGGGAAGGTCTCAACGTCACGACGGTAGTCTTCGCCAACCGTGACTACGCCGTATTGAAGCGGGAGTTTTCTTACCTGGGAGTGGGCAACCCTGGACCTCGGGCTGACGCTATGTTCGAGATCGGGCGTCCCGATCTCGACTGGGTGCACTTGGCAAAAGGAATGGGAGTGCCCGGCACCCGGGTTACTACGCTGGATGCGTTCGGGAAGGCGTTACAGGCGGGGTTCGAAGCAGAAGGACCGACGCTGATTGAAGTACCACTGTAGAACCTGGCGGCTCGGCGTCGTTAGCGAGTAGAAGCGAATTGCGCCATCTTGGCGAGTTCGCCCTTGATGACTTTTCCGGTCGGCGTCAGCGGCATTGAAGGCACAAGCAGAATTTGCGATGGCCGCTTGTAAGGAGCGAGATGTCGCGCGGCGTGTTGTGCCAGGTCGGCTTCTGAAGTTGGCGACGCCGGCGAGAGTTGCACGAACGCGACAACTTCTTCACCGCCTTCCGCTCCACCAACCGGCCGTCCGATCACGGCCGAGCGCACAACGGCTGGGTGAGCATTCAGCACGGCTTCAACTTCCGCTGGGTAGACATTCTCTCCGAATCGAATGATCAATTCCTTGCTTCGGCCAACGATGAAGAGATATCCATTCTCGAGGCGGGCAAGGTCGCGCGTGTTAAACCATCCCTCGGGATTGATGGCCGCGGCAGTCTCCTCGGGCGCGTGATAGTAACCCTTCATGACGTTGGGTCCGCGCACCCACAGTTCACCGACTTCTCCATCGGCCACCGGCTTTTGATCGGACGCGACGAGCCGGACTTCCACTCCCGGGAGGACTCTACCCACAGATGTGTCGGTGCGGCGCTCTCCCACTACAGCCTGAGCAATATTCGGAGAGCATTCTGTAACGCCATATCCGTTGTGCAGTACCATGCCGAACAGGCTCTCCACTTGCGACTTTACATTGGGCTGAAGCGGTGCGCCGGAAGATGAAATGATACGAAGCGCGGGGAATGTGAACGACTGCAATCCTTTCAATTTCGCATAGTCCGCCAGAAGGGCGAACATTCCTGGAGCACCCAACACAACCGTCAGCCGTTCTTTCTCAAGCGCCGCAAGAGTCGCCACCGGATCGAAGCGTGACGCCAGGTACAATGTCGCCCCGCTTACCAACGAACCCAGAAGGACGATTGAAAGACCAACCGCATGCGACATCGGCAATACGCCATAAAGGCGGTCATCCGGACTCAACGACCGGATTCTGGCGGACACAGCCGCGACGAACAGCAGGTTCCGGTGGGTCAACATGACGCCCTTAGGCAGGCCCGTTGTACCAGATGTATAAATTAGCGCGGCCACTCGTTGCGCAACGTCGCTGTCAATTGACTCCGGTTCGACGCCCTCGTTCATAGGCCCAATCGCAACGGGTCCCAATCCGGCGACGTCCTGGATGACTGCGGCATGCCGCTTGGCGTGTTCTCGAGCATGCGGCGACACGCCCGTCGTATAGATCATCCTTCGGGCGCCACAGCGATCCCGAATCTGATCGACTTCGCGCGCCGAAAGCCGCGCATTGACCAGCACTGGCCAAGCATCGAGCCTGGCCACGGCTAACAAAGTCGCGACGAACGCACGGCAGTTCTCGGACACAAGCATGACCCGATCACCCGATCGTATGCCCGAGTCGACGAGCCAGCGCTGAGCGTCAGAGACGACAGTTGCCAGTTGCCGATAGGTCCAACTGCCTGACGCCTCCACAAGAGCTGGTTGCTCCGGCAAACGCTCGGACCAGGAATTAATCACATCGCTGATGCGCTCTGGAAGATCGCTCAGGAGGTCCGTGACGCTTTGTTGAGTTACGTCTGGCATGACAAGATCGCACTTTCGAGTCGCTATGTTACAGGTAACCTTCGCGCGAGTTCGGAGCGCTTACGGGATTCGGCCGGCCCCGAGCTAGGTTTTCACAGAATCACTGGAAGACTTTTTAGGCCTCTGAATCCAAATGTAGAAGCCCACTCCGGTCGTGGGCCAACGAGCTTCATCTTCGGAAAGCGTTGCACCAGATTTAGGAGCGCAATCTGCCCCTCTAACCGCGCGAGCTGGGCTCCAATGCAAAAATGCGGACCCGCGCTGAATGCCAGGTGTTCGTTGTTCAGCCTTTTGAGGTTTAATTGATCCGGTTCCTTGAATTTCTTTGGATCTCGGTTCGCCGCACCGAGCATGCATTGGACCGTCCATCCCTTCCGTATCTGCTGGCCACAAACCTCAATATCTTCCTTGAGCACGCGGGCCGTGAATTGTACGGGGCTCTCATAACGCAGAAGCTCCTCAACAGCCGTGCGGATCATATCTGGTTTCTCTCGTAACTCGGCTGTCTCCTGCGGATGCCGAAGGAGCGTGTACATCCCGTTGCCGATCAGATTCCGAGTCGTCTCGTGCCCCGCGAAAAGCAGTGCGATACACTGCGCGTAGAGCTCTTCTTCGGTCAGTACTTCTCCTTCCTCTTCGATGTCGATTAACAGGCTAATAAGATCGTTTCCCTTATTGCGCCTCCGTTCCGCCACGGTCTTGCGGAAAAATTCGGTTAACTCAATCAGAGCATCTTGTGCCGCGCGTGCCTCTTCCACCGTTCGATTTGGATTGCCTCGAAACACTGCGATCGCCCGCGACGCATTGACGAATGTGCCGTGCAGGGCCTGCGGCACTCCTAGCAGTTCCGAAATGATGCGCACCGGCATGGGGTTTGCGAACTCGCGCATAAGCTCGACTTCCGACCCATGCTGTAGCGGCTTTAGCATTTGATCAACAATGGCTTCGGCTTGCGAACGCAGGCCTTCGACCGCAGCGGCCGAAAATCCCTTGTTAAGAAGTTTGCGCAGCCGGGTGTGTTCCGGCGGGTCCATGAAAATCAGCCACAAACTCAGCATGCGAGCGAGTTCGCTGAATTCGGATTGGTGACTGAGCGGCAGTGGCAGTAACATCTGCTTCGCGCGTTTTGCGGAAAGCCTCGGGTCCTTCGCGATCGCGGAGCACTCGGCGTGGCTGAAAATCGACCATAGCGCCCACTTGCTGGCAACCTCCACGTAATGCAACGGACCTTCCTCGTGCATGCGGGCGTATGTGGGATACGGGTCCTGCAGAATTTCGTCGCTGAAAACAACTTTCCTTCCCGGAGCAATGGACAACCTTACCTCCTTCAAATCATGAGACGAGCGGTAGACGCTGCCAAACCAATTCGACGGTTTGGAGTTTTCCGTTGATCCGCGTCGGGGGTGTGACCAATCTCATTTGATCACCCTGAAATTTGATGTCGCGGACCAGATCTCTGCCTACGTAGTTCTGAATCGACGAGATTTCGACGTGATGGATTATCTTGTCACCCTTGAACGTGTATCGTCCGGTATAGGCAAGAAATGTCTTAAAGGCCTCAGCCTGTTCCTCTAGGTCCCCTCCGCCAACAGAAAGTGCCTTTCGGCCGTCGTAACTGATCAGGGCGGTTACCCTTCCGTCGACATACGTGAGAAAACCCACAGGACGGGTACCGAACGGAGATTCATTTCGCTCCCCACTCGATGTTGTGTTCGAGGCGGACACCAGTTTCCACGTCCCCACGAGTTTATCGTTGTTGTTCTCGATCTCGATCATCCTGGTTCTGCTTTCGATTTTATGTCCGCGAACCGTGCCTGTCTCGTCAAAAGCAGCTAAATCGCATCCTCGCGGCTTGCATGTGTCCCTGATTCCGAGTTGCATGGATGGCACCGCGTTTCGTATCGTGCGTTTGACGGGAGCTTCACGCAAAGCCTACACTCTGCGGTTCGATCTTGAGATGTCTTATTCGTGAAGGAAGCTATGACCAGGGAATTGGAAGGAAAAGTTGGGCTGGTGACTGGCGGGACTTCCGGTATTGGCCGGGAAACCGCCGTACTTTTCGCAAAGGCGGGAGCCAAAGTGGTGGTCGCGGGCCGGCGCGAGCCGGAAGGCAAGGAAACGATCGAACTGGTGCAAGCGGCCGGCGGGGAGGGCCTGTTTGTGAAGACCGATGTTTCGAAAGCGTTTGAAGTTGAGGCGCTCATCCAGAAGGCGGTTGAGAGATTTGGTCGCTTGGATGTCGCCTTCAATAACGCCGGGATCGAGGGTGTGTGGGCGCCTATTATCCGACAATCCGAAGAAGACTGGGACCGGACCATCGCCATCAATCTCAAGGGCGTCTGGCTCAGCCTGAAGTATGAG
>JBAUAN010000065.1:0-2509 GCA_049675725.1 Candidatus Sulfotelmatobacter sp. | reverse complement strand
ATCGTTCTCGGCATCATCGGATCGCTCATTGGCGGCGGCGTCAGCCATATGTTTTCGCGCCCGGCAAACGAACGATATCATCCCGCAGGCCTCATTTTTTCCACACTGGGCGCGATCCTGATTCTCTACATCTGCTATAAGCTGAACATTCATTTTCCTCAGGTCAATCCCTTCTAGCTGATCGGCGGCTGACCTCGTATTCCGATCGGATGATCACGTCTAAGGACCGAGGATGGCGCATCCTTTCGCGGTTTTTCGAAAGGGTGGAATTCCGCGCTGCTGAGAGCGGCCGCCGAAGCCAGGACGCGCGACCCGATGTTTTTGCGCGACCGGATCACAACAATGGAACTTGGGCAATGGGCGTGGTGTCTTTGTTGATGAATGCGCAACTGAAGGAGTACGTTCCTCGTGATGCCCGGAGTCTGCCCTAACTCGTGGCAACCGTATGAGTGCGAGTGGGCTATCGGATATCTGTGGCGCTGGACGAACTTATTAGAGCGACTTGCCCTCTTCGGGCTTGCGCTCATGCTTGTGCACATCGTTGTAGTTGCCATCCGCGTTTCCCACCGCTGCCACTCGGCTCGACGCGCGAAAGGGATGGATAGAGCCAATCAAGCATTCCGGCGTGACCGAAGGAAACTGGTCAACAAACTAAACCTCTGGGTTGGTTCGCTGAAATCCATCGCCTCCACTGCGCCGTACCTCGGACTAGCAGGCACCTGCCTCGGCACTCTGAGCATATTTCAGGGCTACGTCGGTTCGAGAAATGGTTTCTTCGTTATGGTGGTCACACAAGTAGACGCGGCGTTCCTGTCAACCGCTGCGGGACTACTCGTGGCTGTTCCAGCGGTGGTGTCGTACAACTATCTCCGTTCGCTTATAGACTCTCTCGATAGAGAAGTCTTGGGCAACGTGCACGAGTTAACCGGCCAATCTTTTCAAGTCGCCCAGAGACTCCCCCTCGCGGCGCGGTTCTCAAAAATTCCATTTGCAGCGGTAGCAGCGCCTCTTCTGGCTTTCTCTATCATGGCCTATGCGACGTTCGCGTCGTTCCACGCCCCGACGGGCTTACACGTTGCTCTCCCCTCGGCACGATGCGAATATAGTGGCGATGATCGGACCATCACTCTGCACATAACCGACGCAGGCAAGCTCTTTCTCAATACAGAGCAGGAAGACCGGAACAGTCTGGCGACTCGCTTGTCGCAGATCTACAGCTTTCGAGTGCACCGTACGCTTTACCTCTTTGCTGACGACGGCGTCGCCTTTCAGAACGTGGCTGACGCAATCGACATCGTTGAAAACACACCCGTCACGGCAGGCGCCCAGTCAGATCGCGTGACAACGGATGAGCTAAACATCACGGTGCAACTGGTAACCCCAGGAGCAATGAACGCTGGTTGCCATGACTTTGTAGTGGCTGGTTCGAGCCAGCATACTTCAAGGTAATTCTTGGCAGATCTCGGCTACACGCACTACCTCCGTAAGCCCATTTGCCTGATCTTCCGCACCTCTCTACAATAAAAGTTTCACCCGGCTGGGAGAATTCCCGAGACACTTATGATTCATTTTCCCGTTCCTGAGGCGCTCACGTTCGACGATGTTCTCCTGCTGCCGGCGCGTTCCGATGTTGTGCCGTCGCAAGCCAATACGCAGACGCAGCTCACGCGCACCATCCGCCTGAACATTCCCATCGTGAGCGCCGCCATGGACACCGTCACCGAATCGCACATGGCGATTGCGCTGGCCCAGCAGGGTGGCATGGGCATTATTCACCGCAACCTCACGATCGAGCAGCAGGCCAACGAGGTCGACAAAGTAAAGCGCTCGGAAAGCGGCATGATCGTGGACCCGGTCACCATGCACCCCACCGACCGCGTCAGCGACGCGCTCGAGGTCATGCGCAAATACAAAATTTCGGGTGTGCCCATCACCGAGCACGGCAAGCTGGTCGGCATCCTGACCAACCGCGACCTGCGCTTTGAATCCCGCTTCGATATCCCGATCGACAAGGTGATGACCAAGAAGAACCTGATCACCGTTCCGGTCGGCACTACGCTGGAAGAAGCGGAAAAAATTCTGCACGAGCACCGCGTCGAAAAGCTTCTGGTGGTCGACGACAAGTACAACCTGAAGGGCCTGATCACCGTAAAGGACATTCAGAAAAAACTGAAGTATCCCAACGCCGCCAAAGATTCCCAGGGACGCCTGCGCGTAGGCGCGGCCATCGGAGCGACCGGAGATTTTCTGGAACGCGCCCAGGAACTGGCTGAAGCCAAAGTGGACGTGATCGCTATCGACAGCGCCCATGGCCACTCCACAAAGGTGCTCGAAGCCGTGAAGCTGGTGAAGTCGAAGCTGCCGGAACTGCAACTGCTGGCGGGCAACGTCGCAACGTTCGACGGCGCATGCGAGTTGACGCGCGCCGGAGCCGACGGCATCAAAGTTGGCATCGGACCGGGATCGATCTGCACCACACGCGTAGTCACCGGAGCGGGTGTGCCGCAGA
>JBAUAN010000064.1:0-1866 GCA_049675725.1 Candidatus Sulfotelmatobacter sp. | reverse complement strand
ATCGTTCTCGGCATCATCGGATCGCTCATTGGCGGCGGCGTCAGCCATATGTTTTCGCGCCCGGCAAACGAACGATATCATCCCGCAGGCCTCATTTTTTCCACACTGGGCGCGATCCTGATTCTCTTCATTTGCTATAAGCTGAACATCCATTTTCCCCAGGTCAATCCCTTCTAGCGTGTTTTGCATCACGCGCGGAGGAATCTCAGTCTCCTCCGACGACGGGCGATAGCATCGTGAGTCAGGAGGATGCCCCCTTCTCTCACGGTTTTTTCGAAAGGTAGCCAGAAGTTTTTCCCAACCTCACCTTACGCCTTGTCATTCCGACAGCGCGTGTTTTTCTTCACGCGCGGAGGAATCTCAGTCTCCTCGGAAGATGGGCGATAGCTATCGGGCGGATTTCCTGCACACGCCAGAAGATCAAAATCCCAAGAGATTCGCATTCGGGACGAGAGTAATCTCGACAGAGCCGCTTTGGTGCGGTAGAACAGACTATCCATGAGCGAGCACGACAACTCGCGGCAAGAGTGGGAACAGGACGTCGTCGAGAGGCAGCACAAGCTCACGCCTGCCGAAATCACTCGGACATCGCGATTCCGCGCTTCCGGCCTACCGAGGTCTGCGCCATTACCCATTGCCGTCCGCTGGATTTACGTTTGCATAGGTGTGGTTCTTCTCGCACTGGGGATTGGAGTCAGAGCAACGCTTCGTAATCCCTATTTGCTCGCGGCAGGCACTGCGTTTGGCGCTGCCGGATTGCTTGCGATGTTATCGTCGGTCCGCTGGACTCCAAAATAGAACGATAACTGTCGAAACATCGCTCTTCCCCTCACTGCCTCCGCACTTCCATTTGCCTGATCTTCCCCACCTCTCTACAATAAAACTTTCACCCAGCTGGGAGAATTCCCGAGACACCTATGATTCATTTTCCCGTTCCCGAGGCTCTCACGTTCGACGACGTTCTCCTGCTGCCGGCGCGCTCCGACGTTGTGCCGTCGCAAGCCAATACGCAGACGCACATCACGCGCACCATCGGCTTGAACATTCCCATCGTCAGCGCCGCCATGGATACCGTCACCGAATCGCACATGGCGATTGCGCTCGCCCAGCAGGGCGGCATCGGCATCGTTCACCGGAGCCTGAGCATTGAGCAGCAGGCCAACGAGGTCGACAAAGTAAAGCGCTCGGAAAGCGGCATGATCGTCGACCCGGTCACCATGCATCCCAGCGATCGCGTCAGCGACGCGCTCGAAGTCATGCGCAAGTACAAAATCTCAGGCGTGCCTATCACCGAGCACGGCAAGCTGGTCGGCATCCTCACCAACCGCGACCTGCGGTTTGAATCCCGCTTCGACATTCCCATCGACAAGGTGATGACCAAGAAAAACCTGATCACCGTTCCGGTCGGCACCACGCTCGAAGAAGCCGAAAAAATTCTGCACGAGCACCGCGTCGAAAAACTTCTGGTGGTCGACGACAAATACAACCTGAAGGGCCTGATCACCGTAAAAGACATTCAGAAAAAACTGAAGTATCCCAACGCCGCCAAGGATTCGCAGGGACGCCTGCGTGTAGGCGCGGCCATCGGCGCCACGGGAGATTTTCTGGAGCGCGCCCAGGAACTAGCCGAAGCCAAAGTGGACGTGCTTGCGATCGACAGCGCGCACGGCCACTCCACAAAAGTGCTCGAAGCCGTGAAGCTGGTGAAATCGAAGCTCCCCGAGCTGCAGCTACTGGCCGGCAACGTCGCAACGTTCGACGGCGCATGCGAGTTGACGCGCGCCGGAGCCGACGGCATCAAAGTTGGCATCGGACCGGGATCGATCTGCACCACACGCGTAGTCACCGGAGCGGGTGTGCCGCAGA
>JBAUAN010000063.1:0-11181 GCA_049675725.1 Candidatus Sulfotelmatobacter sp. | reverse complement strand
CGGCACCACCTGCTCCATCTCTTCCAGAAACATCGCCCGCCGCGTCTTCTTGGTGTAGCGCTCGAATCCGGTCATCATCGCCAGTGTCCTCTGTTTGCTGAGAGTGTTCATGCTGGCTCCACTTTATATATATTCGTTGTGGAAAGGGAGGACTTAATCAGAGTCTCCCTAGGGCGCCAGTAGTAAGCAACCCGACGGCGAATGCGATTGTTGCGATTCTTCGGATCATGCCAACTTTCTCGCTGCCCTTGGTCTCGCGTTCGACGCCTTGTGCATACACACAACTGCGCCGCCCTGCTCGAAACAAACGTCGTCCATTAACGCTTTCATCAGATAGATCCCGCGCCCATTCGGGAGCAGACGATTCTCCGGAGTTGTCGGGTCGACTACCGCGTCCGTGTCGAATCCTTGCCCCTCGTCTTGAACCGTAAGTGAGACCTCTCCGTCCGTGGTACACCGGCACGCGACGCCGACGAGCTTGCGAGGGTCCTCCTGGTTGCCGTGCACGATGGCATTTGCCAGCGCCTCATGGAGCGCAGCTTCAATGTTCAGCTCGCTCCCGTCAGCGGTTCGGAGTCTCAATGAAATGCATCAGTTGATCTACGAATGGCGAGATGATCGGGATTCGGCTCGGGAGCATCTGTCGCAGCTCAACGGAAGGAGCAGAACGAAATGCTGGGGATGTGAGTGATACAGCCCGTGCGCACGCCATGTCTCGGAACTCCGATTGGAATTTCAGTTCCAGTGACTGTGAGACAAGCACGGCTCGTGCCAAATGTGGTGGTTGAGAAATCTAAACGGCGCTCAAGGCGATACAGGCCGCAGAAGTAGCCATCAGAAAAGAAAAGAGACAGCTTGCGATCTAGACTGTTCTTGTCACCGGAAGGTCCCGGAAGAAGAGGCATTTCTCGAAATGACAAGAATGGCGTTGCCGGGGAAGATGCAAAAAAGCCAGATATCTGACTTTGACACTTTCAACTCCTGACCTTCTGCCCAAAAACTCATCAACTTACGGCTCCGCCTATCTGGCAGGAGTTTTGCCTTCATAGCCGGTGACAGGCAGAGGAGAGGACGGGGGAAACGCTTTGCTTGAGTTGATGAAGAAGCGTGTCAGATTCTGGTCCCCCGGCCTATTACCTTGGTTTAATTGTTTCGCCCGTTCGATTTCTGGTGTCATCCTTTGTCAAGAATTTGCATCTCTTCCTATAGGACGCAGCCCAGCCCCAAGGATGGTGTAGGAGGACCCCGAATGAGCACAAAAAGTTTGCCACGCCCGAACTCCGCAAAGGTCGTTCCCTTGACGACGAAGTCACCGAACATTACCAAACTTCTCCAAAAGTACGGAACGGGAGAGATTCCATTCGCCGGAGCCCAAGACGCGCTCTACGACCGGCACCTGGTTTTTGACCGGGCCATCGACCCAAAGGTCGCCAGCGCCCGGGAGCGCTTCGAAGCGGTCTCCCATGCCGTGCGTGACGTTCTGGCGCAGCGCTGGGTGCTGACCAAGACCACATATGAGCAGCAGAATGCCAAACGCATTTACTACCTTTCCATGGAGTTTCTTCTGGGACGATCGCTTACTAATAACCTCACGAACCTGTTGCTTGACCCCGTGGTGCAGGAAGTCACTAAAGAGAAGGGTATTGATTGGCCTGAACTGATTGAGCAGGAGCCGGATGCGGGACTGGGAAACGGAGGTCTGGGCCGTCTTGCGGCTTGTTTCCTCGACTCGATGGCCACGATGCAACTGCCTGGCACGGGCTATGGTCTGCGTTACGAATATGGCATGTTTCGACAATCGTTTGTGAACGGCTGGCAGCAGGAGAATCCAGACAACTGGCTGCGCCACGAGGATCCATGGGAGATCGCCCGCCAGCACGAGAAGGTGGATATCAAGCTGAACGTCACGTTCAAGCTGCGGGATGGGCGAGTAGAGGTGATACCGGGTCGTCCATCAACCCTGTTCGGTATTCCTTTTGACCGGCCGGTGGTGGGCTACGGAGGAAAGACCATCAACACTCTCCGCCTGTGGGCTGCGACGGCTGCAGACTTCTTTGATTTTCAGGAATTTGGCACGGGAGATTTCGTGGGCGCGTTGGGCGGGACACTTGAAGCCGAATCGCTGACTCGTGTGCTGTATCCCGATGACTCCACAACTGCCGGGCAACAGCTGCGCTTCGTGCAGGAATACTTCCTGGTCGCTTGTTCTCTGGCAGATTTCATACGCCGGTTTCTGCGGCACAACAACGATTGGGGAAAGTTGCCTGAGAAGGCTGCCGTCCAACTCAACGACACACATCCTTCAATGGCAGTGGCAGAACTGATGCGCATTCTACTCGACGATGCGCATCTGGGCTGGAACGAGGCTTGGGAGTTGACCACGAAGACGTTGGGATATACCAACCACACGCTGCTGCCTGAGGCGCTTGAGAAGTGGCCGGTGGCATGGTTTGAAACGCTTCTTCCCCGACAGCTTGAGATCATCTACGAAGTCAACCGCCGCCTGCTCGAAGAAGTTCGGGTCCGCTTTCCGAACGATGAAGGACGCATCGAGCGCATCAGCCTTGTGGAAGAAGGGGGTTCACGCAAGATTCGCATGGCCAACCTTGCCATTGTCGGTTCGCACAGCACCAACGGCGTCGCCGCAGTCCATTCGAAATTACTGCGAACGACGACCGTGAAGGATTTGGCCGAAATGTTTCCCGAGCGATTCAATAACAAGACGAACGGCGTCACGCCGCGCCGGTGGCTACTCCAATCGAATCCCAGTCTGGCGCGGGTGATTACGTCCGCGATCGGCGAAAAGTGGATCACCGATCTGAGCCAACTCCGTGATCTCAAACCGTTGGCGGCAGATTCTGCCTTTCGGCAAGCATTTCTGGCATCGAAGCGCGAGGCGAAGGTGCGTTTCGCCGATTGGCTCAAGGCAACGTCTGGGCAAATTGTTGATCCCGACACGATTTTCGACAGTCAGATCAAGCGTATTCACGAATACAAACGGCAACTGCTGAATGCGCTGCGCATCATTGTCGTTTACAACCGCCTGCGGGAGAATCCAGATCTGGAGATGGTGCCGCGCACCTTCTTTTTCGCCGGAAAAGCAGCGCCAGCCTACACGCTGGCAAAACTTATCATCAAATTTATCAACAACCTGGCCGGCACAATCGACACTGATCCCGTCGTGCGCGGCCGGATGAAAGTCGTTTTTCTGCCGGAGTACAACGTATCGCTGGCGGAAAGGCTCATCCCGGCCAGCGATGTTTCGAATCAGATTTCAACAGCCGGCTACGAGGCCAGTGGAACGAGCAATATGAAATTCATGATGAACGGCGCGCTGACGGTTGGAACAAGGGATGGCGCAACGATCGAAATGGCGGAAGAGGCCGGAGAAGAAAACCTTTTCCTTTTCGGCCTCACTGTGGAACAGGTCGAAAATAGCCGCTCCTGGTACCGTCCAGAGTGGCACTACGAGCACGACCCTGAGACGCGCGCCGCCATCGACCTTATTTCTTCCGACTACTTCAGCCACTATGAGCCAGGAGCATTCGAACCGTTGCGAGATACGCTTTTACTATTCGGCGACCGCTATATGCACCTGGCTGATCTAAAGTCCTACGTCGAAGCGCAGGAACGGCTGGGCACACTCTACCGCGATCCCGGAGCTTGGGCGCAAAAAGCGATCCTGAACGTAGCGAGCTCGGGAAAATTCTCTGCCGACCGCACGATTCACGAATACACAACCGAGATTTGGAAGGTGGACCCATGCCCCATACCTTAGAAACACCGCCTCAGACAACCGCTGGTGAAACATGGGTTTCGCCGCTCGCCGGCAAGCCTGCGCCCAAAGAGATGCTGATTGACGTTTCGCGCATGGAAAAAGAGTACTTCGAGCACAGGCCAGATGTGAGTGACCCCAACCAACTCGTGAGCTTCGGGACCAGCGGACACCGCGGATCGCCTCTTCACGGCACCTTCAATGAAGCGCACATTCTGGCGATCACACAGGCGATCTGCGAGCACCGGCGAGGGCAAGCCATCGACGGGCCTCTCTACATGGGGAAGGATACTCACGCCGTCTCTGCACCGGCTCAGCGCACGGCTCTGGAAGTGCTGGCGGCGAATGGCGTCGAGACGATCATTCAGGAGAATGACGGCGTAACTCCAACTCCAGTGATCTCGCGAGCCATTCTGGTTTACAACCGTGGTCGCAAGAATCACTTCGCCGATGGCATCGTCATCACGCCCTCACACAACCCGCCCGAGGACGGCGGCTTCAAGTACGACCCTCCCAACGGCGGCCCTGCCGATACGGCGGTGACTGGCTGGGTCCAGAATCGTGCCAACGAACTGCTGCGCGCGGGAAATGTCGGAGTCAAACGTGTGCCGTTCGAAAAAGCAATTCGAGCGCCTACCACGCGACAGGAAGATTTTGTTCTTCCCTACGTCCGCGATCTCAGCAATGTCGTCGATATCGACGCCATTCGCGGCGCCCATCTTAAGCTCGGCGTAGATCCTCTCGGTGGGGCTTCCCTGCCGTACTGGGACCCGATTAACTCGACTTACGGGTTGAACGTTCAGGTCGTCAACCGAACCATCGACCCAACTTTTTCGTTCATGACCGTGGACCACGACGGAAAAATTCGCATGGATTGCTCCAGCCCGTATGCGATGGTGAGGCTTGTGGGATTGAAAGATCAGTATCAGGTTGCGTTCGGCAACGACACCGACGCCGACCGCCACGGGATTGTCACTCCCGTTGCCGGGTTGATGAACCCGAACCACTATCTCGCCGTGGCCATTCGTTATCTCGTAACGCATCGGCCGCAATGGCGGCAGACTGTTGCTGTTGGAAAAACAGTGGTGAGCAGCAGCATGATTGATCGTGTGGTTCAAAAACTCGGCCGTGAGTTGCGCGAAGTCCCGGTTGGCTTCAAGTGGTTCGTCTCGGGACTCATCGACGGCTCGTATTGTTTCGGAGGAGAGGAGAGCGCAGGAGCAAGTTTTCTTCGCCGGGACGGCACAGTGTGGTCCACCGACAAGGATGGGCTGATTATGGTCCTGCTGGCCGCTGAGATTGCAGCCCGCACTGGCAAGGACCCTGGCCAACACTACCAGGAAATGACCGGAGAGTTCGGCACCCCTTACTACACGCGCATTGACGCGCCCAGCACTCCAGAGCAAAAGGCAAAACTCTCGGCGCTCTCGCCCGACTCAGTCAAAGAGTCGGAATTGGCGGGCGAGCCGATTATCGCCAAGCTGACCCGTGCACCGGGCAATCAAGCTCCAATTGGCGGACTGAAAGTCGTGGGAAAAAACGGCTGGTTCGCGGCCCGGCCCTCTGGCACCGAGAACATCTACAAGATCTACGCGGAAAGCTTCAAGAGCACATCGCATCTCAATGCCATCGTGAGCGAGGCGGAAAAGATAGTGAACAATGCTCTGTCTGGGTGGGCTGAGTCATGAGCAGTAACGGCGGGCCCGAGGGTGTTCCGCCATTTTCGCCCGGATACCGCGCTTCGGGAGTGTTATTGCATGTTACGTCGCTGCCATCTCCGTACGGCATCGGCGATCTAGGATCCGCAGCGTTTTCCTGGATTGATCGCCTGCACAGTGCCGGCCAGCGATGGTGGCAGGTTCTGCCACTTGGTCCTACGGGCTACGGAAATTCTCCTTATCAGTCAATGTCGTCGTTCGCGGTCAATCCTGCGCTGATCAGTCCCGATTCCCTGATCTCGGAAGGACTGTTAAAGACCGCGGATTGCCAAGCTGAGCTCACTTCCGAGGCTGTTGATTACGATACCGTGATTCCGTTTAAAACCCGTCTGCTCGAAACAGCTTGGGGCAATTTCAGAGCAGGCGTACGCAAAGATTTGCGCGCGTCCTATGACGAGTTCCACTCAAAACAGGAGCATTGGCTCGACGACTACGCGCTATTCGAGGCGCTGAAGACTAAATATCACCGAGAGCATTATCTCGAGTGGCCAGAAGAATTCGTGCAGCGCCGCAGCGACGCTCTGACAAAGGCGCGACGAGAATTGGCAGATCAAGTCGATCAGGTCTGCTTCACGCAATTTCTCCTGTTCCGCCAGACCGATCAGCTCAAGGACTATGCGCATTCCAATGGCGTGAGGCTGATCGGCGATTTGCCGTTTTTTGTTTCTCCGGACTCCAGCGATGTTTGGGCGGACCCGGAATTTTTCCTCCTTGACGAACGGCGCCATCCACGCGTCGTTGCGGGCGTGCCTCCGGACTATTTCAGCGCGGAGGGTCAGTTGTGGGGCAATCCCGTTTATGACTGGGATGCGCTCCGTGCCACTGGTTTCCGGTGGTCGATCGACCGGCTGCGTGCACTCCTGGCGCATGTGGATGCGATTCGCTTGGATCACTTTCGGGGATTCGCCGCTGCGTGGCATGTGCCAGCAGGCGCCTCAACTGCTCAGTCAGGACAATGGGTGCACGGTCCCGGCCCCGCATTCTTCGAAGCTGTGCAAAAAGACCTTAGCCAGCTGCCCTTCATCGCCGAAGATCTGGGATTCATCACTCCCGACGTCCACGCTCTGCGGGAGCAATTCCTCTTGCCCGGAACCCGGGTTTTACAGTTTGCCTTTGACGGACACTCCGATAATCCATATCTCCCCAACAACTTTGTCAGCAACACCGTCGCTTACACGGGCACGCATGATAATGCTCCAACCCGGGAATGGTACGACGTGTTGCCCGAGTACCAGCGACAGAACTTCTGGAATTATCTGAGACGCGCTCCGGGTGCGAGTGATGATGCCGCTCCGTCCCTGGTCAATCTGGCTTGGTCGTCGATCGCAGCATTGACGGTTGCGCCGCTGCAGGATCTGCTAAACCTTGGAGCAGAGAGCCGCATGAACATCCCAGGCCACGCCAGCGGGAATTGGCGTTGGCGATGTCCGGACGACGTGGAATTGTCCTCGGCTTTCCGGTGGTTGCGGGAACTGACAGAAATGTCGAAGCGCGTGAAACCGGAAAAGATTGATGAGCCAAAGATTGATCAGCCAATGAAGGTAGAGCGTCCTTGTGTTTCAGGCGTAAAGATGAGCGAGGCGGTGTGAAGGACTCAACGCAAGAGGGAGGCTCTATGCTTGATCGTGGGCGCAGCGCTCGTGACGAACAAGCGAAGGCTGTAACCTGGGAGCAAATCGAGGGCAGTCCCTTGCCGCTCGGCGCCACTTGGATTGAAAAGGAGCAGGCCTTCAACTTCGCCGTCCATGCTGAGCACGCTGGAAGCGTGACGTTGCTGCTCTATACTCCGCCTGAATTCGTAACTCCGGCCTTTGTTTACTCTTTCGACTTCTTACGCAACAAGTCCGGTCGTATCTGGCATTGCCGGATTCCGATCGCCGACATAGGAAAGTGCCGTTACTACGCCTACTCGGTGTCAGGAGAAGACTTGCCTGGCGTTCACAGCTTTGATCCGCAGAAGGTTCTGTTGGACCCCTATGCGAAAGCTGTTTTCTTTCCGCCTGAATTCGATCGCCAGTCGGCGATGCGGGAAGGGCCGAATGCGGGAAAAGCGCCTCTCGGAGTGCTGACTGGCCGCAGAGGCGAGGTCGATTGGGGTGAATCCCGTCCATCGCATCATGAGGCCGATGCAATCATTTACGAATTGCACGTGAGAGGTTTCACCCGGAATCCGAACTCAGGCGTGGATCCGTCTCGGGCAGGGACTTATGCGGGGCTGGTCGACAAAATCCCTTATCTGAAAGATCTCGGCGTGACCATGGTCGAGTTGATGCCGATATTCCAGCGCGATCCTCAGGAAGGCGATTACTGGGGCTACATGCCTCTGAACTTCTTTTCGCCCCACGCGCAATACGCTAGTAACCGCGATGATGAACAGCACCTTGAGTTCAAGAATATGGTGAAGGCCTTTCATGACGCGGGGATCGGCATCGTGCTCGATGTTGTCTACAACCACACCTGCGAAGGAGATCACAGAGGCCCGATCTACAGCTACAAAGGGTTGGACAGCGCAAGTTATTACATGATGACCTCCGATCCGGCAAACCCGTATGCGAATTACTCGGGTACAGGTAACACATTGAATTTTGGCAGGGGGCACGTGCGCAAGATGGTGATGGACAGCTTGCGCTATTGGAACAAAGAGATGCACATCGACGGCTTCCGCTTCGATCTGGCCTCAGTGTTTAGCCGCAATGCCGACGGCTCGCTGAACTGGGGGCACGCTCCGATTTTTGCAGAAATTGCCAGTGATCCGGAGTTGGGCCCGTTACGTCTGATCGCTGAACCCTGGGACACGGGCGCGTATCAACTCGGACGAGGGTTTCCCGGCATCACCTGGCTCCAGTGGAACGGAAGGTTCCGCGATGACATCCGGCGGATTCTGAAAGGAGACGCGGGAATGGTTCCCGACCTGATGCGGCGGATCTACGGGAGCGATGATTTTTTCCCCGACAACCGCGACGAGGCGTATCACGCCTATCAGAGCGTCAACTACGTCACTTCGCACGACGGCTTCACTCTGTATGATCTGGTTTCCTATAACGAAAAGCATAATTGGGCGAATGGACAAAATAACCAGGACGGGATGAATGACAACTACAGCTGGAACTGCGGACATGAGGGCGATGCGGGCGCCCCTGCCGAAGTGCTAGCGCTGCGCCGGAAGCAGGTGAAGAACTTCTTCTGCTTGCTTATGCTGTCGAACGGAACCCCGATGTTTCGAGCCGGAGATGAATTCCTGAATACGCAATTTGGGAACAACAATCCGTACAACCAGGACAACGCGACGGGATGGCTCGACTGGTCCCAGTTCGAATCTAATCGGGATATCTTCCGCTTCTTCAAGTGCATGATCGCTTTCCGCAAGAACCACCCGACGCTAAGTCGCAGCCGTTTCTGGCGTGAAGATGTTGCCTGGTACGGAACCGGCGCGGCTGCCGACTTATCCCCGGATTCCCACAGCCTGGCGTTCTGCCTCCACGGCGCATCTCAGAACGACCAGGACATCTACGTAATGATCAATGCCTACTGGGAACACTTGGAGTTTCAGATCCAGGAAGGTACCGCATCAGATTGGACCAGAATCGTCGATACGGCGTTGCCAACCCCAAACGACTTCTCGAACTCCAGTGAAGCTCTAAAAACGCTAAGCTATCTCATGGCGCCAAGATCGGTGGTTGTCCTGCTTCGGTTGAGTGCCGCCACATTTCGAACTGGACCCGCATGCTAATGAAGCCGTTCAGCAACCCTAAATCCAGGCATAGGGCCTGCATTTCCCGAGTGATTTGTACTCGCATTTTGTTTTTTCCGGTAAGGCGGAGGCGCGGTCTCAGACGAAAGTGTGTGTTTCTCCACGTCCGTCATTTCGCTCGCGACTGGAGAGTTCTTCAAGCGTGTGAGGTAGTGGCCCGCACTGACGACTTACCTTCAGCTGCCAAACTTCTGGTCAGGATGGCGAACAGTCCGCTCACGGACATGCCACACATCAGCATTCCAGTAAGGCCCTCGACCGGTCCCAGGGCTCGCCAAATGTGCGGGAGAAGAACATCCCCGTAGCCCACAGTCGAGTAGCTGGCGGCTGAAAAATAGAAAGAAATCTCCCACGCCGAAAAACATTTCCAGCGATAAAAGCAGGCCCACACCAGAGTCTCCAAGATCTGCAGAACAGTCATTGCTGCTGCGAACCGAACTATAAGCATGGCGGCATGCCACGGACTTAGTTTCTTTGTTCGTCGCTCAATAAAGCTCCTTGTCCAGCAAATAAGGACGCCCATTCCCGCACACTGGAGCCAGAGCGTTAGTGCCACGAGACTTACTGCAGCGCCGGCTTGGTGAGCGAAGCCCATTGCCTCCGTCATCGCCATTCCAATTGAGTGGCCAACTATGCGTCCGGACTGGCCCTCAGCCGCGGGCACCTACTTTGTTCGCCCAACAGTGCACCAGATAAATCTCCACTCAACCACTCTCAAAGTGGAGCCTCGTGCATCACGGTCAGCCCGTCATGGTGAATCCGGGGATCATTGATGCCCGTCTAGTAACTTCCTTGACGCAGCGGACAAGCATGTCCGCGACAAAAGAATCACCCGTCTCCGTATTAAACATTGCGTCGTAGAGGTCGTGCTCCGGCCAACGCAACTTAAAGTATCTCTTGATGAACGCCGCGCGGTCTCGGTCAATTGTGTCAACGTCTCTTATCGCCTTTTCTTTGGGTATTCCGGAGTTGATCAGTCTCTGGATCTTGGACGTGCGGGAAGCATACAGGAACACCCGAAACACATCCTTGCGATTGCGAAGAAAATGTTGCGCGCCCCGGCCAACGACTACGCACGGGCCGTCAGAAACTGCGCGATTGACCGCAAGTTCGGAAGCGGTGGCAATTCGGCGCGCATCAAGCATTTCCAGCCGATCCGTTGGCGGTAAGCCTCCCTCGAATGCTCCTCGAAGAAAAGACTTAAAGACACGATAGACCGCAGGATCATTTTTCCATTCCCGCCGCTCGACTACTTGCGGTGTACTGTTGGTCAGCCGCGCGATTTCCTGAGTTAGCTCGCGGTCCCACAGCTTCCAACCCAGGAGTTCGGCCACCTTTGCAGCAATCTCTGCCCCACCGCAGCCAAATTCGCGTTCGATCGTTACCGCTTGGATCATCATGACAGCCCCTAACCGGCCGCTACCTGGCCGCCCGCTCCGGGATCATTCTTTTTGAGAAAGAAAGCCAGTATGAACATGACCGCCGAAAGAACTGCGAGTACCCAGAAAGTGTCCAGATACGCCAGCGTGTGAGCCTGTCGGTTGACCTGCGCGTAAAGTCTTACAATCGCCTGAAGACGCGCGTCGTGCGGACTCAAGCCGGAGTGTGCGATGGCATGCGTGAGTGCATTCAGTGCTCCCCGAAAAATCGGTGTGTCAGCGGTGATGTGGCCAACGAGCACTTGTTGGTGGTACTGGGCGCGCCGGGCGATCATGGTTGTTACAATTGAAGTTCCGATACTGCTCCCAATGTTGCGCATGAAATTGATTATTCCGGATACACTATTTCCCTTTTCTGCGGAAATGCCGATGTAACCGCATTATAAAAGGGCGCCCCTCTTGGAGTAGGTTGTGATCGTTCGCATCATCACCTACAGAAAGGAGCACCCTCGTGAACGATGAAAAGTATATTGGGCTCGACGTTCATCAAGCAACCAT
>JBAUAN010000062.1:0-8349 GCA_049675725.1 Candidatus Sulfotelmatobacter sp. | reverse complement strand
GTCTTGACCGGCGACACGTTATTCCTCGGCGATGTCGGACGGCCCGATCTCTCGACTACACATACTCCAGCGGAGTTAGGGGGTCTGCTTTACGAGAGTTTGCATCACCAACTGCTCGCGCTGTCGGACAATGTGCTTGTCTATCCGGCGCATGGAGCCGGTTCCCTTTGCGGACGCAACATGCGCGCTGAGCGGTCTTCGACCATCGGCACTGAAAGGCTCACGAACTACGCGCTCCAGATAAAAAGCAAAGAGGAGTTCGTTCGGCAACTGACTACCAACCTGCCCACTCGTCCCGAGTACTTTCTGCAGGACGCGGAAATTAATCGCCAGGGCGCACCCACGCTTTCCGATCTGCCTGATCTACCGCCAATTTCGCCGGCTCAATTAAAGTCGATGCTCGACGACGGAGTCATTGCACTCGACGTTCGCCATGGCGATCAGTTCGCTCACGAGCACGTACCCGGCTCGATTAACATTGCCTTGTCAGGACAGTTTGCCTCGTGGGCGGGAACAGTCCTGGGCCTAACCGCTCGTCCAGTTTTAATCGCAGACTCTCGCGAGCAGTTATCCGAAGCTCGGCTCCGCCTGGCGCGAGTCGGTCTTGAAGATCCGCGTGGATATTTGAACGGCGGCGTTGAAGCTTGGAAGCAAGCTTGGTTCACACTCGCCGAGTTGCCACAAATCAGTGCGCAAGAGTTGCATCATCGCTTGCGTTCCGAAGCTTCCCAAGTGCTCGATGTACGGCGCGAACCGGAGTGGCACGCCGGACATGTCGACGGCGCAACCTGGTGGCCTCTGGACAATTTCAAAGTTTCTCCGCCCGAGATTGATCGCGACCGGCCCATCGCCGTCCACTGCAAGGGCGGATATCGCAGCATGATTGCCTGCAGTCTGCTGCAACGAGCCGGATTCAAGAATGTTACAAATGTGATCGGCGGATTCGACGCCTGGCAGCAAGCCAAACTTCCAGTGCAGGCTCAAACCGCAGTCGAAGCCTAGAAATGACCCAGGTTGCAAAGGCCCAGACGGTCAATTAAGCTAAGTTTCTCTGTAACTGAAAATCCCAAGCCGGGATGGCGGAACTGGCAGACGCAGCGGACTCAAAATCCGCCGACCTTCGGGTCTTGGGGGTTCGACTCCCCCTCCCGGCACCAACCCCAAAAGCCCACTAAATAAGCGGCTAGCTGGTGCCAGCTCTCGCATGAGATGCCCTCTAGGGCAGACGCAGCGGATTTCGCGTCATATATCGTCACGAATGAAAATCTATCACATTGAAATACATAGGTTTATCTATACATACTAAGTAGGCGAGGCTTACACATCAGTTACACATTTCGAGAGGATGGGAGCCGCCGGTAGCGATATCCCCGAGGTTTGAGCTGCTGATTCACGTAGGTGCCTTTGGAGTCGGCGGCGAGGAATGCGGTGTATTCCTCGGCGGGCACGTCAAAGTATTGATAGACCTCGCCCGATTGACGAAACTCCAATTCCAGCACGCGTTCCTGGGGAGCATAGCCGACGCTGGCGATACTGCTTGACTCTACCGGAACTCTTTGCATTCTCGAATCGAGCGCCTTCGAGCACGCGCTCTCCTTGGATGCGAATGACGTCAAGATAAGGAACTCGCCCAGTTGTCTCGACGGCCACAACCGGACGTTTACACCTTCATCCTGCGCCCCGAAGGCCGCGAGAATTCGAGTCACGCCCACAAGCAAGACATTGGCGCAGCAACGAGACGGTCGCCGAAGTGGACCGGTCTTCCGCCATCGTAGAGAACCACTCCCAGCTTGAAGTTATCGCCGCAAGCGTCCGCCAACTTTCGGAGCCCCTTGAAGTCGCCAGCATTCACGGTAGCGCTCGCTTTGACTTCGATACCGACCAATGCGCCACTTCCCGTTTCAATCACAAGGTCAACCTCGTCCTGATCTTTGTCCCGGTAGTGGTATAAAGCGCAGCTCTCATCAAACCAAGACGCCTGTTTCAACACCTCAGAGAAAACAAACGTTTCCAGCAATGGTCCGAAGATTGTCCGGTCTTTCGCGAACCGCTCCACACTAGCTCCTAAGAGTGCGCCGAGCAGGCCGGAGTCAAGGAAATGCAGCTTGGGAGTCTTTACCAAACGCTTCAACTGGTTCCGAAACCACGGTTCCACCCGACGAACGAGAAACAACTGCTCCAGGATGGCGACGTATTTCCTTGTGGTCTTGTCGTCAAACCCAACTTGGCCGCCTATCTGCGTGAAATTGGTGAGCTGGCCAGAATGGTGTGCAAGAACCTGTAGCAGACGCGGCATTTGGTCGAGTTTTTCCACGTCGGCAACCTCGCGTACATCCCGCTGCACGATGGCTCTTACATAATCACGTGCCCATGTCTGGCGTCGCTTTGGATCTTCGCGTCGCAGCATTTCGGGGTAGCCGCCAGTCAGCACGGCTTGTACTAGGTCTTTGCCGATCATCAGCTCCGCGGGTTTGCGAAGGTTGCCATCGAATGCGGCTTTTAGGAAATCGGGCTTTTTGCCTCGGATTTCAGCCCGCGAGAGGGGCAGAAGGCTCACGATCTCCATGCGGCCGGCTAGACTCTCTGAGACCTGAGGCAGAGTCAGAATATTCGCTGAGCCCGTCAACAGAAACCGACCGGCTCTGCGATCATCATCCACTGACTTCTTGATAACCCGGAGGAGCTCGGGCACTCGCTGCACTTCGTCAATAGTGGTTCGATCAAGCGCCCGCACTAACCCAGTTGGATCGCTGCGTGCCGCGGCCAGCACCGTGTCGTCGTCCATGGTGATGAATTCGCGATTGCCCGCGACCAAATCGCGTACCAGTGTAGTCTTGCCGCACTGGCGAGGCCCCGTAACCATAACGACCGGCGTGTCCTTGAGCGCGGTGGCCACCAGTTCGGCGGAAAAACGAGGAAAGAGCGCGTGATCGGTATCGTCCATGCCGGGCGGAAGCTCCGTCTAATTCGGATTGATGGCTCGTCTATTTCGGATTATAGACTCGTCTGATCCGGAACGGAAACTGAACGGTGCCGGGACTCATTCCGGCTCGTGGTGGGCCATCTGTACCTGGGTATGCGCGACACAGGGGGCCTACCAGATCGAGCCTGTATCTTCCGATCTGGCTCCTTCATCGCCTCCGGTCGTTACAGCTTTGCCTTAGTCAACCGACGCAGAAGACTTTCCTTGGCGGCGTGCTCCCGGCGTAGTTCCCCCACAGCGAACTGGAATGCAGTCACCTGGCCTTGCCGGACCGCGAGATCTCGCAGGTCAATCAGAAGAGTGATCGCCTTGTCATATTCATTGGGCTGTCGCTTCTGGATGTGCGCTGCAATCTGGTTCCAAGTCGCGTCTTCGCGCTTCTCCAATTGGTCCAGATAGAGAGCGCGGTTGGCCTCGTCTTCCGCTTTCCGGCGCGCCGCTTCTGCCACTCGCTTCGCCTCCAGTAACCGGTCCCTTTCTTCCGCACGGGCATGGGCCAATGTCAGGAGATCACCGGCAGTGCGCCGCCGAATTCCGTCGGGCTCGGGCAAAGTCCGTAGCGCTTTCTGTTGCTCGAAACGTCGCAGCAATTCGTTCTTCCACCGTTCACCGGGTTCCGCGACTGCGACAACCAGCAAATTGTTCTTCTCCTTTTCGGGCAGGCTCCGAATCCAAGCCGCAAGTTCCTCCCGATCCGGGCTGGCGTTCAGCGGGGCCGAAACAGTTGCAGCAACTCCAACGAGATCCTCGTCTATTCCAAGAAACTCGATCAACGAATGGAGGGGCGCAGACAATTCGCCCAGACCGGCAGGCACAACTGGCTCCAGTTCATCCTCGCCGAACTCTTCATTCTGCGCACAAAGGAGCCATCCGAGATAAAGGCAGCGGAGGTCGCCACGCAGCAGGTCCGAGCGCAGAGACATCAGCGAGCCCATCCACCCTGTCCCGTCGTCCCAGTCATCGTCCTCGAATTGATTTTCAAATGCAATGATTACGGAGTTTCCAACCTTTCGCGCTCGGGCAGCTTCGCCGTGAAGCATGGCCCTGAGCGTTTTGTAGTCGACGAATTCCTGCGGAAGGCGGAGATAGAATTCACGCGTTCCCCAGTTCGCAACGTAGAGAAAGACGTCGAAGTACTTCTCAAGAAGTTTGAGAGGATCTGCTTTCAGATCCCCCCACTCGTAGTGATTCGTGAAACTCGTTGAAGTAATCGCGGCGCGCGTGGAGACGGACCGCAGTTCGGCCATCTCAGCTTTTGTCAGCGCGCGGTCTATTGCCCGAAAATCGTAATACTGGTATTCGCTCACTCAGAATCCTCTGCGCCAGTAGCGGTAAGCTGCGATCCATTCCGTACCGGCGGGCGCCGGCGTCGGCAACGGCAGATCGAGGATTTCGATCTTCTGCCGGGTTTTGCCACGGCGGCAAGCCGCCACAATCTGGCCATCGCAGGTCATGTCTACGTTCTCCACCACAACGTCAACACCGAAGACTTTTGTCGAAAAGGGCAGGGCCAGATGCTCCTCCATCATCGTGAGGAAGCCGCCAACTTGCTCCTCCTCGCCATAGGCATCCACGACTGCTTCGTCGATCAGTTTCTTCAGTTTCGCCTTGCTGAATGACGGAAGATTGGTGTCGGGGTCGCGCTTCAACTTGCGTACATCTATGTGGACCACAACGGGCTTGGTGCTCTGGTGCGTCATATCCCTCCATTCCCATCAGAAGCGTTCACTCGCTGGGCGACGGCCCCTCGGCGACTGCAGCGCCAATTCGATAGCCGATGGCACCGTATTCACCTTTCGCGCAGCGATCAGCCATGCGGCCACTGCGGTCTTGCCGAAAGCAGTAGGAGCGCAGAGAATCCCTTCGTCGTGTTCAGCCATTATAGAAACAGCGTCTTGCTGGGATGGGCGCAATTGGCCGCAGAACTCCACGTCAATTGCATGTCCCGCGCACCGCTCGTCACGGATGTCCGGTTTGATGTGATGTGCTTCAAACAGCTCCATTACCTCGGCCAGACATCCACGCGGCAAAGCAATGTGGTTGGCGATATCCTCGCCGCACGCGATTATTCGCGGCTTGTTAAATGTGGGAAGCCGCATCGCTTGTGCCTTATAGAATTCAGGATTTTGAAATGCGGCCAGCCGGAGCAGACAGTTCAGCATCGCCGGAGGCAGCCCGTTCTTCTCGATATACAGGAGGTTTGCGCGAACGATTTGAACCGCGGGTGGAAACGGTCCCGGAATTGGGCGTTCCGCTCTCTTTTGTGACGGCGGCAGCGCCCAAGGATCTTGCGAGGCGTCGTCTACAATGCTGATCCTGACACCAATGAGATCTCCTCGTTTCTGAGCTTCCCGCACAACCGCCTCGACTGCGTCAGCCGACATCCTTTCTACGCTTGCCAGAAATGCCCACTGATCTTGGTACGGATGAAATTCTGAATCGACAAAAACACTGTTTCCTTCTGCGCGCGGAGTCTTTTGCAGAGGCAGAGCGATCAGGTTGCCAAGACCTCCCTTGGGCATCGTGTCCTGGTTAGGGAAGAAGCGGTCGTAGGACCCCAGACCCACTTGGTGGCGGAACTCCATGGTTCGAGTGAGAATTGCGCATCCTAGTTTTCGCGCAATGGTCGCGGGAATCGCTCGATTGAAGAATATCCAAACATGGCCGCCGTTCCCTGAACGAGAACGTTCTAAAACCGCTGGCACATTCATCTCGCGACAGGACGTGAGGAACGCGGTGGCATCCTTCTGCCATGTTTTCTTATCGAAATCGACCGCCAGGAACCAGCAGGTCTCGTCCTGCAAAAGAGGATAGATTCCGACCGTATGATCCCCGACAAGATGACCACGCACAACGTCTTGGGTTAGGGGCCTGAACCTTCTTGTTTGGCGCTCGACCTTCTTGCGGTCCTTGTCTTTGGCGCGTAAATACGATTTCCAATCACGATCTGCCTTCGGCATGTATCCAGATCGCCCGTCGGCGTTCTCCCAGCGAATGGCATACACATCGTCACGTCCACGGAAGAGACTGCGAAATAGTTCGATCCGCTGTTCCGCCGTACCCGATGCGGATCTGCCGATGTCTCGCGCTGCGCTTATGGTCTGAGGGGTCCCACTTGTTGGTCGAGGCTCAGCAATTCGTATACTGTGCTCGATTAAGAGGCCGCGTAGCCGAGCATTTTCGTCACGCAGGCGTCTTACCTCCGCCACGGATGCCTCAAGGTTCGGAAACTCGTTGTCAGTTTTGCTCAAGTCAAAGACCTGCCTGCACGCGCCGCAACTCGACTCCAAAATGATCGCACATCGCCGGCTTCCGCTATGAAGGGATAGTCCAGACCGCAAACCGGATGCGAGGCTTCGTACAGCATCGGGGCGGCGAAAGCCGTGGTCGGTGAGAAAATCGATCCAATATATCTAGCCGGGATGTGTTCGACTTTGGGGTCAGAGGGACGAGGGGCTTGGCTGGCTGGACCGCGCTATCGAGGAACGCTCGCCTCAAGTCGTGTTTATTCGGGTGATACTGGAACTCGATAACATCTTCGGTTTGATCCGCGATTCGAAACAGCACCCCACAATGATAATCCCAATGATCTCTTGAAAAATCCCCGAAACTTACACAGTTACTTTCACATGTTCACATTGTGATCAAGTTATGTCGCTTATTATCAATACTTAACTGGCAGACGCAGCGGACTCAAAATCCGCCGGGCTTCGGCCCTTGGGGGTTCGATTCCCCCTCCCGGCACCACAGTTTGCCCCTCGCCTCGTAAATAGAGGGTCCTCGCACTGTTGACCGACGTACCCTACCGCTCCCCTACCGTTTGAGCTATGGTCAGCCAGCTTTTTTCTCTTCATCGCCGAATGAAGTAGCTCAAGCGATCGAAGGTGTCACAGACCTGCAAATGCATCGGCACGTGGCTTAGACCCTCACGTGCGATTTATTGCAAATTGTTTTCGGGGCTGTGCGGGAAAGCAGCCGGGGCTGCCACAACAAGCCTTCAGTAACCCAAATACCGAAGAGCCATCTTGGCGGTCCGCTTGAGTTCCGGCTTTGTCGAACCATTCGCCGCCTGGATGGAAAGACCAGCGACGATCGTCGACAGATACCTTGTGTAGTCATCCACGTTGATCTCCTTCGGCAACTCTCCGCTCTTTCGTGCTTTGAGAAGGCGCTCGCTTAAAGCGACTTGATTCTGTTTCCGTATCGCCGTCATGAGATCTCTTGCCGGTGAAGCGTCCAGGCTGCAGCCCACGGCCCCCGCCAGCGTCATACAGGTCGGCGGATGGCCGGGCGTGGTGAGGAACGCAACCGTGCTGTCGAAGAGCGCACGAATGAACCTTTCGAGAGTCGGTTCCTCCATGGCCTTGACTGCGTATTGCGCTCGCAATTCCATATAGCGCTTTACTACGAGTTGAAACAACGCGTGCTTGTCACCGAAGGCTGCATAAATGCTTGAGGGGTTGAGGCCCATCGCGTGCGTAAGATCGGCCATGGAAGTTCCTTCGTACCCGCGTCGCCAAAAAAGCAGCATTGCAGCCTCTAGCGCCGCGTCTTTATCAAAGCTGATCGGCCTTCCTGTCTTTCCGTTCCCTGTTTTCATAATCTTTCTCGCCACTCTTCATATTAGAGTGCAAAATCGTGAATCCGACTCGCCTTTGAATACATCTGTAATGAGTGTTCCGGATTACCGGGACGGACCACGCAAGGCTGAGATCCTGTGCAATGGAAATCTTAACTCGTATCAAATTCAGGAGTGAGTGGGCGCGCGGCGTGTGTCTTCTGCGATCACGAACGCGGCCGACCATCACGAAGGGAGCAAATTATGGGAAGGCTTGAGGGTAAAGTTGCAGTCATCACGGGTGGAACGAGCGGCATGGCGCTGGCGAGCGCCAAGCTGTTCGTTGAAGAAGGCGCCTACGTTTTCATCACGGGCCGGAGGCAGGAGGCGCTCGATGAGGCCGTCAAACTGATTGGCCGGAGCGTGACCGGCGTGCGCGGCGACGCGGCCAATCTCGACGACCTCGACCGTCTGTTCGATACGGTCAAGCGGGAAAAAGGCAAGATCGACGTCCTGTACGCGAGCGCTGGCATGGGCGAAGCCGTACCACTGGGCGAGATTACCGAGCAGCACTTCGATGCGGCCTTCGGCCTGAACGTGCGCGGAACGCTGTTTGCGGTTCAGAAAGCGTTGCCGCTGTTCAACGATGGCGGATCGATCTTCATGACCGGGTCAGTTGCTTCGGTGAAAGGTTTTCCTGGTTACGGCGTGTATGCGGCGAGCAAGGCGGCGTTGCGCTCCTTCGCACGCACGTGGCTTAACGAACTGAAGGGCAGGAATATCCGGGTGAACGTGCTGAGCCCGGGGC
>JBAUAN010000061.1:0-2273 GCA_049675725.1 Candidatus Sulfotelmatobacter sp. | reverse complement strand
CCACCGAGGCACCTTCGACCAACGTCTCTTCGACAATCCGCCGCTTCTCCTCTAACGTCCGCTGCTGCCGTTTCGGTCTGCTCCCCGTAGAACTCGCCCTCGTTACGATCTCTGTCACTGCTGGCCTCGAAATGTCCATCTCCGCTCCAAGTGGACACTTTCAATCGCGCCCACAAAGCCAGAGTGTCCTCTCCTCACGCCTCTGTCTAGACGGTCTCTGCCGGACGCTTACTTTTGATTCAGACAGCGGTCCGAACCAAGACACGGGATTCCTATTCGGGCAGTGCCAGCTGGCCATCGATCTGGAAGTGCCCGGCGACGGTGGGCGCTCCGGTATCAGGCTGGCCTCCTCCGATGCTGATGGTGTAGTTACCAGCGGCAATGATCGGGTCACCATTTTCAGTGACCATGACCAAATCGCGGTCCTTCAGGTCGAAGTGGACCTTCTGGCTCGCGCCCGGCTCCAGATGAACTTTCTGGAATCCGCGGAGAGCGATCTGCGGCGCACCCTTGACTGCAGGGAACTTGATGTAGACCTGGACGGACTCATCTCCTGCAACTTTCCCCGTGTTGGTTACGGTGACATCGGCGGCAACAGGTTGCCCCGCAGCGACCGCCTGCGTGGGAACACTGAGGTCGCTGTATTTGAAGGTTGTGTAGCTGAGCCCATAGCCAAACGGATAGAGCGGCTTGCCCTTGAAGTACCGGTAGGTCCGGTTTGTCATTTCGTAATCTTCGAAGTTGGGCAATTGAGTGACGTCCTTGTAGAACGTAACCGGTAGCTTTCCACCAGGATTGTTCTTGCCGCTCAGCGTTTCGGCGACGGCCGCGCCGCCTTCTTCGCCGGGGTACCACGCTTCGAGAACCGCGTTGGCGTGATCGTTGATCCAATTGACTCCGAGAGCACTGCCACTCAACAGAACGACTGCGAGCGGCTTGCCTGTGGCTGCAACAGCTTCCACCAGATCTTCTTCCGGCTGGGGAAGATCAATGCTGACGCGATCTCCGCCCAGGAATCCTGGAATGGTCACCGGCATCTCTTCGCCCTCGAGCCTGCTCGTGATACCGACAACCGCAATCACGATGTCGGCGTTTTTTGCCGCGGCGATTGCCTCAGGCGCCGGCGCATCGTTGACCTTCGTCCAGATGAGTTGCGCTTGCGGTTTGACGCCGTCCATGGTGCCGAACGCGAGGCTCAGTGGGGCCTTCTCGCCCTTCACCAGGTGGGCACGGCCAACTGCAGCATCTATGCCTTCGACTCTGCCCAACTGCGCAACTTGCTTGTCGTTAATTGACAGCCTTCCGAAGCCATTGGCGCGAACACCGATGAGGTAGTCGCCAGTCTCAGTGGCCGTAATGAAGCCCGTCCACCGCACACCAACAGTCTTTTTGCCGGTAACCTCTGCAGGCAAGTTGGTGCCAGTGAGATTGATATTCGGCTCGGTGCGGCTGACAAGCACCGGAGCCTCCGGTCCCCTGCCAAACCGGCGCATCGACTCGCTGTAGTCGGCCTTGATGCCGGGCTTGCCGTCGGGAGTCGTCAACATGGCATCAGGAACAGGATTTCCTTCGTTGCGAAGGAACTGGATTCCGGGAACGTAAGTGACTGTTGCATTCGGAAACTCTGCCTTGAGGCCATCGATCACCTTAACCACATGCGTCGGTGTCCCGGCGTAGTTGCCGAGCAGCACTGCTGTCTGGTCGGCAAGCGGGCCGACGACTGCGATCTTCTTTATTCCCGGCTTCAGCGGAAGCACGCCATCGTTCTTGAGCAGAACCATGGACTCGTTCGCGAGCTTGCGGGCCAAAGCGCGGTGTTCCGCGCTGTCAAGTTCCTTCTCGTCGATCTTTGTATAGGGAACCATTTCCGGCGGGTCGAACAGGCCAAGCTTTATACGTGCCGTGAACAAGCGTATGAGAGCGGTGTCGAGCGTGCTTTCAGGCAGGTAGCCCTGCTGCACGGCGTCGATATAGGCCTTGCCGACCGGCTCGCCAGGCACGTCAGAGAATCCGCATTCATTATCCATGCCGCGGATTACGGAGATGGCCGCACCTTGTGCCTGCGTTGGACGGTAGCGATGATTGGCGGCAATATCCGTGACCGCGCCGCAGTCTGAGACCACATATCCCTGGAAGCCCCACTTGCCGCGGAGTTGGTTCTGCATCAGGTACTGGTTGGCGCATGCGGGCTCGCCATTGATAGCGTTGTACGCGCACATGACTGAACCGGCCTTGCCTTCCACGACGGCAGCCCGGAATGCGGGCTCGAAGGT
>JBAUAN010000060.1:0-137742 GCA_049675725.1 Candidatus Sulfotelmatobacter sp. | reverse complement strand
AAGAGAGTAAGTCGGAAGTCAAAAAGGCGGGGAAAAAAATTGAAAGGGCCGTGACATTGGTTATGCTCTAGCTGCCGCCTCCTGCGAGGGAGCCAACAGCGTGGACGCATGCACCGTCACAGCCCCTTGATGCGATCACTGTTTTCACAGTCCCAAACCCCAACTGCCCCTCGCAGAGCCGTCGGTTTTTTCAGGTCTGGCTGCCCTTCGGGTTGCCCCGCCTGGCTGATCACTCAGTCTACTTCGGGTCAGCAAGTTTTATTTCGCTGTCCCTTTCAACCGTCGACGGGAGCAACCTTAACAGACCATTCATAAATGTCAACGCAAACTATTGGTGCAATAGCTTGGCGCAAAGCTGTGAATAACTCCGAGTGCAAGCCATTGGAAAATTGAAACTTACGAATCTGGAAAATGAATTCGTCCCGGTTTTACACAGAAGGTTGCACAGAGAGAAAAATTGGGAAAAAGTAACCTGCGAACCAAGAATCACCTTGACGCGAAAAATATATGGGAGCATGGTGAACATTACGGGCACAAATTACGGGGCGAGGGCTGATGTCAGAATTGGTGGCGTATGTGGATGGTGGGTCCCTGGGCAATCCGGGGCCGTCGGGCATTGGAGTGGTGATTGCCGGCTGCGAGAGCGGAACGATCCGCATCGCGAAGTGGATTGGACATCAGGATAACAACGTGGCGGAATACGCGGCGCTGCTGGAGGCGCTGCAATGTGCGCTGTCGCTAAAGGCGAAAGCGCTGCACGTTTATTCGGATTCGCAAGTGGTAGTGCGGCAGATGCTGGGAGAATATACCTGCCGCAGTCCGCGCCTGTATTCCCTGCACTGGACCTGCCGCAAGCTGGCGCGGGGGTTGAATTTTTCCATCTCACACGTTCCCCGCAAAGATAATGCCGAGGCCAACGGGCTGGCGCAGGCTGCGGTCCGGGAGCGGACGGTTTAGGTTTTCTTTCGCAAGGTTGGTCGATTCCATTCGATCGCGTTCAAGGCATCTCAACAAATCCTCGGCGACTGCGCGAATGAAGGCCGCGACGTCTGAAGCGCGTGCCTGAGAACATCAGCCGTCCCTTTGGGAGGGTATTCCGCGACATCCACGCTACCCTGCGCTGAAACGCCGGGCTATTCTCAGTCGTCCCTCCGGGACTTGTTCTCGCTCCTCCCGCCTAACCCAGCGCTGAACGCGCTGGGCGATTGTCGCGACACCCCTCCGGGGCTGGATCGACGGTCTTCACAGGGGCCGTTTCGGTACTTTCGGCTGCCGTTCCGATACGGGAAGGGCTGGAAATCCTTGACACTGCAGGGGCTCCGAGGGAGACTCGAAGGAACGCATCCTGACATTTGGAAGGCGGGTTCGCGGAGCCGGATTGCGCATCCGGCGGCCGGGCTCGTCCTTACGTGGTTGAGGAGTGCATGCGCGCCACTTATTGAATGGAACATTATTCGATTATTGATCGTTCAGATATCGGTCGTTCAGTTATTGATCGGTCGGTGGATCAATCCTCGCCGCAACCTGGCGCGGAGCCGGAACTGGAAGCGGCTGAGTTGGAGTCTGAGCTGGAGCTTGAGCTGGAGCATAAAGTGGCGCATGGCGGGGTAGGTCGGTTGAATCCGGGGGTTGCGAGTCCGAGCGTTTCGGCGGGGATTGCCGCGGCCAACGCGCTGGCGGCCGCCGGGGTTGCCGGGGAAGCGGGCTGGCATGTGGGTCCGCGATTTCCTGGGGAGGATGGTGGGCACTCGATGGCGGAGATGGCGCAACGCGATCTGGACGCGGCGCTGCAATTGCTGGCGGATCGGGCGCAGTACATTACAGGGGCGGGCGGGGCGGCGATTGCGCTGCGTCGCGATGAGCGCAATGAGATGCTGTGCCGGGCCAGCTCGGGGGCGAAGGCTCCGCAGCTGGGGGCGCTGCTTTCGACGGAGTCGGGACTGTCGGGAGAGAGCGTGCGCACGCGGATGCCGCTGCGCTGCGATGATGCCGAACACGATCCGCGGGTGAATCAGGAAAGCTGCCGCGATCTGGGGATCGCTTCGGTCATGATTGTTCCAATCATGGGCGAAGATCGCCTGGGACAAGGCCAAGTGCTGGGCGTGTTTGAACTTTTCTCGGGCCAGGCGGATGCCTTCGCCGAGCGCGATTTGTCGGCGCTGCAGCGGCTGGGCGAGATGGTGGAAACGGCGGTGAAACTGGCGCGGGCAGCAGAGGGCGCGCCGCCGGAGATGGTGGCGCCCGATATGGCGATTGATGCGGCAGACCTGAATCTGCCGGGTCAGGTTCCGTCCGACATCATGACCGAGATTGCCACCGAGGTCACGGTGGTGCCCAGAGGGACTGCAGGCGTTCTTGAGTCTGCGGGCTTTGCGGACGAAGGGCCGGTGCTGGAAGTGGAGATGGACGAGCCGGCTGCGGAGCTTCCGCGTGAAGTCGCGGTTGCCGAGGCGGGCGTGGAGACAGCTGTCACTGCGGCACCAGCCGTTGAGCTGGCCGTTCCGCTTGTCCCGCCACAGGCCGTTCCCGCTGACATTCCTGCGGTCGTTGCTGCTACTCCTGCGGCTATCCCGCCTGTTGTTGTCGCTGTCAGCGTTGTCCCTGCGAAGGAACAGCCGGCGAAGCGTCCGCTGATGTGGTCGGCGGCGGCGGTGCCTGCCAGTCCGGATACGCCAAAGCCGGTCGAGGCGGACCAGAGCCACGTGCCGCCCATGCTGCGGGGCTTGCGGAAATGCAAGGCTTGCGGATTTCCGGTATCGGAGGGGCGCACGCTGTGTGTGGAGTGCGACGAGAAGCAGTGGCGTGGGCAGCCTTTGCCGGCGGCTGCGGGTAAGGCCCGGGGTGCGGGTCCGGCGGTCGATTTCCGGCAGGGAGGTGCAGCGGGTTCGGGTTCAAGCGGCATACAGCCGAAGGCGGCTTCGGGTGCGGGTCAGATTCCAGTGGCTGCGGTTCGCGCATCGATTTCGGCTTCTGTGGTCCCTGATTCTGCCTCCGGGTCTTCCTCAGCCAAGTCGTCCAATCCAGTCGTGATCCCCGCCTCCGCTGCATCGGTCCTCAGGGTTGCGCCGCAGAATCTGGCTGCGGCTTTGGCCGAGCTGAACGAGCAGGAAAAGAGGGTGGAAGCGGCGCGGCGAGGGGAGGCGATTGCGGTACCGGCTGCTGCGCTTGCGAAGGTAGTCGAGCCTGAGCCTCGGGGGGCTGCGGCGGCCTCTGTTCCTATCGCTATCGCTTTACCTGTCCCTGTCTCTGTCTCGTCAGGGGAGATTTTGACCCAGGTTGCGGCCAAGCCTGCTGAGGTCGCCGAGGCCAAGGCGGCGGTTGAGCCGGTCCGGGAAATCCCGCAAAACCCTGCATCTCTTGACTTTAGCGGGGGGCTGGGGAAGTCAGAATCGTGGCTGGGGGCGAACAAGTACATTCTAGGGGCGATTCTGGTGATCGCAGCCGTGGTGGCGGGGATTGTGTGGCTGCGGTAGGGGGCCCTGCGTCCCTGCGATCCCTCGCGCCCCGGCGTCGGGTCGTATCCTAAGTTTGGCGCCGCCGGTGAGGCCGCCGTCGAGCTTCGCTCGACCGGACAGCCGGGGGCGGCTGTCCCCACATGAGCATGGCCCTACCGGACGGCCGGGGTGCTGCCCACGGCTTCGAAGGGGTAGCTGTCCCCACATTAGGATCGTCAGGATCGTCCCTTTGGAGGCACCTCTGGTCGCCCGGAAACCCTTGACAACACTGGCAACTCTGCTAAAGTGCGAAGAAAGCTTGAAGAAGGAATAAATCTACGAAACTCAACCCAGGTGCCCTGAATATGAAGAACGTCTATGAGGTGTTGCGGCAGAAAGAAATGGAATTGACCCGGCTGGAGAAAGAAGTGGAAGCTCTGCGGCTGGTGGCTCCGCTGCTGTCGGAGGAGAAGGAAACGATGTCGGACATGGCGAAGCCGGCGTTGGCGACGGCCGTGAACGGGCCGCAGCCGACGGTGCGGATTCCGGTGCAGGCGGCGTCTGCCATGCCTTCGATGCCGGTGACGCCGCAACCGATGCGGGCGGCGGGGTGGGAAGATACCGCGAAGCGCTGGCCGTAAGGTTCCAGGGGAAGCGCGGTGCGCGAATTCTTGCGCCGGCGAGGCGCCCACGTTTTTCGAGTTTTATTTTCTTGCTAGAAAAACTTCTTGGTAGAAAACTTCTTGCTAGAAAACCAGCCCGGGACGCGTCCCGGGCTGAAGTGTATGGAAACGAAGTTTCGGTGTGCGGATAACACAAAGACGTCGGGCGTCAGACTTCAGCGAACTCCGTCCCTTCGGCTTCGCTCCGGGCTGGCTTGCCGAGGTCTCAGGTCTGAAGTCCGACGGCCATCGTAAGACGATGTGATCAGGAGAGGATTATGAGGAAGGCGATTCTGTTGCTGGCGGTAGTGGTCTTGGTGCTGGGCATGGGTGTGGCGGCAGCCAAGGATAAGGAGATGACGGGAACGATCGTGTCTGAAAATTCGGTTCCGTGCGGCTCCGAGGCGAAGGGCAAGAAGGAGACCGTGCCCATGATGTGCCAGGAATATGTGATTCGCACCGGCACCACCGATTACCACGTGCGCCAGGAAAAAGAAGCCCACAAGGCGATGCTGCCGATCAATGCTCCGGTGGAGCTGACGCTCAGCAAGGACAAGATGAAGTTCAAGGTCGAGGGCAAGTCGTACCAGATGCTGGTGGTGTCGGAGTCGGCGGCTCCGGCGGGAGTGGCTCCCGCCCCGGCGGCCGCAAAACCCTAGCCTCGCACATCGAGAATCGTTCCGAAGGGACGCTTGATAATGGCCCGGCGTTTGAACGCCGGGATGGGCCGACCAAAAAGAATCCCGTCCCGTTAGGGACGGCTGAAAGATAAACGCGTCCGTCCTGTGATTTCAGTCGTGCCTACGGCACGAAATTCTGAATCGCGCGCGGATCCCGCCACTGGAAGTGGCGGGTATTCTTCGGGAGTGCCTCCGGCACTCTCTGGTCTGGTTTCCTCCCGGGGCTAATCTCCCACAATCTCGCGCAGTGCGGCCAGCAGGCGGTCTACTTCTTCATGCGTGTTGTAGTGGACCAGGCCGATGCGCAGGAAGCCGCCGAATTTTTCCACGTCCAATTGTTCGGTGAGATTCAGGGCGTAGTAGTTGCCGTCCCAGGTGAAGATGCCGCGGTCGCCGAGTTGAGTGGCGAGAGCGAGGGGCGTGTGCGCAGGATTTCCGTCTTCGACGCGGATGGCCAGCGTTGGGCAACGTTCGTGGAAGCGGGCGGGGTTGGTGATGCCGTAGATCTTGAGGTGGGGAATTTGTTTCAGACCGGTCATCATTCGTTCCAGCAATGTGCGTTCGTGGTCGTGGATGGCTTGGTAGGCGGCTTCGATCGCGGCGCGGCGGGTCGTGGTGGCTACTGGTCGAACTGCGCTCGACGGACGGGCGGGGCGCCCGTCCCCACACGATCCTTGTTCATCCACACATGCTCCGCGGTGGCCGAGATCGGCTAAATACTCCACGCAGGCGGCGATTCCGGCGATGCACTCGTGGTTCAGGGTGCCCCACTCCCAGCGATTGGGAATCGCATTCGTATTCGGGCGAACTTTGTAGGGACGCAGGCGCTCGAGGTGCTCGCGCTTGCCGAAGAGCACGCCCATGTGCGGTCCGAAGAATTTGTAAGTCGAGCACACCAGGAAATCGCAATCGAGCGCGGCCACGTCGATGAGGCCGTGCGGGGCGTAGTGGACTGCGTCAATGCAGGCGAGCGCTCCGGCGGCGTGGGCCAGGCGGACGATTTCTTTTACCGGATTAATGGTGCCGACGGCGTTGGAGGCGTACCCGGCGGCGACCAGCTTTGTTTTGGAATTTATTTTCGAAGCGAGGTCGGCCATGTCGAGCGTGCAGTCTTCTTCGTGGATTTCGGCCCAGCGGACGGTGACGCCTCTATCTTCGGCCATTTGCAGCCACGGGGAGACGTTGGCGTCGTGGTCGAGGCGGGTGACTACAACTTCGTCTCCGGGCTTCAGGTCGCGGCCGATTGCTCGCGACATGGCGTAGGTGAGCGTGGTCATGTTGGAGCAGAAGGCGACTTCGTCCGCGGCGCAGTGCAGGAAATCGGCCATGGCGGCGCGGGCTGCGGCAATCATGGCGTCGGTGTGGCGGCTGGTGGAGTAGGCTCCGCCGGTGTTGGCGTTGTCGCGGCGCAGGTAGTTGGAGATGGCGTCAATCACGCGCTGCGGCACTTGCGTGCCGCCGGGGCCGTCGAGGAAGGTGGCGGGGTGGGAGTTGACGGTTTGGGCGAGGGAGGGGAATTGCGCGCGGATGTAGGAGAGGTCGAGGGCGGGAGTGGTGGCGGGTTCGGTGGTCGGCATGGTGATCTATTTTTACCACGGGGATGACCGACGATCGAAGCAAGACGATAGCGAGCGTCCGGAGGACGCTTGATAGTAGCCCGGCGTTTCAACGCCGGGTAGCCTGAGCGGAGGTGGAGCCGCGTCCGGAGGGACGGCTGAAATCGGATGCAGCGTTGCGGCCCATACGCGCGAGGTCGAGGCGTATTCACCGGCACGAATTCAGGCATCCCTACGGGATGCGGTTCCTCGATCGCATGGCTTTCCCGGCGCTGCAAGCGCCGGGCTATTGTCACGCGTCCTTCGGACGCGGCGCATCGGATGGTCGGTTGCCGTATCGAGTCAAGAAACCGCTCTCATAAAATCCGCGAGCATGCCGTAGGCCGTCGCGTAGAGGCCGGGATTTTCTTCGGTGATCGCCAAGCCCGGAAAAATATCTGTTTCGAAATAGATGTAGGAGGAGGTGCCGGCGATCTTTGCCATCGGAGTGCTGCTTAACACTTTTTCTGGCTTCACGCTGGCTTTTATTTTTGCCTGTGCGCCGATACCTTCCCGCTGCGCGCGGCAGACTAGCTTGTAGGGCCAGCCGTCGCGGCGGGCGTTGCGGACGGCTTGGGGAGTGAGGTCGCGGATGCCTTCGCGGTCGATTTCTTCCAGGCTTATAGGTGCGCCCATCAGGACCGTGATGAGGGCGGCGGTTTTTACGGCGGCGTCCCAGCCGTCGATGTCGTGGGTGGCGTCGGTTTCGGCTACGCCCAGGTCCTGCGCCTTCTTTAGCGCGGCGTCGAGGGTGAGACCGTTTTCCATTTCGCTCAGGATTACGTTGGTGGTGGAATTCAGGATTCCGTGGAAACCTTGCAGGTGGATCGCGGGCATCTGATCGAAGAGAGAAAAAATTGGGACGCCGTCCATTACGGTGGATTCGAAGAGGAATTTTTTTCCGCGGGCTTGCGCGAGATCGCGCAGTTCGCGATAGGCGTGGACGATGGGGCCTTTGTTGGCGGTGATGGCGTGGGCTCCGTGAGCGAGGGTGGCGCGGATGTGGTCGACGGCGGGCTGGCCGGTTTCGACGTTGAGGGAAGTGGCTTCGAAGAGGACGTCGGGGCGGGCGGCGGTGAGCCAGGAGCGGACGTTCGGCGCGACAGGCGCGGGCCTCAGGTGCTGAAGCCCACTTCCAGTTGGGTCCGTAACGGCACGGCTGAAGCCGTGCCCTTCCCGTCCGGAGCCCTGGTCGAGAGCGGTGGTGGCATCAATTCCGTTCGGGTCGGCGATCCAGCCCAGGCGGCGGGAAGCGATTCCGGTGATGCGGTAGGAGATGTTGTGACGCTCGCGCAATCTCTGTCGGCGGTCTTCGAGCAGGCGGACTAGCGTGCGGTTCACGTTGCCGAAGCCGAGGAAGCAGAGGTTGTGAGTATGAATCGCGGTTCCTCGCAGATGGGGGCTAAAGCCCGTTCAGTTATTGGCCGCTAACGCGGCGCTGAAGCGCCGCTCTTCCACGGCGGTGTACACGCCTGGGTCGCAGCTCCGAAGGGTGCTGTCGGCGTTGGCGGACAGGAGTGGTCCGCCCTATACAATCCCTAGCCCATGACCGTGGTGTGCTCGGGTTTGATCTTGTAGAGCACGCGGACTTCGCCGGGCTGGGCGTAGGGATATTTGTCGACGCCGAGATATTTTTTGGCCAGCTTGTCGATTTGGGCGGCGGCGCCGTCTTCGGTAATTTCGACGACGCGGCCGCGGACTTCCATGAAGCGGTAGGGATTTTCGGGATCGATGAGGGCCAGCGAGACGCGGGGATCGCGGCGCACGTTGCGGTCTTTCTGGCGTCCCTTGGCGGAGTTGAAGATGACGTGCTCGCCGTCGAAGTCGACCCACACGGGGGTGACTTGCGGGCGGCCATCGGGCATGAGTGTGCCGAGGCTGGCGAAAGCGCGCTTGGAAAATAAATCGCGATATTTTTCCGGGATCACTGCGGACATAAAGACCCTCCAGAGTTTGAATTCGTGGAGCATTATAGAACGCGGCCGGGGCGGACGGTGAGTGCGGCCGGTTCGACGGTTGTTCTTCACTTGGATGGCGCGGTTGGTTAGAATTGTGGCCCTATGCAAACCAAGCTCATGAATTTGATGCCACAGGGACGAAGGCGATGGTTGCTCTCGGGAATCGCTCTGGTTGGGGCACTTCTTTTTCTCTTTCTTTTTGTGGCGGGGAACAAATCCCCGCTTCTTGCAAAGGACGCGAGAAATGGGGCACCCGGGGCGGAGCAGAGCGCGGAGAAATATCCGCCGACGATTGTGTTTATGACGGATTTTGGCGTGGTCGACGATTCGGTGGCGCTGTGCCGCGGCGTGATGTATTCAATTATGCCCGACGTGCGGATCGTGGACCTGACGCACCAGGTGACGCCGTTTTCGATTGCCGATGGCGCGCGTTTTCTGTTTGGGGCTACGCCGTACTATCCGGCGGGCACGGTGTTTGTGGTGGTGATCGACCCTGGAGTGGGGAGCACGCGCAAAGCGATTATCGCGAAGTCGCAGCGCGGGCAATATTTTGTGCTGCCGGATAACGGGCTGCTGACGCTGGTGGAACATCGCGACGGGATTGCGGGAGTGCACGAAATCACGAATCCGGAGTGGATGATCGGGGCGAAGCTTTCGTCGACATTTCACGGGCGCGATATTTTTTCTCCAGCGGGAGCGCATGTGGCGCGGGGCGACGACTGGACGCAGGCCGGGCCGGAGATTCCGGTGAAGGATTTGGTGCGTCTTGATTTGAAGGCGGCGAAATTTGAAGGCGGCAGTTTGATTGGAGAAGTGATTGCGACAGATGGTCCGTTTGGAAATCTGGTGACCAACGTGAGCGCCGAAGATTTTCTGAAGCTGGGGTATGAGCGCGGGCAGGAAGTTCCGGTGAAGGTTGGCGGCAAGGTGATGAAGATCAAGTTTGTGCGCACGTTCAGCGATGTGGGGCTGAAGCAGCCGCTGCTATACATCGATTCGCGAGGACGGCTGAGTCTGGCGTTGAACCAGAGCAGCTTTGCGGCGGTTTATAAGATTGAGCCCCCGGTGGAGCTGACGATTGCGGCGGCGGGGAAGTGAGTTGCGGGTGGTTGGCAGTGATTACCCGCGGGGAGGTTGAGGATTTGGGTTCGCCTCGCTGGCCGCTCGGCTTCGCCTTCGCGGGACAGCCGAGGCGGCTGTCTCCACATGATTTACCTCAGTCTCCTACATCTTCCGCCAGGCGTGGGAGCAGGGCGCGCAGTAGTGACTCGAATGTGTTTTTCACGCGCTCGCCGGTTTCCATGACTTCGGCGTGGGAGAGTGGTTGGTCGAGAATTCCGGCGGCCATGTTGGTGACGCAGGAAATCGCAAGGACTTTGATGCCCATGTGGCGGGCCGCGATTACTTCGGCCACCGTTGACATGCCTACCAGGTCGGCGCCGATGCGGCGCAGGTATTCGATCTCTGCGGGAGTTTCGTAGCTGGGGCCGAGCAGGCCAGCGTAGACGCCTTCGTGCAGCGAGATCTTCAACCTGGCAGCTTCTGCGCGCGTGATCGCGCGATATTCCTTGGCGTAGGCGTGCGTCATGTCGGGGAAGCGGACGCCGAAACGGTCGTCGTTGGGGCCGACCAGCGGATTCGCTCCCTGCAGATTGATGTGGTCGCGAATCAGGACGAGCGCGCCTTGCGAGTAGCTGAGATTGATTCCTCCGGCGGCGTTGGTGAGGATTACGGCTTTGATTCCCATGCGGCCGAAGACGCGGATGGGGAAGGTGACTTGCGCGGAATAGCCTTCGTAGAGATGGACGCGTCCCTGCATGGCGGCGACGGGGACGCTGCCGGCTTTGCCGATGAGCATTTGCCCGGCGTGGCCGATTGCGGTGGAGCGGGGGAAGGCGGGGATTTCGGAGTAGGGGATGCGGGCGGCGTCGGTGAGAGAGTCGGCGAAGCCGCCGAGGCCGGAGCCAAGGACGAGGGCGATGCGGGGACGGAGAGGCGTGCGCGCAAGGACAACTTGCGCGGCGGATTCGGCGAGAGTATAGAGATCAAGGTCAGGCATTTGGTAATCCTGCGTCCGGCGCCCAGAGGATGCATTGCTCAGGATTGGTATCGACTCCTTGATTTGCCAGCTCCAGAAGCCGAGGAGGCACCCAACTTACCAGATACTTTCCAGAGAAACAGACCCAGGTATCCCAAGGCGGAATGTTGTCCACGTCGAAAAATCCTTTGGAGGAACACTGCGCCGCACCATCGCACAGGTTATCGTCCGGCGCATGGAGCAGCAGGCGTCCGCCGGCTAGGTCTGGGATCACCGTCGACGGATAGCGTCGTTCCGTCCGCAATTGTTCGGCTCGTTTGTCTGCCAGAGTCTCGACGAGTTGTGCCCGATCGGCAGGAGATTGCCCAGATTCAAAGGGCGCTGGCTGAAAGAAAGGAGATCGGAGCTGTTTGGCGAGAGGAACAAGCTGATACAACTTAGCCCTAGCGTACAGCCGAAGGGATCGGCGAAGGAGATAGGACTTCCAAAACTGAGGTCCGCCAGTCTGCACTGACTTCTTTGCGAACTCGCCCGCTTTCGCCCCGAGCTTTCGCCGCTCCTGAGCCTCGATGCTCTCCACGGGATTTGATTCCACGGGTTGCCCAACGCACCACGCTACAGTCTCAGACAGCCTCGTCCGGAAGAGCGGTAGTTCTTCGAAGTAATCATTCATCTTGAAAAGTTACAAATCGCCGTCGGCCAGGTAACGGCCGTGGCCGTTGCGTTCCAGCCAATCATACAGAAATGTCTGGTAGAGATAAGACGCAACGATTTCCTCGCCGAGTTCGTGGGTTTCGGTGCAGATGAAGGGCAGGCGCAGGCCTGCGAGTGTGGCGATGAGCGATTGCGTGATGCGGTTTGGATTCGCGGCGCGGTAGGGATATTCGGATTTAATTTCGCTGAGCGGCGCGGTGACGACCAACAGGCTATGCGGAAGATCGGCCATGCGGCGCAGGCGACTGATAAAGACGCTTCGGTTGGTGGTGAACGATTGAATCAGGTCGGCGAGGTCTTTGCGCTCGACTACGCAGGAGTCCTGCATTCCCACGACAGAGTAGTCGCCGAGAGGCAGGGCGCGGTGTTCGATGCGGGCGAACCATCCTTTGAAGCGGCGGAAGGAAAGCGGATTCTGCTCGCGCGTGTCGACGATGGCGACTGGAAGAGGAGTGCGAAGCTGCGTTCCGCCGCGATCGGCGATAACCGGCAGCGCGGGATGCGAAACTGGCGTGGCATGCATGGACCACGCGAGCGGCGACGGGATCAGGGTGCGTTTGCGGGGCATGAGGTTCTCGATGCTTTCGTCGGTTGCTGTGGATTCAGAGTCCCGGTTGAGCGCAAAATCCCCACCCTTCGACTCCGCTCAGGGCAGGCTTTCTCGCAAAAGGCGCGAGAAATGGGGCACCCGGCCGGCTAGTACTTGCTTTCAAATTCATTGAACTCTGTTTCGAGTTCCCGCTGTTGGCGGGCTTTCTCGTTGTGACCGAGGAATTGCCGGCAGGCATCGGTTAGCTTGTCGCTGCCCAATGGATTTCCCGCACATGCCGCGGCCACGCGGAATGCCGGCTTGGTGGTGGACCACAGGCTTTCACCGGGCAGGAAGCAGTGCTCCAAACTCTGACGAGCCATGCGCTTCAAATCCTCATACGAAAGCTGATAGGTCTCAACCGCGCGCAGATACTCGTGCGTCATGTCAGAGCGCGAGACGCCTTCGTCGTCGGTCGAGAGGGCAACGGGCACGCCATATTTCATGTAGACCGGCAGAGGATGATCGTCGCCGCTCACGCCGAGAATCAGGTCGTTCGACGTGAGGTTGATTTCGACCAGCACGTTGCGCAGGGCCAGCTCTTTGAGCAGGCTGATGGGATGGTTTTCGTCCATCACGGAAACGCCGTGGCCGATGCGTTCGGCGTGGCCTTGCTCGACCGAGGCGCGAATGTGGAAGGCAAGATTTTCGGGTTCGACCAATCCCATGGCCAACTCGCCGGCGTGAAGGCTGATGTGAACTTTGGGATAGACGCCGTGCAGGTAGTCGAGCATGGCCATGTGCTCGTTGAAATCGTGGAGCGGCACGTACCAGTCTTCGGGCATCACGAGGTTGAGGCCGACGAAATGCGGATCGGAAGAAGCTAGCTCAAAGCCGAGAACCATTTGTGCGAACACGCTCTCGCGGGGCAAGCCGCGCAGCGCCTGATAAAGATAACGGACGGTGACGCCGCATCCAGGTTCGGCCGCGGGAGTGCCGCATTTCATTTCGGTGTGGGCGCGGGCGTCGTCCTCGGCGAGTTTTCTGCTCGTAGCGGCGGCGATGTCTTTCAAGCCGGCGTCCAGCAGCTTTTTGCGCAGGTCGCCGTAGTTGGAGTCGTAGCCGATCTTTGCGCCGAGCTGAGCGGATTCGCGGCCGTCGGCGGTGTGCATGAGTTCCAGATACCGCAGATGGTCGCGCCCGGCGCGGTCCGTCACCGTGGCAACAGCTTCGGCCACGTGCAAATGTGAGGCCAGGCCGAACTTGTCGAAGGTGGCAAAGAAGTGGTCGTGGCCGGATTCGTCCCCGGGCTTCCAGTTGCGCATGGACCAGGCGTCGATGATCTGGTCGTAAAGCACGTGGTCGCCATAGGAGCAACGCACCGCGGGCTTGTTCGTATAGTTCTCGCAGGAGTCGTCGCAAGGAGGGGCCAGCAGCCGTGAAGAAGAGCGCTCGACGCAGAGATTGTCGCTGACGGCGAAGTCGATGAGATCTTCGGCGTAGATGGCGCCGTCGAGATGGTTGTGCAGGTCACCGCCCTTGGGCATTTCGCGCAGGAACGCCAGCACCAACGGGGGCTGCTTGCGGATGGAGTCGAAATAGCGAGCGGTTTTTTGCTCGGGAGTTTGCGCAGCGGCCAAAACCGAGAACAAGATGAGGAGCGAAACAAGTGCGCAGCGCGTGGTCGAGTGCAAGGGGCAGCCTCCGAAAGCAGGAATGGCATTGTAATTCGGGAGGGAGGTGGTGGGAAAGCCGGCAAGTGTTCTTAAAGGCAATTCACCACAGAGTCACAGAGAAAACCAACCGCTTCTAGAAGAGCCACGTGTGAGCGAAGCTGTAAGCGAAAAGCGAGTCGAGCTTTGCTCGCGACAGTGGAGGGCGGCTGTCCCCACAAGGGCGGTGGTGCCTCGGGCAGTTCGCGGGCAAGAGTGCCCGCGCCACACGAGCCACGAAATCGCGTGTCCGGCGCGGATTTTGCTGAATTTTTCACAACCTGGGAACTCTTGCAGAAGCGTTGTTGTTGTTCTGAATCGCACGCTGATGTCTGGAAAAGTCAAGGTGGGCGCGGCTTCTGTGCGGACGGCTACTGAGGGGCTGCACCAAATTTGGTCATGGGGCTGTGGACGGCGTGCACTCGATTGAAAACAATAGCGTTGCGAGCGGCGATTTTTGATTGACGAAAAAATTGGAAGGAGTACAAGGGTAATCGTTCTTTGACAGCTTCTTAAGTTTTTCCGGTTGGTGCGGCGTCCGGGGCTCAAGCGAAGTCACCTTTCCCATCGCAAGATGAAGAAGGAGGGCGAGCAAGGGTCTATAGCAAAGCGTTGGTCGAGGAGAACGGGAAGAAACGTCGAAGGCAGGATAGAGTTCCGAGGCGTTAGGCAGGTTTGTCCAGTTGGCGGTAAGCCCGGAGCCCGAGCGAAGATCGCGCGCAGCGCCCCGCAAGGGAAGCAGCGAGAGCAGGTCGAGTGAGGGTCTAAAGCGAGCTACTGGCTGAGAGGAACGGGCCTAACATCACCTCGGAACTCTTATTTTTGGGCAGTCGACTAATTACTGCTTTCAACTTTGATCGGCTTTTTCTGAGGCGGGTCTGGACTGGAAACCAGAAACTTGAACCTCTAGACCTTCCTGCGCGAAACGATCACCCAGACAGTGCCGCGGCCTTCGCAGTAACGACAGCGCTCCTCCCCCATCGACTTTCCGGTTCCGCGGCATTCCAGGCAGTTGGCTACGATGTGCAATTCCTGCAGAGAAGCGTCCGGGAGTTTCGCCGGATCCTTGAACGTCTCGGCGCGATGGAAGTCGCGCAACCAGAAGACTAGTTTGCCTTCGAGGATTTCGCGCTCTTTCACGGTGAGCTGTGCCGCCCGCTGCGGCCACCATTCGCGAACGCAGCCGTAGCAAACCAGTTCGCCGGCATCAAAAAGCGAGCCGGGATCGGAGCGGCGAAGGAACTTCTTGCACCAGGAGCAGAGGTTGACACCGAGCAAGGCTAAGGCATCTTTCAGACGATCGAGGTCGAGTTCATGGCGGGCCAGGACGTCTTCCGGGAGTGAGTTGGAATCTTCGGGCATGGTTTGGCTAACTTTTAAAGAATACACAATCTGGAGCTGGCTTGTGGGTGGGATGGTTTCGATATCCGCTAAGGTGATCGGACCGTCATCTAACTGTGATCCTGAGCAGAGCGAAGGGCCTATGTAATCTGCCACGATTCAGGTGGTGCCAGCAAATTGCATGGCTCCTCATGAATTCACGAATCAAGTGCAACACCGTACAAAGGTGTTGCGATGTTGTCGCGCCGCGCGCGAAGCTGATTGATTACTCCAGCATGATGATTCCGGTGCGCCGAAATGCCGGAACAGTGCCAGAAAGGCTACGCCGGAGCTGTCCCTCGATATGTTGGCAGGCAGTTCGCCGCTAAGGGCCGACCATGACTCGGAGGCGGTGAGGCGTATCCAGGTGCTGGCGGTAGATCCGGTTTCTGACGGCCACTTCTCCCACCACGTCGACGTTCACTATGTAAGCGCCGAAGGGCAGGGTCTCGCCGAAGGGAAGCTCCATGCCGGCGGTGGCGCGGGGCAAGGGAAAATGCTGATAGCCAATGGCGGTGGCGCGTCCGTTTTCGGCAACGGCCTTCACGATAAACGTCAGATCGATGTCGTCCACGGTGGTGTTGGAGACTTCGACACTGCCTTCAATCCGGTTTCCGTTTACGTGGGCGGGCGCTTTCCAGATGAGCGTGACGGCTTCGACCACCCGCAGCACGAACTCTTTCTGGACGGCTCGCTGGCGGCCGTTGTCGGTAACCGAGAGGACAAAACGAAATTCGCCAGCGTGCGTCGGCTCACCGTGAAGCAATCCGTTGACGTCGATTTTGAGTCCGGGGGGCAAAACACCTCGCTCCAGACGCCAATGCAGACCGGAACTTGCGCCCCGGGCGAGGAAGTGTACTGTGTAGCTCGCGTGCGGATAGGTATCAGGTAACGTTGAATCGTTCATGATGACCAGGCTGTTATCGTTCAGCGCCTCCGCCCCTACCGAAGCCGTGCTCGCCTGTTGCCCTGCCGGATTCGCGCTCGCGGGATTCGCCTGGCACACGAGGGTTCCGCTCACCGCGGCAAACGAGCACAACAGAGCGAACAGATACGCCGGACGCAACAATCTTGTCTGGAAGCTCAACACTTTCTAAGGCTACTCCTTTCCTGTCACGAACCGGTCGACCACGCGGAGAAACATGCCGGTATCATCCACAAATGTCATGTGTCCCGCTTTGGGCAGCACGACCAGCTTCGATCCGGCGATCTTGGCGTGCATGGCTTCGGAAAGCGGCGGAGCGCATTCGTCGTGATCTCCGACCAGGATCAGCGTCGGCACTTGGATGCTCGAAAGGCGGCTCGTGTACTCGACGGACTTTAAATTTCCGTCCACGATGTATTCTCCGTGCGATCCCCACATTTCGCGGTAGAGATCCCAACTCATATTTCCGGCGGCGACGGGATCGTAGTTAGGGTCGGGACGATTCTGATAGAGGTAGGGAAAGTATCCTTCGCCCCAGGCAGCGATCATGTAGTCGTTGGTATAGCGATTCTTCTCGTAGTCTTGGCCGTGGCCGAACAGGCCATCCGCCTCCATCTTGTTGATGCGATCGCGCAGCTCGGCGGGCATTTTTTCCTTCATCTGGACGAAGACCTTGTTCAATTCTTTCGTGCTGGACCAGGTGCTGGCCAGGATCAAGTGCGACAAGTGGCTCTGATACTTCAGGGCATAGGCCTGGGCCAGCGCACCACCGTAAGAATGTCCGAGCAGGGAAATCTTGCCGAGATTCAGACCGCGGCGGACGCCTTCGACGTCTTCCACCATATTTTCGATTGTGTATTTCGAGGCGTCCTCGACTTTCTGCGAACGGCCGGAGCCGCGCTCATCAATAAACACGAGCTGGTTATGCCGAGCCAGAGGCAGCAGGTAAGGAAGAAAATAGTCGTGAGACGCGCCGGGACCACCGTGGACGATGAGCAAAGGCTTGCCGCGGCCAAGGGTGTAGTAGTAGATCATGACGCCGTTGGCGTCGACGAAGCCCTCGTGCGCGGGATAGACGCTGGCCACGGGTTCGGCGGCCGGCTTCGTTGCCGGATGTGTCTTCTTGACTGTCTGGGCGAAGCTTGCTGAGCCGGAAAGAAGCACGATCAGCAAGGCGAGAATGTAAAGAAATGTAGAGCGGAGCGAAGTCGGGTGTGGCGAAAACTCATAGGTTTTCATGTGCGCCATGCTAACCCCTGGAGTGGCAACGCGACAACGGTGGGCAAATCCAGCTTCCCTGGAGCAACGCGACGGGAGCTGGGGCGAATCCGACTGCTTGCTTCGATTTTTTGTTTCATCGGAGCGCTACTTATTCTTAAGGTTCGGGTTTAAAGCAGAGGAATTCACCTGTGCTAGCCTGTGAACAAGCGTCTCCAAATTTTTCGAGATGGGATCTCTTAGGGGGTATTTATGTCAATACGAAATCGGTTTGTCCTTATGGCGGTGGTGGCCGCAATGGGAGTGTTGGCGGGTTGCAGCAGTACGAATAAAGCAGCGCCGCCCCCGACGGGGGGATTCAGCGATACGAATTTGAGCGGTACATATGTTTTCTCTACGGCCGGTACGGATTCCAACCCCACCACGCCTGGATTCCTAACCATGGTCGGGACTTTTACGGCCTGCGGTTGTGCGGGCGGCACGATCAGCACTGGCGTTGTAGACATGAATGACCCGAACTTCACGGCTCCGGTGAAACACCTGGCGATAACCGGGGGCAGCTATAGCGTTGGCGTCGATGGCCGTGGCAAAGCTACACTTTCTGCCGCTACGCCGTTCGGAAACACAATTGTTCTGGACTTTGTGCTCAGTTCCACTCAGGGCGGGCTAGTCACTGAGTTCGACAACAACGGCAGCGGCAGCGGCACCCTTGACTTGCAGAGCGCTGTCACCCCTCTGACTGGTACGTACGTTTTCAATTTGGCGGGTATTTCGGGCGTCAGCGTAACCACTGGATTTGGAATCCCGGAGGCCACGGTCGGTTCAGTGACACTGACAGCCGGCACCGGCACCGGTGTTCAAGATCTTAACAACAACGGCGCATACAGCGGCCTCTCCATTACTTCAAACGTCTTAGTCGCGGCGTCGCCGGGCACAGCAACACTTGGAGCTCTAAGTTTTGACGTCTATCCCATCAGTACCACGCACCTGAAGCTCATCGAAACAGATACACTTCCCATCCTTGTGGGCGACGTTTTCGCGCAGACCACCGCCTCTCTTCCTTCTTTTCCCACTGGACAATTGGCGTTTACCATGGCTGGCCTCGACTACCCAGCTGGGCCGGTCCCGCTGGCGGTAGGAGGCATGATGGCCGTGAACGCCACCGGCACCGCGATCAGCAGTGGAGTTGAAGATTACAACGACGGCGGAGCGAGCAACATCACTTCAACCTCTACCGTGCCCTCGGCATTCAGAGGTGCGGTTACCGCGGGGGGCACGGGTCGATTCCTACTCGCTCTGAATACCTTTGAAAACGGAGCGAATGGCGCTCTTGGCACCTTCACGTTTGCTGCGTATCCTTCCAGCGGTGGCACCCAGTTGCTGGAGATCGACGGCTTGGGCATCACCGGCGGCGCCGCTTACCCACAAGTCAATACTTCCTTTACTTCCGGGCAGGGCTACGGATTGAACCTGACCGGGTCCAATACCACCAGCGAAGAAGACGACATCGCCGAATTCACGAACACCAACGGTAAGCTGACCGGCCTGATTGACGTGAATGATCAGGGGGCTACGAGTACCCCCCAGAACTTCAATGCGACCTACACGGCGGATTCGACCAACCTGGGCCGCGGGCTGATTACGTCCAGTTCGTACAACCTGGCGTCGTACACGGTGGATAGCACGAACACTATTTTCATCGAGTTCGATGTGGACCAAGTTGCGATAGGTTCGATCGAGCAGCAGGCTTCTCAGTCTCAGGGCGCGATAGCGATGCGCATGGCCGCGCTGAGGCCGAGAGCGCTTCCGCGAGGAGCCTGGAAGAAGAAGCCGGCGGCGGTTGGTCAGGGCCAGTAGGAGCGGTAAGGTTTACGTTGTTTGGAAGCGTTTCAGGGGGCACGGGTTAAGCCTGTGCCCCTTGTTATTTGCGAAGGTGTTTTCGCAATCGGTTTCCCGGCAGGTTGCTGAAGAAACTCTCTGTGCAAAAGAATCCGACCACTGGGGCTGAAGCCCGGGCTGATTTTGGAAGCTCTACGCGGCGCTGAAGCGCCGCTCTTCCACGGTACTGCTCACCACCACGGCACTGCTCACCACCACGGCACTGCTCACCACGGCACTGCTCAGGCGGGCCATGCCCCGCTCTTGGGCTATCCATGAGAATCCGTGAGAATCCGTGCAAATCCGTGGCGAAGAATTCTTTCCGGTCTAGCTCAACACTTCCCGCACCTTTCGGGACAGGCTTTGCAGGGTGAATGGTTTTTGCAGAAATGCTTTGCCGCTTTCGATGGCGCCTTCGCTGACAATGGTGTCTTCGGTGTATCCGGAAAGATAAAGCACTTTGACTTCGGGGCGGGCAGCGACGAGCTGGTCGGCAAGTTCGCGGCCGCTCATTCCGGGCATGACCACATCGGTGATGATCAGGTCAATGGCTCCCTGATGCGCCGCTGCCACGGCTAAACCAGACTGCCCGTTTTCCGCTTCCAGAACGTGGTAGCCCTTGCTGGCGAGAGTTTCCCGCACCAGTTGCCGCACGGATTCTTCGTCTTCGACCAGCAGCACAGTTTCGGAGCCGCCGACGGCGGTGCGCGATGCCGGCGCGGCTCCGTGGGCTTCGGCAGCCTCTTCGGCGCGTGGCAGGTAGATGTTGAACGTGGTGCCCCGGCCGATTTCGCTGTGCACCATCACATAGCCTCCGCTCTGCTTGACGATTCCGTACACGGTGGAGAGTCCGAGCCCGGTGCCTTTGCCTTTTTCCTTGGTGGTGAAGAACGGTTCGAAAATGCGCGACTGCGTTTCCCGGTCCATGCCGGCACCATTGTCGCCGACCGAGAGCAGGACGTAGTGGCCGGGATGAATGAAGGTCTGTTCGCCGCGATAAGCGTCGTCGAGTGTGATGTTGCGAGTCTGGATCACGATCTGACCGCCGCCCGGCATGGCGTCCTTGGAATTGACCACAAGGTTCATGAGCACCTGTTCGAGCTGCCCGGCGTCGGCACGGGTGCATCCAGCGTCCGGGGCGAGCCGGGTTATGAGCTCGATATTTTCGCCGATCAAGGGCCGGAGCAGACGCTCCATGTCTTGAACTACGGCGTTCACGTCCACGATTTTGAGCTCGAGCATTTGCTTGCGGCTGAACGCCAGCAGTTGCCGGGTGAGCGTGGTGGCGCGGTCGGAGGCCAGTTGAATAGCGCGAGCTTTCTCGTGGAGTGGATGATCAAGATCTAGCTGCCCGAGGATCACCTCCGTGTAGCCGCTGATCACCATGAGCAGGTTATTGAAATCGTGGGCGACGCCGCCGGCGAGGCGCCCGACGGCTTCCATTTTTTGCGCCTGGCGGAACTGATCTTCGAGGAGACGGCGTTCGGTGACGTCCTCGGCAATGGCCTCGAGCACGTCGGCGGGCTCATCGGCATTGCTGACGGCGCGGCCGCTGATGCGGACGGTGATGGGGCTCGCGTTCTTCCGCTTCCACTTCACTTCGATTCCGTCCATCCTGCCGACGCGCCGGAATTCATCGATCAGCCGCGTGTGTTCTTCCGGATGCATGAACACGTCTTTCTGAGGATCGAGAGCCAGCAATTCTTCCGGCGATTCGTAGCCCAGCATGGCGATGAGCGCCGGGTTCACATCCAGGAACTTTCCTTCCAGTGTGGCGCGGTAAATGCCGTACACCGAACTCTGCACCAGCGAGCGGTAGCGCCACTCCGAGCGGCGCAGGGCCTGCTCGTTCCGTTTATGCTCAACGGCGCTGGCTACCTGCTGCGAAACGAACGTCAGGATTTCCTTATCCCGTTCGGAGAAGCGGACGTTTTTTGAATAGGTCTGCACCACGACCGCGCCGAAGCTGTGTTCTCCCACCTTCAGCGGAACTCCCATCCAATCCAGCGATCGTGCGCCGGTGCGCTCTACTTCTCCCTGTTCCTCCAGTTTCTGCAGCACCTCAGGAGTTGCCAGCAGAGATTCGCCGGTCCGCAAAACGTATTCGGTCAGGCCCCTCGCTGGCTTCCGCGATTTTGGTGCGGCGTCGCGCTCATCGACGAAGTAGGGGAAGCTGAGCACGTCGGTCGAGGGATCATAAAGAGCGATGTAGAGGTTGCGGGCGTACATTAATTCACCCACGATACTGTGTACGGCCGCAAAAAATTGCTGGAGATCGTGCGCAGTGTTGCTGATGTTGGCCACGCGATACAGGGCGGAGTTCAGCGCCTCCGCCTGCCTGCGTCTTGAGATGTCACGAAAAATCGTGTGCACGGCTGTGGTTTTGCCGTCGACGATGATCGGAATACTGGAGACGGCAACGTCGAATACCGCGCCGCTCTTGGTCCGGCGCTGGGTGTCGATGGTGATCTTCTCGCCGCGCTCCAGGCATTCGGCGATCCAGCGAATTTCCGCCTGCCGTTCCGGGGGCACGATCAGCGGCTGAAGAGTGCAGCCGAGCACTTCGTCGACCGAGTACCCAAACATCCGCGGGAAAGCATCGTTGACGCACACCACGCCCGAGTCGATTGCCTCAACGGCTAGAGCGTCCGGCACATTCTGAAACAGCTGTTCGAGATGGGCCAGGCGGGACGGTTGGCTCTGATTGCCGGCATTGCTCCAGGAAAGCGGGGGTTGGGCAGCGGTTCGTTCTACCACGTTTCCCCAGTTGTCCGGCGACAGAAACGCGGGAGCAACTCCGCTCTCCAACGCTTTTTTCAAGCGTTCGACGCGTTCCAGTTCCTCGGATCGTGATCGGGTGACACGTTCCCCCACGCGGCACTTCCCCCTCTTCTCTTATTCCCTGGCGTGCTCCTCGGGAATGGTAAAACGCTGGGGCGCCGACTAGGAAGTTACGTGAGTAATCCGGAGTTGGCCACTTAGGGAATCGGGAATGCCCGCTCGTGCTATGTCTGCGAGGGGTTTACGCTTTCGTGGCCAGCATCTGGCAGACCCGGCGTATGGTGTCGCGCTGCATGTCGTTCAGGGTCAGAAACTCGAAACCGTAATGCAGGCCCTGGCCGTAACGCACAATGGCCCGCACTTTGAGAGGATAAGGGCTGAGCGGCAACGGGATTTCGAGGGTCACGATTTCGCCGGCTTCGAGATTGCCAGTGAGGGTAGCTCCGATGCCGTCCTGGCCGAGTTCAGTAGAGCGCCCCCAGCAACTGCGGAATTCTCCCGCCTGAAACATTTTCACCTGCATGCGCAAATCTATGGCGAACCTGGGATAACGGCGCGTGTAGGCAGGCGCCTTGGTGCCGAGTGGATCCGTCGTCTTGGTTTTCGCGCGGGCTGTCATCGCATGCGCCTGCTTTTTCTCCACCACCGGACGCGTTTTGAAGTCTTCTAGTTTCCGTGCAGCAAGTATCCCGGCTCCAGCGGCAGTTTGCCGGCAATCTTTACCACGGCGACGCCGCTGTTGATGGAATACACATCGACGGCTCCCACCGCTCCCGGGATGGACGCTACCTTGTTGACTAGCTCTTCATCGGAGTCGACCATCATGATTGCTGGGTGCCCCATACGTCCGTGATTGGCGGAGGAAATCAGTTCCCGCACTCCGCTCTCGGGCATCTCATAAACTTTTTCCAGAAGTATTTTGCTTTCCGGCGCCGAGGTGTTGCGCATGATGAAGGTGACCGGTTTGCCGTCGGGCCAACGATTGGTTTGTCCCTTGCAGACCTTCACCAGATCGGCGAACGTCAGCGAGTTGATTGTGTTCGCTTTGTTGGAGACGAAGGCGAGATCCCGCGCCGCCGCCAGCGAAACGCTGGCCAGCAAGAAAAGTGTGACGATCACCGCGCGACGATAGAACAATTTCTTCCCCTCACCGGCCACACCTGGCCTTGTCTTGATTCTCCTGCAATTTCTTCAGCGACTCAACGGCAACGAAGGCCATGTACCTTTGGCGCTAATGGTTTGCCTTGGCACTTGTACAAGTGAGGAAATCGATCCGCCTACACTCGTACGCTTTTTCCGTTGCGCGCGGGTGGGCGCGCTGCTTTACGCGCCGGCTTCTCCTTGAAGGCAGCGCCGCTGAAGCACCAGAAACCTGCCGCGGTTCCTCCCGCAAACACAGACCACAGCCCGGTCTGAACCCAAGCTCCATATTTTTCCAATCCGGAATTCGCGAGATCCCAGAACGTGAGCGGCCACACGAGCATCACGTAAACCCCAACCACCGCGAGCGCCAGCGTGAAACTCACGAACACCGCGGCCACCCCGGCGGACAAGCTTTCAAAGACCAGCATCGACCAATGCTGGTCTTCGGGATTACCCCGGGAATTGCCCTGCGAATTTTGCGCGCGCGGTCTTTGGACGAGCGGCGACATGAGCCTCCTGGCTTGGGCCGGCTGCTTGGGAGAACAGGCAAGTCTCCGGCGACGCTTTGCCAGAGAACTATCTTCCAGGCTAGAGGATAGAATTCGCTGAGAAATGCACCAAGTTACTTTCGACACTTTCAACGCGCCGGCAGACCGATGGCAGCGGCGGGGAGGAAAAACAGCAGCTCATCCGTTGCGCGGATGCAGCTTGGCGAGCCGGCGGGCGGCTTCGTCCACGGTTTCCGGCTTTTTGCAGAAGGCGAACCGCACCTGCCGGGCGCCGTCGCGCGGATCGCGATAGAAACTTGAACCGGGCACCGCGGCGACTCCGATTTCTTTGACCAGGTGCTTGGTGAACGCGATATCGTCGGCGAATCCGAACGCGCTGATATCGGTCATCACATAATAGGCGCCGCGCGGTTGAAAGCAGCGGAATCCCGCCGCGGTAAGGGCGGGCACGAGATGATCGCGGCGCTTGCGGTAGCCCTCCGCCAGCCTCGCGTAGTACTCCGGCGGCAGGCTCAAAGCTGTCGCACCCGCCTCTTGTAGCGGAGCTGGCGCGCCCACCGTCAGAAAATCGTGCACCTTACGAATCGCATTCGTGATTGTTTCCGGCGCGACCGCCCAACCCACGCGCCATCCCGTGACGCTGTAAGTCTTCGACATTCCGTTGATGGTGACTGTGCGATCACGCATGCCTTCGAGTGACGCCATCGAAATGTGCTCGGTTCCGTCGTAAAGAATGTGCTCGTAAATTTCGTCGGTGATCGCAAGCACGTCGAACTCCACGCACAAGTCGCGAATCAGTTCGAGCTCGGCGCGCGTGAATACTTTTCCGGTTGGGTTGTTGGGTGTATTGAGAATTACGGCCTTGGTGTGATGGTGGAACGCTTTGCGCAATTCTTTTTGGTCGAACGTCCATTCGCCCGCCGCATCCGCTGGAGGATGCAGCTTCACAAACTTCGGCTTGGCTCCGCTCAACACCGAGTCGGGGCCGTAATTCTCATAAAACGGCTCGAAGATGACGACCTCGTCGCCTGCGTTGCACAACGCGAGCAAAGTGGAAATCATCGCTTCGGTCGAACCGCAACACACCGTGATCTCTTTTTCCGGATCAACGGAAATGCCTTGCCACACGCCCATCTGCCGCGCAATCGCGTTGCGCAGATTCTTGGCGCCCCAGGTGATAGCGTATTGATTGACGTCGGCGGCGATGGCCTGCTGCGCAGCCTGTTTGATCTCTGCCGGAGCGGGAAAGTCGGGAAATCCCTGCGCCAGATTGACGGCGTTGTAAAGCATAGCCTGCCGCGTCATCTCGCGAATCACCGACTCGGTAAAGTGCTCAACCTTGTCGCTGAGAAAATGCTTTGATCGAGCAGAGGTAATCTCCGACATAAAAGCGCCACCCCAGCCTTACTTCCTCACCACAATCCCCAACTCCCTTAGCTGCTTCTCGCCTACTGGCGTGGGCGCATCCACCATCAGATCGACGGCTCGCGCAGTTTTCGGGAAGGGAATCACTTCGCGCAGACTCTCTGCTCCCGCGAGAATCATGACGATGCGGTCGAGGCCCAGCGCGATTCCTCCGTGCGGAGGCGTTCCATATTCCAGCGCTTCCAGAAAAAATCCAAAGCGCGCCCTCGCTTCTTCCTCGGTCATGCCCAGGGCGCGGAAGATTCTGCTTTGCACATCCTGGCGGTGAATACGAATCGATCCTGACCCCAGTTCGGTGCCGTTGAGCACCACGTCGTAAGCCAGCGCGCGCACTGCGCTCAACTCCGACTGCGGATCGTGCAACGACTCCACGCCCGCCTCCAGCTTGGGCATGTCCTCTTCATGCGGCGAAGTAAAGGGATGATGCGCCGCCATCCAACTCTTCTCGCCCTCGTCCCACTCGAACATGGGAAAATTCGTGACCCACAAGAAACGAAAATCGTTCGCCGGATCGCCAGTCTTTTTGAAAATGCCGTGACGATCGGCATACTTCTGCGCCAGCGCCAGGCGCAACAGACCAGCTGACGCGTAAATCGCCTGTTCCTGCGGCGTGACTTTGCGATGCGTGGGAAGGGCTGTCTGCTCGCCGGTTTGCGCCGAGCCGGCGACAATCACGATCAGATCGCCGGCCTCGACTGCAGCCCTCGCCGTGATTTTCGCCGCCGCGTCCGGAAAATTCTTTTCAATTCGCTTGAAGTCTTCGAACACTTTCGCGCCGCCCTTGGAAATAAACAGCGGCTTAATCGCGTCGCGCTCCGCGCGCGAAAGCTCGCCTACTTTCGGAATGCGAATCGCCACGACGGGCAGGTTCGCGTTCAGCGCGAGCTGCTGCAAATTCTCCGGCGCGAAACATTCCTTCACATCCGCGAACGCAGGAAGACGCAAATCCGGCTTGTCAATGCCATAAAGCCGGATTGCTTCGTCATAGTCCATCCGAGCAAACGGCGTCTTGATCGTCGAGCCTGCTGCTGCGAACGCGGCCGTCAGAAACCCTTCCACCACTTCCCAGACGCGCTCGGGCTGCGGGTACGACATCTCCAAATCAATCTGCGTAAACTCCGGCTGACGGTCGGCGCGCAAGTCTTCGTCGCGGAAACAGCGCACAATCTGAAAATATTTGTCGAACCCCGAGATCATCAGGATCTGCTTGAAAAGCTGCGGCGATTGGGGCAGAGCGTAAAATGTCCCCGGCTGCACGCGGCTTGGAACCAGGTAATCGCGCGCGCCTTCCGGCGTGGACCGCGTCATAAACGGCGTTTCAATTTCGAAGAATCCTTGCGCGGACAGATAATCGCGGATGGCCTTTGCGACTTTGTGCCGCAGCTCGATGTTGAATTGCATCACGTCGCGCCGCAAATCGATGTAGCGATATTTCAGGCGCGTTTCTTCATTGGTGAGCGCCGTGTCCGACGGCAGGAACGGCGGCAGCTTCGACTCATTCAATATCCGCAACTCCTCCGCCACCAGTTCCACCTCGCCGGTTGCCATATTCTTGTTCACCGTGTTGGCGTCGCGCAGCTTCACCGTGCCAGTGACCGCGATCACGTATTCGTTGCGAAGAGCTGCTGACTTTTCGTGGATGGCGGCGTCGCGCTCGGCATTTACCACAACCTGGGTCACGCCAGTGCGGTCGCGCAGATCGATAAAAAGCAGGTTGCCGTGATCGCGCCGACGGTTCACCCACCCCATGAGCACAGCCTTTTTTCCAGCGTCGGAGGCGCGCAGCGCTCCGCACATATGAGTTCGTCGTAGATCGCCTAAATAATCGAGCAAGCTGTGTCCTTACGGTGAAAGTGCGGATGGTCCGCCGAATCCTTCATTATAAACGCATATAAACGCAGGCGACGGGCCCACGACTGGGATTGCGCGACGGCGCAGAACTGTTAGCATGATGCACTCGTTCTGACTGGAGCTGGCGCCTTGAATCCGCTGACTATCATTTCCCTGATCATCTTTCCCCTGATCATCTCTGGTTTTAGTCCGGTCGCGATCTTCACCCCGCTGACGATCTTTGGCTTGGTCGCGGTCATCGCGATGGTGGTCTGCTACGCCTATGAGAACCGGTCGCCGGGGTTCATTCTGGCTTTCGCGGGAGCCTGCGTGCTGGGATCGATTTACGGATTCTTGCAGGGTGCGTGGCCGTTTGGCGCGGTGGAGTTGGTGTGGTCGGCAATCGCGATAAGCCGTTGGCGCAAAACACAACACTAGAAGTCGCTAGAATCTGTGACTGGCAGCTGATGTGATCGCCGTTGGCCGGCGAAACTTACTTTCCCTTGCTCGCTTTCCCGTCCATCACGGTGGTCCACTTCGTTCCGTCCTGCGACATCTCGAACGTAAAGTTATACGACGTGGACGAGGTCATCTTCATGGTGAAGCGGCCTTTCATCACCATGCCGCCTTCTTTTTCGTCACCCAGCCAGGTCCAAGTATCGCCGTCGAGCGAACCCCGGGAGTCCTCGAACTCACCCCAGCTGTTGAATTCGCGGTAGGTGTAAGCTTTGTCGTCTTTGGAATAGCCCATCACGGAGATTCCGGAGCCGTCGCCCATCGAGCTCTTGAAATCGGCGTGGCATACCAGGAAAAAAGCGCCATCCATCCACTCGCATTTCTGGATCTCGGTCATCTTTCCCCCCGGTCCCATCTCACCGGGCTTCATATCGCCGTCGAGGGTCCAGGAGCCGGTGAGAACATCGAGCTTCTTTAGTTCCGGTCCGGGCTTGGGCAATTCCTGCGCCAGCGCGGCCGCGGCAATAATCGTCCAAACCGCTATAATCATCCCGGCTTTTTTCATGACCGCACCTCCTCGATAACCTTCGTTCGTGAAACAGGCAGAGAGCAAAAGCCCCTTCGAGCATGCTGATCTTAGGCTCGGTTCTTCAGGGAGTCAACGCGCCTCTTAATTGGACGAGCTTCGCTTTACTTCGTGATCACTCCACAGGCGATGCGGTCATTGCTGGGAGTCTCATGGGGGTAAACCTTCGTCCGGAGCGATTATAGCCAAGTTCGCGCTAGCACAGTTGAGGACCGAAACGGAACACACCGAACAGGCTTGTTCACCATGTTTATCCACCGTGTTTGTCCACAAAGATGTGGAGTATACTGCGGGTCAGAAGTTAATTCTTTGGGGAAAAGTGCAATCATGGCTTTGAATGCAGTGGAAGAGGCGGCAGAGCAGGTTCCGGCGGACTATTTTCAGGCGCTGGAAGAAAAAGTGTATCGCACCATCGAGATGTACAAGTCGGCACGGCAGGCGCAAGCCACGGCGGAGCGCGACGCGCAACGGGCGCGACAGCAGCTGGGGGAACGCGACGAGCAGCTGGACACGCTGCGGCGTGAGGCGGTGCAGCTGCGCAAGGAGCGCGAAGAAATTCGCAGCCGAGTAGAAAAGATGCTGGCGCAGATTGAGTCGATGGCCGAGGAGCAGGCCAGCTAAGGCCGCAGCTGTAGTTTACGCAAGAACGCCGGCGAACGCGGATTGAAGGCAGAAACACCAGGGCCTCCATCTTGGGGAAACATATATGGCTACAGCAACCAAGGATCAACTGGTGAAGGACGCGCAGAACGCAAGCGTGCGAGTGGAAATTTTTGATCAGGTCTACAACCTGCGCGGGACCGATCCGGAATACATCCTCAAGCTCGCGGAATATGTAGACGGCAAGATGCGCGCCGTCGCTGAGGCAACCAACACCATTGATACCGTGCGCCTGGCCGTGCTGGCGGCCCTGAACATAGCCGACGAGCACCATCTTCTGCAGCGAAAAATCGAAAGTGGCGGAACCGATTACCAGAAGCGTGCGCATCTATTAGCAGATGCGCTGGATGAAGTGCTGCAAGAGAAACGTAAAGCAGGCTGACCGGGGGACGACGTAGCTGCCTACCTTTGCGCGACTTGACTGAGCGAAGTGCCCGTATCCACTCGAACTATTTCCGCCGTCTCCGCGAAAGCAGCGTGATCTAGCCACTGGTCTCCGGGTTCCGGCCGTCGGCGGGAGCGTCCAGCACCTCCCGTACTTTCGCGACCAATGCCGCCAGAGAAAATGGTTTTGGCAGGAACCAGAGTCCGGCATCCAGAACGCCGTAGTGCACTATCGCGTTACTGGTATACCCAGAGATGTAGAGCAGCTTCATGCTGGGGCGAATGCGAGCGACTTGCTCGGCGAGTTGCCGCCCATTCATTTTGGGCATGACCACGTCCGTCACCAAGAGATGGATCTCCTGGGGATGGGTGCGGCACAAGGCCAGCCCTTCTTGCGGATTGGCAGCAGTCAGCACTTTGTAGCCGCAATGCGCCAACACGGAAGATGACAGTTGATTGACCTGCGGGTCGTCCTCCACCAGCAGGATGGTTTCGGTCCCGCGCTGGACGCCGGCGGGCCGATTTTCCGCCGACAACGGTTGAGCCGGCTGGTCCACGCGTGGCAGATAGATCTTGAACGTTGTCCCCTGACCCAACTCGCTGTATACCCAGACATAACCTCCACTCGCCTTGACGATCCCGTAAACGGTGGAGAGTCCAAGCCCCGTTCCCTTGCCCGGTTCCTTGGTGGTGTAGAAGGGCTCGAAGATGTGAGCCAGGGTTTCGGGGGACATGCCGACGCCCGTGTCGCTGACCGCCAGCATGACATAGCGTCCTGGTTCCACGGGTCGATGCTCGTGAGAGTAGGCCTCGTCGAGTTGAACGTTGAAAGTTTCCAGAGTAAGTTTCCCGCCGTTCGGCATGGCGTCGCGCGCATTCAACGCCAGATTCATGAGGATCTGTTCGATCTGTCCCGGATCTGCTTTCACCGTGCCCAGATCAGTAGCGGGAATGGTGAGCACTTCAATGTCTTCCCCGATGAGCCGCCGCAACATCGTGTCGAGATTCAGCATCACGTCGTTGAGGTCGATGAGCCGCGGCGAGCGAACCTGCTTGCGGCTGAAGGCGAGCAACTGGCGCGTAATGCCGGCGGCACGGTCGGCGGCCGACTTAATCTGTGCAGTTCCGTCGGCCAGGCGGCTGCCGGGGGGCAGGCCATCCATCAGCAGCTGCGTGTAACCCAGGATCACGGTCAGGAGATTGTTGAAATCGTGGGCGACGCCCCCGGCCAGGCGGCCAACGGCCTCCATCTTCTGCGACTGGCGAAGCCTGTCTTCCAGGACGACACGCTCCGTCACATCCTGCACCAACGAAGCAACGCCCAGGACGCGACCCGAGTCGTCGACCAGCGGAGTGTTATACCACTCGCAGGAAATGGTCCGACCGTCCTTGGTGGTGTTGTCGTTGGTGCTGCGCGCTCCACCCTTCTGGGCGAGGAGGTCGTGCCAGACGCGGTCGACGTGTTCGCGGAATTGCGGAGGCACGGTAAAACTGCCGTGCTGGCCCATCGCCTCCGCGCGCGAATATCCGAAGATGCGCTCGGCTGCCGGGTTCCACGACGCGACCCGGAAATCCAGGTCCCATTCGATTACGGCGAGTGGCGTATGCTCCACGTGGATGCGCAGCCTCTGCTCCGATTTGGAGATCTCCTCTTCCACCAGTTTGCGGTCCGTAATGTCGCGGCAGATGCCCAGCAATCCAACAACCTCACCGTTCGCGTCGCGAAAAGGACCTTTATTGGAAAGGTAGGTGCGAGCTGCGCGGCCTGACGTGGCGCTCTCCTCGTAGGTCTGCATCGTGCCGGATTGCACGACCTCGCGGTCCCGCTTCATGATCTCGCGGCCCTCTTCCGGGTTAAAGAGCTCCATGTCGTTCCGGCCGATCACTTCTTCCATGCTCCGCCCGAGAAAGCGTCCGCCGGCGGAATTGATCATCAGATAACGCCCTTGCAGATCTTTGATGAACACCGCGTCGGTTGTGCCCTCGGTGATGCCCCGCAGCAGAGAAAGATTTTTCTCTAACTCGCGGGAACTGACCAGCAGCTGGTTCTGCATCACAAACATGCGCCCACCAGCGGCGGCGAACGACACCGTCACCAAAACAACGGACCACACGAACTGCTCCCGGGCAATGCCCAGCACCAGCGGGAAGACCACCGCTGGGATCAGCAAAGGGGCAAACTGCCCTAGCAGCCGCATGCTTGTGGCACCAGGCTCGGCATCCTGCAAGCGCCGCTCGCTGTCGGTCCAAGTGGCGGCAAGGCCGGCCAGAAGACAAAAGCTGAGCGTCCACGGAAGATCGAGCCACGTGCCTTCCCGATAAACTCCCGCAGATATGGCGTAGCGGGTGGTGTTGGTCGTGAGTCCGAAAAAGAAGAAGAAGGCAGCGAGTCGAAAAAAGAGCGTGCGTGCGGCTCGGACCGAAGTTAGCAGCCCTCGCAGCAGGAAACCGAGCGCCAGGAGCCCGAAGAAGAACAGCGCCGCGTGAAACGTACGAACATACATGGCACTTTCCGCGGACTGCCATCGGGAGGGAACATAGAGCAGCGACAGTTCCAGGGCTAGCACCAGGGCGCAGGCCTGCAGAAAGTCGCACAGCCGCAGCCAGCGGAATCCCTTGTCAGGGTCTCTTGGGCTGAGAAACAACGTCATCATGGCGGGCACAGCCCAGAAAAACACCAGGACGTCACTCGGCCAGATCTCGCCGTAAGGAGCGTGCAGATAATCGAAGTAGAACGTGTAGGCGAACTGACTGAGAAAAGCGAGTACGAGAGATAGGGAAACCAGACGCCAAACACGCTTGCCAAAAGCGCCGGATTGGCGTGCAGCAAACCAGCAGACGATGGCGGCAAACAGGGCCGATACCACATCGGTCCAGTGACCCCAAACAGAAGCAAACTGGGTGCCGTAGCGGATGGCAAGTATCGCCAGGTGCACAACAACCAGAATCGCTGCCGCCCCGAGCGCGGACGCGCGCAGTTTGGACATTACTCAGGCTTCTCCAGCGCATCGCCGACCCGCCAGCGAACACGCATTGGTCCCGACATTCTGCGTACTCCGTATGAACTCACAATTGGTCAGTAGAATCAAGTCCTTCCGTGGTCCGAGGCAAGCGAATGGAGTGTCGGTGGAAAGCACTGCGGGCTTCCAATAGCTTGTTCCTTTTCGGGAGTCGCGAGCAGGCCCATTCGTGAACCGGGTATTACTTTGGTTGCAAGCCATCTGCCATCTATTTGCAGTCTTCCACTTGCCAAGCGCGAGGGATTTGCCTAGCATCCAGATTGAAAGCCGGCCTGCCGGGTTGGTGATGACGGTAACCGATTTTTGAACCAATGCTGAATGAACGGGGACTCGACTCGAACTAGGATCCGGTGTGCGACGCTCCGTCATGCGGAGATGCCTAAAGGGTCTCGGCGGGTTCCCAACGTCTACCGACGGGTTCATTCTCGGCCCGTCACACGGCACAGTGGGTCGGCTTTGTTGTTTTGACGTTGATCAGGTGGGGCGGGCACTCTTGCCCGCCAACTCTATCCATAACAACCGCAGCCTCAAGCACCCCGCCTCATTCCTGCTAGACTGATCAAGTAAGACTGATCACGTAAGACTGATCAAGTTAAGACTGACCAAGTAGCGAATCTGACGCCACCAGCATCCAATCACCTGTGTATCCACAACTCTTGCATTACGGGAAGTTTTTTCTGCCGACCTATGGATTCCTGGTCTCCCTGGGAGTCCTTGCGGGCCTGTGGCTGAGCGTCCGCAACTCCGAACGCCTTGGCATGGACGGCGAAAAGGTTTGGAACTTCGGCATCCTCGTGGTCCTCTGCGGGATTCTCGGCGCGAAGATTCTCTACGTCATCAACGACTGGAGCTACTACTCGGCCCATCCCGGAGAAATTTTCAGCGTCGCTACCTTGCAGGCCGGGGGAGTTTTTTCCGGCGGCTTGATTGCGTCATTCATTGCGGCCGCCTGGTACATTCGCCGGCATCACTTGCCCGCGCTCCGGGTTTGCGACGCCTTTGCTCCCGGCCTGGCGCTGGGCCACGCGATCGGGCGCCTCGGTTGCTTCGCCGCGGGATGCTGCTACGGCAAGGAAACCCACCACTGGTGGGGCGTCACATTTATCAATCCCCTTGCCAACCAGATCACGGGAACCCCGCTCCATGTGCCGCTCGAGCCCACCCAGCTGTTTGAATCTGCGGTCGAGCTGGCGAATTTTATCTTTCTCATGTGGCTGCTGAAGCGGCGCAAGTTCGATGGTCAGGTATTCGGCGCGTTTATGTTTATCTACGGCGTAGCCCGATTCTTCCTGGAATTCCTGCGCGGCGACCCGGGGCGAGGCTCAGTATTCGGCGGCGCGATGTCAGGCACGCAGTTGATCGCCATTGGCCTCGTCCTCGGAGGCGGACTGATCTGGTGGTTGCGGCCGGGAGCGAAAAATGTAACGGCACAAGCGGTCAGCGCCGCGCGCTAAGCCTGATAAATTATTCGCTAGTCTTCGTAATCGTCACAAAAATAGTCGAAAGTTTCCGAGCTGAGGTTGCTGCGCAGGGCGTTCAGCTTTTTGCGAATTTCCGCTGTTCGTTTGGTTCGCGCCGTGTGGGTTTGCAAATAACCCCCGTAGAGAGCGATCGCCCGCTGCTTCGCCCTTGCGGCGCCCTCCTTATATTTTTCCGGATTCGTGTATTCGTTCGGTTCTGAGACCGAAACATTCCACCAGGTGGCATAAGCGTTGGCGAGCTCCAGCCGGACTCGTTCCGACACTTCAGAATCCGGATACCGCTTCAGAAACGTCTCGCTGTGCCTGATCACCTCGCGAAACTGATCCGGCCCTTCCTGGCATGCGCCCTGGCTCCAACCCATCTCCGTCATCATCAGAAACGCGCGACGCCCCCACTCTGAATCGAGGTATTTTTTCGCAAGAAGGGTAAGGTCAGCCGGATCATTCTGCAGGGTCCACAGGCCGTCAGGGCCATAGTAGAAATATTCAATCCCGAGTTGCTCGAACTTCGCAACGGATGGGGTTCGCTGTCGCCAGACTTGAGGATCACCGCCGGGAGATCCCGCAACCGGCAGCCTGGCCGGCACAAGCTCGTGGATGCAAAACGCCCTGGCGGCGTAGAGAGCGGAAGTCTCGCGCGTGGCCTTCCATTCCTTCAGCGCGTCGCCCAGAACGCGTTCGATTTCAGCCGGGTTGCCACCTCGCATCGCGTGCACGATCTTGGCCCCATAGACAAAGTTCCCTTCCTGACATGCGCGCACTGCCACCGAAACATCCGCACGGGTCAGCGACGGCCCGTAAATCGCCCAACTGGAGTGCGAACACGTAACCACAACGACGACCGAAAGCCAAATATTCCGCATAAGCCCCACCGCATCTGGCTGCATCCTACGGCAGTTGCGCCCGGGGGGCTACGTTACTTCTGAGTGGAGTCCATTTCTCGCTGCGGGGCAAGGTCTCTCCACGATATCCTTCCACTGGCTGGCATGTCCGAAGAATTTCCCATTACGGTGTTAGTCGCCGATGTCGAAGCCGGCAAGCGCCTGGACCAGTTCCTGGTTTCGCGACTCGATGGCGTGAGCCGCGCGCGTGTGCAGGAATTGATCGCCACAGAAAAAGTGCTGGTCGGCGCCGCGCCCGCCAAAGCTTCCCTGAAGCTGCGCGGCGGTGAGAGCATCACCGTTCTCGGCCATGCAGAACGTCCTCCGCTGCGGGCGATGGCCGAGGAGATCCCCCTCGACATTCGCTACGAAGATGACGATCTGGCAATCATCAACAAGCTCGCGGGAATGATGGTTCACGCAGGCGCGGGCCCAACCGAAAGCGATCACAATCGCGGCACGCTGGTGAATGCTCTGCTGCATCATTTCGCCAGCTTGTCGGCTGTGGGGGGCGAGCTGCGCCCCGGAATCGTCCACCGCCTCGACAAAGAAACCAGCGGATTGATCGTAGTCGCCAAGAACGATGAAGCGCATCGCAAATTAGCTGCGCAGTTCGCGGCTCGCGAAGTGAAGAAAAAATACGTCGCGCTGGTGCACGGTTGGATCAAGCAGGATCAGGGAACCATCGCGCAAAGCATCAGCCGCGACCGTGTCCACCGCACGCGCATGACCACGCGGCATCCAGGTGGGCGCGAGGCAATCACGCACTACCGCGTCACGCGGCGGTTAGACACAGCCTTTGGCAAGTTCACGTTGCTGGAGGTGAAGATCGATACCGGACGCACCCACCAGATTCGCGTCCACATGAAGTCGCTCGGGCATCCCGTGGTGGGAGATGTGCTCTACGGCGCGCCCCGCATCACGCGCCAGCCCGCCGCGAAACGCGGCAAGCCGGCAGACGCGGCGGCACAGCTGTCTCTCAGCCGCAATTTTCTGCACGCCGCCGAACTCGAACTGAAACACCCGCGCAGCGGAGAAAAAATCTCGCTTAACAGTGAATTGCCGCCAGACCTGCAGACGTTTCTGACGACGCTAGTGTCCTAAGTTTGGGAGATGTGCAGGCAGGTTGAGCGGACCTCGCCGCCGCCAGATATAATATAAAGACAGATGGGACTGCTCAGGATTAATCCAAACAAAGGAATCACCGGATTTCTGCTGCTGTCGCTGTTTGCGATCGGCGCGATGGCGCAGTCGTCCCCGCCGGAAAGTCCGCAGCCGCAGCCCGCTTCTGCTCCTTCGCGTCCCGCGAACGCCGCGACGGCCCCATCGAGCCAATCGTCAGCGCCAGCCAGCCAGCCGCCTTCCGATCAGACGCCCGCGGTTCCAGCGGTCCAAGCGGCCGACCCTGCAAAGCCTGCCTCGCCGCCTTCAGATACGCCCGTTGAAGACGAAATGAAGGTGTTCAAGATCGGCTCCAACGAAGTGAACGTCGTGTTCACGGTGACCGACAAGCACGGGAAACAAATCACCGATTTGAAGCAGAGCGACTTCCAGGTCCTGGACGACAACCGGCCCGTGGAAACGATTCGCAGCTTTCGCGCCGAGACCAACCTGCCTCTGCTAGTGGGCTTGCTCATCGATGCCAGCAACTCGGTGCGCGATCGTTTCAAGTTCGAACAGGAATCCGCGGTCGAGTTTCTCAACCAGGCGATCCGGTTGCGCTACGACCACGCATTCGTCGTGGGTTTTGACGCCACGCCCGAAGTCACGCAAGACTACACCGACAACACCGAATCGCTCGCTCACGGAGTGCGCGAATTGCGGCCTGGCGGCGGCACGGCAATGTTCGATGCCATTTATTTCGCCTGCCGCGACAAGCTCCTGAAGTCGTCGCGCGACATTCCGACGCGCCGTGCCATCATCCTGCTGAGCGACGGCGAGGACAACCTGAGTCACGTAACCCGCGAAGAGGCGATCGAAATGGCGCAGCGCGCCGAGACCGTCGTCTATACCATCAGCACCAATATCAGCGGCGTCAAGGGCCAGGGCGACAAAGTTTTGGAGCGCATTGCCGATGCCACCGGCGGCCGCGCGTTCTTTCCATTTCAAATTCGCGACGTGGCCAATGATTTTGCGGAAATCCAGAACGAGCTGCGCAGCCAGTACGCCGTCTCCTACAAACCGGCAGACCTCAAGGCGGACGGGCGCTATCGCACGATCGAGATCGTTCCTAACGATCGCAAGAATCTTCGCGTGCGTTCGCGCCGCGGATGGTACGCACCAACGACGACCACGCAGTAAGCCGGCTTTCGCCTTCAGTTTTCGGGCTTTTGCTAAACCTCCGACGCAGTCTGCTTAAGGAACCTCGCTCCATGCCTGGATATTCCGCCACTCCACTTCCCAGGAAGCTCGGCATCAAGGCCGGATTCCGCGTGCAACTCGTATCGGCGCCCGCTGATGTGCTCGCGGAGTTGCGCGAAGCGCTGGCGAACTGCGCGGTCGCGCGTGATGGCAAGCGCAAAGGCAGTAACAATGGCGATCACGACCCTCTGGACTTCGCCATGATCTTCACCAAGTCGCAATCCGAGTTGAAGCGGAAGTTTCGCCGTTTGGCGAAGCTGTTGCAGCCTGCGGGAATGCTCTGGGTCAGCTGGCCGAAGAAAAGCTCGGGAGTAGCCTCCGATCTGGATGACAACCGGGTGCGCGAAATCGGACTGGCCGCAGGCTTGGTCGACGTAAAAGTCTGCGCCGTCACCGAAGTCTGGTCGGGGCTGAAGTTCGTGCGCCGTGTCAAAGATCGCACCTGACGTTAGTTGCCAGCGCGTGCAGATCGAGAGTCGCGGCATCGGCTCATGCGCCAAAGACGGCGGCGCCACCAACCCATGTGGCGACGGGCGCCTCGCCCGTCCCGCCGAAGCGAAGCAAGGCGGAATGTTCCCAACCGATCAAGCCACCACCATAGCTCCAGAATCGACAATCAACGATCGGATTCGTTGGCGCTATCGCATCGCTCATGCCTGACCCTCGCGTCCCGTGCTTCCCGCCCTGCACACAGAATGCCCATTTCCAGAGCCTGCTGAATTTCTGCTATCGCCTGTACATCGCCTTCCGTACCGTGGTAACTCCGCGCCGGGCGGGGGAAGATAGCTGCTCCAGGCTTTCGGTCTGCTCCATTTGTTTCAAGTTGCAGACGGAAAACGGCCGAGTCCTGGAAACCAAGTTCGATCGAGGTGGCTGCCATACCCCATGTCTGAATCGCAGAATTCCGAATCTCGGTTTTCCGAACCCCAGTTTTCCGAACCCCAGCCTTCCGAAGCGCCAGTTCCCGAACTTCACGCTTCTCAGGATTCGCATCAAGTTTGCGAAAGCTGGCAGCAGATGCTGCAGGGAGTGTTGGCCGTGGCCTTGATTCTAGGCGCGCTCGCCATGTTTCATTACTACGCGCCACTGGCGGCCCAGGGCGCGCCTCCGAGCGATCTGCAGCAGCAGGTGCACCAACTCACCGCGCAGGTCGCGGAGCTCGAACAGGAACAGTCCATGCCTGCCGTGGTCCTGAACCGCTATCGCAACTCCATCGGCTACATTTACGGCGTGTATCAGGTGGGCTTTCCCGACCACCGTCCCGCAGTGCGGGCGCGAGTTTCGGGAACCGGATTTCTTGTGGGCGATGGGCTGATCGCCACCAACCGCCACGTCGCCGAACCCTGGTATGGCGACTCCGAGGCGGAAACTTTAATCAATCGCGGTGCCAGCGCTACGCTGGAAAGCCTGGTCGTATTTTTCCCCGGCTCGCCCACTCCGGTGACCTTGTCGATGGGCCCGGTCTCCACCACTTCCGATCTTGCCATTTTGCGGGCGGAAGTTTCGCCCGCGCTGCATGGGCTGCCCGTGCTGCCCTTGGCCAAGTCGTCTGCGTCTCCCGGAGAGCTGGTCACCGTAATCGGCTATCCCATGGGAATCGCGGGCATGGTGGCGAAGTCTCCGGAGGGAGTCTACGAACGCCTGGCCTACCGCCACGGCGACATCACTGCGGCCAGCGAATTGGCCGCGCTCTCGCTGATCCGCCCATCCGCCACTTGCGGCCACTTGGGTGATGTAGTCGGCGACAAACTGATCTACGATGCGCCCACGGCTCACGGCGGCAGCGGCGGCCCGGTATTTGATTCGAAAGGCGAAGTGATCGGAGTGAACTCCGCCTACATGGATGGATTTTCCGGCGGAACGCTGGGTGTGGCCGTCTCATCCCTGCGGCCCCTGTTGGAAGCAGCGCAAAAGCCGCGCTAGCCGCGGCGTTGGAAGATTTCGCGAGTCAAACAAAAATTACAGGCCGTGTTTGTGGTCATGCCGGAATTGCCAGGTGTTTCTTCCGAAGTGCTGTGGTGCGCTTGCGCCGGGCTGCACCTTCTTCCCGCATCACCCGCCGCAGAGCGGCGACGAGTGCAGGGCCGGCCGTGCGCAGTTCCTCGCGATGATGAAGCGCCAGCTCGGCGAGAATCCGCTCCCCCTTGGGAGTGAGTGCCAGCAACACTTCCCGGCGATCGTCCCGGGCCCGCTCGCGGTGCACCCAGCCGCGGGATTCCAGCCGGTTGATCAGTTCCACGGCGCTGTGGTGGCGGGTTTGCATGCGCGTCGCCAGCTCGCGAATGCGCGGCCGCACTCCCGCGGGCATCCCCTTGATGGCCAGCATGAGTTGGTACTGCCCGCGTTCCAACCCAGCCTGCTTGAGCGCTTGCTCGCTGAAATGAAGGAACCTTCGAATCTGATATCGGAACTCCGCCATCGCCTGGTAATCGGAAAGCATGAGCTTCTGCATGTCGACGATTGTATCGCGGCGCGATCTACTGCCACATTAGTATATCGTAAGACGATATAAAAGAGAAGTGGGCCCGGACGGACCGGGCCCGTCTCCCTTCCCACAGGAGCCAGGGCCCCGTACCGATCCAGGTGGCGATTCCGCCTTACCCTATGTTCCCCCATGTCCTCTGTGTTTGACGAATCAGGCATCCCCGAACCGGCCCACACTGGTTTGTTTCGCCCTCCAGCGTTTAGAATCCTTAGTCCCACAGTTCTCGATTCCACCCGAGGAGGCGTTTCCGCCTTGATCCCGCGTTACACCCGCCCTGACATGGGCCGCATCTGGAGCGACGAAAATCGCTTTCGCACCTGGCTGGCCGTGGAAGTCGCCGCCACTGAAACCCTCGCCGAGGCCGGCATGGTCCCGAAAGACGCAGCCCAAGCCATCCGCGAACGGGCCGACTTCAGCGTGGAGCGCATTCAGGAGATCGAAGCCGAGGTTCGCCACGACGTGATCGCCTTCACCACCGCTGTCGCCGAGATCGTCGGCCCGCACGCGCGCTGGTTTCACTACGGCCTCACCTCGAACGATGTGGTGGATACCGCTCAGGCCCTGTTGATCCGGCAGGCGTCCCAGGTCATTGCCCAGGACCTGCAGAGTCTGGCCGATGCCCTCGAGCGCCGCGCGTGGGAATTCAAAGACACGCCGATGGTGGGCCGCACGCACGGCATCCACGCCGAACCGATTACGTTTGGCTTCAAGCTGGCAAACTGGTTTTCTGAGACGCAGCGCAACATCGCGCGCTTCGCGGCCGCGGCGGAAGACATGCGAGTCGGAAAATTTTCCGGAGCGGTCGGCATCTTCGCCCACCTCACGCCCGAACTGGAAGAGAAAATGTGCGCCCGGCTGGGACTGAAAGCGGCCGCGGTCTCGTCGCAGGTAATTCAGCGCGACCGGCACGCCTACTATCTCGCCACGCTGGCGGTGATCGCATCCACTCTGGATAAAATCGCGACCGAGATCCGTCACCTGCAACGCACCGAAGTGCGCGAGGCCGAGGAATTTTTCAGCGAGAAACAAAAAGGCTCGTCGGCCATGCCGCACAAGCGTAACCCGATTACCACCGAGCAGATCAGCGGCTTGGCGCGCGTGGTGCGCAGCAACGCCCAGGCGGGATTTGAAAACGTCGCGCTGTGGCACGAGCGCGACATCTCGCATTCTTCCGTGGAGCGCGTGATCCTCCCGGATTCGACCACGCTGGTCGACTATCTGCTGAACAAAACCACCAACCTGATCGAAACCATGTTCGTGTACCCCGGCCGCATGCTCACGAACCTGGAAAGCACCCGCGGCCTGATCTTTAGCGGACAACTGTTGCTCGACCTGGTCGAGCACGGCGTTTCGCGCGAGGATGCTTATCGCCTGGTGCAAGCTCACGCCATGCATGCCTGGAAAGAAGGATTGGATTTCCACCAGCTGGTGTTGGCCGATCCGGAAATTACCAGCCGCGTCCCTCGGAAACAGATCGAATTCGCCTTCGACCTGAAGCGGCAATTAAAAAACGTGGATAAGATCTTCGCCCGCGTTTTCGGAAGCAAGATCAAAGGAACCAAGATCAAAGAAACCAAGATCAAAGAAACTAGGATCAAAGAAACTAAGATCAAGGCAAGCAAGGTCAAGAAAAGTTTCGCGTCCGCAAAGGCTCCATCGCGTTCACGAAGTCCGCGCCGCTAGCACCCAGCAGAAAATCGAACCGCGAACAAAGAAATATCCGTTTACTTAAACCCCGTCTCGCGAAGAAAGTTTCGCAATCCAAGCCGGCTCTCGCGGTTCCGAATTCTCTACTTCGCTCCGCAGATGCATCTTCCGCCCCAGCCTTCGCATCGAAGGAATTAACCAGGCAGTTAATTCGTAAAGTTTCGTCAACTGGGTCGGAGGTGACCTGTGACAATGGCAATGACAACGACAATGACAAAGACAACGACAAAGACAACGACGCAAGGCACGCTGAACGCGGTGGGTTCTCTGTTGGCAGCGGGGCTGCTGAGCGCAACCCTGTTTGCTCAAACCACGGCTCAAACAACGACGGCGCCGAGCGCCGCCGCTCGCTACGACAATCAAATTCAAACCGCCGTCGCACAAAAGCTGGCGGCGAAAAGTCAGTTCCGCGACGTCACGTCCAACGTGGCAGACGGCATCGTGACGCTCAACGGTACAGTCGATCTATACCAGCGCAAACTCGACGCAGCCAAACTGGCGCGCAAAACCGCAAGCGTGCAGGGCGTGCGCGATCTCATCACGGTTGCCGGGCCAAGTGTGCCCGACGACCAGCTCAACAAGAAACTGTCGACGAAGCTCCGCTACGTGCGTTCCGGCTATGACAGCACGTTCGATTATTTCGCGCTGGCCGTGAAGGACGGCGTCGTGGTAATCGAGGGTCAGGATCGCACCGGCATCGGCCGCGACGAAGCCCTGGCCGACGCGGCAAACCTGCCTGGAGTGAAGGATGTGGTCGACAACATCTCGATTGCGCCGGTGTCGCGCTTCGATGATGGCCTGCGTATTCGTGCCGAGCGCACCCTCTATCGCGACTCCGTCTTGAGTAAATACGCGATGGACCCGGCGCGCCCGATTCGCATCATCGTCGACAACGGACACGTCACGCTCTACGGTTCCGTAGAAACCAAGATGGACAAAGAAATCGCCGGCATTCGCGCCAACCAGCTCCCCGGCGCTTTCAGCGTAGAAAACAAGCTGGTCGTGGAAGGGAATTCCGGACAGTCCGGGATGTAACCCGATGAACTGATAGCAATATGGCAACAGTGTTGTAGCGCTGGGTGCTGGGTGAAAGAGGCGCGGCGAAAACCGCGCCTTTTTATTTCGGCGGCGTGTGCTGGAGTGGCAACTGTCGGAATCGACTCGTTTTCTCAAGCCAGCCGGTTGATCAGCGACGCCACATATCCCGCGCCAAAACCGTTATCAATATTCACCACACTAACGTTAGACGCACAGGAATTCAGCATGCCGAGTAGCGCCGTCAGTCCTTTGAACGATGCCCCGTAACCTACGCTCGTAGGCACGGCGATCACCGGGACGCCAACAAGCCCTCCCACCACGCTGGGCAGCGCGCCTTCCATGCCGGCGCAGACGATTACCACGCGGGCCTTCATCAGCGCCTCGCGATTCGCCAGCAGCCGGTGAATGCCGGCGACGCCGACATCGTAGAAATGTTCCACCTCGTTGCCCATCAGTTCCGCAGTCACCACGGCCTCTTCGGCAACAGGAATATCGCTGGTTCCCGCCGACACAACGGCGATGGTCCCCTTGCCGTAGGTCTTCGCATCGCGCTGCAAAACAATCGCCCGCGCCAGTTTGCGATATTCCACTCCACGAACTTTTTTCTTCACCGCGGCAAACTGTTTTTCATCGGCGCGAGTCGCCAGAATATTGCCACCCTGCTTGGCGAGCCGCGCAAAAATCTGCGCCAGGTTCGCTGGAGTCTTGCGCTCGCCCAGGATCACCTCAGGCATGCCCGCGCGCAGCGCCCGGTGGTGGTCAATTTTGGCGAAGCCAAGATCTTCGAATGGCAGGTGGCGCAGGCGTTGCACCGCGTCGTCCGGCGAGAGTTTGCCGCGGCGTACCTGCTCGAACAATTTGCGGATGGATTCAGCGTTCAAGAAGCACTCAGCAGTCGCGCTCAGCATTCAGCCAGGCGAGGTCCAGAGTAGCATCTTCGGGCCGGTTCGGGCGCTACAACTACCCCGTCAGTGGGGTCCCTAAAGGGCGCCTCTTTGAAAGGCTGCGGAAAAACTCACAAATGCGCGCAGTACCGTGGAAGAGGGGGCGCTTCAGCGCCGCGTAAAGCCCCCAAGTCAGCGCGGGCTTTAGCCTCTGTGGTCGCATTTTGTGTCTGGGATTTATGAGGAGCAAGGAGCTCAGATAGCTTCTAGTCGCGGCCGGCGCGGGAGAGCGCACGAGATTTCGCAATCATGGTGGCGCAGATCTTGCGAGCCAGTCCAGGCTCGTCGAGATGCGCGAGGAACAGACGCCGAAGGCCGCTCGGCTTTACTTTTCCGGCGAGGTAAGCGTCGTAGACTTGCACTCCGATGCGGTAACCCCACGCCCGCGCGGAAGCCTCGAATTTCTGCGCATCGGCTCGAACCGCGGATACCGCCGCCTTCTCGCATGCCGCGCGGGAAAGCAGTCCAGAATATTCCTGTTCCAGTGCCGTACGCGAGGGACAAAGCACTCTCGATCCGAAGTAAGCCACGGCATGCTCGATGATTCTCGCGTAGAACGCGTCAGAACTGGCGGCCGGCGTGCAGTTTTCTGCATACTGGTTCTCGTCCGCGCCACCGCGCCAGCGCCGCGGCAAACCCTGGCAAGCCTGATGCAGAAAGCGCGTCGCGTCTTCTGCCGCGTGCATCATCTGAAACTCCCGCACGTAAAATGCGTTCACCTGCGGCAGGTAGGTGCCGCCTCGCTGTTCCACTTGCGCCAGCATTGTTTCCATCTCCGGATCGCTCACGCCTTTTCGCGACAGCAAGCGCCGCAGCATCCCGTCCGCCGCCCGCCCGTACACCTCCGGCATCATGTCGACCAGAAACTTGGGTTGCGTTCCGTTGTGCGAACTGTAACGGTTGATTTCCAAAAACCGCACCAGGCTATCGATCAGGTTGTAAAGCGTGGGCGCGAAATCGGGATTGTCTTCACACCGGCTCCACTGGTCGAGCAGCAACCGGTAGCTCTCGTATTTCTCCAGCGGAGTCGAGTTGAAAACGCACAGCACATCTTCGCGGACGCGCACCGCCTCCACTTTGTCGGCGCGTTCGCCGGCCGCGCGCCAATAAAGCGCATCCACATTTTGCAGCACGGTCAGCACTCTAGTGCCCGGCATTTCTTCGTGCAGCACCCGCGGCAAATGCCCGGGAGCAAGATGCGATTCTCCAAACAACACAAAAATCGCGGCGTTAGGATGGCGCTGGCGGATCTCGCCGATCTTCGCGGCGGCGTGGCGATCTCGCGCTCCAATCTTGCGCAGGTCCTCGCGTGGCATGCAATCGAGGCCATAAATGCCCTCCGCATGATCGCGCGCGGTGGCCAGCAATTCGTAAAACGGCTTCCATTCATAGCCCCAGTCAAGATCGAAGCGGATGCGCTGGCGAAGTTCATTCTCGTCAATCTCGCGCCGCCACCATTCGTCAAGAATGTGCTGGTCGCGCGCGAAGATGGTTTCCACGCCCAGCACCACCGGACGCCCGCCGGCCAGCGCGCGCTGCTCCACCACAGAAGCCGCATAGCGCTGGGCCGCGGGCAGAGCATGGTAATCGCCGATCAACACCACGTCGGCAGCCTGCATCGCATTTTGAATCTGCGGCGAGTCCAAAAGCGAATCGTAAGTGCGGAAGGCGTCGCCATATTCGCGAAGATACTTGCGCCGATTGTTCGTGTCTTGCGCGCGGATTTCGCGCTCCACGCCCGCCAGCGCATGCAACTGCCCTGCGCTGCGCCGCGATCGCAAGTTGGTGGCGGATGCCATAAAATCAGCTTCTAGCTTCTAGCTAACCCTTGCCAAAAATCCCTTCGTGATACTCCGTGTCCTTTGTGGTCCATTAGTTTTTTCCATCTCTTAACCAGCGCTGACGTCATCTGCCCACTGACCACTGACCACTGATCCCTGACCCCTGGCCCCTGTTCTTGACTTCCACCTCGCGCCGTCCCTATGCTTTAGCGCGACCCATCGCCTCGCTGGAGCTGCGTTGTCCAATCACCCGCCGCAAAACCTGACCATCGCCGCCACCGGCGCCAGCGGCTCGGTCTTTCTGCGGCAACTGCTGCTCGCCGTCGAGCGCGACGCGCGCATTCAGACCGTGAACTTCATCGCCTCAGACTCCGGACTGCGTGTCCTCGCCGAAGAACTCGGCATCCGTGGCCGGGCAAATCTCGTCCGCCAGCTTCTCGGAAAAGCTCCGCGAAAAGGCGCGGCCAGAGCCACCCAACAGTCGAAAATCAAGGCTTCGAAAATCAAAGAACAAGCCAACGCCGATATCGGAGCCAACGTGGCCAGCGGTTCCTATCCCGCCGACGCCATGATCGTGATCCCATGCAGCGTGGGCACTTTGGCCCGCATCGCCAACGGCATCGCCTCGCACCTGATCGAGCGCGCCGCCGATGTCTGTCTCAAAGAGAAGCGTCCGCTGGTGCTGTGCGTGCGCGAGACGCCGCTCAACAAAATCCACATCCGCAACATGTACCGGGCCGCCGACGCCGGCGCCACCGTCTTCCCGCTGATTCCCGCGTTCTATTACCGCCCTGCTTCTTTAGATGAAATGGCCCGCGAATTCGCTTATCGGGTACTCGCCCACCTTGATCTGCCTCAACCCGGCGCCTTTCGCTGGAAGGGCTGACCGCTCGTCACTCGCCTCTCAAACGAATCGGGAAGGGCACGGCTTCAGCCGTGTCGTAAACAGCCAACCCACCCCGCGGGCTTTAGCCCTGAGGTGCTGCTTTCGCTCCCGCCCCGCCAAGTCAGCAAGACCATCTCAGTCTAGAGAGCCAGAAGTACCTAAGGCAGATATCCGCCGGACATGTACGCCGGGGAGTTGTTCGCGCGCCACGAGTCGCACCGAGATTTCCAAAGCGATCTAGTCTGCTCCGTTGCGCAGAGCGGCAATCCTCATGTGGGGACAGCCGCCTCGGCTGTCTCGCCGAGCGAAGCACGGCGATTTCGTGTGGGAACGGGCGCCTCGCCCGTTCGAGCCGAGCGCAGCGAGGCGTCTAGTGGGCAAACTTGCCGTTCGGTTGGAGCAAGGAAAAATCCGGCGACGTGGGCGCTAGTCGAATCTCGACATCATAGTCGTGTTCGCCGGAGGAGCCGACCCCTTCAACCTCGTGCAGCGCCCAGAGATTGCGGAACTTCACGATCCGAGCATGATCGTATTGCAACTCGAGCAGGTGAGCCTGCCGCCACGCCACCTTCTCTCCGCGCATCGACTCACCCCAGACCAGGGCCTCGTCCGGATCAGTCGGAGCGGCATGCCCTTTTCGCATGACGTACAAATACCATTCGATACCGCCAAGCGCTCCTCCCCAGTAGTCGCTGACGAGGACAGCATCAAATTGACCATCCGGCGAAGTTACGCGCATCTCCTCGTGGCGATCAGCCCCGCGATCCGATGAGCCGCGGATCAGACGCGATCCAAAAAGGCAGCAGCAGAATCCCACGACGAACACCAGCGCAAACGAAAGAACGCCCGCGAAAAGCGAGAGGTTCGGTTTCCACATGGAATGGGAGTTTACACTCTAGGCGATGCCTCAGACCCTCAAGTTCCGCCAGCTCCGCGGCCCCTACGCCATCCTCCGCCTCGCCCCGGACGCACCCGTCCCCGCCTGGGCCACGAGCCGCGAGTTCACTTCGATCACCCGCACCGCCGACGAACTTTCCATCGTCTGCCCCGCCGGCAATATTCCGAAAGATGTCCCCACCGGCCCGCGCTGGACGTGCCTCAAGCTCGAAGGTCCATTCCTGTTTTCGCAGACCGGAATCCTGCTCTCGTTCATCCAGCCGCTTTCCGGCAACGGCGTCCCCATCTTCGCCGTCTGCACTTACGACACCGATTACATCTTCATCCAGGAAGACCACATGGGCGGCGTAGTGGAATTGCTCCGCCAGGCCGGTCACGAACTAGTCCATTGAAAACAATATACTTAGTGAGATATTAATCGCTGACTATGCACAATTTATTGACATAATGATAGCTTAATGCAGTACTAAATATTGACATTAGCGTTCTGGTCGGATAGACTGCACGTGGTACAGAAGGAGTCGGCATGGAACCCGCAGTCGAGCGATCGAGAACCGCAACATCGCCAGAGGTGAGCAGGGCTCATCCCATGGCTCACGTGGCTCCCGAGCTTTATGATCCCAAGACCTCGCGGCTCGATGCCAAACTTGTCGCCCAAGCGCTGGATTTGCCCTTTGCCCGGATCGCTCAGGCTCTGGATGTGAGCCCGACTCAGATTCAGAGAGATTCTTCGGGATGGTCGCTACAGGAGAGTCTGGGCAAAATCGCCTTTTGTTATTCCACGCTCAAGCGAGTGTTGGGTACACGAGAGCAGGCGTTGCTCTGGCTGAATGCTCCCCATCCCGACCTGGAAGCGCGCAGCCCAATCAGTCTTATCAAAGAGCGCAAGACTGATATGATTGTCACCCTCCTGCGAAACGCCTTGGCGGGACAGATGAGTTAATGCTTGCGGAAAGCGAATTGCGGCAGGCCCTAGCTGCTCTTCCAGCGCTCCCACTGCATGGTCCCTTCAATCGTTTCGTCCCATTTGACGCCATGGTGTCCCCCCGGTCGCGCCAGTTCCCGGGTGCGCCTTCTCCAAGTGTGACGGCTGGCGTTGACGAAAAGGTTGGGCTTTCCTTCGACTGGGACGATGAGCCTTACTTTTACTGGGAAGATGCGACGCCTCCTCCGCGTCCTCTTTGGGGCATCGGCTCCATCAAGAACGGTGGCCGCTACAACAAGCCCGAAACCTTTGAAGTGATTTACTTGGCGGAAGATCCCATCACCGCGCTGGCCGAGGTCGACCGGATCTTTCGTCCTAGCGCAGCGGTTCTCGGTAAGATCAAAGGACCTCCCGTTGTGCATATCTCGGTAGACGCAATTCTGGAACACATCCTCGACATCACGTTGGTCGAAGTGCAGAGCGCGCTGGCCACGAGCCATCAGGAATTGACCGGCGCCTGGCTCTGGGAGCAAGCCCAGACAGGCGAAGCTCCCACGCAACGGCTGGGCCGAGTTGCGTTTGAGAGCCAGCGATTGTGCGGGTTGCGCTATCCATCGTCAAAAAATCCTGAAGGAGTGTGCGTCGCCGTTTTTCCTGACCGTCTAAGCGGCGGCTCCTACCTGCAAGTGTTCGATCCTTTCGACAATCTGGCGCAACGCATACCACCGAATCCGGCCAGCGGACCATGACTACCCGCCGTGTCCGCCCAGCAGTAGCCGCCATTCGCTGTGCAATCGCGGCCAGCCGATGGTGCGAGATGCCTGTTTCGGCTGCTCCTGTGTAATAATTTTCTTTCCATGCCCTCGACCTTCACCACCTTGCGCCGCCGCGCCAAAGCCCTGCACCGCAACCTGCGCGGAGCGAGCATGGCCGTGCGCGCGCTTGCCTCGACCGATCATCCGCTGCTGGCGCACATCATTCCCATGCGCCGCTGCAATCTAAGTTGCACTTACTGCAACGAGTTCGACGACTTTTCGAAGCCCGTGCCCATTGAAGAAATGTATCGCCGCATCGACAAGCTGGGTGCGCTGGGCACAGCCGTGGTCACGATTTCCGGCGGCGAGCCGCTGATGCATCCCGAGCTCGACGACGTGATCCGCCGCATCCGCGCTAACGGCATGATCGCCGGACTCATCACCAACGGCTATCTGCTTGTGGCAGAACGCATTCAGCGCCTCAACCGCGCCGGACTCGAGTGGCTGCAGATTTCCATCGACAACGTGAATCCCGACGAGGTTTCGAAAAAAAGCCTGAAAGTTCTCGACCGCAAGCTGGAACTGCTCGCCGAACACGCCGACTTTCACGTGAATATCAATTCCGTTGTCGGCAGCGGCATCTCGCATCCGCAGGACGCGCTCGTCATCGGCAAGCGTGCCATTGCGCTGGGATTCACTTCGACCATCGGAATCATTCACGATGGCAGCGGCCAGCTGCAGCCGCTGGGCGAAGAAGAACGCCGCATCTATCACGAAATGCAGTCTTTGGAAAAATCCAGCTTCACCCGCATCCACGCTTTTCAGGACAACATTGCGAAAGGCAAAAGCAACGACTGGCGCTGCCGCGCGGGCGCGCGCTATCTCTACATCTGCGAGGACGGGCTGGTGCATTACTGCTCGCAGCAGCGCGGCTATCCTGGCGTTCCGCTCGCAACCTACACCCGCGACGACATGCGCCGCGAGTTCGTGACAGAAAAATCGTGCGCGCCGCATTGCACCGTGTCGTGCGTGCATCAGGTATCGATTTTCGATTCCTGGCGCGCTCCACAGAATCCTGCCGGCGTTGCGGGCGATCTCGTGCAAATCAAATAACGCCGCGGAACAGCTCGGATACTGCAATTTCTTTCCCCGGCTTCAACAGCTGACTCTAAAGTCCCTTACCACAAAGGTACACGAAGAAGATTCGAGGGTTTGACGCCGAGCTAAATGTCAACCCGGAATTAGATCAGTACCAAGCGTTTCCTTCGTGATACTTCGTGCCCTTCGCGGTTCAAGTTTTTGCCTTTGACTTGAGTCAGTTACAGGCTGCGCCGGGCGGAATGACTTGTTGCTGGCGGATTCTTGTCACGGATGTTCGCCGTCTGTTCGAGTGCTGCTTAGTTTTCAATAGCTTAGAGATAATAGCCAGTTTGCAGGCGATTCCAGCGCCACGAATCGGGCAGGTGAGGTTTTCATCGTTCCCGCCCTCTCACGGCGCACACAACGCAAGCCTGTGCGTTCCAGGGGCATCCTACGCGGCGTTCGGAGTGAGGAATTCTGCGGCTTGCCGCAACGCCTGTGCGTGTTATCAATAACTTACAGATAAGTCGATGAAAACAAAGAGACAAAGAAGCTGAGTGTGGCGACGCCTGTTTTCAAGCACTTACAAAGTAGCTATTGAAAACAAAGGGCGACCTCAGACTTCGGACCTCAGACCGTAGCCGGCGGACTCCGTTTTTGCTGAAGTCCGAGGTCTGAGGTCTGACGCCGGACGTCCGACGTCCGACGTCTGACATCCGTCCTTCGCCCTTCGCCCTCTGCTACTTCTTCGGTTGCGCCGACGGAGGCAGGACTCCGTTCAGACGCAAATACATCGCGGCGGAGGCGTAGTGGTCGGACCAGCCGCCGGACAGTACCAGGGCTCCCCAGGCGCGGGGGAACTGATGGCCGCCGAAAAATTCCACGCTGTCGCCCAGCTTGGAGTCATCCATCTTGCTCAGCGCGGCGGTGCAGAAATCGAACGACGCTTTGGCCGCGGCCAGCAGTTTGTCTTTGGAGTCGGTTTCCTTGAGTTCGTCCACTTTCGCCACAGGCACGTCGGCGACCTTGGCGCACAGGCCGTTGTTGAACTCGGTGATGTGGATGACCAGATGCGCGAAACTCATCTGATCGGGAGTGGGCTTGTAGCTGAACTTGTCGGCGGGCATGGCCTCAATGGCGCCCACGGTATTCTTGGCACGTCCGGGCAGAATCATGCGCAGCGAAGCGGAGACGGGATCCTTGACGGATGCGGCCATTGCGGACGAAGCTTGGGCGAAGCCAGGCGTGGCTCCGGCCAGGCACACGGCGAAGAACGAAAAGCCAGCGAAGCATGCAACGAAGATACGTTTCACGGGAAAGCCTCCTTAGGCGAGGTAAGCATAAACCCACGCAGGCCGAGTCGTCACGCAGGCCGCCGGTCCTTATGAAAGAAGGATCGCGAAGATCAGTGTGATCACCACCCACCACCCGATCACAATGGCGAACGACGTACCTGTCTTCACCTTGCCGGTGGCAGAAAATCCGATCGCGGTCAGCACCAAAGTCCAGAGCAGGAAAACGTCGAGCTGCGACGCAATGAAATACCAGAACGGATGGTCGGCTGGGTTCATGAAATATGCCGGATTCGTGGCGACCGGGTTGTTCAGGGTGAACCCATCCGGGTTTACGCCGGCCAGCACCGAGACAATGGCCAACACGCTCCGCAGCGCCATGGGCAAGGCGGCGTAGACGATTACCGCGAGTGTCTTGCCGTACGAGATATCTGCGTCGGCCACGAACTTGAGTGTGCCAAACTGCAATCCTGCCATGATCACCCAAATGATCAAAGGGAACGTTGGAACGGCTACGTAATAAATGATCCCGGTGACCTTTATTTGCGTTTCGCGCTGTTCTGGAGTCGCCTTCTCGTATTGCGCCTCGGCCTTGGGGCGCGCCTGCAAAGCGTTCTCCGTCATTCTCTGCAAACCAATCTTCTGCTCCGCGATGTAAACCAGAGCGCAGCCCGCAATCGCTGTCAGCAGAAACGGTAGCCACCACTGCGCGCTGCGTCGCAGATCGGTGAAAGTTTTTGAGGGCGCGATGAAGGTGTTGATAATGCGCGCACCCTGCGAGAGCCGAGCGGGTGCGGGAGTGGAAGCGGGTGCTGCCGAGGGTGGGACCGGAGCGGCGGCCATATTCTTTCCTCTTCTTTTCTTTAGCTTGTGCCGGGTCGCTGGCATTCTAGCCGTCGTGGTGGGGCCGAGACAAGGGCTCGATCGCGCGGCTCCTTTGCTGGCGCTCCACAGACGTTGAGATTGAGATTCCTTCGGCTTCGCTCAGGACAGGCTCCTCCGCCGCGATGAAAAACGCGGACGTTCGGGATGACAACGGGAATGTGATAACAGAATTCGTGTAACGGAAATCGCCGGGGCCGCACTATAGGGATGAAGTTTGCAGTATCCCGGGCGGCTCGACTTCGGGCTACCGGGGGAATTCGGATACTCGCCCGGAAAGTTGCGCCGGAAGTTTGCCCCAACGTTCGTTCGGACTCTGCCCCGGACCTGGCGCGCTGCCCCTCACCTGATGGCGACGAATCCTTCCCCTCTCCCCTCCTGCAGTGGGCCGATTCCAAATCGTAAACGCCAAGGTCAAGGTGAGGAGAAATCGCATCGCGAATTGTGGGAAGCAGGTGTCGGATTGAAGACGCGGCGGGAGAACCTGCCCGCTGCGTTGAGGGGGTGAGCTGCGCGGCGAGGAAGTTAATATAGTCGTCATGCAGATTACGACGCCTGTGGCGATTGCGGCGCTGGGGATGGAACTTGTTCCCGCGGTGGTGTTTGGTTTTGCCGCGGAGCGCGTCGCACGCAGCGTGCAGCGCTGGCCGGTCCCGGTTCGTGTGGGCCTGCCAGCGCTGTTCGTTTCTCCCTACGTGCTGGTGGCATGCGCGCAAGGAATCTTTCATTGGAAGTGGTTCGCGCTTTACGCCGGGTTGCCGGTGGTGGTGGCGTGGCTGCTTGATCGGGCGGCCGCGGCGGATCCGGAACAGCGCGGTGACTGGCGCGATGGAATCATTCTTCTTGCTCTAGGACTCGCCGTGGATTTGCGCTGGTTTGAGTCGGCGTGGCCGGCGGGGCTGCGGGCTTTGAATGAGTTGCTGCTGGTGGACGTGGGACTGTATGGGTTTCTGGCGATCCGGCGGTTGAGCGGGACGGGATTTGATTTTTGGCCGCGGTGGGGCAGTGGGAAAACGAGCGGATCGGACACGAGCGGACCCCAGGGGCTAGAAGCCCCCAATGCTGAGCGCGCTCACGGCACGGCTAAAAGCCGTGCCCTTCCCAAACCCATGAACCTTCCCGAACCCACTTACCTTCCGGAACCCACAAAGGGGACGGCTTCCAGCGACTGGAAGATCGGGCTGCGCGAGTTGGTGTTTCTCACTCCGCCAGTTTTAATTCTGGGGCTGGCGCTCGGATTCATTCATCCGCATCGCAGTTCGTTATTTGGCAATCCGGCGGGCACTCTGGCGGGCGTGGGATGGGCGGCGCTGCGGTGGGTGGGAATATTTTTCTTTACCGCGGTGCCGGAAGAACTCTTCTTTCGCGCCTGGGCGCAGAATCTGCTGGAGCGCCGCGTGGGGCGCAGGGCGGCGTTGGGAATCGCGTCGGTGGTGTTCGGGTTGTCACATTTCAATAAGAGGTCGGCGCATTTTAATTGGCGCTATGTGTTGCTGGCGACCATCGCTGGAATTTTCTACGGGCGGGCGTGGCGGGAGCACCGGCGCGTGCCGGCGTCGACGATCACACATACATGTGTGGATTGGATTTGGTCGATGTGGTTTTGAGGGCAGTGTGGCCAATGGTTAGTTAGGCCCAAGGCGCGCCAACGTTCAGCTCACGGGCACAAAATCTGGCGAGTCCACCTGCAGCAGACGGTATGCCTCGTCCAAGGTGCGAACCACGTGCAAATTCGGGCGAGTCTTTTCGCCGAGCATCTGAAACATGCGGGCCATGCCGTAAACAAAAGCCTTCGAAGCGACAAAGATGCGCATCTGTGGGGCGGGGATTGCGGGTAAACTCTCCGCTAGCCGCCTTATCGCGTTGCCGGAAACATCAAACTTTGTCACGCCCGTGACATCTGCAATGCCGCGACACGCCGGATGGGACGCAGCATGTCTGGCCATGGCGGCGTAGGCGTCAAACAGCGCCTCCTCGGTCACGTGGCCTTCCAGAGTCAGGCGCAGGATGTTGTTTTTGGCGTCGAAATCCACAACAAAGGCCACGCTACAACCCCCCACGCGTTCTTGTGAGATTTTCAAGCGAGCCTACGCCAGAGGATGAGTTTTGCCAACAGGATTTCATCCCGTGGCGAGCGGGCGAAGTGGTCCGCCTCGGTTATTGAGCCGACCCTGTCGGGTGATAACGCAAATATCCCAGGCCGACGCGCAGGTGGTGGTTCAGCGAGTCGGGGACGCAGACGGCGAAGCAGAGGCCGAGCAGACACTGCGCCACGCCGAGCGCGTAGAGGTTGTGGTAGCGGCGAAACAGCGTGCACGAGACTGCTCCCCAAACCAGCGTGGCCGCGGTGAGCACGAGATTCGGTATATGGGCCAGGGAGAAGAGCACGGCAGTGACGCCGACGGCTGCGGCTTCGCTCGAGACCGGGTTGGTCCGAACCCGTTTTCTAAAGAGCAGTTTGATTGAGAGCCGTTCGCTCGAGAGCAGGCGGAGCACGCGAGGCATGAAATAGTCCTGCAGGAGGAATTGCTGGTAGGTGGTCCAGAGGAGATAGCCCGTGATGTGGCGGAAGTTGCCTTTGTAGAGCGAGTGCAGCGCGCCGACTTTGGCGGCGACGAAGAGGCTGAGCGCGGCGAGGGCAACGGCGGCGGGGAGAATCCAGAGTGAAGGGATGAGGCCGCGCCAGCCGAAGCCGAGGGGGTCGGGTTCTAGCAGGTCGTCTCGTTGCGGATCGCCTGCGCTGGAGTTGCGGCTGCGGCGGCCCACGACGACGACCAGGAAGGTTGCGGCCAGCGCGACGGGCGAGAGAATGCGCTGGATCGGTTCGGGCGTCCAGAGGATGCCGACGATGAGTCCGTAGCCGAGGATCAGTTCGAGCAGATCGCGAGTCAGGCCGGGCTGCGGGCGGGGCATGGGGGAAAGTATGGCATGGAGGGCTGGCTCTGCTCGGCTGGGTGTGGTTTTTCCCGGTGAGGATCGCGGGAATTTTTCTATGATGCAAGCACCAGGGAAGAAAGCGCCTCGCTTCGGCGGACGGCCGAGGCGGCCGTCGCCACATGGTTCGTCTCTGAGGCCGCTGCTTCCCGCGTGAGCGTTTCTGGGGGCGGCCGTCGCTACCGTGGGCTGATTAAAACTGCGATTTCTGGGGTGGCTTCGAGCAGGCTTTTTGTGTAGGGATGCTGCGGGTGTTCGGTGATTTGTTCGGTGGGGGCGACTTCGACGATTTGGCCGCGGTACATGACGGCGATGCGTGTGGAGAGATAACGCACCACTGGCATGGAATGCGAGATGAAGAGATAGGTCAGGCCGAAGTCACGCTGCAGTTGGGCGAGCAGGTTGACGATTTGCGCGCCGACGCTGACGTCGAGCGCGGAGACGGGCTCGTCGCAGACGATGAATTTCGGACGCAGGGCGAGAGCGCGGGCGATGCCGATGCGCTGGCGCTGTCCTCCGGAGAATTCGTGGGGATAACGGCGCAGGGCGGATTCGTCGAGGCCCACGGCGCGGAGCAGTTCAGCGACGCGGGCGCTGACAGTTGTGCCGGGGTTGCCGGGCTTCGCCCGGCTAGACAGCCGGGGGCGGCTGTCCCCACATGAGTCTGCTGGCGCATCCCGTTCCTCCGTTCCATGAATGAGCAGCGGTTCGGCGATGATTTGTTCGACGGTGAAGCGGGGGTCGAGCGAGGCGAAGGGATCCTGGAAAATGATTTGCATATCGCTGCGCAGACGGCGCATATCGGCGCGGCTGGCGGCGAGCAGATCGCGTCCGTCGAACCGGATGCTGCCGGCGGTGGGCTCGATCAGGCGCAGGATGAGGCGTCCGAGCGTGCTCTTGCCGCAGCCGGATTCGCCGACCAGGCCGAGGGTTTCGCCGGCGTGGACGTCGAGCGAAACGCCGTCGACGGCGCGGATGCGGGGATAAACTTTGGTCAGGTTGCGGATTTCGAGGAGCGGCACGTTGCGGATGTTAGCAGAGAATGTGTGGCGCGGGCACTCTTGCCCGCGCACCCTAACCAGCAGCAAATCCTCCACCTAAGTACGGGTCCTGGCAAGTTCTACGCTTGGAATTGCTGATTTGCTCGTGGTTAGGTTTCGCGGGCAAGAGTGCCCGCGCCACACAATCCCTGGCCTCCGCGATCTGTGGCGAGGACCGCTAGCCGGAGGCGATCATCGGCACGGCGGCCAGCGCTGCCAGCAGGCCGATGAAGCGCCAGCGGCTGAAGTGTTCTTTCAGGATGAGGCGGGCGAGGATGACGGTGACGGCGGGGTAGAGGGACGAGATGACGACGGCTTCGTCGAGGCGTCCGTGCTGGCTGGCGAAGATGAAGAGGGCACTGCCGGTGATGTCGAACGATCCGGCGACGGCGGCCATGGCGGTACGGGGCAAGTCGAGACGAAGCGGGGCTCTGGTCGCAATTACGGCGGCCGCCGTGGCGACGAACGAACCCACGCGCGACACGGCTGCGATCCACAGCGGAGAGCCGGCGCCGGCCTGGCGGATGCAGAGATAAAAAGCGGCGAAGCCTACGCCAGCGAGCGCGGCTACCGCCACGCCTTTGGGGATTGCGCCGGTTTTTTCTTCGTCGTCGATTTGGTCGTAGGGTTGGGTGGGAGTGGCGGATGGACTGGCTTGTGGCGCTGACGGCGAAAAACGGCCGAACTGCGCTCGGCGGACGGGCAAGAGTGCCCGTCCCCACACATTCAGTTTGTCGTCTGCTTCCGGCTTCCGCACGGGTTCAGCGCGTGTGATCAGCCAGATGGCGAGAATGGCGAGGGCAAAGCCTGCGAACGTCCAGGCGTGGGGCGCGCCTTCGATGGCGATGTCGGCGAGCGTGGGGATGGCGGCGCTGAGCAGCGCGGCGATGGGAGCGGTGAGTCCCATTTTTCCTTCGGCCAGGGCACGATAAAAAACTGCGAGCGAGAATCCGCCGATTCCCCCGGCAAGCAGAGCCCATAGGATGGCGGTGCGGGAAGGGAACACGGCATGTTCGGCGAGTGCGATGGTCAGCATGAGCACCAGCGCGCAGGCGTGGGCTACGGCGGTGAAGACGAAGGCATTGGCGCGGCGTGCGGCGTAGCCTCCGGTGAAGTCGCTGGCGCCCCAGATGAAAACGGCGGCCAGGCTGCAGGCTGCGGGAGCGAATTGGGACGCGGCCGACATGAGTGTCGAGGGTAGCATGGGGAGCAGGGAGCAGGGATCAGGGGTCGTGATCAGGGGCCAGGGGGCAGGGGCAAGTGATCGCGTTAAGCTGGCTGCTCCGGCGCTTGGCAGCGTGTTAGAATTTCGTGGCATTCTTTCTGCGAGATATTCTGAGAGATGAAGCATTGATTGAGCTGGCACCGTCGATTCTTTCGGCTGACTTTGCCCGGTTGGGCGAGCAGGTGCGCGCTGCGGGCGAGGGCGGCGGAAGTGTGATCCATGTGGACGTCATGGATGGACACTTTGTGCCCAACCTGACGCTGGGGCCTCCGGTAGTGCGGTCGTTGCGGCGGGTGACGGAGCTGCCGCTCGATTGCCACTTCATGATCGAGAACCCGGACGACTTTATTCCGGTGTTTGCCGAGGCCGGGGCGAATTGGATTTCGGTGCATCAGGAAGCTTGCCGGCATTTGAACCGTACTTTGCATCTGATCAAGAGTCATGATTGCCTGGCCGGGGTGGTGATTAATCCGGCGACCCCGGTTGATACGCTCGACGAAGTGCTCGACATTGTGGATTATGTGCTGGTGATGTCGGTGAATCCGGGATTTGGGGCGCAGACGTTTATTTCGTCTACACTGCACAAAATGCGGCGGTTAGCGGAAATTCGGCGACAGCGCGGGCTGCACTATCGCATTGAAGTGGATGGCGGGGTGGGGCTTGACACCGTGGCCGACGTGGTGAGGGCGGGCGCGGAAATTCTGGTGGCGGGCAACGCCGTGTTCGGGAATGGCGATCCAAGGAAGAATGCGCAGGCGTTATTGAAGGTGGCGACGGAAGCGGCGCTGCAGAAAGTATAGTGTAGGACCGGGCACTCTTGCCCGGTCGCCGGGCGGAGCCCGGCGCTGTTGGCTGGGAGTGGCAGGATGACGAGGGTCGGGCGCTGCCGGCTAAAACCAAGCCGAGCTGCGCTCGGCGGACGGGCAGGAGTGCCCGTCCCCACATGAGCATTTATTTGGATTGAGGTGTGAATGTCACGTCGAATTGCTTTGATCGCGGTGGTGGGGCTGGGGCTGGCGGTCGCGGTTGGCTGCTCGAACAAGAAGGCGGTTAATCCGCTGGGCAAAGTGGCGTCGGTGCAGCCGGACAAAGTGCTGTTCGACAAGGCCATGGAAGCCATGAAGCGCAACCGCTTCGACGTGGCGCGGATGACGCTCCAGACGCTGATCAATACTTATCCGGACTCGGAGTACATTGCGCGCGCCAAGCTGGCGGTGGGCGATTCCTGGTACGCGGAGGGTGGGACGGCTTCACTGGCGCAGGCGGAGCAGGAATATCGCGACTTCCAAACATTTTTTCCCAATATGCCGGAGGCGGCTGAGGCGCAGCTGAAGATCGCGAACATCCAATATCAGCAGATGGAAAAAGCCGACCGCGATTACACCCACGCCAAGCGGGCGGAGGATGAATACCGGAACCTGATCATGCAGTATCCGGATAATCCCAAGCTGGTGGCGGAAGGCAAGCAGCGGTTGCTGGAAGTGCAGGAAGTGCTGGCGGAACGAGAGTTCGATATTGGCCGGTTCTATTATTTGAAGATGTCGTATGCGGCGTCGATCGCGCGCCTGCAATCGATGGTGGATAAGTATCCGCTTTACAGTCGGGCGGACGAGGCGCTGTATCTGCTGGGGCAGAATTACGAAGGGCAGATCGCGCGCATCAGGCTGGCCCCAACGTGCACCGCTCCGGGCAAGCCGCCGGGCTGTGTGGGGGAAACCTTCAAGGCGAACCTGATCGCCGAGTACACCAAGAAAGCCTCCAGCGATTACGACAGGATTATTACGCGTTATCCGATCATGGACCGCGTGGATGACGCGAAGAGACGCCTGACGGCGCTGAACCAGCCGATTCCGCGGCCCACCAGGGCGGATGTGGAGCGCGCCAAAGCGGAAGAAGATAGCCGGCGGGATGTGGGACCTTATGGCCGACTCTCGATGGTGTTTATGAAGCATCCTGATGTGAGTCAGGCAACCAAGGTCGGTGAACCGCAACTGGTGGACCCGACGCCTATTTCAGCCAACGACGTGGTGCGCAGCACGCTGCAGGCGGGAATGGGGATGAACTCCGCTGGAGGGAAGAATGTGGGGGTGGAGGTTGTAGGCGGCACGGGCGCACCGCCGGCCAACGATCCCACGCCGCGCTCGGATACGCCTGCAACGAACGGCTCGCCGTTTGCCCAGCCGACTACGGCAGCGGATCCGAACGAACTGAAACCCGCGGCTGCGGCCGGTGGGGACAACGAGCTGAAACCTGATCCGAATGAACTGAAACCCGACACAGCGCCGGGGGAAGCGCCTTTGCCGCCGCCCCCGCAGGTGAACGAGATTCAGGCGGGGTCGGCGGATGGATCTCCGAACGCGACCGCGAGCGCCAGCTCGAGTTCGGCGCTGGCCAGCGATAAGGAAATTTCCAGCAGCAGGAAGAAGAAAAAGAAGGGGATTAAGAAGCTGATTCCGTTCTAAAAGAAGCTTTTAGCTCTTAGCTTTTGTCGTGCCGGGGTTTGGGGCCTCGGGGTTTGTGTGGGGACGGGCACTCTTGCCCGTCCGCCGAGCGTAGCTCGGCTGGTTTTCGCTGGCAGCACCCAATCCTGTCGTTCTGCCACTTCCCGCCCAAACCCGCCGGGCTGCGCCCGGCTACCGGGCAAGAGTGCCCGGTCCCACACAATATTTCCGGCCCCACACAATATTTCCACGATCTTTCCAGTCCCACAGAACGTCTTTCCACGCTGGGCCGCCGATTTTCAGTTTGGGGGCTGGGGGATTGCTGCGGCGTAGGTCAGGTCTAAGTCTTTTTGGATTTGCGGGGCCTGGGCGGGGTTTGCGGCTTTCATCTGCTCGAGAATTGGTTCCAGGAATCGGTTGTATTTCTCGAGGGCCGCGGCGTCGTGAGTGGCGAGTATTTTTTCTACCGCCTGCATGGTTGCGGGGGTGACCAGTTCGAGGCGGCCCACGAACACGCGCACGGTTTCCGAAGGAGTTGGGTTGATGGTAAGAGGAAGAATCGTATTCACAAAGGCAGTAGGAACGATGTAGAACAGGCGGCTGCCTTCCTCAAACCACGAGTCGTGCCAGGTCGCGATCATGGCGCGGGCTTCGTCGGGGTAGAGTCCCTGGCTGGTGAGAATGTCCTCGAGATCGCGGCTCAGGGATTCGAAAGTTGAGGTCAGCTCGGGAGGGTCGAGCGACATTTCTCCGGGGAGCGCGCCGCCGAGACGGTAGCCGAGCTTGTCTCCCCGGCGCTCGAACAGGATCACGGAGGGGATCTCGTCGGGGGCCAGGTTCGTGATGTGGAGCTCTCCATTGGGATCAGCGGTCGCGGAGATGGGCGGGGAAAAAGTGGATACGCCGCGGTAGAAGAGAAATTTTTCCTGCTGATTGCCGGTTTCCGTCTTCACGACTAGAGGCGCGGCAGAAGTTTCGCGGGCGGCGTAATACTGTTTTCCGTGATTATCGCGCGGGAAATTCGCGGCCAGGTCCGGGGACACTGTGACGGAATCCCAGACGATGCTGCCGGTGATGTGCCTCTGGAATAAGGCCTTAGGGGGCAGAAAATGCTCCGGGTCGGGCTCGATGTGGCTGGCGCTGGGGTACCACTCCGTGATAACTCCTTTGGAAAACTTGACCTTCACGGATACCGTAGTTTCCTGAGGGGAGTAGAAGTAGAGGACGGGCGTCTCCATACGGACCGTGCCCCGTAAACCAACTTTGAAATCGCCGCCATGAAAATGTTGCACGAAACTGGGAAGATCGGTAGATCCGTCCAACGGCGACCATTTCACGGCCTGGCCGTCTCTTCCGGCGATGGAGGTGAAGGTGCCCCACTCGTGAGCGGTGAGATCGGTGACGTTTTGCGCGCCAAAAGTGGCGGACAGGGCGAAGCTGAGGAGCACGAGGACGGCGAAGCGGGAAACACTTGGAGGCATGGTGGGCGCTCCCGGTTGAGGTGCGATTGGCTTTCGTTCGACTAATTAGACGGTGGGTTCAGGCAAAGTGTTAACAAGATGGAGACATTTCTTGGGAGAGAGGTTTGTCCTGTGATCGGCGCATTTCCGGCAACAGGTTGAAAGATCGATGCGAGAGCGAGTCGAGCTTTGCTCGACTGGACAGCCGAGGGCGGCTGTCCCGACATGGTTCTTCTTTGGCAGCCAAATTCTGGGGGCCCCCTTTCCGATTTTCGTGGTGCAAAGAACGCGTCCGGACGCGGTAGGTGCTGACCACTGGTAACCGGTTACTTCCCTTCTACTCATTGACTTACGTTGTGGGGCAGGTTACCTTCGCGGTATCTCCCCTCACTAGAAGAGGAAACCTTTGGCCCGTAAGATATTGCTTGCCGATGACAGCGTGACCGCCCAGAACATGGGGCGAAAAATCCTCGCGGATGCGGGCTACGAGGTAATAACCGTCAACAACGGTTCTGCGGCGCTCAAAAAGATAGCCGAGCAGAAACCTGACCTGATTGTCCTGGATGTGTACATGCCGGGATACAGCGGGCTGGAAGTGTGCCAGCGGCTGAAGGAAGTGAAGGAGACGGCGCGGATTCCGGTGCTGCTGACGGTGGGCAAGCTGGAGCCGTTCAAGCCCGAGGAAGCCAAGCGGGTGCGGGCGGAAGGCTACATTGTAAAGCCGTTTGAAGCCAGCGAGTTGCTGAGCGCGCTTTCCAAGCTGGAAGACAGGGTGGTGCCGAGGGCAGAGACGAAGCCGGGACGGTTTGCCCGAGCTATAGCGGCGGTGGAAGAAGGACGCAGCGACGAGGCGACGGAAGGGAGCGACTCGGCGGATGATGGATGGAAAAGCCGCATCGGATTTCCGTCCAAGAAAAAGAAGAAGCAGGAAGAAGACGAAGCGGAGGTTTACAAGCCGGTCAATCGTGAAGCGCGGACGGCGGTGGAGCGTCCGGCTGTGCGGGAGATGGCTCCCAGAGAAGAAGGCCGTTTGGATGTAGCCGCGCTGGCCGCGGCAGCTGGTCTGCCCAAGGATGTGACTCCGGAAGAGTTGGCTGCTTTAGCTGCAGCCGCGGCGCAGGTGCAGGCGGCAGTGGACGGCCGGGAGCCGATGAGTGCGGCCCCGCAAGGCGGCTTCGAAGGGGCGACCCAGGCAGCAGAGAAAGCTGAAACCAAGGTTGACGCGACGGTCGAGACACAGATCGAAAGCAAGATCGAAAGCCAGCCAGAGGCGCAAGCCGTTCGGCAAAGCGCGCAGCCGGAAGCCGGCGAAATTGCGGCGGGCGCTACGTTTGCCCAGCAGGGCGCGGACGAGACTGCGGCTGCGGTGAATGTTACCGCGAAGGAATCCAAGCCCGCTGCTGCGGTGCGCGACTTTGATGTGATCGCCACGCCGGAAATCGAAAAGAGAAACGACGAAGAGAAGCACTCCGACGAAGCGGGGGTGCCGGTTACGATGGCGGTGGCTGCGGCGGGTGGCGCAGGTTACGTCTCCGTCGGCTCAACGACGCATCGTTGGACGGCGGTGCCGGTCGCGATCGCGGCCGAAGAAGCCGCGGTCTCGCTGGAACTGGAGATGCAAAAGGCGTATGCGGCCTTTGCCGCGGCGGAGGCCAATCAGCCCGGTTTTGTGACTTCGCAGCCGGCGACGCCGTTGGCGGAGAATTCGATTTCTGCGGCGATGGTGGAGGCGCCCGCAGGCCCGGTGCCGGACGAGGAAGAGATTGCGCGTACGCTGCGCGATGTGGCCCATGCGTCGGTGGAGGCGGTCGATTCCTCGCTGGCGAAGCTTGAGGCGGTAGCCGAAGCGCAGGAGCAACCGGCTGCCGGGAACGGGCAGATGGAGGAACCATCCGCGAAGCTTGGGGAAACGCACACTGAGATAGTGGCGGCAGCGGCCAGGGACCTGGAGGCGAAGAGGGAACTGGAAGCCAGAGAACGGGAAGCTCAGGAGCGCGAGGCGAAGGAAGCAGAGGCGAGAGAACGCGAAGCTCAGGAACGGGAAGCGAAGGAAGTAGAGGCGAGAGAACGCGAAGCTCAGGAACGGGAAGCGAAGGAAGTAGAAGCGAGGGAGCGAGAAGCTCGGGAGCGGGAAGCGAAGGAAGCAGAAGCTAGAGAACGCGAAGCTCAGGAACGGGAAGCGAAGGAAGCAGAGGCGAGAGAGCGCGAAGCCAGGGAACGCGAGGCGAAAGAAATAGAAGCCCGAGAGCGCGAAGCTCAGGAGCGGGCTGCCAGGGAACAGGTGGAGGCGGAAGCTGCAGCTGCGCAAGCTGCGGCAGAAGCAGCGTCCGCGGCGGCTGCGTTGGAGCAAAGCCGCGCCGCCGAGTTGCTGGCTTCAGAACAGAATTCAGGACCATCCGTTGAGGCATCAGTAGTTTGTGAGCCATCGGTTGCAGCGACGGCCGAAGAAGTTGCAAATGCGAGTGCCAGCCCGGTGGCGGGCACGGAACCTCCGCCGACGGAGGCTGCCGCAGGTGTGTCCGAAGGTCCGGTGTCGGGCAAAGAAAAAGAAAAAGTTGCGGGAGGCGAAATGGCAGAAAAAAGAGAAAGTGATCTGGCTGCGACCACCGCGGCTGCCTGGGCAAGCTGGCGGCAGATTCGCGAATCGGGCGATAAGCCCAAGGCCACGGGTTCGGCGAAGTCGAATCAACAGGACGATGACGACGATGAGTATCCCGAACTGCCTCCGGACCGGGCCGCCATGGCGGCTGCTGCGGGCGCGGAGAAGAGCCCGGAGGAACCGGCAGCTTCCACGGACGATCCCGCAGACATTGCCAACATCGTCGACAAAGTGCTGGCCGACCTGCGTCCCAAGATTGCGGAAGAAATTTCGAAGAAGCTGAAGGAGAAGTAAGGGAACAGCCGGCAGCTAACTGCTGTCAACCTTCGGCAACTGCCAACGGGCCGCGAGATTTTCGAATCTTCCGCGAGGTCCGTTGTAGTTGATGCAGAGAAGATTCAACCACTTCTCGCCTCTCTGTCAGGATCAGCCATTGCTCGACAAATCTCCGTTTTGCGGTGGTACGCTGGCCGCCTCCGCGAGGGCTACTGCCCACACCCGAGGCACTGGCAGGCGCTAGCGCGACTAGTTGGGGTAAGTTGCGAGTAACGGTAGTCGTACTTGCGATCGATCTCTGCGGTGGTGGGTCTGGTAGGGGCCCTCAAAATGGCTCCTATCCGACGCTCCGTCATTGGTCTGCATTGTCGACAAAGGCACTGCTCTAAGCTACTTCTTCCTCAAACTGCAACCCCAATCCGAAGAGTGCTCCCGCGAGTGGCTGACAATAAACCACTCTAGCTGGCGTCGGCCTTTCACTGCCAACAAGAAGAGTGATCTGCAAACGTTCATCTGGCAGTAAGGCCCGCTTGATCAGGACCCGGACACCACCAGAACTGACGTTTTCCGTGGTCGCTTTCTCTGCAAAGTCGCCGGGACCGGGGCTTTGCATTCGGGAAACTTCTACCGGAATTTCTAGATGGATCCGCTTCTCAATACGTCCGGGTAGCGTTGCCATTTTGTGCGTCCTCTCCTGATTGTGAAATCGTCAAGGTCGGACCAACAGAGACGATAGCGTTTGTTTCTGCGTGAGTCTCCGCCGTTGTGTTTTGTGCTCGTACATAGCCTTGTCCGCCTGCAACATCATTTGTGTAAGGGAGCTTGTAGTCCGTGGATCGAACCGAACGACTCCCAAACTAAGAGAAAGCGGGTAGCGAGGGTCTTTGCTGCTCGCAGTCTCCAGGTTCCGCCGAAGGCGGGACGTGATGAATGCTTCACTGTGGCCGGATGCCTCGATGGCGAGGGCAGCAAACTCATCGCCTCCGAGGCGCGCAAGAACGTCGGAGTCACGAAAGGTTTTCCGCAGCACTTCTGCGGTGCGGGTAAGGGCCAGATCGCCTTCAGCATGGCCAAATGAATCGTTGATCCGCTTAAGACCGTCCACATCAACGAAGAACAAGAGCATCTCCCGACCCGACCGGCGGCCCAATCTCAATTGCCGTTCCGTAAGAGGCATGAAGCCCCGGCGGTTGTACAACCCGGTGAGTTCGTCGGTGAAGGCAAGGTTGCTGAGTCGCGCGCGCAGCAAGTATTGTTTTACGGCACACTCGACCGCGCGAGTCAGAAGTTGACTGATCGGGTGACTCTGCGGCGAACTGCCCGATGGGCCGTCACATGGCACACCGACTTCCTGCAACAGGTTCGCAAGTTCCAAATCGGAGTCGGAAAGCAAAGTCTGGAAACACGTATCAAGTGACGAATCTTTCTCCTTGAACAGGTTCGAGGGCGAAACTTTACCGCGGAATACAGACTGCGACTCGAACAGACCCTTGCAAGCTGCGGTTTCGAGTGCCCGGTTTGGCGACGCTGAATGGTTGCGCTGCATATATCCTTTTCTGACCTTTAACTTACGGATGGCTTCTCGGCCCGGACAGTCACTGGTTAGCGGGCATTGCCGCAGGGCAGTCAACTCGGGCCACCTCCGCGAACACGGTTCCTCCCCCAAGGTCGCTTTCTACGGAGGTGGCACGCGGTTGTTTTCCGTCCGCAAAACGGATCGGACATTACTGCTTGCGTGCATGCAACTCGGGCCGCCAACCGTCAGGGTTTCCTTACCCCCCGGGAAAGTCACCTCCTTCGGAGGCGGCACCCAATCGCTACGTTGCAGCATAGAGTGCTATAGAAAACAAACAAGCCGGTAAAACATCCATTTGGATTGAGTGGAATGACTGAGAACGCGCTAAGGGAAAACCTTGGATGCTTTTATGGCTGGACCAGACCTCGTCGTATGGCGTAGCGAACTAAGGTGGCTGTTTCATGAATATCAAGTTTCTGCATCAACCGAGTCCGATGAGACTCAGCGGTCTTCGTGCTTATGCCGAGGAGCGAAGCCACTTCCTTCGTCGATTTTCCTTCCCCGACGAGTTGAAGCACTTGGCGCTCCCGGGACGTGAGGGGATCCGCTGGAAGGTCCGTTTTGGACAAAAACGCCCCTAACACTGTGCGGGATATGTCGGGGCTCAGATAAATTCCGCCCCGAGAGACCTCTCGAATTGCGTGGACTAAGTCAGTGGCCGCTTGACTTTTCAGTACATATCCCTTTACGCCGGCGCGAAGTGCTTCAGTGACGTATTGATCTTCGTCGTGGCGCGTCAACAGGATTGTCTTGGTTGGAGTCGATTTTTGCAGTTCGCGGGCGGCGTCAATTCCGTTCAAGATCGGCATGCTGATATCGAGAATTGCAATCTCAGGACGGACGTGGCCAACCACTCGAATGAGTTCCTGGCCATCGGAGGCTTCTCCCGCAACCTGAAATCCTTCTCGTTCCAGCAGCGCTTTCAAACCTTGGCGGACGAGAGCGTGATTGTCCGCGAGCACGACTCGAATAGGCATTTCAATTCTCCACGGGTATCTTGACGAGCAATTCTGTCCCTTGGCCGACCATAGAGTCGATTTGCAGCGCCCCCCCGACGGCATTCAGGCGTTCGCGGATTCCGACCAGGCCGAGGCCATTTCGCTTCTTAGACGAAAGGACGGATGGGGCGTCAAAGCCTACTCCATCATCATGAACTACACAATGCAGGTGCTTATCGATTTTATTGAGCTGAATCCTCACGCTCTTGGCGCGCGCATGTTTAGTGACGTTGGTGAGAGCCTCCTGAATGACCCGATAGACTGCAGTTTCAATGTTCGGTGCATACCGGCATTTCAGTGAACTCTGGATCTCGATCGACAGGTCCGCTCGGTTGGAAATACCCTCGGTTAGGAATTGCAATGCTGGCACCAGGCCCAGGTCGTCCAGAATCGTGGGCCGGAGTTCATGGGAGAGCCTGCGCAACTGCTTTTCCACTTGATCGAGAATCGTGCCCACTTCGTGAAGGCGACCTTGGAGAGACGGGCTCAGTTCGTGGGACACACCAGACATGGCAAGGCGTGCGGCGACGAGGAGTTGTCCGGCCTCGTCATGGACGGCGTAAGCGATGCGTTGGATCTCCTGTTCCAGCGTTTCATTCAATTGGCGAAGGGCCGATATGGCATCCCGATACCCGCGATAGGCCATCTCGTACGGAGAGAGACTCTCGCCAAAGAATTCTCGAGCCCGGTCGAGATCTTGCTGCAGGGACTCGTGGCGTTTCGTGCCTAGCACGAGTTGCTTGAGGGCAGAATGGTGCAACGCTGCCATATCGAGTACGCCCAAGCCCTCGCCCAGGGCAAGCCTTCCGATTTCGTAGGCGCTTTGCAAAGCATCTTCACCACCCCTCGACAGATAATTCTTAAGTGCGCGGCGGTACTCCCGTTCCCGATCGAGGGTCTTAGATCGCCGCTTGCTGTTCACGGTCATGGCCTATCCCGCAAGTACCGTGCCACCAGCACGAGAGCATCATCTGTAGCTTTGCCGTGTTGCGCCAGAATGTTTTCGGCCGCTGTCTGCGGCGGGTAGTTTCGGGCCAGTCCACGAGAGAAGTCGACACTGACACCGTCAGTAGTGAAGATAAGTGTGTCTCCTTGAGATACGGGGAGAACTGCTGCTTGAAGGTTAGGCAACCGGCTCCCCACAACTCCCCCCCGTAACAACAAAGATTCTTCCGACACAACAGATGCGACTCCACCACGAAGCAGCACACCTTCGACGTTCCCAACGCCGAGCCACGTGATCAAGCCGTGCGGCACATCGAACGAGGCGACGCTCATTGCGACGCCACGAGTGGCGCGGAGGCCCAGGTGACACCGCTCCATCAGCGCAATCACGGGTTCGTGGGCGTGTGCCTCCAGGATATCCGCAGCGACCATTGCCGCGGACGCAGCCTCTTCTCCATGGCCGATCCCGTCCAAGGCGGCTACCAGTACGCCGTTGGTGAACGACTTCACCACTTGGAGGTCGCCAGAACTGAGCTGCCCGGTCAGTGGACGACACGCGAACCCGCATTCGAGAACTGATGATACTAAGGCTTCCATTTTCGGGCCGTCACGGTAGTGCCGCGGTCTTTCTCCGATACAATCTCAAATTCGTCCATCAGACGCATCACTCCGGGCAACCCCAGGCCCAAACTTCCGGAGGTCGAGAACCCGTCGCGCAGGGCTTGTGGAATATCGGAAATGCCGGGCCCTTGATCCTTCGCGACTAGCCGAATGCCCCGCCGGGCTGCGCCGTTAATCGCCGTTAGCCTGATTTCCCCGGTTTTGGCGTAGCTGACAATGTTTCGTGCCAGCTCCGAGATCGCGGTTGCGATTAGCGTGGCATCTCCCGAGGAGAAACCGAGCGCCGTCGCCAGCAAGCGTCCCTGCTGACGGGCGGTGACAATGTCTTGGTCCGATTTGATCGCAACCTGGATTTCGTTTTCCACAAGTTGAAAGCTCTCAGCCAGGGCTGTGCCCCTTTTGTTGCAAGTGGGCTAAGCCTTCCTCTAAATCCAGGGCAGTAGCCACGTCCTCCAACTTTAACCCTAATTGCACCATCGCAAAAGCGACTTCCGGTTGGATTCCCACGATCACTGTTTCGGCTCCTCGTAAATGAATCATCTGCGCGATCTCGCGCAAGGTGCGCGAGGCAAACGAATCCATTACATCGAGTGAAGTGACATCCACGATCACACCCCGTGAGCGGCAGCGCACCACCTGCTGAAGCAAAGCCGTGCGAAGGTGTAGGAGATCTGCGTCGGTGAGTGCCGCCTGGATGGTGGCAATCAAGAAATCTCCCTGTTTGAGAATCGGGACTTCCACAATCGGTCTCCGAGCCTTGGCTTACTATGCTGATTTACTTATGCTTCCGTGAAGGGCACAACTTTATATCCCAAGAGCCGTTCTGCCTGCTCGATGCCTCCCTGCAGGTCGCCCACGGTATTCATTTTGCCCAGATCGACCCCGATGTTCACAATGGTCTGAGCAATTTCGGGCGAAAGGCCGGTAACAATCACCGTAGCCCCGAGCAGTCGCGACGCTTCTACCGTTTGCACCAGGTGATTGGCAACGGTGGCGTCCATCGCGGCCACGCCGGTGATGTCGATCACCACCACTTTGGCGCGGTTCGTGCGGATGCCGCGTAACAACTGTTCCGTCAGCTGACGGGCCCGCTGCGGGTCAATCACGCCTATAATCGGCAGGATCAGCAACCGCTCACGCACCTGCAGCACCGGAGTCGAAAGTTCCCGGATCGCTTCTTGCTGCTCACGGATGATGCGCTCCCGTTCTTGAACAAAGCCGACGGCAACCGTATTCGCGATGCGGTTCGCAGCCGGCTCATAGGCATCGAGGATGCGGTTCAGCTTGGTAAAGTCTCCCTGGTACTTGGCAAACAGGGAACGTGCTAAAACATCGCGAAGCAGCAGAACAATCCCGACCACTTCGTGTGTTTCCACGCCTCGCGGAATAATGCGCTCCGACAAGTTGCGAGCGTAGGCCTGCAAAGCTTCGAACGTGCCCGTCTCCAGGGCCTCTACGTAATTGTCATAGACGGATGTAGCTTCGGCGAAAATCTCCTCCTTTGTCATTGCCGTCAACAATTGTGCTTCGGTAATGCGGCGTGCCCACTCTTCGCGAAGTTGGGTGCGATTGTCGCGCAAGTGCGCGACCAATTCACGCAGCAAGACCGAGGTTGGCTGCGTCCGCTCCGGGCTCCCACCATATTCCTCGTCGACGTGCATGTTGCTCAGATCAGTGTCTACTCGGGTCATAGGACCTGTTCCTCTCTTAAGAATGTCCGTGCTGAACGCCCAGACGCGCGATTGAATCCGAACCCTCAATATATTGAGCATTTCCCGGAGCGCTATCGGGTAAATCCCCTATTTTTCGGGCGAGTGAATTCCTCAATCCAGGAAGTCTAGCCCGCGCGAGTAATGGCTCGTCTCAAGGGGCAACGTGCACGACAGGCAAACTTGTGCGTCGAAACCGGCGGCCGGCCCGCAGTGCAGCAAGGATCAACAGCCTTAGGCCTGACGGCTAAGCGGTCGACGATCTCTTTGATCGCCACATGTGCCTTTCGCTCCGTTTGGGCTTCCTGTCCACCCATTTTGATTAGGGTCTTTGCCGGACATGCGATTCAGGGAACCTTTCTCGGTAATGCAGGCAGAGCCCCAGTTGCGTACGAACCTCCGAAAGAATAGCGTCGCAATGTTGAACTCCGTCGCCAAGATTGTTTTTCTCTGGCAACAGGCGGTTGATGCCCTCGAAGATCTTGATCGCTGACGAGTACCAGTCGAAGCGAATGAATAAACCCTGCTGGAGGTGGATCTGATGAGCGCTCACTTCACGGACGAATCGCTAAGTTGGCGGAAGCTTTGCCGAGCAGCCGCCTTGGAGGAAGATCCTGACAGGCTATCCCAAATTGTCCAGAGGATGAACTTCGCCCTCAAAATACGCCAGAAGACGCTGTGCGCTCGTGCACAATCAACGCGAGGTTTCACCCTTCACATCTCTTCCAAGATGAAGCACTTGGCCTGAAGGAGCCGGAGCCTGCACCTTAGGTTCTTCCTGTCCGGAATTGGAATGGCTCGGCGAGTTGGATCCTTCATGTGCCGCGCGATGCTGATGACTATGAACAATGGCACGTCGGAACCGGTTTTCTCTCTAAGCCACGGTAAGAATGCGGATGGTTTGGTTCCAGTTCAGCGGCGCGCTTAGCGTGGACTTTACTTTTGCTCGGTTGCGCCATGAATGTTCCTGAATTGGGGGTGGTCGAGGCTGCACCGAGTGACCGCCCCGATTTTCTACGTCGCGAGGAATCCGGATGCTCGATTTTCTTCTTCAACCCAAAACCCGCAGAATCGATTGGTGGGCGCTGGCAATACTTCTCGTCACGCTGGTTGGTCTCGGTGGGGGTACGATTCGGTTGGTGCATTCCGTCCTTTCGGCGAATTGAAGTATTGGGCATCCAGCCTCTGCGCCATTCGGGTTCTGTTCACGAAATCCGGATTCGATCGCACTATAAGCGGGGTCGCTGATGGTTCCGCGACGACTTGGTTTTGGCGTTGTCACCCGTCACGACGGAGGTGTTCTAATCCTATGTTGCCAATATTGAAAGACGAGTTGGCCTTTCTAGAGAAGCTCTTGCCAGATTTGGAAGCAAGGCCGGATTTAGGTCATCTGGCAATTGAGATCAAACAGCGAATTGATAAGATTCGTCAAGAGACCCGCGCCTTACGAGAAAAGGGTGACCAAAATTCAAAGTCGCCCGCCTTCTCCCGGCTCTGAATCGCCAGCTTGTGCGCCGCCCACCTTTTAGCGCACACGTTCATCCCCGTATTTGACGCGGGTGAATCGCATATCATGACGTTCGGAGGCGCATAGATAAATGGGATTTCGCAACGTTGGAAACGAGGGTGTGTACATCGTGACATCACGTACACGCTATCCCCTCGGTCTGTTTGACGGGTGGCATGTCTCTGAGATCATGTCTTTCCCTTCTCCCCTCGGTCTGTTTGACCCTTCTTTTCTTGCGCCTGTAAGATCAAAGCTTACCTCTGAGTGCATTGCTCTCGCCGAGCTGCGCTCGGCATGACCGGGTCAGAGACCCGGTCCAACACAGACTTCCCATGCCCCACGAATTGCCAAAATCTTACGAGCCGGGTGCGATCGAGAAGCGCTGGGCTGACTACTGGATCAAAGAAAAACTGTTTTCCGTGCCGACTCCCCCGCCGGGCCCGCCTTCAGAAAAGACGACGCGTCCGGTGTTCACGTTGTTGCTGCCGCCGCCCAACGTGACCGGGAGGCTGCATATGGGGCACATGCTCAACCAGACGCAGATGGACATCATTGTGCGCTGGCACCGCATGCGCGGGTTCATCACGTTGTGGCTGCCGGGGACGGATCACGCCGGCATCGCCACGCAGATGATGGTAGAGCGCGACCTGGCGAAAGAAGGCAAAAAACGGCGCGACCTGGGGCGCGAGAAATTTATTGAGCGCGTCTGGGAATGGAAGAAGCTGTATGGCGGCGCGATTCTCGACCAGATGAAGCGGCTGGGCGCGTCGGTGGATTGGGACCGCGAATATTTCACGATGGACGAGAATCTTTCGCACGCGGTGCGCGAGGTGTTTGTCCGGCTGTATGAAGAGGGGTTGATTTATCGCGGGAAATATATCGTCAATTGGTGTCCGCGGTGCGAGACGGCGATTTCCGATCTCGAAGTGAAGCACGAGGAAGTTGCGGGAAAGCTGTGGGAGATTCGCTATCCGGTGGTAGGAAGTTCGGAGTTCATCACCGTGGCCACGACCCGGCCGGAGACAATGCTCGGCGATACGGCGGTGGCGGTGAACGCGAAAGACGGACGCTACACGCATCTGCATGGCAAGAAAGTTCTGCTGCGGCTGATGCAGCGTGAGATTCCGATTATTACCGACGAATTGGCGCAGCCGGAGTTTGGCACGGGCGCGGTGAAGGTGACGCCGGCGCATGATCCCAACGACTTCGAAGCGGGCAAGCGCCACAACCTGCCGCAGATTGATGTGATGGACGAGCACGCGCACATGAACGCGAACGCCGGCCGCTATACGGGGTTAGACCGATATGAAGCGCGTAAGCGCGTGCTGGCTGATTTGCAGGAGCAGGGATTTCTCGTCGGCGAAAAAGATCACACGCTCGCGCTTGGGAAATGCGAGCGGTGCGGGACCGTGGTTGAGCCGCGGTTGTCGGAGCAGTGGTTTATCAAGATCAAGCCGCTGGCGGACCGCGCGATTGAGGCGGTGGAGAGCGGCGAGATCACGATTGTTCCCGACAACTACCGCCAGATTTATTTGAACTGGATGAATAACATCCACGACTGGTGCGTGTCACGGCAGTTGTGGTGGGGGCATCGGATTCCGGCGTGGACATGCGGTAACGACGGCTGCAAGGAAGTGATCGTGGCGCGCGAGGCTCCGACGAAGTGTACGAAATGCGGGGGCGCGAAATTGGAACAGGTTTCCGATGTGCTCGACACCTGGTTTTCGTCGGGGCTGCTGCCGTTCACGACGCTGGGCTGGCCGGAGAAGACGCGCGATCAGGCGGTATTTTATCCGACGACTTTGCTGATTACTGCTTACGAGATTTTGTTTTTCTGGGTGGCGCGCATGGTCATGTTCGGATGCCACTTCATGCAGGGACACGAGCAGGACGCGGCGATCAAGAAGGCCAGCGGCTGGTCGGACAAGAAAAACGACAGTGTGCCGTTTCGGCAGGTCTATATTCACGCGCTAGTGCGCGATGCCGACCGGCAGAAAATGTCGAAGACCAAAGGGAACGTGATTGATCCGCTGGAGATTATCGAACGCTTCGGTACGGACGCGACGCGGTTCACTCTGGCGGCGATGGCCGCGCCGGGAACGGACATTGCGTTCAGCGAGAGCCGGACGGATGGGTACCGGGCGTTTGCGAACAAGATTTGGAATGCGGCGCGGTTCATGTTCATGAACGTGGACAGAGTGGAGCCGGGCCTGCGGCCCGCGGATGGACAAGGCGTCCGTCGATCCACGAGTACTCTTGAAGACCGCTGGATTCTTTCGCGGTTTAATCGCGTGGCGGCGGATGTGAATGCGGCGCTGGAGACTTACCGGTTTCACGAGGCGGCGAACCGAATCTACGATTTTTTCTGGGGAGAGTTCTGCGATTGGTATCTGGAACTAATCAAGCCTCGGCTGATTTACGAAGACGGCACCGACACGGGCCCCGCGCGAATTGCTTGCGCGAGCCTGGTTGATCTGTTCGACGCTTCTCTGCGGTTGCTGCATCCGGTGATGCCGTTTATCACGGAAGAAATCTGGCAGGCGATCTACGAGGGTAAGCCGCCGTTCAAGTCGATTGCGCTTGCTAAATATCCAGATGTAACCGAGTCACAGGTCGACATCGCTGCGGAAGTTGAGATGGCGATTCTGCAGGATTTGATCGTCAGCGTGCGGAATCTGCGCGCGGAGTTGAAGGTTGAGCCTAAGGTGAAGGTTCCAATCGAAGTGTTCGCGCCTGAGGCGGAAATCCGCCGGATGATCGAGCAGAATCGCGGTGCGGTTGAGCGGCTGGCCGGTGTCGAGAAAATTACCTTCGTGGAAGAGTCGCTGGCCAAACGGGCGGGGGCGCGCAGCACGTCACGATTTGACGTGCACGCGGTTTACGAAAGAAAAATCGACGTTGCGGCGGAATGCGAGCGGCTGAAGAAGGAACTGGAAAAGATCGAGAAAGAGCTGGGTAACAATCAGAAGCAGATGACGAACGAGCAGTTTCTGGCGAAAGCTCCGGCGCAGGTAGTGGAAGGGCTGCGCAAGCGGTCGGCGGAGCTAGTCGTGTTGCAAGAGAAGTGCAAGAGTAAGCTGGCTGAGTTGGAGTGTTGATAGGCGGCCGTCGTAGAGACGTAGCTTGCTACGTGTCTCTCGCGGTCGGCGAAGACCTTGCAAGCAACGTTTCTACGATATGGATTGGAATTCACGACGCATCACCGGGATTCTGGAGAACGCACTGGTCGAAGACCGGGCTACGCGCGATGCGACGAGCTACGCCTGCATCGATCCGAATCAGCGGGCGTCGGCCACGGTGCTGGCGAAACAGGAATGCATTCTCGCCGGGATCGGGTGCGTGGCGCGCATTCTCGATGTGTATGCGGCGCTGGACGGGGCGGTCACGGCGCATTATGAAGTGACCACGCATCCAGAAATTTTCGACGGGGTACGGCTGCACAAGGGACAGTCCGTTGCTGTGATTCGGCACAACGCTCGGGTGATTCTTTCCTGCGAGCGCGTGATTTTGAATTTCTTGCAGCGTATGAGCGGCATCGCCACGCTAACGCGAAAATTTGTGGAGGCGGTGCACGGCACCAAGGCGAGAATCCTCGACACGCGCAAGACTGCGCCGGGACTCCGCGCAATCGATAAATATGCGGTGCGGTGCGGGGGTGGGCAGAATCATCGTCTCGATCTTTCTGACGGCGTGCTGATCAAGAACAACCACATCGCGCTGACGGGTGGCATCGCGCCCGCGCTGGAACACGCGGCGCGCAACCGGCGCGGATCACAGTTGATTGAAGTGGAAGTCCGCACACTGGAGCAATTGGAAGAGGCGCTGGCCCACGGTGCTGAAACGATTCTTCTGGACAACATGTCTCCCGCGGATGTCCGCGGCGCCGTGGAGCGTTGTTCGAAACTGGAGCGCCGCGTTCCGCTGGAATGTTCAGGAGGAATTTGCCTGGAGAATGTGCGTGCCTACGCGGAAACGGGAGTGGACTTTATTTCTGTGGGCGTGGTGACCCATTCGCCCCAGGCCGTGGACATGAGCCTGCGCGTAACCCCGACGTAGCAGGCTTTATGAGGATTTTCGTTTGTGGTTTCGCCAGCTCTCCCGCATAATCTCCGCATCGTTAAGCTGGCCACAATTCGCGAGCGCGGGACGTCGCGGGCGAAAGTGTCTGCCGAGCCCGCCGTGCAGCCAACGGATGTTCGGCTGGGCCGGATCGTGCGGCTGCTGATGGAAAATGCGACGGTGGTGGTGAGCGGAACGAAGATCGCGCAGGAAATTTCGTCGAACTGCTCCGAAGTGTGGCGACTAATTCAGCAACTGCGCGGCCTCGGCGTGGATGTGGCGGGGCATCCGGCGACGGGGTATCAACTGTGCGCGGTACCGGATCTGCTTCTGCCGGATATTCTTCAGCGGCTGATCGGGGGCACAATCTTCGATTCGCATCTGCATCACTATTACAAGATTGGTTCCACCAATGCTACGGCTATGTCTGCCGCTGCAGACGGCGCTCCGGAGGGTAGCGTTTTTTTGGCAGAGGAGCAGACCGCAGGACGCGGCCGCGGCGCGCATGCGTGGCATTCGACACGGTCTGCGGGGATTTACTGCTCCGTGGTGTTGCGTCCAGTTTTGCCGCCGTCGGAAGTGCTTGTGTTGTCGCTGGCGGCGGGACTGGCGGTTGACCAGGCCATCCGGCAGTTGGACTCGCGCGTGCAGATCGATCTGAAGTGGCCTAACGATGTGCTGATCGGTGGAAAAAAAGTCTGCGGCATTCTGACTGAAATGAATGCCGAGATCACGCAGGTGCGCTACATCGTCGTGGGAATCGGCATCAATGTGAACCACGCCGGTTTTCCGGAAGATATTGCGGGGCTTGCGACTTCTTTGCGGTTGCAGAGTGGCAGCGAGTGGTCGCGCGTGGAACTGGCTGCAGCTTTGCTAAAATCGCTGCACCGCGAATACCGGCATTTTCTCGAAGAACCGGATGCCAGGAAGTCCATTCTGCGGCGTTTTGCGGAGCGGTCGTCGTGGGTGAGCGGCAAAGTTGTTCGCATCGACGATGGCGGCTCAGGTTTCGAGGGAATTACCGAAGGGCTCGACGACCGCGGGTTTTTGCGTGTCCGAGCAGGGCAAGGATTACGCACGGTTTTGAGCGGCACCGTGCGGGAGATGTGAAGCGACGATATGCTTCTGGTACTCGACGTCGGCAACACGAATACGGTGCTGGGTGTGTTCGCGCGCGCTGCGAAGTCGCATCCGGGCGGCGAACCCGAGGAGGGGCCGCGATACGAGCGGTTGCTCGCCAACTGGCGTGTGGCGACGGTAGAGCGGAGCACCGTGGATGAGTATGGTGTGCTGTTCCGCAATCTGTTTTCCATGGCGGGCCTGGAGGCGACGGGAATCCACGGCATCGTGATTTCTTCGGTGGTGCCGCCGCTCGACCCAGTGCTGCGCCAGGTTTGCGAACGCTATTTCAATTTGAAGCCGCTGTTTATCGAGCCCGGTGTTAAGACCGGCATGCCCGTGCATTACGACAATCCGGCGGAGGTGGGCGCTGACCGCATTGTGAATGCGGTCGCGGCTTTCGAGAAATATGGCGGGCCCTGCGTGGTCGTCGATTTTGGCACGGCCACAACCTTCGATTGTGTTTCGGGCAAGGGCGAATATCTGGGTGGCGTGATTTGCCCGGGGATCGGCATTTCGGCGGACGCGCTGTTTCAGCGTACGGCGCGGCTGCCGCGCGTGGAGATTCGCAAACCGGCACGCGTGATTGGCTCGAACACCGTGGGCAGCCTGCAGTCCGGACTTTATTACGGGTACCTCGGGTTGGTGGATGGAATCCTCGAACGCCTGCTGCAAGAGCTTGGCCCGGAAACTCCCGGGATCGCGACCGGCGGACTCGGTTCGATGATCGGCACGGGATCGAAATACATCAAGCACGTCGACGAGTTGCTTACTCTGGAAGGCCTCCGGATCATCTGGGAGCGGAATGCCGCGACGCGGCGGGAAATCGGTGCAAAATCCGCGCCCAAGTCAGATGCGTCCAAAACTCTGCTCAGAGAGAAGGAACAGAAAAACAACAAAGAAAAGAATGGCGCCCGCTCCGCCCGCTGACCCGTCGTGGAAAACTACTTCAACTACTTTACCGAAATTGAAGAGCACTTCCTGCGCCGCCGCGGCGGAGGGCTACTGCTCTCGACGCTCGACTGGGCGCTAATCGAGACCTGGAAAGATGCGGGCATTCCACTGCACGCGGCTCTGCGCGGAATTGATGCAGCCTTCGACCGCTACGACCAGCGTCCGCCGAAATCTAAAAAAGTAAACAGCCTGGCGTATTGTTCGCAGGCCGTATTGACAGCGGCGGAAGATATGAAAGAGGCGGCGGTAGGAGTGGAAAACCTGCCGGAAGGGTCGCCTGCGAAACCCCGCGCCGGACAAGGGTTTGAGGCCGACGCGATAGCGGCTTTTCTTCGGCGCAATGCGAAACTTCTGGCTGCTGCCAAGTTGCCGACTCGAGGCGGAGTTTCCGTGCATACGGCCGCTAACGAAGCTGCGAACACATTGCGGAAACTCGCGGACGAGACTGCAGGCAAGAAACCCGTGCCCCATCTGGAAGATCTGGAACGCCGTCTCACAGTCTTGGAAGAAAAACTGTTTGCCGCGCTGCTGGCTGCGACACCTGATGATGAGATCGTGAACGTCCGGGGCGAAGCCGACCGCGACCTTGCTCCTTACCGCCGCAAAATGCCGGCGGCGCAGATTGAGCAATTGCACAAGCAATATGTGCAGAAGCGGCTGCTGGACAAATATTCGCTGCCGCGGCTCAGCTTGTTCTACATGTGATTCCCGGTGATCCACTCTTTTGAGGCACTGATTCTCGGTGGAGGCGCAGCCGGCCTGATGTGCGCCATGGAAGCGGGCCGGCGCGGCCGACGCGTTGCCGTCCTCGAACATGCGGACCGGCTCGGCAAGAAAATCCTGATCTCCGGAGGCGGGCGTTGCAACTTCACCAACCTATATTGTCAGCCGGAGAACTTTCTCTCGGCGAATCCGCACTTTGCGAAGTCGGCCCTGGCCCGCTACACGCCGGAGGATTTCATCGCGCTGGTGGCGAAACATGGCATTCCCTATCACGAGAAAACGCTGGGACAACTGTTTTGCGATCGCTCGGCGCGGGACATTCTTGGGATGCTGGAAGAAGAATGCCAAACCGCCGGCGTGGCTGTTTTTCTGAGGGCGAAGATTCATCAGGTGAGCCGTCCCGATGCCTTTCTGGTGCGCACCCCAGACGCAGAGTTTCGTGCTCCAGTTTTGGTGATCGCGACGGGCGGCCTTTCGATTCCAAAGATGGGAGCGACCTCGTTTGGCTACGAACTTGCGAAACAGTTCGGTCTGAAGATTCGAGAGCCGTGGCCCGGTCTTGTGCCGCTGGTCCTTGATTCCGAAGATAGGTTGCGTTTCTGCGACCTGGCCGGCGTTTCGACGGAGGTGATTGCGTCGTGCAACGGGCAACAGTTCCGCGAGAAGATGTTGATCACGCATCGCGGATTGAGCGGCCCGGCGATTCTGCAGGTTTCGTCTTACTGGCAAAAGCCGCGGCCCGTTGTGATTGATCTTGCTCCCGGGTGCGATCTGACGGCCGAGCTTCGGCATTCCGCCAGCGACTTGAAGGCGAACAGGAATTTGTCTGCTCTGCGTGCGAAATTTCGTAACGTGCTCCCTAACCGGTTGGCCGACCGCTGGCTTGATTTGCTCGTCCCGGCTGAGCGAAAACATGCGCGGGCGAATGCCTGGACGAATGCGGCCCTTGCCGAGTTCGAGCAGCAAGCTCACAACTGGCCGATCGCACCCGCAGGGACTGAGGGTTACGAGAAGGCCGAGGTGACGGCTGGCGGCGTCAACACCGATGAACTCTCGGCCAAGACCATGGAGAGCCGCAACGTTCCCGGACTCTTTTTTATCGGCGAAGTTGTGGATGTTACCGGCCAACTCGGCGGATACAATTTCCAGTGGGCTTGGGCTTCTGGCGCGGCGGCAGGCAGAGCGTTATGAGTACGAAAGCGCCGCGTCGTTTGTAGCCAAGAACGCAATGAAATTCTTCGCTCTTGCGCGAAGAGGACAAAAACTTGACCCCTGCGCATGCGGATGCTAGATTCCAATTCCACCAGTATCATCCTTGAGTGAACTGGAAAAGTAACTTGAAGGTATTCTCAGTGACTAAAGTGCGCGCGCCCGTTGGCTCCAAGTGACACGGCTAGCCGTGCCCTTCCCAAGACGACTATGAGACAGCTTGGACAGCTTTTAGTGGATGCCATCGAGCATGACAGCGCGGGAGCTTGGCTCTGAGCCGGCGCGACAAGCCGTTTCATCCCGTTGACCAGCGGCGGCGCGAGTTTCTTATCCGGTGCTGCCAGGGTGCGGGAGCGGCTTTGATTCCGCAGCGCTGGCGAGGATTAGCCCTAGGCTCACCAGACTCCCTGGAGTCGGAGTCCGGCGCGGGTGATGCTGAATTCCGTCTGCATCCTCACTATCGCGCGCAGCGGTCGCTTGACGCCACGCTTCTCAAGACCAAGGCTGGACTCGACGATTTCATCACGGAGAAATATCACGACCAAGTTGCTGCCGGCCTCGCGGAGTGGACCGCCAGTCTACTGCAGTCTCCGCAAGCGTTGCAGGCGCTCGAAAAAGTTCTCGGCCCGGCGTTCTCTGGTTCGTCTCTGCGTCCGATGGAATCGCGACTGCTGCGCTCCGGCGCGGCCTTGGAGGCGCGCAAGATTGAATTCTCACGGCGGGCAACGCTGGGCACGGCCGCATTTCTGCAGGAGATGCGTAGGTTCATGGGCGCGTTTTCCAACCTCACGACCGTCGAATTCCAGATCACGAGTATTGAGGCAACGAATATAGGCGCAGCCTCTGCGCCGTTGCCGATGTCCACGCTGCCCGGCCGTCTGCGTACTCAAGTGCGCTACGAGTTGGTGGGGACGGGTCCTGGTTTTCACCGCGAACAACGTGTGGGAAATTGGGATATTGAATGGGCGGCAACTGCTTCCGGCGAATTTCGTATCAGTGTCTGGCAGGCGATCGGCGAAACGCGCAGCCGCTCGCTCGCCCCGATCTTTGCCGACATCACCGCACAGGCGATGGGCGGCAACGCTTCTTACTCCGGCCAGTTGCTTCGCGGCGTCGACTACTGGCGAACGGTGCTCGATGGCGCTTGTGGCATCGACCTCTACGGCCACAACGGCATCTCTGTCGCGGACATTAATGGAGATGGATTCGACGATCTCTATATTTGCCAGCCCGCTGGGCTTCCCAACCGCCTCTATCGCAACCGCGGGGATGGCACTTTTGAAGACATTACGGGATCCTCAGGGCTGGGCATCCTGGAAAACACCGCGTGTGCATTGTTTGCAGATTTTGATAACGATGGCCTTCAGGACGTGATCGTCGTGCGTGCCAATGGGCCGCTGCTGTTCTTGAATCAGGGCGGAAGAAAATTTCAGCGCAGACCCGAGGCATTCCATTTCGTCCAACCGCCTCTGGGAACCTTTACCGGCGCAGCCGTTGCCGACTATGACCGCGACGGCTGGCTCGATATATATTTTTGCCTCTACATTTATTACCAGGGTACGGATCAATACAAATATCCTGTCCCGTACTACGCTGCCGAGAACGGTCCGCCGAATTTCATGATGCGCAACAACCGCGACGGAACTTTCCGCGATGTCACGAAAGAGTCGGGCCTCGACAAAAACAATACGCGCTACAGTTTCTGCTGCGCCTGGAACGATTACGACGGAGATGGCTGGCCCGATCTTTATGTGGTGAACGACTTTGGCCGGAAGAATCTTTATCACAATCACGGTGACGGAACTTTCACCGACGTTGCTGCCGAAGCCGGAGTGGAGGACGTGGGCGCCGGAATGAGCGTCTGCTGGTTCGACTACGACAACGACGGTGCTGATGACCTTTATGTTGCCGACATGTGGACCGCGGCCGGTGAGCGCATCTCAGCGCCAAATATTTTCAAGAGCCATGCCCCGAACGAAGTCCGCGCGCTCTATCGCAAACATGCGATGGGCAATTCTTTATTCCACAATGTCGGACTACGCAGCACGGGCCCCGTTGGCGGGGCCGTCGCGTTCCAGGACAGAACGGCTTCCGCCGGCGTTGGCGTGGGCCGTTGGTCGTGGTCGAGCGACTCATGGGATTTTGATCACGACGGCTACGACGATCTTTATATTGCAAATGGCATGATCTCCGGCCCTTCGCGCGAAGACCTGAACAGTTTCTTTTGGCGGCAAGTGGTAGCCAAATCTCCGGAGGAAGCGCACCTTTCTCACGACTATGAACAAGGCTGGAACGCCATCAACGAACTAATTCGCTCCGACGGCACCTGGAGCGGCTACGAGCGCAACGCTTTCTACGCGAACAATCGCGATGGCACATTTTCCGACGTTTCCGCGGTGGTGGGCCTAGATTTTATAGAGGACGGGCGCGCATTCGCACTAAGTGATTTCGATCACGACGGGCGCCAGGAAGTGTTTCTGAAAAATCGAAACGCTCCGCAGTTGCGCGCTCTCAAGAATGTGATGCGGGAGTTGCCGCCCGCAATGTCCTTCCGCCTGCAAGGCACGAAGAGCAACCGCGATGCCATCGGCGCGGTGGTTGCGATCGAGACGGCGGCTGGGCGTCAGACTCGCACGCTGCGAGCTGGATCTGGTTTTCTGTCGCAATCCAGCAAGGAATTATTTTTCGGCCTGGGTGACGCCAAAGGCCTGGTACAGGCGTCGATCCGCTGGCCTAGCGGTCTGGTGCAGGAACTTCATGACCTCAAACCCGGGCATAGAATTTGGGTCCAGGAGGGCTCTGCGCCGCCCCGCATCGAGCCGTTCAAGACGCATGTGACAGACGTCCGACTTTCGGCGGCTTCTCCACAAGAAATCCATCCGATCCCGACTGCGGTTGAGACTTGGCTGCTCATTCCAGTGTCAGCGCCGGACTTTTCTTTGCCTGACTCGTCCGGCCGGATTCATACCCTAGCGTCTCTGCGCAGCAAACCCGTCCTGCTCAATTTATGGACGGCCCAGTCGCAGGGTTGCCAAGAAGACCTGAGGACATTCAATCGGCTCAACAAAAGTTGGGCGAACGAAGGGCTGCACCTCCTTACCGTGAACTTGGATGCTGCTATCGTCGCGAATACCTTTCCGGCTCGGCCCGACGTGCACAGTCTCTCGTCTTTGCATCTGTCGTTTCCGGTCGTCCGCGGTTCTGAAGACGTGGCTGCCACTTACAACATTCTTTATCGATATCTGTTCGATCGCCATCGCGATCTCGCCCTTCCGACGTCATTTCTGATTGATGCGCAAGGCGAGATTGTCAAAGTTTATCAAGGGCCTATCAATGCCGGTAATGTCGATGAGGACTTTCGGCACATCCCGCGCACTTCCAGTGAGAGACTGGCGAAAGCGCTGCCCTGGCCTGGGGCTTCCGAGACTTTCGACTTCGCGCGCAACTATCTTTCTTATGGCTCGATCTTTTTTCGACGGGGCTATTTCGATCAGGCTGAATCGTTCTTCCGGCAGGCTCTTCGCGACGATCCGGCGAGCGCCGAAGCGTTTTACGGTGTGGGTAGCGCCTGCCTGAATCTGCAGAAAACGGCGGAGGCGCGCGCGAATTTCCAACGCGCGACCGAACTTGTGCCCAGCTATCCGGACACTCTTCCCAACGCCTGGAACAATCTCGGCCTTCTTGCCACGCGGGAGGGGCGCACCGACGAAGCCATCGGATATTTTCAGGAAGCGCTGAAGTTAAATCCCGATCATCTGATCGCTCTCGAAAACCTTGGCAATGCTTATCGCCAGCAGAAAAATTGGGAAGAAGCTCGTAAAGTTCTGGAACACGCCGTTGCGGTCAGCCCCAGCGATCCGGAATCGACCTACAGCCTGGGAATGGTCTTCGCGCAGACTGACGACACCGCGCGCGCTTACGAATATTTGCAGCGGGCGTTGAAGGCGCGGCCCGCGTATCCCGAGGCTCTGAACAACCTCGGCGTTCTTTATCTGCGCACCCAGCGTCGCGATGAGGCAGTCGCGGCCTTTGAAGAATGCATTCGGGTGGCGCCGGCGTTCGACCAGTCCTATTTGAATCTCAGCCGTGTCTATGCTCTGGAAGGCTCGCCGGACAAGGCTCGCGCCGTGTTGCTCGAACTGCTGAAGCAGCATCCCGATCACGCGCAGGCGCAGAGAGAACTGCAGCAACTGCAGCAGTAGAAATTAATTCTTTTTCGGTGTTGGCGCGGTCAACAGATTCACAAACAGTTTGTAGAACCGCTCCTTGTCCAGATCAACCTGCACTTCGGCCGGCTGAAGGCTAAGCGCTGGCTTATCCTGCTCCGTCCAACTCAAGGTGTCCCCGTTGCCGGCGCCGCGGTCGAGATTCACGTCCAGATAGCGCGTTTCTTTCTTGGTGATCAGGCTCGGATCGAGCCACGCCACCGCCGCCAATTCGTCCCACAAATAGTTGTATTGCCCGCGCAGTCGGGCGTACGTGCCAATATAGCGCGCGGCCGGGGAATCGGCGGCTTTCACTCGGTCGAGCAGTTCGGAAGTCAGCCGGGTTCTCACCGAAATATCCACCGTCGTGCACGTAATCTTCTTCCACGGAGCACGCAGCACAATGTGCGCCGCTTCCGGATCAAACCAGAGATTGAATTCGTGCCTCGGCGTATTGATGAACTCAGGATCGGTGGTTTCCGGATTCAGGCTGCCGCCCATGAACACTAGTTCTTTCGCCAGCCCGGCGAAATCAGGATCGATGCTGATGGCCAGCGCCAGATTCGTCATCGGTCCGCCCTCGTAAATCGTAATCTCATGCGGGTGCTTGCGAACCATCCGCACCAGGAAGTGCGCGGCATCTTCGTCTGCCGGTTTCGTGGTCGGCTTGCCCTCGGGCATTTGCCCCAACTCGGCCGGTGCGTGATACCGCCCCGGAGTCCACGGCCCGAGCCAGGCCACCGAACCATAACGCTGCTCCCACTGCTCGGTCTCTTCCTTTCGCCGAACTAACGGATACTCCGCTCCCGGCACAACCGGAATATCCGTGCGCCCGATCAATTCGAGCATGCGCAGAGTGTGCGCCAGTTCCTCGGTGAGCCACATATCGCCAGTCACGACCGTGATGCCGAGAACTTCGGTCTGGGGAGACTGAATCAGCAACAAGATTGATTGCTGATCCGTGCCCGCGGGGCCGGCAGCATCCTGGTCAATGATGATCTTCCGTTTCTCCGTGCTGGCTTGCTGACCCCAGCAAGACAGGCACGCCATCACCAGCACAATTGCGGTTAGAAACAAAGAACGAACCAATGGCATTCTCATTTCAAGTTTCTCGCACAGGAATTCGACATCGAACGTCGCAGGAAGGGTCTGCGCCGGAGAGTCTATTGCACCTTTATTCCTACAAACTTTCTCCCGGCATAGAGACGGTAGGCGCCATCGGCCTCCACGAGTTTGAGCGGCACAGGCCGCCGCAGGGCCTCGTCGGTTTGATAGGCTGCGCTCAACACATCGTTGTCGCCGACGTCCATGACCACAAATTTGTTGTCGGCGATGAATCCGAATCCGTATTGGCCTGGAGCCAGGTCAGCGCCGCCAACGTTCAGCTTGACTTCAGTGATCAGAAGGCCCTGATATTTCTGCTGGATCGCCGTTGAGTATCCCGAACTATCCACGAGCGCCGCCATCACGACCGCGCCACTTGCCAGTTGCAGACCGGTTGAGTTCCGCACTTGCACCGGAGCTTTCTGACCGCGAAAGAAATATTCCGCGGGCGTCATCTTCTTGATTTCGTCGGCGCTCAGCAAATGTTGGGCAACCTGCTGGGCGAAGCCCGCTCCCAGCAATGCCGCCGCCAGAATTGCGAGAAAACCGAATCGCATGCTCTTCATGGATGACTCCTTGATAAAAAAATCCAACGTCACGAGAAATTTAGTCTCTTTGCAACTCGGACGCAAACCCGCGCGCCGCGGGAACGCACCCGACGCGTCGGCGCTCGCGTTTGTGACCGGCATAATTCGGTTTGCGCGCAAGTTTCGGATAGCCCGTTGAAACCGCTATGCCTTACGCTTTCCTTGCCATGAACAGCAATGCGATACTCGCAGCAGCAGCCTCGAACGAAATGCCAGTCCCTCAACCCAATCCGTCCACTGAGGAAGACGCCCGGTGGATCGCGCTCTCCGCGCGTGATTCAAGTCAGGATGGGCGTTTTGTGTTCGCCGTCTCTTCCACCGGAGTGTATTGCCGGCCTTCGTGTCCGGCGCGCCGGCCCCGGCGGGAGAACGTGCGATTCTTTCTGCGCCCGGAACAAGCCGAGCAGGCGGGATATCGCGCGTGCCTGCGTTGCCGGCCCAAGTCCGCGTGTGCTCACGCGCAACCGGACAGCATCAAGGCGATCTGCCGCTTCATCGAGCAGAATCTCGACGAGCCGGTCACGCTCCAAAGGCTGGGCAAAGAATTTCGGCAGAGCCCGTTCCATCTGCAGCGGCGTTTCAAGGCGGTTCTGGGGATCACTCCGCGCGAATATGCGGACTCCTGCCGCCTGCGCACTCTGAAGCGCAGCCTGCAAGCGGGAGACTCGGTCACCCGAGCGATGTACGACGCGGGATACGGCTCCAGTAGCCGCCTCTACGAGCGCACTGCTTCGCAACTCGGCATGACTCCGGATAAGTATCGCCGCGGCGCGGTCGCGGCGGTCATCCATTACATTTGTGACGGCTCCCCGCTGGGACGCATGCTGATCGCAGGCACCGATCGCGGCATCTGCGCGATTCAGTTCGCGGGCTCGGATGGAGAACTGCTGGAGGGATTGAAGCGCGAATTTCCTTTTGCCACTCGCAAACCGGATGAAGGGAAACTACGGTCCTGGTCGAAAACGCTTCTGCACCACCTGCGCGGCAAGAAACTGGATGACTCTTTGCCTCTCGACATCCGCGCGACTGCTTTCCAGCGTCGCGTGTGGACCTACTTGCAGACGATTCCATTCGGCGCGACGCGGTCTTACAGTCAGGTGGCGAAGGGAATCGGCCAGCCCCGTGCCACTCGCGCCGTGGCCCGCGCCTGCGCGACGAATCCAGTGGCGGTTGCGATCCCGTGCCATCGCGTGGTCCGCGAAGATGGCAGCATGGGCGGCTATCGCTGGGGCATGGAACGCAAGAAGGCGCTGCTGGAGATCGAACAGGCAGGAGTCTGACATTGGGGACGGCCCGCATTCGTCAACCGGCGGCTCGTCCCCGGGCCACCACCGCCCAGTTCACCAACGCGATCGCGATGGTCGCGATCAGAATCAGCGATTGTCCGAAGTCGACCTGGCTCATGAGTAACAGGCAGATCGCGATCCCCACAACGGCGAACAACGGCCCTCCCGGTAGGCGGAACATGGCGCCCTGTGGCCGCTTGCGTCTTAGCACCGGCAGCGCCGCGCAACCCACAGCGTAGTAGAACAGCCGGGCGATCGCGGAGAGCGTCACGTTCCACGTGAACTCGCCCATCAGCGCGAATCCCCAGATTAGAGCGGCGAAAACAAGCAGCGAGACGTAAGGCGTCTTGAATCGTGGATGCACGGCGGCGAACACACGTGGGAAGTCTCCCTGCTCGGCCAGCGCAAAAGTGACGCGCGGCATGCTGAGAATCTTCGCGCTGAGATATCCGTAGACTGAAATCAGAGCGCCGACGGCAACCACTCCCGCGCCGAAATGCCCAAGGGCCAGGCGCGCGACGTCGGCAAGCGGGCGATCGCTGTGCGCGGCGTTGGGCAAGGTTCCAACCACCACATATTGGATCAGCGCGTAAATCACAGTACACGCCAGCACGGCAGAGAACAACGCGAACGGAACATCACGCCGCGGATTCCTGGCCTCGCTCATGGGTGCCAGCGCAGTCTCAAATCCACCGTAGGCAAATGCCAGCAGGAGCATAGCCTTAAGCCACTCTCCGGTGCTTGCGTGTGTCGGCGCCGCTGAAACATTGGGATGGTGAGCCAGAATCACTACACCGCCCATGGCGATGACGGCGAACAGCGGTATTAATTTTGCCGCCGTGAAAATATTGCTGACCTGTGTCCCGCCGCGTACGCCGCGAAAGTTGATGACGGCCAGCACTCCCACGAGAACGGTAAGAATCACGAAACGCGGCAGAGGATCTTTGGCTTGCGGCCAGAATTCACCCAGATAAATCACAAAAAGATTGGCGTTGGCTGCCGGAGCGGACACCTGTCCCAGACACAGCATCCACGCGGTCTGAATCCCCATCATGCGGCCGAAAGCGGCGCGCGCGTAAAGATAGGGTCCGCCCGCCTCATGAAAATATGACGCTACCTCTGCATAGCAGCCCATGATGACGCCCATCCCCGCTCCGGCGAAGAGAACCGCCAGTGGGCTAATCTTCCCGACGAGGTTAGCGACAACCGATGGCAAGCCAAAGATTCCGCTGCCGATGATCGAGTTGACCGTGAGCGCGACCAGGCTCCAGCGGCCGATCGCGCGGACGAGTCCAGACGTGCCTGTGGGCGCGGGTTCCGTCATCGCGGTTTTTGTATCACAAATCTCGGGTTTCCTGGCAACGGGACTACAAGGGCTCAATCCCGCTTTGGTTTGCGGCAAAAAGTGGGCGCTCGGGAACCCGCTCCAGTAGCGGCTTTTCACGGCTCTAATATGCGGGAAAACTTTCGTCTAGACCAAAGTAATACGGCGAATTACCAAAGCGCATGCACGTGGGACATCTACTCGTTGGCTGCCGCCGATGAGATGTTGGACAAGCGAAATCTCATGGCGAAGGAAGACCAAATGGAAGACCTGCAGCTCCGGATCGCGCGCGTCACCGAAGATCTGCGCACCATTCAGCGGGAGCTCAACTGCGCCGCCATGCAGGCTCCCAGCGACCCGGAATTGATGGAGTCTCTTAACTCGCAGTCCCAGACGGAGCCCATCGCAACTCTGCGCTCTGCACTCGACCAGATGCGGCACTTTCTCTTTTTCTATTCGCAAGTGATGGAGAACGATCCCGAACTCGGCGACAAGCTGCGCCAGGGCGCTCCGCAAAAGCTGGCGAGCGACGAGAAGCCTACCACAAAAAGACCCTTCCTTGACCAGCTCTCTCGCTCTGACGAAGCCATGTTGCTGCACTATCTGGCCGAGTCCAAACAGCGCAAGCCAAATTAGAATAGAGTTAGAAGCCTCGTCCACGAACAATCGTTTTCCGCACTTCACCCGCGGGGCTGAGCACGGTGAAACTCGCGTCGGCTCCCGAAGCCAGAGCTCCGTAATGCTGGGTCAGGCCCGCGGCGCGCGCCGGATTCAAAGTTGCTGCGCGCACGGCATCCTGCAGGCTCCAACCCCCGAACTGCATCACGTTGCGCACGGCGCGATCCATGGTGAGCACACTTCCTGCCAGCTTTCCGTCGATGGTGCACATCCCATTTTTCACGTCCACCATCATGGTCCCAAGTTGATAGCGGCCCTCGGGCATGCCGGCGGCCGCGGTTGCGTCGGTGATCAGCACCGAGCCTTCGGTGCCTTTGGCCTTCAGGAAAATGCGCACCACCGAGGGAGCAACGTGAATTCCGTCCACGACAATGTCGGCACTGAGCTGAGCATCGGTGAGGACCTCGGCGAGAATCCCTGGGTCGCGATGGTCCAGCGGCCGCATTGCATTAAAGGTATGCGTCGCGTGGCGCGCTCCCGCTTGCACCCCGGCCTGGGCCGCCTTCAAGTCCGCGTCCGAATGCCCAATGCTCACCAAAACCTGCCGCCGAGCCGCTTCTGCAATCACTTCCCTCGCCCCCGGAAGCTCCGGAGCGATGGTCAGCATCCGAACGTGACCCCGCGCCGCCTGCCACAGACGATCGAAAAGTGCGACGGTTGGCAACGCCAGGTTCTCCGGTGCATGCACGCCGCGGCGCGCATGGCTGAGGAACGGCCCTTCCAGATGGACGCCCAGCGGCCGCGCCTGCGGAACACTGCCATTGTCACAGCCATCGCCGTTCGTGTTTGACTCTCCCGCTTCAATCACGTTGGCGATGCGCTCCAGAGCCTTGCAGGTTACATCGATCGGCGCCGCCACGGTCGTCGGGAAATACCCAGTCACGCCGTGCTGTGCCAGAAATCTGCCTAGCCTCGGCACTTCGGCCTCAGACGCCTGCATCACATCCAGCCCCGCCCCGCCGTGCATGTGGATGTCGACAAAGCCAGGCACAATCACAGCGTCGGCAAAGTCGACGATGGTCGCGTTGGTGGGAATCTCCCGGGATGGGCGGGAAGCCAGATCGGTAATCACCCCGTCGTCCACGAACACAAGCGGGTTCTGAATCTCCTGCAGAGGCGTGTACAGCGAACGGGCGGCGAATATGGTTTTCATAGAAGACTTCGGCGGCTCAGGTGCTGCGTCGCGAATCTGCCGTGTACTTTCCGGCAAACATTCCGCGAGCTTCCCATGGTATTCGCAACGCCGAGTTCAAACAACAACGTCGCGCCAATTCTGAATGATCCAGCGATTCCTCAACGGCCCACCAAATCCACTCCCGGAATCGCGGTCTCTGACCAGACGAACGGTCTTAGTGATCGTCCCTCAGATTCTTGACGCTTGGTATTCGCGAAGCTATCGCGCTAGACCGTTTCCTCAGCGCTGGCGACAATCTGGATTTCCACCTGCTGCGCTCCCAAGGATGGATGGATGGCCTTGAGGCGCACGTCGCCGGGTTTTTCCTGGGATCGAATCCAAATCGCCCCGGTTCCGCCGATCAGCGAGAACGGATTGTCGCCAATGATCTCGGCTGGGCCTTCCAGTTCCAATTTAATCGCGTCGTTCGCAAAGGGCCGGACCGCGCCGAATTCGTCGGTGACGCGCAGGACAACGCGTGTGGAGTCTGCGCCATCTGCAATCAACTCGACATCGTCGGGTAGCAGAAGAAACTTCGTATCTACGCCCGTTCCCGAGAGCCGCTTTGAGATCACCTGCTTGCCCTGGATATAGCCGTCCAGACGCAGGTCTCCCCACTTGTGGAACAACTCCGCCAGTTCAACAACGAAGGGCGCGTAACGGAGGTGAGCGAACTGTGTGCGGTCGGGATCGACCTCGGCAACCAGTTTGTCGTCGATGTAGAACTTGATGTGGTCGCAATTGGAGCACACAACAGCTTTCGAGAATCCGACCGAGGCATCGCCCCGCGCCCAATGAAACGCCGGCTCCAGCACAATCTCCTCGGCCGGGTCACACTGCGATTTGTAGAATCCTGCGGCTGGCTTGGGTTCGCGGAATATGTCGGTAACGCCGTGATAACAAATGCGGTCGCCCGAACCGAAATTGCCATGGGTGTTGTAATCGAAGGCACACCAGCCGATACCGCCGGCATACTGCGGATTGGACGCAAGCTGGTCGTGGATGCGGGCGTGACGCAGCGTGTGTTCGGTGAGGCGCTCTACCTGGTCGATGGTCTTCGTGGGATAGGTGTGCCCAACAAATTCCGTGTTCAAATACCGGGGATGGTTCGGCGGCTTTAGCGGGAAGCCGAAATCGTTCATGGTGAAAACATCTTCCAGGAATTCGGATTCCTGGAAGTAACGGATGCCGCCCGTCTGCCGAGTCGGGTCGAGCTGATGGGCCACTGCGTTTGTCTTCGTATAAAAGTCGTGGTTGTCGCGAGATTCGTTGATGCGCACACCCCACAGGATGATCGAGGGATGGTTCCAGTCGCGGCGAATCATGCGCCGAACATTGTCGACGGAGATTTCCTGCCAGGCCTCGTCCCCAATGTGCTGCCAGCCCGGGATTTCCTCCAGAACCAGCAGGCCGACCTCATCGCAGGCGTCAAGGAAATGACGCGACTGCGGATAATGCGACGTGCGAACGATGTTGCATTTGAGCTTGTTGCGCAGGATCTGAGCATCGCGGCGTTGCGCGCGGCCCGGCATCGCCTGCCCCACAAACGGGAACGTTTGATGACGGTCGAGCCCGCGCAACTTGAGGATCTTGCCGTTAAGCTCGAAGCCGTGATCGGTAAATTGGGCTTCGCGGAAGCCAAAACGGCGGGAGTCTTCGTCCAGCAATTGAGCCCCGCGATGCAATTTCACACGCACGGAGTAAAGGTTCCGCTCTTCCATACTCCACAACTTGATTCCGCTAAGTCCTTCCAGATGTACCGTATGCGCGACCGGTTCGCTCGCCGCGCCGCCTGACGATGGCAATGGCTGGGAAGCTTTCGCGACCACACGCTCGCCGTCGAGCAGTTCGACTTCGATTGTCAGGGCATGCGACGCTTCCGTATGCTGAACAAAACAATCAACATCGAGCTCCGGACTCGCCGTGCGCACATTCTTCGGCCGCACAAAGATGTTCTCGATAAACGTCGCCGGCACCACCCGCAAAGAGACCTCGCGATAGATGCCGCCGAAGGTGAGATAGTCAATTTCGTACCCAAAAGGCGGAATATCGGGACGCTCACTGGAGTCAACGTCGACCGCCAGCGCATTTTCTCCGTTAAAGTCCAGGTGCTGAGTTAGCTCAAACGAGAATGGCGTGTAACCGCCTTTGTATTCACCGAGTTTCGTGCCGTTGATCCAAACCGTAGAGGCCGTCATGACCCCCTCAAAATCAACAAAAACCCGCTTTCCCCGCGTTTCGGGGGGTAGTTTGAAACGGCGCCGGTAGAGAGACACAAATTCGTAGGTCTTTTCGTCAAAACCGTGCCATGGAAGCCGGACATTCGTGTGTGGAATCACGACGCGATCGAATCCCGAGTCGTCGAAATCCTTGGCGTGGCCGCCTTCGACAACGCTTCGACTGAAGCGCCATTTGCGATTCATGGGCAGAATGAGGCGTCCGCTGGGCGTCGCGGCTTCAGTTTGTGCGCCGCCTTCGGGGAGCGCATAAGGTGCGAGAGCGGCTCCCGCGATGAGCGTGCCGGTTTGTTGCAGAAACTTGCGTCGATCCATGTTGTCTACTCTCTCCCTTTAGTCGATTGCACACCACCGCTGCGGTAGACTGCGAGCGGGAAGGCTCCCTCAGCCTCTTTACACGGCCCAGGCCAGCACTTGCTCCAGATCGGCCTCTGAAGTGGATTCAGTTCCGCGTGGCATGGAGGGACCAATCGCCAGCGCCTGACTGTGTCCTTCAAACCAGACCAGGAACGAAGACTGCTCAGCTCCCGGAAGCCGCTGCTGATTCAGCCAGTTGTAATACGCACCCAGGTCGGCATCGACCAGGGAGCCAACGAAATCGAATTCCGGACGCGCCGCGACAGCGGAGAGCAATTCATTCATCGGCTTCTGCCGCTGCCGCGGCGCAAACCGTACCAGCAACGTGAGCGGTTGAGCGCGCCGGAGAGCCTCGCGTGCGGCCCACTGGGCAAAACTCGTACTGAAGACTTGAGTTCCCGATCCCTCGGTGAGCAAGCTCACCTCGAAGCGCTCCATTACTTCGTCTCTGGCTTTGTCGTCGCTCACCCGCTCCATGCCCAGATCTGCCGGGCGCAGCTGGGCCAAAAGTGTGCGCAGGGCCTCAGGTCCCATGCCTGGTCGACCGAGTTCCGGTTGCATCCTGTGCAGCAGTGCGGCACGCTCCGGTTCGAGAGCTTTGTAGGAGACACACGTAATTGTCGGTGCGTAATCGGTTTCTTCACCGCCATCGATATACCAATGGCCGTAGGGAGCAGGATGGGACTTAGCTCGCGCAGCGACTGCATCCAGCAGCTGCGGCAATCCCCCTTCAGGCTTCACGCGACTGAAATATGCGCCATGGGGTCGCAACTTGCGGAACAGAGGCTCGTCGTACGAAGCCACTCCCTGGCCGATGACTGTAATCCCGAGCCTCGGAATCGCCGGAGGATCTGGCGGCACTGCAGACCGCAAATGATCGGCATAGTCCATCGACGCCCTGCGAAACGCGTCGAGCTGATGGGTGCTCCAAAGATGAGCAGACAACCGTTCCACAAACTGAACGGGCGACTTGGCCCAGTCGAACTGTTCGAGCTCCGGCGAAAGATGGATTTGAGCAAATGCCTGAAACAGCTGCTTTACCTGGCCCGCCGAAAGCGAACCAAGATTCGCCAGTTCCTTCTCGCGGGCTTTGCGCTCGGCTGGAAACTTGAAATCGTAGTCAATCAGCTCTCGGAGAAGGCTCGGCACAAAACTCAGCGGCAATTGCTGCAGCGTCCCCAAATAGTTGGTGGCCAGCTTCCGCGCTTCCGGCGGATAACCAGCGAACTGCTCCGGTTTGAGATCGCTTGGAAGCATGGCAGCTACAACAGTTCTCCAATTGGTTTGCCTTGAGCCAGCGATGGCGAAAATCCCATCATCGATCCCAGCGTCGGAACCAGATCGGTCGAATCGACTGCCCGGTCGAAAACCACGCCCTCACGAATGCCCGGGCCGGCAACCAGCATCCAGGTGGTGCGAGAGAGGGCGTCACCAGTGCGATGATGTTGGAAGCCGTTCCCTCCGGCATCATCGTCGGAATCGCGGCCGAAGTCGGGAAGGATGAAGAGGGTTGTCTTGCCCGCGTATTGCGGCTCACTCTGGATCGTCTTCCATAGATCGGAACAAAGCCGGTCGGTGCGGCGGATTCCCTCCACATAAAGCGAGTACGCTCCGGCATGCGCAATGTCGATGTCATGCATGGTGATCCACAACAGACTGGGCGCCACCTCTCGCATCAACCGGCGCGCAATGTAGACGGAGAGCTCATCGGGACTCGACAAAGTCTGCGCGTGGTCTTTGAAATCGTCGACCGAGAGTTTCAGGATCATTTCGAGCTGCTGCAATTGGAATTCACTGCCTGCCAGTTCCGGCGCGTAAAAAGGAGTCTCGTAGTTGTCGCGCAGCAAATGCTGGTAGTCGTTGCCGCGGCCAGAGGTGGCCGCCGTCAACAGGTGCTTTGGCAGAATTACCTGTGCACCCAACCCGGCGCCGTACGATCGATGGCTGCTTTCGCCAATCCGGTTGAACCCGTTGCTGGGAGCCACAACCCAGGCATCGGAGGGCGGGCGCTTCAGGTCCTTGCGAAAATATTCGAATACTGTTGGCGATTGGGGCGCGACCGCAGCAAAATTGTTGAACGTTTCATACACGCCGGTGGCGAGACTGGCAGTCGCCACGTAGTGACCAAGAATTCCACGGTTTACCACTTGCGTAAAGAAAGTGGCTTGCGGGATCAGTTCGCGCATCAGGTGGGGAATATTCTCCTGACCTTCCGGCGCAAACGTTTCCTGATCGCGCGCACCGCCGCCAAATGTGACGACTACGACTTTTCTTTTCGAGGAAGCAACTGCGGCTCGAGCCCATGAAGAGCGCATCAAAGTGCTGCCCAGTGTGACTCCCGCGGCAGTGCGCAAAAAGTCGCGACGTGTGTGGGCAACGAGGCGGCTCACGTCCTGAGGACGAGACGCATTCCGCGCCGCCAGTCCTGCTCGACCTCCTCGATTCTGCGGTGAAAGTGCCATCACGAATCCATTGCTCGACTGTGTATTACGATGCCGAACTCAACCGCGACATCGATCACGGCCGCGCTGGTGCCTGATTTTTCTCCGAGTAAACGAACTGTCGAATCTCCGCTCTGTGTTTATCGAGATCGGCCATTTGTTGAGCGCGCAGCCGCTGATAAACTCCGAATTGCTCCTGCGCGCTGTCCTTTTTGCCAGTATGCACATAGGCCTGCCCCAGCCGGTAGTGAGCATCGGCAAGATCCGGGTTATTTTCAAGAGCCTTCTCATACTCGGGAATCGACGCGGCATATTGGCTCTGGTCGGAATAAAGGTTCCCCAGTTGCAGGTGTGCCTCGGAGAGTTTCGGATCAATCGTCACTGCCTTCTTGAGTAACGCTTCGATCTGATGGAGATCCAGGCTGGGATCCTGCGCCCTTTTTCCCTTCCACAAGCTCATCGCGTAGTAATAGGAGGCCCGCGCGTCGTTCGGCCGCAACTCCGAAAAGCGGGCGAATCTCTTAATGACGTCGTCTGCCTGGCTCGGCGCACTGTCGTAAGCCTTGGACAAAAAGAAATAACAGCGCGAGTCGGAGGGACTTAAATCGGCTGCTCGAATCAGCGATTTGACTGCCTCGTCATAGTTGCCGCGCGAGAAGAGGGCGATGCCGAGGCCGATCGCCAGCCGCGATGAATTCGGGTAGCGCTCGGTCGACTGCCGGAAGACTTCAATCGCGGGCTCCAAGGTCCGATGCATGAGGAGTTCGCTGGCCCAATCGAAAAGATTGCTCTCGCTCGGGTCCTGGTGGGCTGCGATTTCAAATTCATTGGAGGCGGCGACAAACTTTCCGTCTTTTTCCTCAATCTGCCCCAGCAAATTATGCAGTTCCGCAGTGTCTTTTTTTTGCAGCAGGCCGTGGACAAGCTCGCGCGCCTGCGCCGGCCCCCCGGTGAGCAGATAAGCCAATGCCAGGTCGTAGCCATTGTCGTAAGAAGAAGGATTGATTCGCTGCGCCTCCTTCAGAAACGGCACAGCGTCTGGAAGCTTTCCCATGCGGACGTAGAGTTCACCCAGATCGTGGTTGGCATCATAGTTGCCGGGCTCGAGCGCGACCGCTTTCTTGAACTGCTCTTGCGCGTCTTCCAACTTTCCCATGCGGAGGAGGTTGGTCGCCAGGTTGGTTCTGGCGGCAGACGAGGCCGGCTTCAAGCGCACAGCTTCCTCGAGGTGAGGGTTGGCCAAGGCGTCCTTCGATTCCTCGGTATAGACCAATCCCAGGAGTTCATGCACTTCGAAGCTTTCCGGAACGTCGCGCAGCAGATATTCCAGTTGTGCAGCGGCCTCCGGAAAATGGCCCGCGTCATATTGCGCCACCGCCGCCTGAAACTCGCGGTCGAACTTTTGGCTCTGTGCTTGCTCTTGGCTGGCGGCCGGTAGACACGCCAAGACCGTCACGAGAGCCAAGATCGTCACGAGAACAGAGATCGACCAACGGTTCGGGCTCACAATGTTCGCATGGTACCACCCTGCCGCGAGCGGACGGGCGGGCACGATTGAAGAAAGGCGGAGGACGCCTTGGACGGCGTCCTCCGCTGAGTAGCTTCGAACCTAGAAGTACAGCTTCAAAGCGAACTGGATCTGCCTCGGATCGTAAGGAGCATCGCGCGTGGATCCCATCTCGCCAAAGTTCGAGCTGGTGAAATTACCCGAGTTTGAGACCGCAACCACGCCATTGCCACCGAAATTCGGAGCGTTGAAGTTCGGGTGGTTGAAGAGGTTAAAGAACTCGGCGCGGAACTCCAGACGGAAGCGCTCGTTCAGCTGAATCTCCTTGAACGTGGAGAAATCCATCCGTTTGAAGGTGGGCCCGGCAATCTGGTCCGGCGGGCCTCCCAAGGTCGATAGAGGGCAGGGCAAGGCCGTGCAAGGCGCCGGTTGGGCGAATGCCGCTGGGTTACTGAAGAAGCTCACTTTACCGTTGCCATCGATGTGAACCCCTCTGCCCAAGGATTGCCCAGGGACGATCAAGTCATAACACCCGCTCCCTGAACTCGTGCCCGAAGGGCAACTCAAGGTAATCGGTTGGCCCCCCTGAAGTACGACGCTCGTATTGATGCTCCAGCCCCCGAACATCTTGCTGGCGAACCCGGAGTCGCCCAGGAAGCGCTTACCCTTGCCAAAAGGAAGTTCGTAATCGCCGCTCAGGTGAAATACGTTCCGAATATCAAAATCAGCCAAGCCGTAGTCGTAGTGGATCCCGAGCCCCGGAACGTCGGGAGCGCGGAAGCCTGCGTTGCTTCCACCGTTTAGCAAGTCACCCGCGTCGGTTCGCGTCTGGGACCAGGTGTATGTAGCCAGGAAGTTCAGCCCGCCGGCAAACCGCTTTTCTACTTTGGTCTGGAGCCCATGGTAGAAACTGTTCCCGTTGGTGGTGGCGTAACTGCCCCCATTTCCGAAATCTGGAAACGGAATTCCACCCTCGGAACCAGGCCAAGCGCCGGAACCAGGGGCACCATTTGCCCCGGCAGTATTTGTGAGCGGCGTGCCGGTAGGCAAAATTGCTGTGGGATTGTTGGAGTTGGGGAACGATTCCAAGTGACGCGCCAATGAAGTTACGTAGGCTGCCTGCACGGTCAAGGTGGGCGTTAACTGGTATTGCAGCGTAAAGTTACCGCTCATGGTGTAGGGAGTCTGGTAATTAAACTGGATTCCGCGCAATTGCAAACCGTTGGCAAGCACGGCGGTCGGATCGAGCGGAATACAGGAAAATCCCGACTCAAAAGTGGCAGTGCCACCGGGACCTGCCGTGGCGCAACCGGGATAGGTATGCGGGGTACCGTCATTCGGGGGCGTAAAGTTGAAATCGAACTGGAAGGGATAGCTTTCGCCCAGATTCGGTGAATATCCTCTATTCTCAAAGCCGTTGTAGAACATTCCAAATCCGCCTCGAGCCACCAGCTTAGGAGAGACTTGGTAAGCGAAGCCAAGCCGGGGAGCAAAATTGTTCTTCTGCGAGTTGCCCAGCCCCTTGCCGTACTTGTTCGTGATGTCGAGCGCGATTCCGTCCGCGCTCAGCAAATTCGTGAAACTTGAGGACAGCGTGGCGGGGTTCGTTCCCCCCGGCAGGATATACATGGGACCGCCGGTCGGGGCTCCGCCGGGGACGAAGTTGGCTTGGGCTCCATGGTGCTCATACACCAGTGTGAAGAAATCCCAACGCAGGCCCAGGTTGACGGTCAGCTTAGGATTGATTTTCCAGTCGTCGTTGAAGTAGGTGCCGTAATAGTTCTTTCCGTTATCCGTGAGGTAGATGTTGGAGGCGTATATGTTCGTCGATCCCCCGACGTCGTAAGGCACCCCACCGGCCACAGTCGAAGCCGTGGGAGTCAACAGAAAAGCGGCCCGCCCCGTGCTGCCCTGGTCGCCGCTGGCTACACCGCTTGGTATTTCCGTGAAATTGCCGTCGTAATCGAATTCTCCGTGGGACCACGATGGTTGCAGTGTGGAGAACTTGACGTGTTGCCACTCGAAACCCATCTTGAACGTATGCTTGCCGTAAATCTTGGTGAGGTCGTCCGTTAGCTGGAACGTGGAACTGACCTCATCCGACGGCAGGAACGAGTTACTGCCCAAAGTTGACAGTCCGTTGATTCCAAAGGCGGGAAGGCCACCGTTCTTGGGAACCTGAGGAATATCCTGGATACCGTATTTGGCGGGAAGGCCGAGATCACCAGCCTCGGGACTTTCGCGCGTCGTGTTCAGGTAATTGAACCCCGCACGGGCAACGTTCACCAAAGTCGGAGTAAAGACATGGGTGTAGGCCAAAGCGCTCTGTTGCGCAATCGCCGTCTGTGGCCCCTGCTGGAAAGCGCCGCCGTCCGCTATGCCCCCGAAGATGCCGGGAATGAACTGTGGATCATCCTTGTAGCTGAAACGGTAGAACAACTGGTCCTTCTCGCTAAGGTTAAGGTCGAGCCGAGTGTCAAAGGAATTGCTATGTTCATTCAGCTTTGGAGAATTGGCGAAGTTCGAAAAGAGTGAACTGTTGGTCGGATTGGGATAGAGATTCAACAGCGTGACGGCGTTGGCGTCCAGGCGCCCCGCGGTAGCGGCGGCCGTGAGATTGTTCAGGCCGCAGCCGGCGAGCGTATAGGCGGTCGTGGTGGGCCCGCAGGTGCCGAAGGGGTCGCGGGCGTAGCCCACCTGCGTCCCGGTCGTCTGAGTAGCTGTGCAGGGAACCGTTACGCCGCTTAGGTCGGGTACACCACAGAGAACCGTCCGCGTAGTCGCAGGGTCCAAAATAGTCCCTGTTGGCATGGTTCGACCCAAAAGGTCGGTTAGTGAGCCCGTCTGCCCGGTGATCAGATCGGAAAGATCTGTATAACCGCTGGTGCGCTCTGCGGCAGTCGGCACAGAACCCGTCAGAATCGTTCCCTGAATCCTTCGCAGTCCTTCATAGTCGCCAAAGAAGAAAACCTTGTTCTTGATCACTGGACCACCGAGCATGGCTCCAAACTGATTCTGGCGAAGCTCGCCCTTAGGCACGCCACCGGCGTCTTCAAAATAGTCAGGGGCATCCAGCTTGTCGTTGCGGAAAAACTCCCACGCCGCGCCGTGAAACTGATTGGTGCCGGACTTGATGGTCGCATTGAGAACCGCGGCGCCCGAGCGTCCGTATTCTGCGCTGAAGTCCGAGGTCTGGACCTTGAATTCCTGAATCGCGTCAACCGGAGGAAGCACGACAAAGTTCGTGCCGTTCAGGAAGTCGACGGTGTCGGAATTATTGTCGATGCCGTCGAGCATATAATTGTTCTGCGCCGGCCGGTTGCCATTAGCCGCGAACGCGCCGGACGCCGCGTTCCCGCGGGTATCCGCCTGAGGCGTGTTCACGCCGGCGGCAAGCTGTGCCAGGAAGGTGAAGTTCCTGCCATTCAGGGGAAGATCATTCACGCTGCGCTGGTCGACCACCTGGCCGACGGACGCATCCTGGCTCTGGAGCACTGGGGCGGCCGAGGTAACTTCTATGGTTTCGGTCACGGCTCCAGGTTGGAGCTTGAAATTGACCAGAACCCTCGCGCTGACGTCGACGACGACGTGAATTTGGACTTCTTTCTTGAAGCCTTCCGCGGAAGCATTAAGCTTGTAACTCCCAATTCTCACCGGGCTAAACTCGTATACTCCGTCCGCTCCAGTTGCGGTTGTCAGACTGGCACCCGTACCATCGTTGATCAGCGTAACCTTGGCACCGCTGACTACAGCGCCCGACGTATCTGTGACAGTACCGGTAATCGAACCGGTGTCCACCTGCGCTTGGAGGGGCGTGGTGCTGAGCGTGGTGAAAATCGCGACCGCCAACAGGCAACCCAGAATCCAAGCAAACGCATTCCGATTCATGAACTCTCCTTTGAGCTTCGCGGGCTTGCGTCAGGGCAAGCCTCGCGCCACCAAACCCCCGGCTACCGCAGCGGTTAAAACTCCCTGAGTGCTTCACCGCTCACGTACATTTAACTGCGAGCACACCTTGATTAACCGCTTAACCTAAAAATACTAGTGGGGTCGGGAATATCACGGTGCGAGTCGCATTGTCAAGAATTTTTTATTGATTTACACTCCGCGCTGTCCCTGCTCCACGGTGCCAGTGATCTCGTCCCCACCAGGATGAGTGGCGCTATACGCCGGGCCGGTGCCAGCGAACCATGACAGTAACCATTCGCGATGTGGCGAAGGCGACGGGCGTTTCCACCGCCACCGTCTCGAACGTTCTGAACAAGACCGGCAAGGTGGGCCGCAGCACTCGTCAACTTGTGCTGGGCGCGGTTCGGCGCATGGGATACGTTCCGGACGTTCATGCGCGTCGCCTCGCTTCGCGCGATCACCGCACGCTCGGCATCATCATCTCCGATATTGAGAACCCATTCTTCCCTGAAGTGGTCAAGGGCTTCGAAACGCGCGCCCGGCAACTCGGCTACGACGTGATACTCAGCGATACCAACTATGACCCGCGCAGAACGCGCGAAGCCGCTGAGCGCATGATGGAGCACAAGGTCCGCGGAGTCGCGGTCATGACGTCCGAGATCAGCGTCAAGCTCATCCATCAACTCGCGAAAAGAAGAATCGCAGTCACTTTTCTCGATCTCGTTCCCGTCCGAAAATATATGAGCAATCTGCGCATCGACTATTCCTCCGGTGTGACGCAGATCGTGCAGCACCTGCATGCGCGGGGACATCGCAGAATTGCTTTCGTCGCCGGCAGGCCAGGGCTCAAGTCGAACGTGGTGCGGCTGGAAGCTTATGAAACGTGCATGCGAAACTTAGGGCTCGAGCCCGGGCCCGTATTACCAGGCGACTTGCGCTTTGAGGGCGGCTTGGCGGCGGGCATCAGCATCGGCAAGCTTTCTTCCCGCCCGACGGCAGTCGTGGCCGTGAACGATCTCACCGCCGTTGGCGTGGTCAAAGGATTACTGAATTCCGGCCTCCGTGTTCCGCAGGATATTTCAGTCACGGGTTTCGACAAAACCCGATTAGCCGAATACAGCAATCCTTCTATCACCACCGTCGACGTTCATCGCGAGACGCTGGGCCACATGGCGGCAGACGCCTTGCACGAGCTATCGAGTTCAGACGATCCTCAAGGTCGGGAGTATCTGATCGGCGCCGAACTCGTTTTAGGAGGCTCGTCCGGCCCGGTATCCCATTGAACACGCGCTCCAATTGGTAGACTGGCGGAGTCTGCACCAATGGAACGCGCGCCCATGCCGCATCGACAAAACCATCGTCAAGACGATCAACAGGAAAACGGCCCGACGATTTCGCGTCGAATTTTCCTGAAGCAGATGCGCTGGGCGCCCGTGCTTTTTCTTCCTGCTCCGATCACGAACCCCTTCTTTCGTTCTGGACTGCCACGCATCGCCGCAGCCCAGACTTTCCATTTTCCTTTCGCCGATATTCACACGGATATTCGCTTTATACCGCACTATCCTGCGAACTCGCCACTGGACGCGGTTCTTCGCCTGGCCGCTCCCGGCACCGATGAATACGTCACCGAAGGATATGCATTTGAGCTCACGGCCCTGCTGGAGGAGTGGAGTCAACATCTGAAACTGGACCCTCCAGCAACGGCAGCGATGAGCAAGTTCGTTGACTCCTCGATCCAATCGACTGCACTCATTCCAATTCGCGAATCGCCCTTGCGCCCTGGCGATCGTATCGAAGTCTTTCGGAGGGAATTTTCTGCCGCCTTGCTACCCGGCCGCGAGCGATTCCTTCAAGAGATCAAGAACTACCTGGCTCCGCTGAAGCAAGTGGAAACTGCCGACTTCGAAATCTACGAGTGCACTCAGTTAGCGGACTCGCCGCTGACCCTCGAAGCCAAAATTCGGTATGACTTTGTGGGCGCGCGAAACGAGCTGATTCGAAGCCAGCAAGTGCGCGAAGAACGCATTGGCTCCTGGCTCACGCAGTGGTCGCGCACTGAATCCGGCGCGTGGCGAGTCTTGAAATGGATGGCGTCCGAGGAGACCCTCAGCCGTGCCACGGGGCGAATATTTGTTGACATCACCTCCCCAGCCCTCGGGCATACAGAATCCTACAAGGAGCAACTGCTTCGCGGGGCCGACTATTGGCGGACGGTTCTCGACGGGGCCGCCGGGGTCGACGTGTACGGAAACAACGGCCTGGCGGTCGGGGATTTCGACAACGACGGCCTCGATGACTTGTACGTCTGCCAACCCGCGGGACTTCCCAACCGGCTCTATCGCAATCGCGGCGACGGAACATTCGAGGATGCGACGGAGAAGTCAGGCCTTGGCGTGCTCGATTTCACTGCGTGCGCGCTCTTCGCGGATTTCGAGAACCGGGGCCTGCAGGATTTGCTGGTGGTGTGTGCGACTGGACCGCTGCTTTTCAGGAACGACGGCAACGGGGAATTTTCTCTCAAGGCAGACGCGTTTCGCTTCGCACGTCCGCCGCAGGGAGCGTTCACGCACGCCGCTGCCGCTGACTACGATCGCGATGGGCGCCTCGATATTTATTTTTGCCTCTACAGCTACTACCAGGGGCTGGACCAGTATCGCTACCCGGTTCCGTATTTCGACGCGCGCAACGGCCCTCCCAACTACCTGTTCCACAACGAAGGAAACGGAGTCTTCGAAGACCGCACCGAGGCCGCCGGCCTGAATATCGAGAATGACCGGTACAGCTTTGCCTGTTCCTGGGGCGACTGCAATGCAGACGGCTGGCCGGATTTGTATGTGGTGAACGACTTTGGCCGCAATAATCTCTACCGCAACAATGGCAACGGAACGTTTACTGCGGTGTCCCGCGAATCCAAAGTGGACGAGGCTGGAGCCGGCATGAGCGCATGCTGGCTGGATTTCGACAACGATGGCAAGCAGGATATCTACGCCGCGGGCATGTGGGTGGCGGCGGGTATGCGGGTTTTTGAAGACTCACATTTTCACGGCGGAGAGCCGGAAAACATTCGCTCCCTTTACCGCCGGCACATGGCCGGCAATTCGTTGTACCGAAACCAGGGCGACGGCAAGTTTCAAAATGTTGCTCCGCTCGCTGGGGTTGAAATGGGCCGCTGGTCATGGTCCACCGATGCCTGGGACTTTGACCATGATGGCTACCCCGACTTGTACGTGGCGAATGGTTACATTTCCGGAATCGACCGAAAAGATGTTTCGAGTTTTTTTTGGCGCCAGGTCGTTGCGAAATCGCCGCAGGATTCCAGCCCCTCGCCCAGTTACGAACTAGGATGGAGCGCCATCAATGAACTCATTCGTGCCGACGCGACATGGAACGGCCGCGAGAGGAACGTTTTCTTTGCTAACAATCGCGACGGTACGTTTTCCGATGTATCCGGCGTGGTTGGGTTGGATTTTCGCGACGACAGCCGAGCCTGCGTGCTCGCCGATTTCGACGGCGACGGCAAGCCTGAAATCGTGCTCAAGAATCGCAACGCGCCACAAATCCGCATCTTGCGTCTCGTGATGGAGGGCATCGGAAATTCGATCGCTTTTCGTTTGCGCGGACACAAAAGCAACCGCGACGCCATCGGAGCCGCAGTCACCATCGAAGCAGGCACACTTCACCAGACGAAATATCTCCAGGCCGGTTCGGGATTCTTGTCGCAACACAGCAAAGAACTTTTCTTCGGCCTCGGGAAAAATCAGGGCGCGGTCCGGGCGACCGTCCGCTGGCCCAGCGGTCTCACGCAGACCTTCAACGCCTTGCCCATCAACCGTCGTATTGAGATCGAGGAAGGTTCGCCAGACTTCCTGGCCAAGCCGTTCGCCGCTCCTCCGCAGGCATGGGCCGGACCGGGCGATCATCTTGCCGCAGGTCTTCCAGACGGAAGTGGGGAAGTTCTGCCGTCCTCTGTGGGGACCTGGCTGATCGAGCCCGTGAGCGCACCGGATTTCTCTCTGCCAGACCTGGCCGGCAAACTGCGCGATCTTCGCTCGTTCCGAGGCGGCTTCCTGCTGCTCAATTTCTGCACCAACGCTTCGCCCGCCTGTCGTGAACAATTGCTGCGTCTTCAAAAATCCCAGCCTGCTCTCTCTGCCCGCGGCCTTCGCATCGTTGCCATCCATGTCGATGACTTGCCCGACGATGGCTCGTCCGAATCGCACGCGGCGCAGGCATTTGCGACCAAAGAGGAGTTCAAGTTTCCGATTCTGTTGGCTACGCAGGATGTCGCGGGCATTTACAACATCGTCTATCGATACCTGTTCGACCGTCACCGTGATCTCTCATTCCCCACATCACTCCTGATCGACGAAACCGGAAACATTGTCAAGCTATACCAGGGAACGCTAACTCCTGAGCAGCTGTTGCAAGATCTCGCATCCGTTCCCAAAACTCCGGCAGACCGCGTCCACAAAGCGCTTCCCTTCGCGGGAACTCTCCATCAGGGTACGTTTCAACGTAACGCTTTCACCTGCGGCGTGGCTTTTTTTCAGCACGGTTTTCTCGACCAGGCCGCGCAGTCGTTCCAGCAAGTCATCGCGACGAGACCCGATGATGCCGACGCTTATTACAATCTCGGAACGCTCTACCTCCGGCGCAACTCTCTGCAAGAGGCGCAACAGAATCTCGAAAAGACGGTGAAGCTTCGTCCGAACTATCCCGAAGCTTGGAACAACCTTGGCATGATCGCCGCGCAGCGGGGCAATACCGACGAAGCAATTCGAAACTTCCAGCAGTCCCTGCAGTTGCGGCCTTCCTACGCCACCGCGCTTCTCAATCTCGGGAACGTCTACCGGCGGCAGGGCAATCTGGACGAAGCGGAAACACTCCTGAAACGCGCCTTCGAAAGCGAGCCCAGGAATCCCGAGGTCAACTATGGCCTGGGAATGCTCTACGCCCGTCGCGACCAGACTGATCGCGCGGTCGAGTATTTGGAAAGTGCGATAAACCTGCGCCCAGAATACGCCGACGCGCTTAACAACTTAGGCGTAGTGTTTGTTCAACAACAGCGCTTTCCGGAAGCAGAAGAGAAATTCAAAGCATGCATCCGGGCGGCCCCGGACTTTGACCAGGGATATCTTAATCTTGCTCGTCTCTACATGGTTTTGAAGGATAAAGAGAAAGCGCGAGCCGTTCTTCAAGCTCTGTTGCAAAAGCAGCCGCAACACCAGATGGCTCAGCAGATGCTGCAACTGCTATATTGAGGCCTTCGGAGAGGCATGTTTGACGAATCATGTTTGACGAATCATGTCTGGAGAAGTGTCTGCAGATGTTTGATCACGCCCCGATTCGAGTCCAGCAAGCCAATCGCGGCCCTGGATTCCTCAGAATTCTCGCACTCGCGATGCTCGCGATGCCTGGCCTGGGGCACGCCACCCAGCAAGCCCCTCCCAATCACCACAAAACCAACCAACCGGCCGCAGCCAATGCTCCTCTTCATCAAGCCGAGGAACTCATTCAGCAGGGCCTGTTCGACCAGGCCAAAAAAATAATCGACGAGCAACTCGATCAGCATCCCACCGTAGACGCCTACAACTTGCGGGGAATCGTCTGCACCAATGAAAAAGACTACGAACACGCCTTCGAGGCCTTCCAGCACGCGTTGACGCTGGCTCCAAACTCTACGAAGACGCGCAACAACCTGGGCAATCTATTTGTCGCCCAGCAGAAGGTCGACCTCGCCGAAAAGGAATTCACGAAGGTCCTGAGCCTGTCTCCCACCAACCGCGATGCAAACTACAACCTGGGTCTGCTTCTCATCGCAAACGGGAAACCACTCGCGGCGATTCAGCACTTTGAGCGCGTTCATCCTGCGACCGTTGAAACTCGATTCAACCTGGTGCGCGCTTATTTTCAGGCAGGGAAAACTACCGAAGCCCTGAACGCGGCCCGCGAACTTTCGTCCGAGCATAAGCAGGATGTGCAGTTGCACTTCACGCTCGGATTGCTGCTCGCCACCACCAAGCAGTACAAATCCGCGCAACTCGAACTCGAGCAAGCCAACGCCTTGCAGCCGGAAACGTTCGAGATTCTCCACAACCTCGGGCAGGCCTGTCTTCGAGGACGCGAATACACGAAAGCCGAAGTCGCCCTCAACCGCGCCCTGAAGTTGAGACCCGACTCCCCGGACACCCTTTATCTGCTGGCGCAGGTTTATTCCGAACAGGCGAGGCCGGTGGACGCTCTTGATCTTCTGGTGCGCGCCCATAAGTTGGCGCTGCAGAATACCGACGTGATCTTCTTGATGGCCCGCGTCAGCATGACTCAGAACTATTTTGAAGACGCGATTCCTCTGCTCGAATCCGGCCTGAAAATTGCTCCGCAACGAACCGATCTCCACGCTGCCCTGGGCGAAAGTTACTTCATGTCGGGGAAAGCCGAAAAGGCGATTGAGGAGTTTCAAAAGCTCATCGAATTAGAGCCGTCCGCACGCTCCTACGCTTTTATAGGCCTTTCTTACCGCCATCTGGGACGATTCGACGAAGCCCTGAAATATTTCGAGCAAGGACTAAAACAGGATCCGCACAACACCTCGTGCCTGTTCAACATCGGCTATATCGAAGAGCGGCAAGGAAATTATGCGCGCGCCGAAGACCTGTTTCAGCAGTCGCTCCGTTCGAGTACAGATTTTCCCGAAGCGCTTCTGGAGTTGGCGAATCTCCGTGTCAAAGATAAGAAATTCGCCGAGGCTGTTGATCTTCTTCGCAGGTTCGTGAAAGTGAGCCGCAATCCCGCCGACGGCTACTACAAACTGGCGATGGCCGAGCGCAGTCTCCATCAGACCGCCGCCGCGCAGAGGGATCTAAATGTTTTCCAGACACTCTCAAAGAACGCGGCAACCGGGCCTTATCCCTATCAACACCTTTTCGACTACCTCGACAATCGCTCCAAGCTCTCTTCGCAGGCTCGCAGTCAACAGGATGTCGACGAACTGAATGAGCAAATCCAGAAACATCCGGGCCAGCCCCGGGATTTGTACCTGCTCGCCGAAACTTACCTCAAGCTCGGCAAGGTAGACGCAGCCCGGGAAACCATCGCACAGCTTGATCAAGTCAGTGCGGACGACTATCGCACCCAGACCGGCACTGGTGTATTGCTTGCGCGTTATCGTTTGTACGACGACGCGATTCGACACTTTCAAACCGCACTGCGCGCCAATCCCGATTCCGACGACGTGAAATTCGATTTAGCCGACGCGTATTTTCGCAAGGGTCTTTATCCAGACGCGCTCGACGCAGCCCAAAAAGTTTCGGCCGCAGGCCGGCAGGACGATTCTTTCCTGGCGTTGCTGGGGGATATCGAAGCTCACGCCGGCGAAACCACCAATGCGATAGAAATATTCCGCAGCGCCATCACCCGCAATCCCGACAACGACCAGTACTATCTCTCGCTGGCCCTTGCCCAGTTGCGCGAAAATGATCTCGACAGCGCCGAGCAGACTCTGCAGAAAGGCCTCGCGCGGATTCCCGGCTCCGGGAAAATTGTTTGGGGCCTGGGCCTCGCCTCCGTGCTGCGCGGCAACAGCGCACAAGCTGCCGAGCGTCTGGAACGAGCCGTGGATTTGCTCCCGGAGTGGGTTGGTAGTTATTCCACGCTGGGTGTTTTCTATTTCGAGACTGGACAAATCGAAAAAGCCCGTGAAGTGCTCAACCGTTTCAAGGGAAGCGACGCCGGCGGCTTGGATGTCGGCCGGATTGAAGAAACCCTCTCCAAAGCACCTGCGAATCCTTCTGCAGCAGACCAACCCCTTCCGATGGTCGCCCGCCAACAGCTGCTGCAGTTGGCACTGATGATTGCGGATCGCAGTTTGTGAGCAGTGGAAGCCGGTTCGGGCTACACTAAACTCGAGATGGAAAATGAAACGGCAAGAAGCCACAAGCGTCTTGCTCTGGCAAGGAGGTGCGGCGCAATCCTGATGCTCGCGACGCTGGCGCTGTGCATCTCGATCAGCGCTCCTGCCCATCCCAAAGTCTTCGCCGCTCAATCTTCAACCACGCCGGAATCACCCATTCCCGTCCGCTTCACCGATGTCCGCGAAAGCGCAAAAATCACCTTTCAGCAAGACTCCACGCAAACCGACCAAAAATATTATCTCGAAACCATGGGCACCGGCGTCGGATGGATCGATTACGACCAGGACGGTCTCATGGATCTATTTTTCGTCCAGTCCGCCGCTACCGACATCTATAAACCGCCGCATCCCCTGCGTTCCGCCCTCTATCACAACAACGGCGATGGCACCTTCACCGACGTTACTGACAAAGCCGGCGTCGGAGGCGATGGCCACTACGGCCAGGGCGTAGCTGTCGGCGACTTCGACAACGACGGCTATCCTGATTTGTACGTGACCGGGTATGGCCGCGCCATTCTCTATCACAACAACGGCAACGGCACTTTCACTGACGTTACGGCCAAAGCCGGAGTTGCCGACGAAGGGGGATGGTCCACCAGCGCGGGATGGTTCGATTACGACAAAGACGGCTGGCTCGATCTGGTCGTTACCAACTACATCGACTGGACTCCGAAAAATAATATGTGGTGCGGCGAACGCCGGCCTGGTTATCGCTCCTACTGCCATCCCGGCAACTATAAGGGCCAGCACATCAAGCTCTACCACAACAATCACGATGGGACCTTCACCGATGTAAGCGATGCATCTGGAGTTGGAAAGCCCGAGGCTAAGGGCATGGGCGTGGTTCTGGCAGATTTCAACAACGATGGTTGGCCCGACATCGCGATCGCCAACGACTCGTGGCCAAATTTTCTATTCATCAACAAACACAACGGAACGTTTGAAGATGTTTCGCTGATCTCCGGCATCGCCGCCAGCGAGGATGGGCGCTACGAGGCCGGCATGGGCATCGATGCCGCCGACGTCGACGGCGACGGGTGGCAGGACGTATACATTACTCATCTCGACTTCGAGTTGAATCGTCTGTACCACAACAACCACGATGGTACCTTCACCGATGACACGTTTGGCTCGCGCATCGGAAACAAGGCGGTTTTGCTGAGTGGCGTGGCCATGAAATTTCTGGATTACGACAACGACGGCTGGAACGACATCCTGCAGCTCAACGGCGCCATGCTCGACAATGTTTCGCTCTATCGCAACGAGGTGTCCTATAAAGAACCGTTGCTTATGTTTCGCAATCTCGGCAAAGGCCAGTTCGACAAAGTGTCCGACTCGCTCGGTCCCGATTTCACGCGCCCCATCGCCGGGCGCGGTCTGGCAACCGCTGACTACGATAACGACGGCGATATCGACATCGTCACGAACAATCGTGGCGACTATCCTTCGCTCCTTCGCAACGACGGAGGGAATGTCAATCATTGGCTGACGGTCTTGTTGATTGGAACCAAATCGAATCGCGACGGCATCGGCGCTTCGCTCAAGTTGACTTCGGAAGGCTTCGTACACGTCGAACAGGCCAAAGGCGGCATGAGCTACATGTCGGCCAGCGATCCTCGCATTCATTTTGGTTTGGGGAAACGCACTAAGATCCAATCGCTGGAGATTACCTGGCCCAGCGGCCAGGTCGATCGATTGACAAACCTCGCCATCGACCAGATCATCGCAGTGAAAGAAGGCGTCGGCATTATCCCGCGCCAGTTTCCAAAAATTCCGAGCCCGAAATGAATCTTCCCCGGCGATGTTTTCTTGGTTCTTCCCTGGTGGTTTTCGGCAGCACGCTGCTCGACGCGCTCACTACACCCCTGTGGAAATGGAACCGCAGCGCGATTCTTCACTCGGCGCCAGCCACAACTTCATCTTCGCCGGTGCAATTCGTCGACGTAGCCCGCGAAGCCGGACTCACCGTTCCCAACGTCTGGGGCGGCGTCGACCACAAGCGCTACATCATCGAAGCCAAAGGCAGCGGCATCGCCTTCTTCGATTACGACCACGACGGCTGGCTCGACATTTACATGACCAACGGAACGCGTTTCGGCGAACAATGGCCCGCCGGACAGGCGCCCACCTCGCATCTCTACAAAAACAATCGCGACGGAACTTTCACCGATGTCACCGATAAATCCGGCCTCGGGCGCACCGGCTGGCAAACGGGCGTGTGCGTCGGAGACTACGACAACGACGGATGGGACGACCTTTTCTGCTGCTTCTGGGGACACAACATTCTTTTTCACAACAATGGCGATGGCACGTTCACCGATGTCACTCACAAGTCCGGCCTCTATGATGAACGCGTCCGTTGGGGTGCGGGCTGCACCTTTCTCGATTACGACCGCGACGGCCACCTCGATCTTTTCGTCTGCAATTACATCCAGCTCGACCCCGCGAAGACTCCGTCCGTCGGCGAGCCTGCGGCCTGTCAGTGGAAAGGCATCCCGGTGATGTGCGGCCCCCGCGGCCTCACCGGCGACACCAACGTCCTTTACCACAACAATGGCGACGCCACGTTTACGGATGTCTCCGCAAAATCCGGCATTCTCAAACCTGGCCCGCGATACTCCATCACCGCGGTCGCCTCTGATTTCGATAACGATGGCTGGCCCGACATTTATGTGGCCGTCGATTCCGAGCCCAGCATTTTGTTCCACAACAATCACGACGGCACTTTTACCGACGTGGCGGTGATGTCGGGATGCGCCTACAGCGAAAATGGGCACGAGCAGGCGGGCATGGGGGTTGGCGTCGGAGATTACGATTGCGACGGCTGGTTCGACATCTTCAAAACAAATTTTGCCGACGATACTTGCAATCTCTATCACAACAACGGAGATGGCACCTTCAACGACGTGACCTTTGCCTCCGGCATCGGAATCAATAACCAGTACGTCGCGTGGGGCTGCGGATTTGTCGACTATGACAACGACGGTTGGCCGGACATTATCCAGGTCAACGGTCACGTCTATCCCGAGATCGAAGGCCACGAGATTGGCCAGACTTACAAGAATCCGCGGCTCGTCTATAGGAATATGGGCAATGGCGAATTCAAGGATGTCTCCTCCACGATGGGCCCTGGCATCACCGAGCATTTTTCCAGCCGTGGCGCTGCCTTTGGCGATTACGATAACGACGGCGACATCGACGCATTGATTTTGAACATGAACGATTTGCCCTCGCTGCTGCGCAACGACGGCGGCAACAAGCAGAACTGGATCAAAATTAAATTGGTCGGAACGAAATGCAATCGCACCGCAATCGGCGCTCGCGTGCGCGTAGTCACACAAAAGCACGCCCAGATGGACGAAGTCCGCGGCGGATCAAGCGTCATGTCGCAAAGCGACTTGCGCCTGCACTTCGGCCTGGGCAAAGTACAAACCGTCGACCTGATCGAAGTAAAATGGCCGACCACTCAAAAGATTGAACGATTCACGCAGGTGAAAGCGAACCAGATCGTCACCATCCGCGAGGGCAGCGGGATTGTCGAGCCCGCCGCACCGCAAACGAAATCGGCGAAATGAAGCTTTGCGAATGAAGGTTCGATAAAGTTCCGGTGAAGTTCCGATCATGAAAGCTCTTCTGTTGTCGCAATATCGTCATCTCGAACTGACCGATCTCGCCGTGCCCGAGCCCGGACGAGACGAGGTCCTGATCCGCGTCGCGGCCTGCGGAATCTGCGGCAGCGATGTCCACGGCTATGATGGCTCTTCCGGACGCCGCATCCCTCCAATTGTGATGGGACACGAAGCCGCCGGAACAATCGCAGCGCTCGGCAAAGACGTGAAGAAGTTTTCCGAAGGCGATCGCGTAACTTTCGACTCGACCATCTACTGCGGATCATGCGCCAACTGCGATCGTGGCGACATCAATCTCTGCGATAACCGCCAGGTAGTGGGCGTGTCGTGCGGAGACTACCGCCGCGCCGGTGCCTTCGCCGAGTTTGTCGCTGTCCCCGCGCGCATTGTTTATCGCCTCCCCGAAATCCTCCCGTTCGAAGAAGCCGCCATGCTTGAAGCTGTGTCGGTCGCGCTCCATGCAGTATCGCTGGTTCCGGTTCATCCTCAGGACAAGGCTTTAGTGGTGGGTGCCGGCATGATTGGACTCTTGATTTTGCAGGCTCTTCACGCAGCCGACTGCTCGCACATATACGTCTCCGACGTCGATCAGAGCCGCATGAAATTAGCTCAACAGCTGGGAATAGCAACCACACTGCCTGCGGGACCCGGCCTCATCCCGCAAGTCGTGGCGGTGAGTGGTGGAGCCGGCATGGACCTGGTGTTTGAAGCTGTCGGCATCGATGCCACCATAAAGGCCGCGATCGACAGCGTGCGCAAGGGTGGCAACGTAGTCCTCGTCGGCAATGTTTCGCCGGAGGTTACTCTGCCTCTGCAGAAAGTCGTCACTCGTCAGATTCGCCTGCAGGGGTCCTGCGCTTCTGCAGGCGAATATCCTCGCGCCATAGAACTCATGACCAGCGAATCCATTCGAGTGAAGCCGCTCATCACCGCAATCGCTCCGCTCGAAGAAGGTCCCCGATGGTTCGAGCGCCTTTACGCGCGCGAACCGAATCTGATGAAAGTAGTCCTGGCGCCGGGGAAAACCTCGTGAACAGCGATCGCAAGAGCAGCGATCTGTTCGACCTCGGCGGCAAAGTGGCAATCGTCACCGGCACCAGCCGCGGACTCGGCCAAACCTTCGCGCGCGCACTCGCGAGAGCCGGCGCCGATCTTGTTCTCACCAGCCGCAGTCGCGAATCCCTATCGGCATTTGAAGCCGAGATCAAATCTCTCGGACGCCGCGCCGTATCCCTCGAACTCGACGTGCGCGACGCAAAGAGCATCGACCAAATGGCCTCGGCAGCCGAAGCTGCGTTCGGCCATCTCGATATTCTTGTGAACAATGCGGGATGCAATGTCCGCAAGCCCGCGCTGGACGTAACCTGGGACGACTGGAACCTGATCCTCGACACCAACCTGCGCGGAAGTTTTTTCGTCGCGCAAGCCGTTGCGCGCCGCATGATTCCCCGGCATTACGGACGCATCATCAACATCGGTTCCGTCACAAGCGTCGCCGGCTACGCGGGTCTTGCTCCCTATGGCGCAAGCCGCGGCGGCATTCGCCAGCTCACCATGAGCCTGGCTGACGATTGGGGCCGACACGGAATTACGGTTAACTGTCTGGCTCCCGGCTGGTTTCGCACCGAGCAAAACAAAATTCTCTACGATGAAAAAGACTGGGTTGAATATCTCTGCGATCGCATTCCGCTCAAGCGCCCTGGCGATCCCCACGACCTGGAGGCAGCGGTCGTTTTCCTCGCCGCCGAGTCGAGCCGCTACATCACCGGACAAACTCTGCTGGTCGACGGCGGAATCTCCACCGGCGCAACCCGCGCGCTCCCGAAACCTCGCTGACCTGCTGCGAGATACGTTCGCGAACCAATTTTTCGTGAACGACCGCCCGCGAACGAATGCCCGCTCACCTACTGATGAATCCTCGCAGCCCACCCGCCCCCGCTCGCCAGCGGAAGTTTCACCTTGGTCGTTCGGTTCACCTGAATAGTCGTCTTCTTATAATCGCTCGCGTAGCGATCGGCATTCACCCCATCCTGATAGGCTTCCATCGTGAAGTTTCCTTCGGGCAAAAACGACAGATCGATTTCGAGATTGCGCGGCGTCCAGTCGGTCATCGCCCCCACGTACCAGTCCTTGCCGTTTCTTCTCGCGACGACGACGTATTCGGCGATGCGCGCATCCAGCACTTTCGTTTCGTCCCACTCGGTTGGAACAGGACCGAGAAACTCCATAATTTCCGGCTCCCGCAAATAAGTCGACGGACTGTCGGACAACATCTGCAGCGGACTCTCATAAACCACGTACATCGCCAATTGCTGGCAGCGTGTTCCCAATGCCATGGGCTGGCCAAAAATCGCCGCGAAAGTCGTTCTAGTCGCGTTTCGCATCGCACCCGGGGTGTAGTCCATCGGACCCAGGAACATTCGCGTAAATGGCAGCGTTACATTGTGCTTCGGTTCAGAGTCTGCGCTCCATTTGCTCCACTCCATCCCGCGCACGCCTTCCGTGCTGATTAAATTAGGCCATGTGCGGGTCATCGTCGCGGGTTTCTGGTCGCCATGAAAATCGACCAGCATTTTGCGCTTCGCACATTCCTTGCTGACTCGGTAGTAATAATCAATCAGAATCTGGTCGCTGCGCTGCATGAAATCAACTTTGATTCCTTTCACGCCCCACTTCGCGAACTGATCGAGCGCGGGAATCAGTTGGTCGTCTAATGTTTTCCACACTACCCACAAAATGATCCCAACATTTTTCTGCCGTGCGTAAGCAGTCAACTCGTTCATGTTGATTTCCGGAACCACCTCCAGCACATTCCCCAGCTTGTACCAGCCTTCGTCGAGAATGATGTAAGGGATGTTGTATTTCGCCGCAAAATCGATGTAATACTTGTACGTTGCCGTGTTGATGCCCGCCTTGAAGTCCACGCCGTAAACATTGTTATCGTTCCACCAGTCCCACGCCACTTTCCCCGGTTTGATCCACGACGTGTCCGCGACCAAGGAGGGCTTTTCCAGAAGATAGACAATCTGGTTGGTGAGCAAATCGCCATCGCGGTCGGCAATTCCAATCACGCGCCATGGAAACGCGCGCGTCCCGGCAGTCACCGCAATGTAGTCCGCGCTTTCCACCACTCTGTAGTCGCGATCTCGCGTCAGACTTTCCTTCAGCGGGTAAGGGGGAAACGTCGCCGCCAGTCCGTTCCCGCCCGTTCCCCGCAGCCAGAGGCCGGGGTAAGATTCCAAGTCCGACTCCGCGATTGCCACCTTCGCGCCTTCACCCACGTCGACAACCGCCGGCAGTGTCGCGAGGAACGCCGGAGCAATTTCACTCAAATGCTGCGGAACATATTTACGTTCGTTGTGCGAAAAAAAACTATCTTCCTGCGGATAATAAACAATATCGTTCGCCGAGAAGTTAAACGCCGATTCTTCTCCGTAGATTTTCACCTGCGCCTGCGGTATGGAAGTTTCGAAGCGATAAGCCGCGCCTTCGTTGTAGGCCCGGAACACCACCGCGTATCCGCCTTCCATGGTCAGCTTCAGTTCGTTGTAGTGGTCGCGAATCTTCGCGAACTTCTGCCGGACCACCGGTTCCACCACCTGATCGTAAGACCGCTCCTTCGCGTCCACCAACTTCGGCTGCACGCCAAGTTTCGTGTGTTCTACGTCGAGAGAGAGCGTGCAATCCTCGAGCACGGCGCGGCCCTTCAGAACAACGTCGTACCGGATCTGCCCTTCAGTGCGGATCCTGATTTCGATTCGTCCGTCCGGCGAGCGCAGGTCGTAGCTGGATTGTGCGGCTCCATTTCCAGGGAAGACAGCCGCGAACAGGAGTGTGAGCAGCAAGGGAGCAAGTGTCTTCATCGAAGCCACCTTTCAAAGCGAAGGAATTTGTTCGCTACGGGAGATGAATCTTACTCGCGCCTACCCCAGCAATACAAATCATTGCGATCATTGACGAACCCCATAAAACGAAAAATATAAGTAAGCGTTCGTAATATACCGAATGCCCACGCCATCTCAACGCGTAATCGGGCGGCCAACGCTTGGCGGGAATTTGAGCAGATCGCCACGCTCGTGCGGATGCTTTCTTCGTATCTCGCGGGAAGAACTTCGGGTCGAGTGTTTCAAACCGCGAGTGGGAAACCACACTCAAGACACGACGTCTGGCGCAGGCTGAAGCTGATCCTCAAGTCTCTCGCGTTGCAGCCGGGAAGCTTGCACGCATTTCCTCACCGCCGCGTCTCGATGCCTCAGGCCAAGGGGCTGCCGGAGATCTTCTGCTGGAGCAAATACACTCTGACCTAAAAACGCGTCCGGATACGCGCACTTCGATGATACGTTTCGTCAGCGAATGGCGCGGGTTCAAGGACTGTTCTCCCAGCAGGATGGTCCCAGTGGCCCCAAGTTCCCGGATTTTCCGAGCACAGGACGTGTGATGTAACGTGTAGTAGAATGAATGAACTAGCCTTAGTCGGGGAGTGGCTCAGCCTGGTAGAGCACCTGGTTCGGGACCAGGGGGTCGGAGGTTCAAATCCTCTCTCCCCGACCAATCTTTTTCTCGCACATTCAGTCGGTTACGCAGCTTTTGCGGCTTCCGATTGATCCTCTTTTTTCGGTACATTCGGTACAACTGAGGGCAACTCGCAGCCGAAACCGCACTGTTCCGCCCACTTTCTGCGGAAGGCAAGGTCCTCTTTGATTTTGTCATAGAGGTCACTCATGTCCTTTCCCGCATGGCCCATGCAGTACTTGTAAAGACCTTCGGGACAGTCGGTCTTGTTCCGCAGAGCACGTGTTCCTGAAGCGACGGAACGCATGGTTTCAAGCTGCAAGGGGTCCATTGAACTGGTTCACAAAAGTTCAGTTGCTTCGGTGCCGGGTGCATGGCGACGGATTATGTTCGTGGGTGAAAGAGGCGTTCCCCCTCAGACGGGGGACGAGTCTGTCCACTTGTCCGCCGTCGCGGAAAATCGCGCCGGCGTCTACTATGAGGCGTGGTTTCTTGGATCGTCTTGCGCGCTGAGGTACTCTAGTCCGAGCGGTCCAATCGCCGTCACTTGCGTGATGTACTCACCGGATTTAGCCCAGTGGAAATGGGGCGTATTGCCGGAACGATGACGCTTCCGGGCGGATACGCCTCCAGCTTTTCCGGATTGAACTGATCGCCCAGACCGATGTAGAAGACGCCGGAGATAACTGTGTAGACTCGATCCTCCGGGTGCCGGTGCGGCATCAGCTTAACGCCGCGAGGCACTCGGGCCATCGCATCAACCGGACGACGACTCCGTATTTGTCTTCGGTCGCTAGGAATGGTGCGATCCAATGCCGACTAAAGTTTGGCAGAGTTTTGCATTCGCCTGAGGAATCATGAGAGCGTCCTTGCCTATGAGCCTTTGATTTTCGAAAATGCAGCCGCTGCATCGTGAAGGCGGTCGAAAAACTGCGCCGGGCCGATGACTTGAGTCAACAGATGCCGGTCCAGGTCTGCCTTCAGAGAGAGAGGCGCACGTGCGAATACCAGTACAACTCCGCGGTCGACCAATTCCTCGTGAAGCTCACGTACCATCCGGGCCGCCGTGTAATCCACGTTCGTGATCGCTTCCGCATCGACAGCCAGCCACCGTACCGGTGAATGAGTTGGCCCAACCAAGCCGCGAATCTCTTTGGCAAACAGGCTGGCATTCGCGTAGAACAGCGCTGCTCCGAAGCTATAGATAACCAAACCTGGCTCTGTTACCGCGCCGGGAACGGCTGGCACCAACTGCCACGCATCATGTTGGCTTACGGCCAGGACACCGGTGTGAGGGCGATAGCTGTGCCGCACGATCCGCAGCAGCGACAGCACCATAGCTAATAGAATGCCCTGCTCGACTCCCACCAGAACTACGACGGCCGCGGTAAACACGGCCAGAGCATATTCTCCGGGACTCTCGCGTTGAATCTCTTGCAAGCCGCGCATGTCGATTAGACGGACCGCAATGAAAAAGACGATGGCTCCCAATACGCAACGTGGCAGGTATTGCAGAGGCCTGGTCAGAAAGAGCAGAACGAACGCAACCGCTATGGCGGTAGCCACTTGGGCAAGCTGGCTCTGACCGCCGGAACTTTCAACCATCGCGGTTTGAGTAGGGCTCCCGTCCACAACAAATGTCCCACTGAACGCAGCCGCGGCACTCGCCGCGGACAGACCGACCAGGTCTGCGCTTTCGTCCAGAAGTTGATGGTGGCGACCAGCATAGAAACGCGCGGTAGCCGCGCTTTGCGCAAGGATCATCACAAAGCAGGAGACGGAAACGCCGAGCAGGGGTACCACGTCATTCCAGTGCACGTCGGGCAACCCTAAATGCGGAAGCCCACCCACGACCGGTCCGATGATGGCGATGCCGTGACCCGCGAAATCCCAGACTGTACTCGCGGCAATTGCGCCGGCGACCGCGATCAGAGAACCTGGAACCTTGGGGGCAAACCGGCTGAAGGCAAAGACGCCGGTCACAACCACTGCCGAGATAGCCACGGTCGGCAGATCAATCCTGGGCAGGCTGCGGAAGACCTCAAGGAGTTGTTCGACTGTCCGATTGGAGTGCACTTCGATGCCGACCATCTCGCCCAGAACGGCGATGCCCACCTGAAATCCAACTCCGGTGAGAAACCCTGTCAGCACGGTTTGTGACAAGAAATCGGCCAGGAAGCCGAGCTTGAGGACTCGAGCCAGCAGCAGAAATCCGGCGGTGAGCAGAGCGACCGTCGAGGCCAGCGCCACATATCTCGCGCTTGCGATGGGGGCCATCGACGCAAGCTTCCCGGCGAGAATAGATGCCGTAGCCGAATCGGCAGCGACCACCAGGTAGCGCGAGGAACCGAATACGGCAAATGCCAGCAGCGGAAGCAACAGCGTGTAAAAACCCGTGATTACCGGCATGCCGGCAATCTTGGTATAGCCCAGCGCCTGCGGGATGTTCATCGCCGCCAGCTGCAATCCGGCCAAGGCATCCCGGGCCGCTCCGGCCCGAGTCACAGGCCTTATACCTTGAAACAGACGAAGCCAGCGACCATTTCGTGTTTGCTGCGGGCCGGATTGCATGCGATCTGGTTCAGGCGATGGAGCGGCCTGTAAGTTCATTGTCATCCCACGATCGTCCTTACCGTTCCGAAAGGTTCACGCTGAAAAGCGCAACTGATTTCAAGTCGCGGCATCATAGGACCATACAGCAATGCGATTGGAGCATACCCGCCGCCAGAATGAGCGCGATTTCGGTATATTGGCCGACCTCGATGAGTTAGCCGTCGGAATCACACGCTGTAGCATCGTCATTCCCAGACGTGATTGTCTAATGGCTCGGTAAGAAAGAGCGCTCCTTGTCCCCAGTGTTTGTAGCAGGCTCGGATGTCGGCGACTCGCAAATTAAGGAAGCGACTTACTCGGTTCAGATCCGCCGGTGTTTCAAGAAGGATTCATGCGGTGCGTCCCGTTGGCGATCGACAGGAACGAGTTCAAGCCACCAGCAGGATCTTCCCGATACCACCCTTTTCTGCCGCTGCTTGAGCCTCGGCCGCTTCACTGAGTGGCAGTTTCCGGCTGATCGGGATTACCAGCTTGCCGTCTCGCACCGCTTCGGCCATGAACTCGAGCGTTTTCCTGTCGAATTTCGAGAATACTGGCATGATCTTTACAGATGGGTACTTCGCGGCGTTCTGCGGCGCCCCGAGAACCGTAGCAAACACTCCTCCCGGCTTGACCTTGGCGATCAATTTTTGAGCAGTCTTGCCGTTGACCGTATCAGCTACGACATCGAGCATCGGAAGATTCGCAATCGCATTGTCGTCATCGGTTGCGACCAACTGATCTGCGCCGATGGTCCTCGCTTGATCCATCTGGCTCTTCAGCACCCCTGCAATCGCGACTGCTCCGCGTTGCTTCGCAGTGAATACCGCCGAACGCCCGACATTTCCAGCAGCACCTAAGACGAGAACCGTCTGGCCCGCTTTGATTCCGGTAGCGGAAATGAGTTGGTTGCCAGTCGTCGTCACCAGCGGCAGCGCTGCCGCCTGGATCAAATCGAGTCCCTTGGGAACTTTCGCCAGGATCGCGGCTTTCACAACACAAAGTTCGGCGTAAGTGTTGTCCGCCATAGTGAAAACGTGATCGCCGACGGAAAAGCCTTCCACTCCCGGCCCAATCTTGACCACAGTCCCTGCCATATCGACTCCTATCAGCCCTGGGAATTTCATGGGATAGAAATCTTTCGTTAATCCAGCACGCCGCTTGTAGTCGATTGGATTCACGCTCGCGGCGGCGACCCGCACAAGTACCTCGCCGGGACCCGCCACCGGATCAGGGTACTCCTCAAACTTCAACACTTCAGGACCGCCATATTGGTGGACCACAACTGCTTTCATATTTCATCTCCTTATGTACGGTAGGAAAAACAGCCACTCGCAAAACTTAGATGAACGACGCGAGAAATTCTTCGCCGAGTCGCTTCCGGCATGTCTGTACCACGCTTTCTTTAATACTTGGCTCAGGCGGGTGCAGTGTCTGTTATTCGTTCCGCAAAAGTTCGCGAGTGAGTCATCATCGTCAAGCCGATAAATGCATTTCGCCGGACGTCCGTTGAGCATTAAACAGTTTCAGGCCGGGATTCACGACCTGCGTAATCTACGACCCGCGGCAGAATCTTAAATTGCACAACTTCGTTCGGTTGACGGGTCAGAACGCTTTCCAGGGACCGGCGCCAGACGACCCGCAGTTCGGTGTTTTGATGTGGATGATGTTGATTTCAGCAGCAATCGCACCTAGGAAATCACCATCATCTGTCCCGACGCGTCACCGGTAGAAGCATTATATCGATCCACCGCTAGGGCGATGCGGAATGACGGACGTTGAGATACGGAGTGTGGCCGAAAAAGAGTACTCTGCGCAGCACGGCGACTACGCAATCTGAAACAAAACCGGCTGTGCGGCAGAGCCCATTAGTGCCCGGCCGCTGCATCATAGACCAGCCTGCCTCCGACAAACGTTTTCAGCACTCGAACCTCGCGGATCTTTTCTGGCACAATTGAGAATATGTCATCGCTGAGAAGGACCATATCGGCCAATTTCCCGGGAGTAATCGAACCCTTCTCCTTCTCCTGAAACTCGGCATAAGCGGAGCCCATGGTGTAGGCCTCGATCGCCTCGGCAACCGAGAGTTTCTGCTCGGGGAACCAGCCGTTGGGGTTTTTCCCATCGAGAGTGGCGCGGGTGACTGCGGCGTAGACAGTTAGAAGCGGGTCAAGCGGCGCCACCTCCCAGTCGGTGCCGAACGCCAGGCGCACACCGTGGTTAAGGAACGTACGGAACGCATAGGTGCGGGTGGCGCGATCGTGACCGATATGGGCCTCGGCAAAGCGGCCGTCGTCGATCGCGTGGTAGGGCTGGACCGATGCAATCACGTGCAGTTGAGCGAAACGCTCGAAGTCCTTGGCCGCCATGTGTTGTGCGTGCTCGATGCGCAGCCGGCGGTCGGCTTCGCCGTGCGCTTGGATAACCTCGGAATACAGGTCAAGGATAGTGGAAATACCTTCGTCGCCAATGGCGTGGGTGCAGATTTGCAATCCCGCGGCATCTGCCTTCATGTAGCGATCCCGCATGAGCGAAATCGGATGCATCTCATCGGATAGCAGGCCGCGATTGTTGCCCTGATTCAAGAAAGGCTCGTAGAAGTAGGCCGTTCCGGAGCCGAGCGAGCCATCGGCATACGCCTTGACCGCGCCGATGCGCAGGTACGGCCCTCCGAAGGCGTGCCCGATGCCGAGTTTGGCTTGGTCGTCGAGTTGAGTAATAAGAGGAGCTGCGTAAATCCGGGTGGTCAACTCGCCGCGGCGCTCCAGTTCGGAGTAGACGGCGATGTCCTCATAATCGGGGTTCATATGCTGGACGCTGGTCACGCCCACGGACGCCGCATAAGCGAGTGCCCGCTTAACGATCTTCAGGCGCTGGTCATGGGAAAGCGGGGGGATAACCTTGTCGATGTAGTCGATTGCAGCATCTTTCAGCGCGCCCGTGGGATTTCCCTCGGCGTCGCGGACCACGGTGCCTCCGGGAGGGTCGGGAGTCTTGGCGGTAATGCCGGCGAGACGCAGCGCCACGGAATTGGCCAGTCCCATGTGCCCGTCGTAGCGGCTCACAAACACCGGCGTGTCGGGAGTGAGCGCGTCAATGAGTTCTTTGGTCGGCATGCTGGGCGGATTCCACTTGGTTTCGTCCCAGTTGCCGCCGACAATCCACTTATTTTTCGCTGTGACCTTTGCGCGTTCGCCAATCCGGCGAGCGAATTCCTGTGGACTCGAGGCATCGTTGAGCTGGACGTTGGTCAACTGCATTCCGCCTGAAACGAAATGGACGTGGGCGTCATTGAAACCAGGCAGCAGCAGCTTTCCGCCAGCGTCGACGACGCGAGTGTTGGGACCGCGCCAGGCATCAACGTCAGCGCTTGCGCCAACGGCGACAATGCGGTCTCCGAGGACGGCGACGGCCTGCGCCATCGGCAAAGACTTATCGACCGTCCAGATTTTGGCATTGGTAACGATGAGATCAGCAGCCGGCCTGGATTGACTTCGGCTCCGCTCGGGCAGCACGAGGCAACAAACCAGGACTAAGAGCAACAAAGAGCGATTTTGATGATTCATGAATATGGCCTTGGAAACGATAGCGCAGCGCAAGCTCAACAACCGCGCGGCTTCGTAGGGCGTACAGCCGTACGTTCCGAAGAGCTTGAAAGTTAGAATTCGTAACGCAACGCGAACTGCATCACCCGCGGGTTGGTCATCAGGTGCGTATAGTTGCCGAAGTTCGGGACCGCGATGGAATTGTTGCTTTCGCTCGCGCTGGAGGAATTCTGGTCGTTGAAGTCGAAGCGGGTCGAGTTCGTCACGTTGAACACTTCCCAGCGCAAGGCCATACCGTGGTTTTCATTCCAGGGCATCTTCCAGCGTTTCGACAGCCCGAGGTCAATGCCGAAGAAGCCGTCGCCACGTACGAAATTACGGACGCCGACCTGCCCCGGCAGAGCCGGCGAGAACAAGTTCTGAGCTGTAGACGGGTCGGGAAAGAGGTTCACATTGCCGTTCGCGAGGTGGTAAGCCCCACTCTTCACGTGCGACACGTTCGGCATTGCGGCACCTTCCCAATACCAGTCTGTGGGGTAGTCGGCCGGATTGTTGTAAATGGTGTAGGGGAAACCACTCGTCCACCGGTACAGGCCGGAAAGCTGCCAGCCCCCGATAACAGCATCGACACCGCGATTGACATGAGCGGCGATCGCGCGGGTTCGGCCGAAGGGCAAATCGATGATCCAGTTCGCGTTTAGTTGATGAGTGGTATCAAAATCGGAAACGGCGCGGAAAAGATTTGGCGACCAGGCATTGAACATCTGACAGCCGCCACTGAAGTTGAGAGAGCTGGAATTTCCAACGCGCTCGGCGTCCGAACAAAGGTCTATCGACTTCGAATATGTGTAATTCAAATCGAACTGAATGCCATGGCTCATTTGATGCCGGAGCGTGGCTTGAAGCGCGTTGTAATTCGAGAATCCGATCGAACGCAAGGCGAACAGAGACGTATATTGCTGGTTGTAGAAGGCGTTCGGCCCTCCAACCGGATAGTATTGGCATAGAGGGTGTCCAGATTGGCCACACCTGGGATCACCGGTAGCATCCGGTATTCCACCGTTTCCGAATCCGGATACGAACGGCACATCGAGAGCCTGAAGCGCAGTGGTCTCAACACCTGAAACTCCGCAGAAAAGATCGAAGATAGCCAGAACGGGGTCGGTGGTCGAGGCAGGGAAGTTCTTACCACAACCTCCCGTTTGCGCGCCCAGCGCATAAGAGCCGCCATGGATGGGCGCCTGCAGCATGTCGGTCCAATACTGAATTACCGCCGGGCTGACCATGGAATCAGTGAAGGTGGCGTCGGTCACACCCTGCAGCTCGTAGAGTCTTGCCAGCGGCTGGATGGCGGAGAAGTAATCCAGTCCGGATTTCTTGTCCCTGAGATCGAGCGGCTGAGCGACATCCTGTGAACTCAGGAGGCGATGCGAAAGTCTGCCCACGTATGCAACATCGAGCGAAAATCCTGCGCCGAGATCGCGCTCCACGGAAAAGTCCAAGTCGTAGGAATAGGGAGTCTTCAGCGAAGTATCGAGGCTGCTGCCGAAGTCGGACGCTCCGAGCGCCTGCATGGTTGGTATCGTCTCTGGGAAGCTCGGAGCCCCAGGAGTGGGCTGGAGAAGGCTTGGCGGAATGACATTGACACTGGTCAACCGAGGCAAACTGTCGAGCGGCAGGATTGGGTTGCTGAGACTTGTCGTCAGACCGAAAGAGTTTCCACTGAACTCATCTACAATGCCCTGCCCGAAGCGGTCATACACAATCCCGAAGCCGCCACGGATGGACGACTTATTGCCGCTGCCCAAGAGCTTGCTCAGCCAGCCTTGGGTTTTATTGGGCGCCCACGCAAAGGCGACACGAGGACCAACGTTGCCGTAATCCCAGTTCCAATACCCCTTTTGCGCGTTGGCGGGACCGCACCAGTCGATATTCAATGAAGGATCCTGGCTCGACGGTGCGCCATTGGCGCCGGAGATTGCCCGCATGGAAAACCACTGCCCTAGACTGGGGCTGGGACAAACCTGCAAACCGTTGGTCTCCCACACTGGAGAGAAGAGCGAGTAGCGCAGGCCCAGAGTCAGCGTGAGGTTGGGGCTGACCTTCCAAATGTCTTGCACGTAGGGCTCGAAGCTGTCTTGCGCGTATCGGCGCGAGACGGCGGCGCTCGGCGCAAGCAACTGGAGTTGTCGGTTGTAATTAAAAACCGTAGTGGCTTGCGTAACCATTCCCAACAGATCGGTGATCGGATAGTCATAACTCACCGCGAAGCTCGGATCGACACCAGGATAACCGTTGTTCGCCGGGTTCAAGGGGCTGTTTTTGTCCGCAAATCCGGAGGTCGTGGTGAAGGACGAATTCGTGCTTCCGCTGTCAAACGAAGAGGTAAAGTTGGACCGGGGGTTGCGCATGAACAAAAGATATCCGCCGAACTGCAGCGTGTGCTTCCCGTGAATCCAAGACAAATCTTCTGAAAAATTGTGCATCGGGCGCTGGTAATTTTGGGTGCGAGTGACGCTCTGGGTGAAATTGAAGGTGATCCACGGCTGATAGGAGTTGCCAAGAGTTCCGAAACTCTCGCGAACAAATCCGTAATGGAAATTGCTCATCAGGTTTGGACGAATGACAGCTGAGTAGCCTGCGATAAGCCCTTTGTTGTGGTAGACCGTCTGTCCTTGCGGAGGCTGACCCGGAAAATATGGCTGGCAGCCGCCGCAGGCATCACTGGAATCATCTCTCGTGGCACCCATCAGAGAAAGACGCTGCTTGCCATCTTGCGTGATGTTGTAATCGGCGCGGGCGATGTAGACGTTCTGCGTCTCATGGGTCGGCGCCGCGAAAATGAATCCCTGGTAGTTAAAGCCATCGCCCGTGACATTGCTATTCGGCGCAGGCAAAGTTTGGAAGTATGCCGCCGCGCCCGCGTCGGGCCCCGCATGTACTGGATCGATCTGTTGCAGTTGCTGAAAACCGAGGGCGGTGTATCCCGGCGCGGGAGTGTACGTCTGGCCGCTTTTGCCTTGCACAGCGGAACTGGACCCGCCGGGACATTGGGCCGTGTTGAGGCTGCCGTCCGAATTGAGAGTGCACAGATACTGCAGGACACCATCGCGCATCGCCAGACTGGGAACCTCCTCCCCAGAACTTACGGTTTGCTCCGCGCGCCGCGTTCCTTCGAAGTTCATGAAAAGGAACATGCGATCCTTTTTTATGGGTCCGCCGATGGAAGCACCAAAGATGTTGCGGATCAGCCTGGGAGGCGTGTTGCAGTCATTCGGATTGGAGAGTGTGCAGTTTTGCAGCTCTGTCAGTTTGTTGAAGTAATCGTTCGCGCTGGTATAGGTGTTGCGAAGGTACTCGTAGACCGAGCCGTGAATGCTATTGGTGCCGCTTTTGGTCACCAGAGCCACCTGGGCGCCGCTGGTTCCCCCCTCGTCTGCGTTCGCGTTGGAAGTAGTGACGCGAAACTCCTGTACGGAATCGAGCGTCACAGGCAAGACGGATGTAAAAGCGTGGCCGCCTTCGTCGTTCACGCGAATGCCATCGACACTGATGTTGCCCTGGTCGCTGCGCGCGCCATTCACAGCGCCGCTGCGCGTATCGTCGGTGCTGGTGTCTGCTCGATTGCCCGTATAGGCAACTCCCGGCTGCAGCGTAAGCAGGTCGGGCACGTTGCGGCCTTCGAGCGGCAGTTCCTTTACCTGATTCTCGTCAAACGCTATACCCATGGTCGCGTCTTCGGTGTTGATTACTGGGGCCTGCCCGGAAACTTCGATCTGGGTGGTCGGCGCGCCGACCTGAAGGACAACGTTCACGCTAGTCGGCACGTTGACAAGAAGCTGGAGATTGGTCTGCTCGTATTTCTTGAAACCAGCCTTCTCCACGGTCAGTACATAGGTGCCCGGGGGAAGCGCGAGAAATTCAAATTCACCCGTGGACGGCGTCGTAACTGCCCGGCTGAACCCCTGCGTCTGGTTGGCAAGCGTTACGCTGGACCCCTCCACCACCGCCCGCGTCCGATCAAGAACTTTGCCGTGCAAGGACGTTGTGCCGGTCTGCGCCCAAGCGGAGGAAATGGACAGCAGCAAGAAGACCGGGAACAAAGAAAAGAACCGATTCCGGATGGAAGACCTCATCGTTGCACCCCGTAGGTTCGGTACTATGTTTTGCGCAGAGATCAGATGGGCGGAAGCCGCGGTCCGAAGGAGAACTCTGACGTCGATTCTTCGGCAAAGACCGACAAGCTCCGGGCCACTTTTGTGTTGCAAGCATTATTGTGATCGTGCGCGCAAAGTCAAGAGCGCGAAGCGCTGTCGCGCACGATAGCAGGTACTCTGATCGCAGACTGGAGGAAGCTCGATGCCTAAGTCCGACCTCAAGAACGTGAATGTCTTTCTCGTTTGTCTAGTCCTCACGGGTGTGGTATGCGCTCAAACCAAGCCTCGGGCGCGGGACCTGGGCGTTCCTTTCGATGGCATACCCGGACCGCTGAACGCCATCACCGATGTCCAAGGTGTGGAAGTTGGCCATACTACGCTGATTTCGGGTGACGCTGCTTCACCTGCGGGCGTCGGTCCGGTGCGAACCGGTGTAACCGCGATTCTGCCTCGTGGCAAAGAGTCCAACGACCCGGTCTTTGCCGGATGGTTCACAGAAAACGGCAACGGCGAGATGACCGGGACAACCTGGGTCGAAGAGTCGGGTTTTCTTGAGGGCCCCGTCATGATCACGAATACACACAGTGTCGGCATCGTACGGGATGCGGTGATCGCCTGGCGCCTGAAGCATCGTGGGGCTGACAAAGAAGGTTACGCGTGGTCCTTGCCGGTTGTGGCTGAGACCTGGGACGGCTATTTGAATGACATCAACGGATTCCACGTGAAGGCCGAGGATGCTTTTCACGCTCTCGACAGCGCGCATAGCGGGCCGGTGGAAGAAGGAAACGTGGGTGGCGGCACCGGGATGATCTGTAACGAGTTCAAAGGTGGAATCGGCACGGCATCGCGCGTAGTCGACGCCAAGTACGGAGGCTACACGGTCGGCGTGCTGGTGCAATGCAACTATGGACAGCGGGATCAGTTGCGGATTGCCGGTGTGCCCGTCGGTCGTGAGATTGCTGGACCGAAAGTCTGGGATGACGATGTGGGTTCCATTATCGTAGTCGTCGCCACGAATGCTCCGTTGATTCCGACGCAATTGAAGCGCGTCGCAAAGCGTGTGACCCTGGGCCTGGGACGAGACGGAAGCTACTCAGGCGATGGCTCAGGCGACATCTTCATTGCCTTTTCCACCGCGAATCCGGGAGCAGCGTCTTCCAGGGGTGGTCGCCCACTTAGCATGCTGCCCAACGACCAGATCAACCCCATTTTCCTGGCCACGGTGCAAGCCACGGAAGAGGCGGTCGTCAACGCCATGATCGCCGCTGAGACGATGACGGGTGCAAAAGGTCATACAGTGATCGCACTCCCTCATGATCGATTGCGGGAGGTTCTGAAGAAATATAACCGGCTTGCACCCTGATCCTCACCCTGCTGGGAAAGGGCGCTCCCTGCGAGGGCCTCGACTGCAATGCGTTGGCGCGGGCCAGTCCCAGATGGGCCAGCGCGCCCGTCCAGCAATTCCAGACGATACCGCTGTGATCGGGAATTTTCTGAAACTCGGCGGCGGCAGCGCTGCCCTATCGGGCGACCAGGGATGCCTCTCCACGCACGTACGTCGGATACAGGCAGGAAATAATTGTCAATAAACGAAATGTTCCAGCACACTATCGGCGACGCATTTTGCAGGGTGTTCAGCGCCGAATCAGGGTTTTTTGGGTCGAGCGCCACTTGAGCCCGAATTGCAGGCAGCCAGAGCGACTGCATCGGGGTGTCAAGCGGAAATCGCTTCCCCCAGTCTTCCGCTAAGGATTGGGCTCGCGCCGTATCGCCCGCCAAGGCAAGTGCAAGCACGGATTCGCTCGCGGCGCCCTGACTCGTGCACCACAGGCAGTTTCGGCAAACTTCGTGAAACCGACTACCTCCTCAAAAGTAAGTATGAGAAATAAAAGAGTGAACGAGAGATTCGACGCAATCTTCCGTGAATTTTTAGTGAAAGCGCTCTCGGCTTGACACATGTAATTGGATCGTGTAAAGGATGTTGGGCTTGGGGTGATTTTCTGACAAATCTGCTTGCATCTGGCAGTGTCCTGCTGTTGCTCGATCAATGGAGCAAGAGGATTGCGCTCATGCTTTCGCGAGGTCGGGCTCCCCACCGCACTCGTTTGCCGTGCATTCACCTCGTGAAGAATAAAAACCCACTTTATCGCAGCGAGAAAGTTCGGATCGCCATGACAGTTGCATTCGTCTTCGCCGCAGTCTCGACTGTAGCATTGCACTCCTCGGGAAGATGGTTTCAAAGTCGATTATCCTTGGTCGGTTTGGGATTGGCACTGGGAGGTGGAGCCGGAAACCTGCTCGACATTTGGCAGCACGAGTCGGTTCTGGACTTTATTGATTTTCGGTGGTGGCCAGCTTTCAACTTGGCCGACCTGGGAATCGTCGGGGGATTGCTGCTCGCGTTCTGGTACTAATCTGTTTGGGTTTACCGAGACCTATGCGCCCTGTGTTGTTTCAATGGCGAGGCGTCACCGTCTGGAGCTATCCCGCCATGCTCTACATCGGGTTGGTGCTGGGCGTAGTGGCTGGAAATGTTGTGTCGCACTCGGCGGGACTTGATGCCTTCCGAGTCTATGTGGCGACACTGATTCTGATAGTTCCGGCCGTTGCCGGGGCGCGACTGCTGTTCGTGGCATCTAAATGGCAAGTGTATCGTCACAACTTGCAGCGTATCTGGGACCGAAACGACGGCGGATACATCATGTATGGCGGATTGCCATGTGCTTTGCTGGCGTCGGTGCCGGTACTGCGCGTGTTGCATGTTAGCCTGCCTGCGTTTTGGGATGTGGCCATCTTCACCATCCTGGTGGGGATGCTCTTCACGCGGATCGGCTGCCTATTGAATGGTTGTTGCGCAGGCCGTCCGTGCACCTGGTTCGGCTTGTATCTGCCGAATCGGGATGGAATGTGGGAGAAACGCCTTCCCACCCAGCTTTTTGAAGCTACGTGGGCTGCCGTGCTTCTGATTTGTGCGGTCTTGTTGCGACGTTCTACGCCATTTCCAGGAGCGTTGTTCCTTTTTGTTTCACTCGGTTACGCCGCCGGGCGGTTGCTGATGGAATTTGGGCGTGAGCGTCCGCAAAATGCTTCAGGTCTTAGCATTGCGCACGTCATCTCGCTCCTTATCAGTCTGTTGTCGATTTCTACCCTGACGATTTACTGGCGAAACTAGACCTGGGCCGAACCCCTGTAGTGACTGGCGTTTTCTTGGACGACTTCTCCTGCGTTGAGCTGTGACCGGTGGTAGCAGCCGGGGTCGAAGCCGTGACGGGCTTTTTCTCTAGCCGTCGTTCTGTTTTCGATGACACTGCAACTCCAAAGGCGGTGAAGCCATGGCAAACAATCTTACAGGCGATTTCGATGTGGTGGCGGAGTTTGCTGTCCTTGCCGTCAACCGGTTGTTGGCGGGAATGCACCAGAGCGGGCGCTTCCTGCACTCCCTCTCAGCTCGAGTTGATGACAATCCTCACCCAACCCAGCCAAATTGGCCGGTAGTTGTTGGAACGGTGGACGGCTTCGGTGAGGCGGTTGCCAATCAACGAATGATCGGGAATCCGAATCCCTTCCCCGGCCCTGCCGCTATCGCCGATCCTGTTCGGTCGCGGCTGGGGGTGCTGCTGAATCCCGATCGGTTGGTGATTGCGCCGCTGCAGATTATTCCCAGCCATATCTCAGGAACCGTTCAACTCCAGGTGTTCCCGCCGACGATCGCCGTTCCGACGGCCGATGGAGAAAGCCTCACCGTGCGCATGAATCTGATGGCGCGGTTTTTTCCGGACAAAAATACCGCTCCTCTTGCAGAATTCATGCGGGGCGATCTGGATATTACAGCGCCCATTAATGAGATCCTCTCGGGACGCATCAACGTGATCGAGATCGACTTCAAAGCGGATGAGGCTACCATCAATTTCACTCCGTCATACACAAGCCAGGCGCTGAGCGCCGAGGACATGGCGGGAATCAACCTATGCATTCAGAACGCGCTGCAAACCAGCTTTCTGCCCTCCAGCGTGACTCTGCCCAACAGCATCGCCGACGTGCAGCTTAAAACACTGCCCGGTGTGCTTGTCGTGATGCTTGATTTGAACGATCACCCATCGACGACGAGCAGTGTGACGAATGTGTTTCTGGCGCCGACCGATGATTTTGCATTCGCCGTGGGCCGCGACTATCTACTCAATACGTTTCGCTTGATCAGCGGCAACATCATGAGCCAGACGTTTCAGCCAGTCACGTTCCCCGTCAATCTTGGGATCGAAACGTTGCACTACTCTTATCCAATCGCGCTGACCAGCGCCAGTTTCGATCTGCAGCCCGGGAACATCGTGCTTACCGTCCAAGGGAAAGCGGGTCCCGAAACCCACGGCCACCCGCCGAGCAGTTTCTCTTTTACGGTGACGGTGGATTTTTCTCTGGTGCCCTCTGGGCCTACGGTTGAACTCGTGGTTGGGAGCGTGTCGGTAAGCACCAGCAGCACGCTAGCCGGAATTGTTGATTTCTTTACCGGCGCCATTACGAACGCTGTCAAGGATGGGATCACCGCAGCGATTGGTGTGACGGGAGCGGGGAACACGGTGAACAACGTGTTCAACGCAAACACGAACCTGGGGAATTTTCTCAACACACAGTTCGCTCCGGCGGATGGAAGCTCGCCAACAGCCTCCCAGCAGCTATTTCTGGTTTACAACACGGTTGATATTCAGCAAGCAGGGATCGTGTTACATGGCTCGCTGATTCTTTTTGACTGGCCACAACCGTACGTGGAGTTTGAGCCGATCCCGCAAAGCACGAGTGGGACGGGAGTGGTAGTTTCGCCGATTGTTCAGGGGACAGATTATTCGGCGCTCAATACCTGGATTCCCGGGGGTACGATTGCGCACTATGAATGGAGCGTGCAAGGACAGGAGCAAGCGTATCCGTTTGACATTGACCCGAACCGGTTTGTGCTGCTGTATTCCGGGCCTGAGAACGCGCCACCAGGCGCGAGAGCTACCACGATATCGGTTCCAGGGTATTCGCCGCTTTGCTTGACCATCACCGGCACTCGAATCTCGAACTTCGGATCCCCGCCAACCTATGAGCCGGTTACCGCGAGCTTGTGCGGTTACACGCGATTTCCTATCCCGTTCCCCGATCCTGTCGCAAGTGGAACCCTCGCCGCACCGGTGGTGGCGATCACTCGCCCGCTTCCGTCAGGCGGGATGTTGATCTCGGGACACACGCAGGTTGCGGTCGGCCAGACCGGCGCCAACGCTCCCAATCTCGTGGTGCATTTCGCCGGTCCGAACTCCTCCGCGAAACTGCAAATTCTGACCGAGGCGCTGGCCCGCAGCACTCGTGCAGACGCTCCAACAGCGGTCGTCGCTGTGCTGACTCCCGACCTGTTGTCGAAAGCTCCGTACGTTTCTGGCGTCGTTTATGCGGTAGATTCGGATGGAAGTTGGGGGGCCGCGCTGGGTGTGAACTCGGCAACGCGTCCACTAACGCTGATCGTCACCCCAGCGGGGAATATTGTGTGGCAGAAAGAAGGAAATCTGGAAGGGCCTGCCTTGGCCAGTGCGTTTACCCGGTATCTGGTAAAGCGACCACCGGTGAGGCTCAGCCTGCCGCGGCTGAATGCGCGGATCGGGCAGCTGGCACCCAATTTCCTGTTCGAATACGCCTCCGGCCGCGAGGTCGTACTCGCAAAACTCTTTGGTCAGCAGATCATCCTTGTCTTTTGGAGGAGTTCTGTTAAACCGAGCATTCTGGCGATCCGCGACCTTCAGGCCGATGCAGCAAAGAGCAAGTCTCCGGCGATCATCATGGCGGTTAACGACGGAGAGGATCCGAGCGTAGCGAGAGGGGTCGCGGCCGAAGACGGATTAACAGCAATTCTTGTAACTGATCCGAAGCGCGAAATCTCGCTTGGTTACGGAGTGAGCCTCTGGCCCACGATCGTCTTCATCGATAAGAGCGGCGCGATCGCAGGAATTAAATACGGGCACGTGCCCGGGGACGGGCTTGTCTCGCCTTCTGGATCTCCGTCGAAGGCGGCTGGTGCATCTGCGAAAAACCGCTGACCGGAAGAAACATCAGAGCGGTCGCATGGCCAAATACAGACTGCGCTAATCAGGAGGGCTCGATGATTGATCTATTTGTTCTATTGACACCGATTTTCCTGCTAGGAATTGTTGCACTGCTGGGATTTGTCGGCTGCGATCAGATTTTCGGGTTGCAATCGACCGGCTTAGAGCCGCAGATCAGCAATGTCCAGCCCAATTCCGGTCCAAGCGTCGGAGGTACACGGGTTCAAATTTTTGGATCTGGCTTTACCGACTTGAACGGCGCAACTTTCGGTGGTGTGACCGGAACCAATGTGCAACCGGTCAATGATTCGGAAGTGGACGCGGTTACCCCGCCCCATGCACCCGGACCGGTTGACGTCGTGCTAACGGGCAACGGGAGTCCGCTTTCAAGCTCGTTCACCTTTACCTACTACGCCATTGGATTCGTGCAGGCCAATGCCAGCGAACAGAACGGCAATGGGCCGATCACGGTGACCCTTCCGAATCCAACTACTAAAGGAAACCTTCTGATCGTTGCAGTCTCCTACGCGGGCCCGAGCTCGAGCACTGTTACCCTGTCGGACAATCTCGGCGACACTTTCGCCCAGGCCGGCATCGGTCCTTGGTTGCGGCAATCGCGCCTTTTCTACGTGCCGAACATTTTCGGCGGGAATGTAACCATCACCGCAACCTTGGGGAGCGGGGCAACCGGACCCAGCAGCATTTGCGTGTCGGAATACTCGGGCGCATCCGCAGTTTACGGCTTCAGTACGGCGCATTCGCAGAACACGGGAACTGCCGGCATCGAGACGATTGCGGGTGTTTCGGTGCAGCCCGCGCAGTCAGGGGATCTCGTCTACGTCGTGGTATTCGCGAGTAAAGACACGAACTTGCTAGCGGGCGCAAATTTCACTCCGCGTGAAACGCCCGTTACATCGCTACTGGTGGAAGATAGCACCGCTGCAGTCACCGCACCGCAGGCCGTTGCCACCGACGATACTACCGGAGGAACCTTCGTTCCCTGGGTCGCTCTCGCGGTCGGGGTTAGAACTGCTTGAGTTGGGCGCCGATGATAAAAAAATATTCTCGTTACGCTTCAAATCTGAAAGACAAGGGATGCCCAGGATGGAGTTGTCGCTGGTCATATTTCTAAGCTCATCAAAAAACGCGAGCGCTCTACGCCCGCAGAAAAGAAAGAATCGAGAGATCCGATGATTACACGACGGAGATTCCTTGCCACGACAGCGTACACTATGGCTGCAGCAAGCCTTCACGCGCACGGTCAAAGCAAGATCCGGGTTGTCCTAAACATCCCCAGGGAAGCGACTGGTCCTCGTATGCCGATTGATTTTGTCGGCCTGTCTTACGAAGTGCAGCAACTCGCGGATCCGACTTTCTTTTCGGCGCAGAACAGCGGCTTGATTCGCGAGTTCAAAGCACTCTCGTCAACTGGTGTTCTTCGCCTTGGCGGCAATACCAGCGAATTCGCTTACTGGAAACCTAAGCCTGATTCTCCCGAACCAGAACATCCTCGAGTCCGTGAGGTCGTGGGCGAACCGAAGGCTCGGTACTACGCTGTGACGCCCGAGGCAGTCAGGAAGCTGGCGGAGTTTCTCCAAGCCACTGGTTGGACTTGCGTGTACGGCATCGGGATGGGCACAAATACACCGCCACGAGCTGCCCAGGAAGCGGTTTTTGTAGCTGAGACGCTGCGCGACCGCCTCCAGTATTTCCAGATCGGAAACGAGGCGGATCTATTTGACCGTCACCTGCGCGATCCGAAAACATGGTCTGCCAAGACTTACCTGCAAGAATGGCTCTCTCTGGCGCGGGCTATCGCAGCGGGGGTGCCGGCAGCAAAGTTCGGCCTGCCGGATGTTGCCGGCGCTGTGGCATGGCTGACTGAGATTGCTGATCAATGGCCATCCATTCAGGCTCCGCCCCTCGTAACGACCCTGACTCATCATTATTACTTTGGGGGCCCGGCGACGAACCCCGAGGTCAACATTCCGAACCTGCTGAAACCGGCGACCATGCAAAAGGTGCAGGACACTGCGAATATCGCATCGACCGCAGCCGGCAAGATGGGTGCGCGTGTACGCATGACTGAAGGCAACACGTGCTATCGCGGAGGCAAACCCGGTGTCTCCGATGTGTTTGCCGCTGCACTTTGGTCTGCCGATTATTCGCTTCTTCTGGCCAGTAATGACTATTCCGGCGTCAATCTGCACGGTGGTACCGGCAAATCTGTGGCCAATTCCGTTGGCGGATCTCTGCCTGGCGACTCGCTTCTCGAAGGGAAGGGCGAAACTCCCGAACAGATTGCGGCGCATCCACATCCTTTCTATACACCTATTGCGACATTTGGCACGGACTATGTATTGGAGCCGGTCGCGTATGGGCTCAAGTTTGCGGGGTCGTTCAGCGGCGGAAGACTGTTGGAGACTGAGTTCTCAGGGAAGCTGCAGGCTGCGGGAGTCAATGCAACGGCGTATGCCGCAAAACTGCCTGGCGGGCAAACATCCGTGATCATTCTGAATAAGGACGCGGCGGCAGACCTTGAAGTGGAACTCGACTTTGGTCGCGACGCCAGTGGAGTGGTGCAAACCGAGACATTACACGCACCGGCACTAGACAGCCGCGACGCGCACATCAGAACGTCAGCGAAGAGCAGTTCGCTCAGGTGGGGCAAATACTCCGTAACTATCCCCCATGCGACGGGATTACGAGTGACACTGAATTGAATCGCTGACAGGTCAGGATCTGTCTCAACGAGCAGCTCGGCCCGGGATCAAGAATAGAAAGAACGGGCGCAAGCTAAACACTCCTTGCAACCGCGGTTCAGTTACTCCGCTCTCAGCGCTTCCACTGGATCGACTCCGGCAGCGCGGCGAGCGGGCAGATAGCTTGCAAGCGCAGCCGCGCTGGCCAGGACGAGCGGCACAGCGAGGAAAGTGAGAGGATCGAGCGGGCTGATGCCGAAGAGCAGAGTTTTCATGAGTCTCATGAGTGCGGCTGCTGCTCCGAGGCCGATTACGACGCCAACTCCAGTCAACACGAGGGCGGAACGAACAAACATCCATCGCAGCACACTTTTTTGCGCCCCGAGCGCCAGGCGGATTCCTATTTCGCGAGTGCGCTGCGAAACAGCGTACGAGATGACTCCGTAGATGCCAATCAGACTTAGGGCAAGCGCCATAGCGCCGGCAATCGCCAGCATGACGAGCGTGAATGAAGTGCGTGCCAGCGACTGGCTGTAGATCTCCTGCATGGTGTTCACCGACGCCAGCGGCAGGCTTGCGTTCACTGACCAGACAGCCTGTTGCACCTGCTTGAGGAAGGTTTCGGTTCCGGCACGATCGCTGCGAATCGCGAACGTGACGAAACGCGGGGCATCAATGGTCGGTTTCGCCGTGTACGGATCGTTGAGCATCGCCGGCCAATAAACGATGGCAGGCGCTGCTTCGTCGACGCCATGCACGCGGACGTCTTCGACCACACCGATGACCTCTTGCCATGGCATGTTCGTGAATTGGCGGAGACGCTTACCGACGGCGGCGGAGGCCGAACCCCACGACTCGCGCGCAAAATTTTCCGACACGATCACCCTGGGCCGCAGGCCGTAGATGTCAGTCCATGTAAAGTCGCGACCGGCAACAAAACGAGTGCCCATCGCATTGAAATACGCCGGTGAAACGAAGTTGAAGAGCCGGAGGGGAGGTTCCCCGCCTTCGTAGTTTTTTCCTTCTACGCGAATCTCGTCCCAATTGGGATCGTTGTTCTCCATGGGCACGGCGCCAGCGAAGCCAACTGAAGTGACTCCCGGAATCGCAGCCACTTTGTCGACGATGTTGTTCTGAACCTGCGTGACCGTTTGCGGATCGGAGATCAGCAGGTCGGGAATCCAAATGTGCATGGTCTGCACGTGTTGGGGGTCGGCAAAGCCGGGCTCGACCTTGCGTAGAGCTGCGAAGGTGCGAATCATAAGCACAGCGCTTACCAGGAGAACGAGTGCCATGGATACCTGCGCTATAACCAGCACATTGCGAGAGCGCTGCCGCGCGCGGCCCGCGCTGGCCGTCCGGGTTGTGCCTCCCAGTATCGCGGAAGCTTTTGTCCGGGCGTATCTTAACGCCGATATGGATCCGAAGAAAAATCCCGAAAGAACCGAAAGCGCGAGAGTGAAACCGAGCGTGCGCGCATCGAGATAGATTTCACTCAGGCGCGGCAGATCTGCTGGGCCAATCGCCATGAGAAGACGCAAGCCCGCAAGGGCTACCCCGATGGCAATCACGCCGCCCAAGAGTCCGAGCGAAACGCTCTCGATGAGCAACTCGCGCGCGATGCGCATGCGGCCGGCGCCCAAAGCGGCTCGAATGGAAAGCTCCTCGTGGCGCGACTCCGCGCGAACCAGCAGAAGATTGGCGACGTTGGTGCACACAATCAGCATGACAAGTCCCACGGTCGCCATGACCACCCACAGCACACCACCGATGCTGCCGATGACCTGCTGCTTCAAAGAACGGAAGCCGGGGCTGATTCGCCACGTTTCGTAATAATGCGGATTCGTGCCGGGGCCGTTCGAAAAGGAATCCATCCATACAGGAATCAGCCGTGCAATGTCAGCGTCGGCTTGGGCGAGTTGAATGCCCGGTTTGAGACGGGCGACTCCGTAATAGCCGAAGCCGGCCAGCTTTTGATTGGCACGATCCAACGCCAGCGGTACCAGAAGATCGAAGTCGCGATCCACCAGCCGGAAACCACGCGGCATCACGCCAACAATCTCCCTGCTCTGCGCGTCCACTTGAATGACGCGCCCGATCACGCTGCGATCTCCACCAAAACGCCGCTGCCAATAGCCGTAGCTCAACATGGCGGTCTTCCCGCCATGTGGATCCTGATCGGCCTGAACAAACCAGCGGCCGGCCGCGGGGGGAACGTCGAGCGTCTGCAGCACGCCGGCGCTGATCATCTCGGTGCGCACCTGTTCCGGTTCAGCTACGCCCGTTACACTTGCGTTGCTAGGCGACCAGATGCCCATCGACTGGAAGCTTCGGTTCTGTTCAGAGAAGGTGAAGTACATCGAAGCCGAAAGCTGAAGGCCGCTGGAAAAATTAGCCAGGCCTCCGGCGCCGGGAGCGTTGAGCCACAACGAGACAAGCTGTCCGGAATCGGGGTAAGGCAGAGGTTTCAAAAGGACGCCGTTGATCACGCTGAAGACGGTAGTGTTGGCGCCGATGCCAATGGCTAGCGTTAGGAGAACGGTGGCGGCGAAGCCCGGCGATTTTCGCAGCCGGCGGTAGGCGAATTTCAGGTCAGCCAGAATGGATTCGAACGCCGGCCAGTGCCATACTTCACGGCTGCGCTCCTCGAGAAGAGTCACGTTGCCAAATTCGCGCCGTGCCGTTTGCTCGGCTTCCTTGCGTGAGATGCCGTCGACCATTAATTCCTCAGTTCGCTCCTCGATGTGCTCCCGGATCGAGATGGAGATGTCCTCATAGCGGCGATGCCGAGAGAAAAACTGAGGGAATCGTTGCATCGCAGGTCTCCTATACTTTGGCAACAGTGAGCACGCGAGTGATGCCGGCGAACATCCTTTCGACGCTGACGACTTCCTTTTCGAGGTGGCGGATGCCCGCGTCGGTAAGCCGGTAAATGCGCGTGGGGCGGCCCTTGGCGGAGGTTCCGGTTTCCGCTTCGAGCCAGCCTTCCTTCAGCATCCGCTGGAGTGCGGGGTAGAGAGAGCCCTCTTCCACCTGGAGCAGGTCTTCGGAAACCTGTTTGATGTGTTTCACTAACGCATAGCCATGCATAGGTTTCAACCGAAGGGACTGGAGAATCATCACTTCCAGCGCGCCGGGGAAAAGATCGCGATGAACGGGGTTATTTGCCATGGGATAGATTGTACACCCAAAATACCTATGTTCAAAATAGGTATCTTGGAACATTTAGCATTAGAAATGAGATTCGTATTGGGTTCCACGTCCCTTTGAATCGGAATCGGCAACTGGGTCCGCGAGCACCCCGGGGCAATCGGAGGATCAAATCTCCCGAGTTCTGGGCGGATGATGGGTTAACCTTCCATAATCCAACAAAGGAAAGGGTTGCCGACAAGGACGAAGCCGCTGGCGCGGCGGACGCTACCGCGTGGGTGAGCCCGGAGATTTCAGGAGCAGCTGACATAGTGTGGGTCATAGGGAAAGGAGATTCCTGTGACCCGTTTACGCAAGATGAT